>JBIPOE010000031.1:0-43334 GCA_044379485.1 Catalimonadaceae bacterium
ATGGAACTCAGAAATGCTGATACTTTGAAACGCTTTTTCCATGACTATTTGCTTTTTGCTCAAATATAACACTTTTTTGGCGTATGTTAAATGCCTAGTTCAATAATTCTATTTTTCTCAATTTGTTAATTAAAACACAGTTGTTACAATAATAGAAGAAATCGGGGTCTTCACTTCTTTGTTCCAAAAAAGCAGTCTTCATTTGCAGCCATGTTAAGCAAAGTAGATTCGATGATAGAATTGGTAGCCAAAGAGCTGTCAATCAGCAAAACACAAGTTGCATCCGTTCAAAAACTATTGGAAGAAGGTGCCACCATTCCATTTATAGCACGATATAGAAAAGAGGTAACGGGTAGTTTGGATGAAGTGCAAATAGCTGCCATCAGAGACCGGCTTACCCAGATTGAGGTTTTAGAAAAACGCAAAGAGGCTGTTATTAAAAGCATTGAGGAACAAGGCAAAATGAGCCCCGAGCTGCTAAAAAAAATCATAGCCTGTGATACAATGGTTGTTTTAGAAGATTTGTATTTACCATATAAACCAAAGCGAAAAACCAGAGCCTCCATAGCCAGAGAAAAAGGACTTGAACCGCTGGCATTTAAAATACTGGAGCAAAGCCATTTACCACTAGACACTGAAGCTGAAAAGTTTATTTCTTTGGAAAAGGGTGTTCAAAATATTGACGAAGCATTGGCTGGAGCCAGAGACATTATAGCTGAAATCATAAATGAAGATTCCGATACCAGGCAACAAATCCGTTCTGTTTTTAAGAAAACTGCTGTTTTAAGTGCCAAAGTTTTTCCTGGTAAAGAATCTGAAGGTCAGAAATACAGAGATTATTTTGAGTGGGCGGAACCCTTGTTTCAGGCACCAAGCCACAGGGTTTTAGCCATTCGTAGAGCAGAGGCAGAACAAATATTAAGTTTGGATATTTCACCAGATGAAGAATTGGCGATTGACAAACTGAACAGTCGCTGGATAAAATCTCATAACGCCTGCGGGAGGCAGGTAGAATTGGCGATTAAAGATGGGTTTAAGAGGCTGATGAAACCAGGACTTGAAACTGAAATGCGTCTGGATAGCAAAGAAAAGGCTGATGTAGAGGCCATTCGGATATTTGCGGAAAACATAAGGCAATTGCTCATGGCAGCACCTTTGGGCCAAAAAAGGACATTGGCCATTGATCCGGGATTTAGAACTGGCTGCAAAGTTGTTTGTTTAGATGCACAGGGTAAACTCGCTCATTTTGAGGCCATTTACCCCCATGAGCCACAACGTCAGATTAACCAGGCTGGCAAAACTATTCAACATTTAATTCATGTGTATGACATTGAAGCCATAGCCATTGGAAATGGAACGGCCGGACGAGAAACCGAGACTTTTGTCAAAAACCTGAACCTGCCCAAAAACATTGTGGTTGTGCCGGTTAACGAAAGTGGCGCCTCCATTTATTCGGCTTCGGAAGTAGCAAGAGAGGAATTTCCAAAAGAAGATATTACTGTGCGTGGAGCAGTTTCCATTGGACGAAGATTGATGGATCCTTTGGCGGAATTGGTTAAAATCGATCCTAAATCCATTGGCGTTGGGCAATATCAGCACGATGTGGATCAAAAACTTTTAAAGTCCAGCCTGGATGATGTGGTGATGCGCAGTGTGAATGCGGTTGGCGTTGAAGTAAATACAGCCAGTAAACAGCTTCTCAGTTATGTGGCCGGATTGGGCCCAATGCTTGCCCAAAACGTGGTGGATTACAGAAATGAAAACGGGCCTTTTGCGTCCAGAGCAGCCCTTAAAAAAGTACCACGAATGGGCGATAAGGCTTTTGAACAATGCGCAGGCTTTTTGAGAATCAGGAATGCTAAAAATCCATTGGATGCTTCTGCTGTTCATCCTGAGCGCTATGAGCTGGTTTCCAAAATGGCAAAAGACCTGAATTGCGAAACCAAAGACTTGATTGCCAGTGCTGAATTAAGGCAAAAAATTTCGATCCAAAAGTATGTTAGTCAGGATGTTGGACTGCCTACCTTAAAAGATATTGTAAGCGAATTGGCCAAGCCCGGTCGTGATCCAAGAGAGCAATATGAGGCCTTCCAGTTTGCAGATGGCATAGAAAAAATGAGCGACCTCAGACCCGGAATGAAACTTCCAGGCGTGGTTACCAACATCACAGCATTTGGTGCATTTGTGGATATCGGGGTTCATCAGGATGGGCTTTTGCACACCAGTCAAATGGCCAACCGATTTATCAAAGATCCAAATGAAGTGGTTAAGTTGGGTCAGAAAGTTCAGGTAACCGTAGTTGAAGTAGATATTTCCAGAAAGCGTATTTCTTTGACCATGAAGGAAGAGCAGAAAGAAAAAAAGCCAGTTTCGGCAGCCCCAAAACCCGAAGTGAGCCAGGAACAACAATTGGCTATGTTGAAGGCTAAGTTTAAGATGGGGTAGAATTATTATTTACAAAATTGGAATTAAGAAAATTTGCTAATTTAAAACTCTAAGGTTTTCTGTTTTATATTTACACAAAAAAAGCCTTCCAATGCCAACCATTTCTATGTTTTTTGGGATAATAATCCGAATGTATTTTGCACCAAAAGAACATAACCCACCGCACATTCATGTCTATTATCAAAATGATACCGCAGTTATTGACCTTGAAAACGGTGAATTAATTAGTGGAAAACTTTCCAGGAAACAATTAAAATTAGTGGCAGCCTGGGTTGAAATTCATAAAGATGCTCTTTTAGCAAATTGGGAACTTTGCCAAAAAGGGGAAAAACCATTTTCTATTAAACCACTTAGTTAAAAAAAATATGTATCCAGCTGTAGTTGAAGTTACTCCACTTTCAGATTTTCAGTTAAGACTTGCCTTTTCAAATGGAGAAGTAAAAAAATTTGATATGAGACCTTATTTAAATATTGGTATTTTTAAGGATCTAAACCAGAAAGATATGTTCAACACAGTAAGAGTTAATTTCGATACCATTTCATGGGCAAATGAGGCAGATATAGATCCGGAAACGCTTTATGAAGCAGGAGAAATTGAAGTGTAGTTTTTTTGTTTTCCTCAGCTATATTAAACCAATGATTTTACCACTTCATTTGCTGCACTTTCCTGAACAATAAGTTCAAATCTATTTTTAGCCAAGGCTTTTTAGAAAATCGGCTTCTGTTACCCAGGATTCTGATACACCATCACTTTCCTTTTTTCGTTGCCTTACAAGTTCTTTCTGCCATTCTGGAACAGCTCTTTGTTCGGCAATTTTAAGATAAAAAATCTCCTTCTCTTCCACACTAAGTACCTGAAAAAGAGAAAGAAGATTATGAAAATTGGCAGTGGATTGGGATTGCATTTCTTTTTTTTTACAAATTTATAAAAGAATCCAACAAGCCATTGCAAGTCTGAACCAAAAAAATTACCGGAGGTCCTAACAATCTCCAAATGGGTTAGGGGAACTTTGACCTTAAATGATGCAAAATCGCAATAATAAAGGATAGCCAGAAAATCAAACAAAAACAAAACACCGGCTACTTTTTTACGAAATCAAATTTACTTGCGACTTTTGGGGTTATGGTTAAAAACATTCTTCCAATAACTCTATATTTTTTATATTTCATTATAATCCCAGTATTTCCTCAGATCTCTGACAAGAAAATTGATTTGGCGTTATTTTATAAAACCTCTGAGAAAAGTAGGTTCGATATTTCTCCTGATGGAAAATATTACTCTTACTTCTCAAGTTACGAAAAACATAGGAACGTTTTCCTTGAAAATATAAAGACCAAAGAAATTAAACGGGTTACCAGCTATGCCGATAACAACGTGAGAAACTATTATTGGTTAAACGACAGTCTGATGATTATTCGAATAGATCATAACGGTGATGAAAATTATCATTTGTTCACTTTAAACATCAATTCACTCAAAAAAGAGGATTTAACACCTTACCAAAAACCAAATGCAGAAGTCTTGAAGATGACAAAAGACAAAATTTTTGCAGATCTTCAAATCAATGACACGGCTAATGGAATTTACCTTTTAGATCCTTTTGGAGTTGATAAGCCCAAGTGTGTGTTGCGAAATTTTAATTTGGCGGACGAGAAGTATGTTTTTGATACCCAAAATATGATCAGACTCGTGACTGGAATTAATGAACATAAAAAAAACGTTTCATACTATAGAAATAGTGAAAATGAACCTTTCAGGATAATTCTGGAAACTGACATGGAGGACCAAATTCTCTTCAACTCATTTACAGCTGATAACAAATTTATTTACGCATTTTCAAACCTTGGAAGAGATAAATTTGAAGCGGTGGTATTCGATCCCGAATCACAGAAAGAAATAGCCACCCTTCTTAAAAATAAACAATATGACATAAACGGAGAAATGCATTTCAGTAGCACAACCACCAAACTACTTTACATAAAATACTACGATTGGAAAGAGCAATATTATTTTACAGATAAAGAAACGCAAGAAAATTTCGACCGATTTTTTAAGGCATTTCCAGGTAGTAATATCAGTGTCATAGCCGAAACGATGGATGGGCATTATTTGATTTATGTTTCAAGCGATAAGAATCCTGGAGAATATTATTTGTTTAACAAAACGGGAGAGGAAATGCAAAAGATCGCTTCTGAAAATCCTGAACTTGCCATAGAAGATCTGGCAGATTTAAAGCCGGTTGAATATACCACAAGAGACGGGATAGCTATTCATGGATACATAATGGCACCCAAAAATCAACCTTTAAAGAATTTACCTACAGTAGTATTTGCCCATGGCGGACCCTGGACAAGAGATGAGTGGGCTTATGATGGTCAATTTCAATTTCTTGCAAACAGAGGTTACCTCGTATTTTATATGGATTTCAGAGGCTCCAGAGGGTATGGAAAAAAGCACTATTCTTCCTCATTCAAAGCCTGGGACAAAATGAATAATGATATTGCAGATGGCGTGGATTGGCTGTTAAAAAAGGGAATAGCAGACAAAAACCGGGTTGCAATTTATGGGGGTAGCTGGGGTGGCTATGCAGCAAACTATGGGGCAATATTCCACACTGAGAAGTATAAATGTGCCATTTCCGCTTGTGGTCCATCTGATCTTTTTTCATTTTACAGAGGGCTTACCGAAGGAAAAAAGAAATTCGAATCGGTTATGAATGTGCGAATGGGCAATCCAAAAACTGACAGTCTTTATATGGCCAAGGCATCGCCTCTCAGACATTTTGAAAGAGCAAGAATCCCGATGTTGATCTGGCAAGGTAAAAATGATCCAAGAGTACCTTGGCAGGAATCGCAGCAAATGGCTGACCAATTGAAAGCGAAGGGAATTCCGGTTACTTTGTTGATGAAAGACAATGAAGGTCACAACATTTCAAAGGAAGAAAACCGATTAGAATTTTACAGGGCTTTGGAGGTGTTTTTAGCCGAAAACATGAAATAAAATTCCTTTGACAATTATTTAGCACTACCAAATCAAAAACGAATTTATAAGATGGAAGACAAAATAACGCCAGTCCCAAAATGGCTCCAGGCATTGCAGGATAACTCATGGGAAATAGAGCTACTTATTTCTGGTGGTGCAGTTTTTACGCTCCTTCAGGCACCTGATTTATTTCTGGATTGGATACAAACCAGTAGAATAACGTCTGATTTTTCAGGAGGTGCTATCTATATAATACTGGGTATTTTGGGAATTAAAATTCTAACGAATGGATTCATCCTACACCTTTTTCTCCGGTCCTTTTGGCTGGCAATGGTATGTATAAATTTCGTTTTTCCTCAAGGAATCAATACAGGGAGATTGAAACAAAAGCCTCCTTTCTTTAAGCAAAAAGAAGGGGACCTCCAGGCATATATTATGCAGGTGGACCGGCTTTCCGGATTGGTCATTTTTATGACCATCTTATCAACAATAGCAATCCTTGGTTTTAGTTTAATTGTTGCCTCGGCTTTGGTGTTTAATCATTATTTTCCAAGCTTTTATGAATTTATTTCTGATTATTATGCATATTCAATTTTAATTTATTTGGTGGATTTATTTGGTTTTGGATTTTTGAGACGAATTCCATATCTATCCTACTTACTTTTTCCTGTTTTCTATTTTTTCGACATCATTAGTCTTAGGTTGATCTATTCGAGACCGCTTTCTCTGTTTAGTACCAATGTAAGATGGAAGTTTTTTATCAGCGGTAGTTTCGTCTTTCTTGGTTTGACTTTGGTTACTGTTTACCTTTCAATCTATAGAATTATGCATTGGCCTAATGTTTTTGATACCCGAGAGTACAAAGAAAAAATGGCGGATAATTGGTCCGTTGACGACATAAACTATGAAGATAAAATTTCAGAACATGCCAGGCTTGCAAAGGTTCATATCCCATCACTAATAATTGAAAATAATTATTTACAGGTTTCGATAAGGTACACCAAAAGGACTGATGACATTCTTGAAATTATAAATCCAGAGGAGCAAGAAAATCTGGAATCAGCGGTAGCAAAAGAATCAACCAATAAGGTCAAAAAAGAATTCCTGCTTTCCAATTTATATGAAATAACCATAGATGATAGTCTTTTCAAAGAAACCAAATGGAATAGCCGGTATACTCCTGATATAAGCGAAATCGGCATTATTAATATGGTTGATATTAGCCACTTAAAAAATGGACCTCATAAATTGATCGTCAGGGTAAAACCACAGATTTTCGACTCACTATTAAAAACAAATATTGGCAATGAAGAATATCTTAAACATGTCCGGAAAGAATTCGGAAAACATGAAATTCCTTTTTGGAAGGATGTTCACTAATCCAAGTTACTCTGACGATATTTTTTAAAATATCGTCAGAGTAACTTTCCTTTACCCTCCGTACTCCTCAAAAAACACTGGAATGGTTTTGATCCCATTGAAGTAGTTCACCACGCCAAAGTTTTCATTAGGACTATGCAAAGCATCGCTATCCAATCCAAAACCAAAAAGCACAGAACTTAAGCCCAGTTCCTTTTTGAACAATGCCACAATTGGAATGCTGCCTCCACCTCGGGTTGGAATCGGTTTTTTGCCAAAAGTTCGTTCCATGGCTCTGGCTGCTGCTAAATATTCTTTTGAATCGGTTGGTGTTACAACGGGCTCTCCACCATGATGCGGTTTTACAACTACCTTAACTCCAGCTGGTGCAATGTTTTCAAAATGCTTTCTGAAAAGTTCGGTAATTTCATCAGAACTTTGGTTTGGCACCAACCGCATGGATATTTTGGCAAATGCCTTGGATGGCAAAACGGTTTTTGAACCTTCACCCGTATAACCTCCCCAAATTCCGTTAACATCTAAAGTTGGACGAATACCTGTCCTTTCAAGGGTTGTGTAGCCTTTTTCGCCCCAAACATCCGATATGTCCAAATCTTTTTTATAGGCCTCCAGATCAAATGGTGCTTTGTTTAATTCTGCCCTTTCTACGGCTGATAGTTCGGCAACCTTGTCATAAAATCCAGGAATGGTGATGTGGTTGTTTTCATCATGCATACTGGCAATCATTTTGGCCAGGGTGTTGATTGGGTTTGCAACTGCGCCACCATAAACACCTGAGTGTAAGTCAATTTTTGGGCCTGTAACTTCCACTTCAATATAACTTAAACCACGAAGGCCAACATCAATGGAAGGACAATCGTTGGCAATCATGGAGGTATCAGAAATCAAAACCATATCCGCTTTTAGCCGCTCTTTATTGGCTATACAAAATGGGCCAAGGTTGCCGCTACCTACTTCTTCCTCGCCTTCAATCATGAATTTGACATTGCATTTCAGGGTATTGGTAGCCATCATGGTTTCAAAAGCCTTCACATGCATATACATCTGGCCTTTGTCATCGCAGGAACCACGTGCAAAAATGGCACCCTCGGGATGAATCTCAGTTTTACGGATAACGGGTTCAAAAGCAGGACTTATCCAAAGATCATCAGGTGCAGAAGGTTGCACATCATAATGGCCATAAACCAAAACGGTTGGCAATTTTGGATCAATCATTTTTTCACCATATACAATTGGAAATCCTGCTGTTTCGCAAAGTTCCACTTTGTCAGCACCAGCGGCTTTTAGTTTTTCAGCCACAAATTCAGCAGTTCGCCTTACATCTTTTGTAAAAGCAGAATCTGCAGAAATGGAAGGAATGCGCAACAAATCAAAAAGTTCGTCCAGGAAGCGCTGTTTGTTTTTTTCGATGTATTCGGTCTGAGTCATATGACAATAAAAATCAGGAAATTTGGAAACAGAATTAAAAGGTAATTCTAAGCGCAAAACTATAAACTATTGGCTCTATTCAAGGAAAAATAAAGCATTTGAAAATCTGTTTCTTTTTAATAATAATTCGTTTTACCCAAAACATATTCTGGTTTAAAGCCCAATCAATAATTAAAACGATGAACCAAAATAATTGATTTTGGCTTTTTAAATTAAGTTTAACTGACCTCAAAAGCCAATCAAAATAAAAATCTAACTCCGATGCCAGGTAGATTTTCAAACTTTAAAAAACTGGAAAATCAAGAATCAAGCCTAACAAAATTCAAATATTTCAAAAACTTCAATTAAACAATTAGCAAGCAAATACTAGTAAAACTTGTCAAAGCCTTGTTTTTCACTAGTTTTGCGCCCTTAATTAACATGAAGGAAAACCTTTTCATTGTTCTAAGTTCCTTATTTCAAAACAATTAAGTAATTAATGACCTCGTTCCAAAGATTAAATAATCTGGTTGGCTGGCTGGTATTTGCCATTGCCACTTACACCTACACCGCCACAGTTGAACCCACAGGTAGCTTTTGGGATTGCGGTGAATTTATAGCAGTATCATACAAGCTTATGGTTCCCCACCCTCCTGGAGCGCCATTTTTCCTATTGGTTGGTAGAATGTTTTCCATGTTGGCGGGAAGCGATGTGACTCAGGTTGCATTTTGGGTTAACATGGTATCTGTTCTGTGTTCAGCCTTTTCTTCCTTATTTCTGTTTTGGTCTATTACCTTAATGGCCAGAAAGTTAGTAGTAGAAAATGGAGAAGAGCTTTCATTGGGACAAACCATTGGGGTAATTGGATCTGGCTTAATCGGTGGTCTTGCTTACACATTTAGTGATTCCGCCTGGTTTTCTGCAGCTGAAGCAGAGGTTTATGCAATGTCAAGTTTTTTTACTGCAGTTGTTTTCTGGGGCATATTAAAATGGGATGCTGTTGCAGACGAACCTCATGCAGATAGATGGCTGATTTTCATTGCCTATATGATGGGACTATCCATTGGTGTCCACTTGCTAAACCTTGTTACCATTCCTGCAATGGCTTATGTATATTATTTCAGAAGATACGACTTTTCATGGAAAGGGATGATTTATACATTCCTGGTAAGTCTGGTTATTCTTGGTGTAATTCAGGTTGGAGTTATCACAGGATTGCCATCTGTGGCCAATAGCTTTGAAATCTTTTTTGTTAATAGTTTAGGGCTTCCTTTCAATTCAGGAATTATTTTCTTCGTTATTCTTTTCTTAGGCTCACTGGTTTATGGAATCAATTACACACAAAAACATGGTAAAGTCCTTGCAAATACAGCCCTTTTAGGTTTTGCTTTTGTTTTGATTGGATATGCTTCTTATGGTATAATCTTAATTCGATCCAACTTCAATCCGCCGATTGACGAGAATGATCCTGAAAACGCTATTACATTCGTAAGTTACTTAAAAAGAGAGCAGTACGGAGATCGTCCTTTGTTATACGGACCACAGTACAACGCCTCACCAATTGCCACCAAAGAAGGTGATCCGGTGTATTTGAAAGGAACTGACAAGTATGATGTAATTGAAAAGAAAATGATCCAGGAATATGCAAGTAAAGACAAAACCTTGTTGCCCAGGATTTACAGCCCTCAAGGCAATCACATTGCAGCATACAAACGTTGGGTAAAACTTCCGGCAGATCCTGAAGCCAAACCATCTTTTAGCCAAAACATTGCATTCCTTTTCAAATACCAAATAGGGCACATGTATTGGAGATACTTTGGTTGGAATTTTATAGGTCGGGAATCGGATGTCCAGGATGCAGGCGTGTTGTCGCCATTTGCAAGCGACAAAGGCCTTCCTGATTCAATCACCAAAAACAAAGCAAGAAACCGATATTATGCACTTCCACTAATTTTAGGGATTGCCGGTTTATTTTTTCAATACAACAGAAAAGGCAAAAATGCATTCATAGTTGGTCTCCTTTTCTTTTTTACAGGAATTGCCATCATCATTTATCTGAATCAACCACCAGTTGAACCCAGAGAGCGGGATTATACCTTTGCAGGTTCGTATTATGCATTTTGTATCTGGATTGGCCTAGGTGTTTTGTTTATAGCCGATCTTTTAGAGAAATTACTCAAGAATAAAGTTACAGCAGGAATTCTAGCAACAATAATTTGTTTGATTGTCCCTGTTGTAATGGTAAAAGCAGCTTATGATGATCACGATAGATCACAGCGTTACCATTCTGTGGATTCTGCTAAAAATCTTCTGAATTCCTGTGCGAAAAATGCCATTCTGTTTACCGGAGGTGATAACGATACTTTCCCCCTTTGGTATGCTCAGGAAGTTGAAGGCTTTAGGACGGATGTGCGTGTTTGCAATCTTTCACTATTGGGAACAGATTGGTATGTTGGCCAAATGAAGAAAAAGGCTTATGAATCAACACCTTTGCCAATATCTTTAGAACTGAAGCATTACATTCAGGGAAAAAACGACTATATCCCATTTTACGAAAATCCTGCAGTAAAAGGTGGAATTGACCTTAGAATGTTAATGAAACTAATTGAAAATGAGAACTCTGCAGTAATGGTGGCAACTCAAGGTGGAAAAAGTATCGCATCCTACCCTACCAAAACTTTTTCATTGGATGTGGATAGTGCTAAAGTTGCAGCAATGGATTGGGTTCCAGCAAGAGACAAAAACAGAATTGTAAGAAACATCACCTGGACCATTGGCAAAAACGCCCTGTACAAAAACGACTTTGTGGTTTTGAATATCCTGGCAAATATGGATTGGAGCAGACCGGTATATTTTTCAACCACACTTTCCGGTTCCTCCTACTTGAATTTAAAGCCATATCTACAACTTGAAGGTTTGGCTTACAGACTAATGCCTATTTACAATGCTGGTGCATCTGATGGTGTTGTGAACACGCCCGTTATGTATGACAACATGATGAAAAAAATGTACTGGAGAAATCTGGACAATCCGAATGTATATTATGATGAAAACTACAAACGATTTCCTCTAAATGCCCGAAAGTCTTTTTACATGTTGGCATCACAACTTTTGAATGAATCGAGTGCCGAAGGTGGAGATTCAAGTAAAATGTCATTAACCTCACAGGCTGAAGGTGGTAAATCAAAAAGGCAAATGGCGATAGATGTTTTAAATTATTGCTTCAAGATGATGCCCGATAAAGCCACTGAATATGACGTTTATACACCACAATTCATTCCTTTATTGCTTGAGGTTGGCAACAAAAAACTTGCTGATGAAATAGCCTCTACCATGCATAAAAGGGCGGTTGAGGATTTAACCTATCAAACGAAAAACCCAGGTAGGTTTAGTTTCGACATTCAAACCAATGTTTATGTTCTTCAACAATTGTTTATGGCCTACAAAGGTGCTGGCCAAAACGATTTGGCCAGCAAATATCAAAAGGATTTTGAGAGCTTCGTGAACTTCGCCCAACAGGGAGAGGACGGAGGTAGTTATGAAGATGAATAGTTTTTTAGAAAAGGGCCGAAAGCCCTTTTTTTTGACATAGAATTACAAAACCATTACCTGCAAAATTTGTCGACAGTAAAAAATAATCAAAAATAAAGTAGAGGCTCCCTTAGGTTATTGTTTGCTTAGAATAATGAGTTTGAATATAAAGGTATTTTCCTGTGATAGTCAATTTGGAATCAGTATTCAGACCCAAGGAAGGGCTATTTCAATGTTAAATCGGCTTTAGATTTGAATTCAAATTTGAAAAACATCTAAATCCTAGAAAACTATTATTGGCTACTTAAAAAAGATATTTTGGGAGAGATTTGTGAAAACAATAATTCAATTTTTGAAAACGTATTTCATAAAAAAAGCCCTTGTTCGGGGCTTTTTTTATGCAGATTTAAAGAATTCTATTTCGCAGCGGCATAATTCACATTTGCCTCATCCCAATTGATCAAGCTCCAAAATGCATTGATGTAATCTGCTCTTTTGTTTTGATACTTTAGATAATATGCATGCTCCCAAACATCCAAACAAAGAACCGGAGCTCCTTTAACTTCTGCAAGATCCATTATTGGATTGTCTTGATTTGCCGTTGAGGAAATTACCAATTTACCATCGGCAACAATTAACCAGGCCCAACCAGAACCAAATCTACTAATGGCTGCTTTGGCAAACTCTTCTTTGAATTTCTCAAAACTTCCAAAAGTCGCTTTGATGTCATCTGCCAATCTTCCGTTTGGTTCTCCACCACCGTTTGGTTTCAATAGTTTCCAAAACATTGAATGGTTGTAATGCCCACCGCCATTGTTTCTAACAGCAGTTGGATTTTTTGCAGCATCTACCATGAGTTCTTCAATTGTTTTTCCAGCCAGATAAGGTGCTGAAGCAACTGCATTATTCAGGTTGGTAACATAAGCGGCATGGTGTCTGCTATGGTGTATTTCCATAGTTTCCGCATCAAAATGAGGTTCTAATGCATTGTATGCATAAGGTAAGGCAGGTAATTCGAAAGGCATGTTTATTAAATTTTGTTTGATGATTGATTCTCAAAAATAAGGCCGAAAATATTATTTAATTAATAAACCATTTTTGGCTTTGGCATTTTCTGGTTCTATGGAAAGAACTTTATTCCAGGCAGCGTGCGCCTGTGGAACATCCTTCCTTACAGCATAATAAGATCCAAGATAACTATATGCTTCTACAAGTTGCTTTTTATATTTTTCCTGGGTTTCCGGGGTAACCAATAAAGTAAACTTTTCATAGTAAGGTTTTGCTATGCCCTTTGACTGATCCGGATCCAGTTTTTCCAAACCAATACACCTTGCCTTAAATAAATTAGCCAACAAGGAAGTGGGTTGAATTCTAAGTAATTGACTGTAAACAGTATCTGCTTTTACATATTCCTTGCCGAAATAATAGGCATTGGCAAGGTTAAAGTAATCCTGATTGACTTTCTTACCTTGTTCCAAAACCATAGAATACGCTTCAGCCGCTCTTGAAAATCTTTTTCCATCAAAAAACTTTTTTCCAAATTCACTAATGGAGCTCAATTTTGATGAATCCTTCGAGGCAGCTTTACTCAATATTGACAATCCCTTGGTAGTATCTTTTCCACTTTCGATCAACAACTTTCCGTAATAATAAAAATCTGAGGGCAAGTAATTAGCTGTATCAACTTTACCCATAAACATTTCAATATTTTTAATACCTTCAGTAAATTCACCTTTTTCTGCCTGAGAATAAGCCAATAATCTAAACCTAAAGTCATTTTTATAATTTGATGGAAGCCCATTCAGTACAGAAATTGATTCGTCGTATTTCTTTGCAAGAAAAAGAAAAGCACCATAACGATACTGATTTTCAGGGCGTTGGTCAGTTAACCTAACATATTTACTGTACGCTTCTATCGCTTTGTCGTATTTACCTGCTTTATAGTACAATTCACCCAATTGTCGATAGCCAGGGGCATAAAGAGAGTCTTTAGCCATGCCTTCCAAATAAGATTCAAGCGCCTTTTGGTAACTCTTGGCACGAATCAAAATGTTTCCATAATTAATGTAGCCTTTAGCTGAATTTGGGGCAATTCTTTTTGCAGCATCATAATTATTAGCAGCTGCAGATCCATCATTTTTCAACATGAAAGCATCTCCCTTTAAATTATAATATTCCGGGATATTTTTATTTATCTTGATGGCAGCATCCAAAAGCTTGTTTGCTTCCAGAGCATCATTTGACGGATATACAACATAAGCCTCTGCTGCCCGATACAACAATTCTGCATCTTTACTTTTTGAAGCCACAACAGCTTTGTCAATCAATAACTTACCCTGACCAGGACGTTCTTTATATACTTCGTATGTACCTAATCCAACATAGTTGAGATTAAACTTTGGATCTGCAGCGACTCCTTTTTCAAAAAACAATTTGGCAGAATCTGCATAAATTCCCTGTGCAGAATCTCTTCTTTCCAGATTAAGGTAAAAATTACCAAGATAATAGAAATTAGAAGCAGTAGGTTGAGACGTTACAAGTCCTCTGAATACCTTGGATGCGTTTATAAATTGCTCATTATCGAGGAACCTTAAACCATCTGAAATAGTTTGGGCATTAGAAAAAGATGAAATGGAAAACACAGCTAAAGCTGAAATCCAATAAATTTTATTCATTATTTATGATTATTGTATTTTTTAGAGGGGACAAAACTAACTTAGACAATTTAAACCAAAAAAGATTTTATGCTGACAAATTGTCAATTTGTTAAATCGTTATCTTTTTTGATTTTCACAATTCGAATGGGCATTGTGGCAGGAAGTAATCCGGATTTGAGAACTATTCGTTGACCTTTATCGCCTGCCAACCATGCTGTAAAACCAGTAGCCAAACCAGTTCTGGCTTCCCGACTTGAAACGATAACATCTCTGGTCAATGGATAAAAACCCTGGGCAAGGTAGGCTTGCAAGGGTTGAAAAAATTCTTCATTTGTTTCAAGAGGATGTTTTTCCAACAATTCAGCGATTGAATCCGGCATTAAGTATGCCACCTGAATACCATTTTTAAACCTGGTTTGAGTTGGATCCTCCTCATCACTAATCCAGTTAACGCCCATAAAACCAATAGATCCCGGATGCAGGTTAACATAGTTTATCACTTCACGGTCTCCACCAGCATAAACTCGCTTCAATTTTATTTCTTCATCCTTAACATTTAACAAATTCAATAAGGCAAAATAGTTACTGGAGCCTTCTTTGTCCAAAACAAGTTCTGGCTTATTGTTAAGTCCTTTTCCACTCACATTTTTCCAAGTCAAATTGGGTTGGGTCAAAATTTGTTTTAGCTGCCTCATGGTTAACATGGAATCTGGATTTGATTTGTTTAAAACAACCCCCAGAGCATCTGTGGCAATTTTTAAATTCTTTGTAGTGATGGTAATTGACTTAAAATAAGCTTTTTCCTCAGCATTAAAAGTTCTTCCGGTAACAACCATCCTGACAGAATCGGCTAGCAGAAGCCTAAAAGCTTTTTCTTCAGAAACATAATGCGGAATAATTTTAGCCTTTGGATAATGACCTTGAAAAGAAGTAATTTCAGTCGCCATAATGGGCAAAAAAGCCTCATCAACAGCAATATGAATTGTGCCACTAACGGCAGTATCTGTAGGCCCTTTTTTTCCTGAATCGGTGCAAGAAACAAATGGAAGAAGCAAGAAAAGATATAACTTAATAATTTTCAATGTTTTATAAAGATTTAGGCCTTGTAAATTGCAAATACGCTCTGTAAGCCCGAAAGCAACCATACAAAACAAGGGCCAGAGAAACTACCTTTAGGTATTCGGCTGGGAGAATTTTTCCTGCGGAGGGGCTAAAAAACAAAAATAAACCACAAAACAAATAGGCAATTGCCATACTGATATTCAAGCCTAAAATCAAAGATTTTGCAGGGCTTGATCGTCTTTGAGGTCGAATCATATCAAAAAATTTAAATATAAAGACAGAGGCTAAAACCACCGGAATTTTATTGGCACAAAGGTTTTCAATAATTTCGGAAAATGAAGGTTAAGAATTCTTAAATTTTCATTTTCAACTTTTAAACGAATTTTAATTCCATTTATTTAGATTTGCACAATTTTTTACAAAACCACATATTTCTATGACAGCAGCATTCGAACCCCAACTACGATATAGCGAGGAAGATTTAAAGGAATTTGAAGTTCTTATTTCTGAGAAACTTAACAATTCAAAAAAAGAATTGGCTTATATCAGGGATAGTCTTAGCCGGAAAAATGATCAGGGAACTTTGCAAACCGGGAGTGGCCATTTATCATTAGAAGATGGCGCTGAGACAGCAGAAAAGGAGCACCTTAACCAAATGGCTGTCAGGCTTCAAAAGTTTACCACTCAATTAGAATTTGCTGCAATCCGGATAAAAAATGGAACTTATGGCATTTGTATTTCAACTGGGAAGCTTATCCCAAAAGAAAGATTAAGGGCTGTTCCTCATACACAACATTCCATTGAAGCCAAAATGGCTAAATAATTTTAATTGGAGACAGATCAATTCAGACTTCATATTGAGGCGATAATTTTTTGTGCCTCAGAACCAATTTCGATTTTAGAAATCCAAACCGGAATAGAAGATCACTTTCAAGCCATAATAGGCGTAGAACTTATAAGCTCTGCCATTACAGAACTTCAACATAAATATTTCTCGGACAATTATCCATTCGAAGTAATCGCCTCTGGAGGTGGTTTCCAATTTTTAACCAAACCAGCTTTTCAACCCTCTGTTGGAGCAATATTAAAGCAAAAGGTAAAAAAAAGATTATCTACCTCTGCAATGGAAACCTTAGCAATTATTGCTTACAGGCAACCCGTTTCCAAGCCTGATCTTGAAAAAATTCGCGGTGTAAATTGTGACTATGCCATTCAGAAACTTTTGGATAAGGAATTGGTAGAAATAGCTGGAAAAGCAGAAAGTGCAGGTCGTCCAACTCTTTATAGAACCAGCAAAAAATTTATGGACTATTTTGGTATTAATCATATAAATCAACTTCCTGAATTAAAAGAACTTGAGCCAGAGGAAAATTCTATTGGTGAGGAGAAAGAATCTTAAAAACCAAACAATCAACTTTTTAACGCATACCAGACCAAATAAAATTTGTTAAAAAACAGGAAATCAATATTTCGAATTGCGAATCATCCCTATATTGCGCCCATTATTTAGTAATTTAACAACCATGAAAAAATACTTTTATTTATTAATTTTTGTTTCATTCGGTTTTCTCGACCAAGTGTTTGCCCAAATTGGAACTTCCGGTCAAGACAATTTTGGGTACAGGTGGACCAATAACCAAAATACTGCAAATCCAGCAGTTTACGATTGGATTGATATTTCAACAATTGGCACTGAATTGGAGGGGTTAGGCGATGATAACAACATTGGTCCGATTCAATTAGGCATTAATTTCAAGTATTATTGGAATACCTATTCTTCCTGTTATGTCGGATCAAATGGATATATCATGTTTGACGAAAACAGATTAATAGCCCAGGGAGGAAGTGGAATGCCAACCATTCCAACAATTAATAATGGTACTGGAAATTTTATCGCCCCATTTCTTGCAGATCTAACTCATATTCATCATGTTACTGGCGAAAAACTAAACGGTGCGAAGGTTTATTATGCTACATTGGGTTCTAAATTTATTATTACATTCGATAGCATTCCATTTTGGAATAATACCCCTGCTTCTCAGCCACAAGAAGCCTCAGGCTTAAACACATTTCAATTGGTTCTTGATGCAGCCGATAATAGCGTTCAGATCAACTACAAGAATTCAGTTGGTCCTTTTTTCACTGGAAATGCAAATTATGTAACGCAAGGAATGGAAAACTATAGTGGTGCTTTGGGTTTGAGATTTAGAAGAAATTCCTTGCCTCCCGCCAATTCTGCTGTAAAAGTTGTTTACCCTGCAAGTTCTAACTATGCAGTTAATGATATTCAGGCAAGGGCTTTATTTACATTTGACAACAAAGCCGGAACAGCTTTTACAAATGTGCCAAAAAGATTAAAAGCTTTTGTGAAAAATGCAGGAACAATAAAAGTAAAAACCCCAATCAGGGCAACCATTATTGCTTTTGATGAACTGGAAAATGGAGTTTATAACCAGTTTGTAATTATTGACTCATTACAGTCTGGTGAATTGAAAGAAATTGATTTTCCAATAACATTGCCGCCAGGTGATACTGCAACTAGCTTTAGAGTTTTATTAAGAACGCAATCGACCGGAGATCTATTTGCATCAAATAATGAGGTTATCAGCAAATTAATAGTATTGGATTCCACCCAGGGATCGGTAGATTTAAAATTTACCAAAGCTTTCACTAAACAAAAACCAGGATTTATAACAGATGCAAGTCAAACTGCTAGTGGTGGAATGGTTCTTGATGCACCCTATGCCCCAATGGTAGTTAAACAAATTTCAGCTGACATGATTTGGCCGGATACTGCCGCCTGGGCATTATTAAACAGACCCGGTGTAATTGACTCCTTAGGTACAACAAAAATTGAAGTTTATCTTGGAGATGGACCTGGTGGTTCAAGAGGAACTTTAATTGATAGTTTTACCATTGCCAAGGAACTTGGGTCTATTGATTATGATACGGTTGCATTTGAAGAAGTTGGAGGAGTAATTGCCAACCACATATTCAGATTTAAAAGAACATTACCTACTCCGTATTTGTGGGAGGATTCAACCAAAAGGATTTATATTGGTGCAACACATAATTTTACAACCAGATTTATCTGGAATTCAGTTTACTCGGAAGTTTATCAGCCAGGAACTCCTGCTTCCGGAAGAAGTTTAGAGTTAACCGGAGGTGTTTGGGGAGAAGACAGAGGCAAAGATTCCACAGATATTGGTTTAGGACTAATTGGCGATCCACTTACTCCAACTCAATTTAATTTCGGGTTAGCTGATAACAAATTTTGTGCCGGTGAGTCTTTCAGTTTACCATTTACAACAACAGGAACATTTTTTAATACCAACAATGTATTTTCACTTCAATTGTCTAACGCAAGCGGTTCCTTTGCCAATCCAACCGTTATAGGAACGCTCTTGGGAACTACTCTTGGTCCAATAAATGCAACTATTCCTGCTAATCTTCCTTCTGGAGATGGTTACAAATTGAGAATTGTATCAACCAGCCCGGCATCACCAGGAGGTGCTGGAAATGCCACCATTTTTATCGGTAGTCCAAAGCAAGCCACTTCAATTACTGGAAACACCAGATTCTGTCCTAATGATTCCAACATCACTTACGTGGCGAATGGAATTGGTAATGCAAGAAGATATAACTGGACATTACCAGCAGATGCCATTCAGTTGAGTGGTGACACTTCAAACACCATCAAAGTTAAATTTGGATCTACTCCTGGCGCAATTTCTGTAACCGCCACAAATAGATGTGGTGTAGGTCCGGTAAAGACTCAGAATGTATTTAAAAATGAAGTTGCAATTGATCAAACAAATATGACACTGACTGCTGTGGCTGTAACTGGAGCCTCGTATCAATGGTTTTCTGATGGAGTCCTTATTCAAGGTGCTACCAATCAAAAACTTAACATTAGTATTGGAGGTCCTTACAGTGTGCAAGTAACTTTTTCAAACGGTTGTAAATTGACTAGTCCAATTATTGCCGGAGCTGATGAGATTTTAAATTCAAACAATGAGCTTAAAGTTTGGCCAAATCCTAGTAGAACTAATTTCAATATTGCTTTCGGAAATTCTGCTGGAAAAGTAAAAACAGTAGAGGTTAGAAACAACATTGGACAATTGATTGACAAATCTGATTTCGATAACGAAAACGGAATTCAATCAGTAGATGTTTCTAAATGGTCTGCAGGTATTTATTATGTACGTGCTTTACTTTCTGATGGCACCACTCTTCAGAAAAATATAAGCGTTCAAAAATAAAAATTTGATTTTTTGTTTAAAAAAGGAGGCAAAAGCCTCCTTTTTTTATTTTATTGCGGCTCTATGCGTTTACAAAACCTCATTTACATTTTTCTTTTAGCAGCTTTCATTGCTTCCTGTTCCGATATAAAACAATCAAAGGAATATATGAAAGTAGTCTCAGACAGGGATTCCCTCGCAGAAATGTTGGCTTCAAAAGAAGATGAGGTAGAGGCTTTTGCAAAAGAATTTGATCAGATTGAAAAGAACCTGACTGCAATTGATACCAATAAGGCAAAGTTGATCACACTAAACAACAAAGCGGCATTCTTGCAAAAAGAACGGATACATAATCTTATAGCTGATATATATATTGCCTTAGATCAAAATCAAAACTCAATAAAATCTCTGGAGAAAAGGCTTGCTGCAACTGGAAATTTATCTGGTCTAAAATCAGCAATTAATACCTTTAAAATTGCTCTTTTGGCCAAGGAAAGTGAAATTAAAATTCTTGAAAAGCAGTTATCAAATCTTGAGCTAGAAGTAAATAACCTAAAAGAGGCAGTAGTATTTAAGGAAAAACAATTGGCTCAAAAAGATACCCTTTTGGCTCAAGCCGGGCAAAAACTAAAATTACAGGAAAAACTTGTTGAGGAAAAAAAGAACGAACTCAGTAAAGTATTTTATGTCCGGGGGACTTCAAATGAGCTGGAACAGTCTGGTATAATAAAGAAAGAAGGGGGAGTTGCTGGATTTGGGCAAGTAAAGATTTTGGGTGAAAAACTTGGTGGAGATAAAATGAAAATATTAAACGCTAAAACTGATAAACTACTCCTTATCGGAAGGTACAAAAAGAAAAAAGTCATAACCACACATCCATCTGACTCTTATTTCTTTATTGCAAAAGAAGGTCAATTTTTCATAAAAATCTCCTACCCTGAAAAATTCTGGAGCCTATCCAAATATTTGGTTGTAGTAGTTGAATAAGAAAAAAAACATTCGATTTAACTCAAAAAAACACCCATTTCCTCTGGCTTGGCTTTAAGCAACGCAACTACGTTTTCTTCAAATGTGGTACTTAGTGAAAGACCTGTAATAGAAGAAGATACGGGAAATTTCCGATAGGTTCTTTCAACCAAAACTGCAATTCTTAAACTAGGTATTTCAAGTTCTACCAAAGGACTTAAGCAATAACTTAGTGTTCGGCCAGAGTTAAGAACATCATCTACCAGCAAAACTGGTTTGCCACTAATATTGGGTAGCTTTGGTTCAAATTGAATTACGGGCTTTTTGGATTGATGCTTGGTCAGGTTTAGAGAATACAATTGGCTTTTAAAAGAATTCATGGCATCTAATTGAGCTTTTATCATTTCTGCAAGGACATATCCCTCTCCCTCCACCCCAATGATTACCAAATCTTCAAAACCAAAAAACTGTTCCCTAACCTGGTAAGCCATTCTAAGGACAATGGTTTCGATTCCTTTATGATCCAATACCTTTTGTGATTCCATAAAACTAAACTAAAATGTTTTACTTTTTCTTTTTGGCAAATTCAAGTTCCTCCTTTAAATAAATAGCCGTATGTCCTTTTCCTGACTTTACGATTTGCTCTGGCGTTCCTTGCGCAACAATTTGTCCTCCACCGAGACCGCCTTCTAGTCCCATATCAATAATGTGATCGGCAACTTTAATCACATCCAGGTTGTGTTCAATAATCAAAACGGTATTACCCTTTTCAACGAGTTTGTTTAAGACATTGAGCAAATGCTGAATATCAGAAAAATGGAGCCCGGTTGTTGGTTCATCCAAAATGTACAAGGTTTTGCCCGTATCCTTTTTTGAAAGCTCCGTTGCCAGTTTAACTCTTTGGGCCTCGCCACCAGAAAGTGTAGTTGCATGTTGGCCTAAAGAAACATAACCAAGGCCAACACTATCCAGTGTTTTTATTTTACGGTGAATGGCAGGATGTTTTTCGAAAAATTCAACAGCCACGTTAACTGTCATATCGAGCACGTCGGAAATGGACTTGCCCTTATACCTTACCTCTAGAGTTTCCCGATTGTAGCGTTTGCCTTTACATGTTTCACAAACCACCGAAACGTCTGGTAGAAATTCCATTTCAATCACTTTCAAACCACCTCCTTCACAATCTTCGCAACGGCCTCCTTTCACATTGAATGAAAATCTTCCAGGTTTATAACCTCTAATTTTTGATTCATTCAATTGGGTAAAGAGCGTTCTGATATCAGAAAAAACCCCGGTATAAGTTGCTGGATTTGAGCGAGGTGTACGTCCAATTGGTGATTGATCTACTTCGATCACTTTGTCTAAATGCTCCAGTCCTTCGTAGCTTTTATAAGCCAGCGGTTCCTTTTTTGCCCTAAAAAAGTAATGATTGAGAATTGGATAAAGTGTCTCATGGATCAGAGAAGATTTGCCAGAACCGGAAACACCAGTGATGCAAATCATTTTACCCAGTGGCAATTCAAAATTTACGTTTTTAAGATTATGCCCAGTTGCCCCTTTTATTTTAAAAATATGTCCGTTTCCTGGCCGTCTTTCTGCCGGAATCGGAATAGATTTTTTACCAGAAAGATAATCAGAAGTCTCGGAATCAACCTTTAACACTTCCTCAGGCCTTCCTTCGGCAACAATATGTCCACCTAGTCTGCCTGCACCAGGACCAATGTCTATTAAATGATCTGCGGCCAACATCAAATCTTTATCATGCTCCACAACGATGACAGTGTTGCCAATATCTCTAAGGTTTTGAAGGGCAGAAATCAACTTTTTGTTATCCCTTTGATGCAAACCGATTGAAGGTTCATCCAAAATATATAAAACACCGACTAATTGAGAACCAATCTGTGTTGCCAATCGAATTCTTTGGGCTTCACCTCCGGAAAGGCTTTGCATACTCCGATTAAGACTCAGGTACTCAAGACCAATTTCAACCAAAAAGCCAATTCGTCTGTTAATTTCTTTAAGAACTTCTTTACCGATGGTTTGTTGTCTTTCTGAAATTCGGGTTTCCAAACCATTTAACCACGCATTCAACTCGCTGATATCCATCATGGTAAGCTCAGCGATGTTTTTGTAGTCTATTTTAAAATGGAGCGATTCTTTTTTGAGCCTAAAACCGTTGCAATCCGGACAAACTCTAGTTTTGGTATATTCACTTACCCAATCCTGCACTTTATCGGAACCTGATTCAAAGTACTTTTGCATATAGGTCATAAGACCATCATACTTCACATCATAATCTCTACCATACTTTTCTGATGAAATGGTTAAAGGCTCTGCTGTTCCATACAAGACTTCATGAATGACATTTTCTGGTAAATCCTTAATTGCCGTGGTGATATTAAATCCTGCTCTTTTGAGCAAAGCTGTCAGTTGGTGAAAAACCCAAATATCTCTGTATTCACCCAAAGGAGCCAAGCCTCCCCTACTGATGCTTAGCGTTTTATCTGGAATAACCGATTCCTCATCAATACTTTCAATTTTTCCCAAACCATTGCAAGTTGGACATGCACCATACGGAGAATTGAATGAAAAATTGTTTGGCGCTGGTTCATCATAGGCAATTCCCGAGGTCGGGCACATCAGGAATTTTGAAAAATGTCTGGTTTTATTATCGCCAAACTGAAGCATTAAAACACCTTTTCCAAGTTTTAGAGCGGTTTGAACCGATTGAGAAATTCGGGTTCTATCTTCAATTTTTGCTTTTAGGCGGTCGACTACAATCTCAATATCGTGGACTTTATATCGATCCAATTGCATTTTGGGCACAATGTCCTGCACTTCGCCATCCACTCTTACTTTTGCATAACCCCACTTGCGCCAGTTTACAAAATCTTCCCGATAATGGCCTTTCCTAGCTTTTACCACTGGCGCCATGATCATAACCGCCTGACCTTCATATTCTTCAATGATGGTATTTATAATTTGGTCTTCAGACTGCCGGATCATTCTTTCTCCCGTTACATAGGAAAAAGCATCGCCAGCCCGGGCAAATAGCAATCGCAGGAAATCATAAATTTCAGTAACTGTTCCGACTGTTGATCTTGGATTTCGGCTGGTGGTTTTCTGCTCAATGGAAATTACAGGACTTAAACCATCAATTTTCTCTACCTCAGGGCGCTTCATTTCACCCAAAAAGCTTCTGGCATAGGCAGAAAAACTTTCCATGTACCGGCGTTGGCCTTCCGCATAAATGGTATCAAATGCCAATGAGGATTTACCTGAGCCGGAAATGCCTGTAATTACTGTGAGTTTTTCCCGTGGAATTCTAAGGGTCAGGTCTTTTAGATTGTGCTCTCTGGCTCCATAAATCTCAATATAGGTCTGAGTATCAGCTGGACTATCGAGGACTTCTGCATCTAAGCTTATTGCTTCTGAAATATCAGGCATGTAGTTTTTGTAAATTTTGAATCGGCAGAATTTTATTCTTCCGATAGCTTTTCTTCCTCCTTCAAAAGTTGGTCCAGATTAACCGAAATTGATTCTATAACGGTAAATGATTTTTCAAAGGGGATTAAAACCCAATCTTTTTCTTTTTCGCAAACCATTATCAATCTTTGTTGACTTAAAATCCAAAACACTTTTTCAACACCAAATTCAAGTAATTTGTTGGTCTTTTTTTGGATATAATCCATTTGAGTCGAATTTTCAACATCAGCCTTTACGTCAACCTCAATTGAAATAAGAGGTGGTGTTTTAATGTACTTAACTTCCTTTAATTCAGCTGCAACGGACTTGCGGTCAAAAATGGCAATGTCGTGGGAGATGTTATTTTTCAAACTCAGGTTGTTCCCCAACTCACTTGAAAGCGTAGTGAATTTTTTTTCATCTATATTTCTGTAAAGAAATTTAAGAATTATCCCAACTAAATAAGATTGCAATCCACTGGAACCCATAATTTCCTCAATTTTTTTCCTTTTTTCTAAAACATCTCTATAGCCTTTTCTGTAAAAAACTTCACCATCAATAACCTCATAAACAAACCTTTCAGGTATTTTTTTGGGCTTTATTGTGGGCTCTGGCTTTTTAGGGCTTCTTGTTTTTTCTTTAAAAGCTACTGTCATAGGTCAAAAGATATTTATTGCAATATACTGCTCTGGATTCAATCTTCAATTATCGCCCGAGGCTTCCTCCTTCTGAAGCATAACCGCAAGTTTTTGAATTGAGGATTCAACTTCATCATACCAAGCCTGGTCATTGGTGGCGCTTAATAAGGTTTCGTTCATACCTCCAAGGCTTTGCAAAAAGAATCTTTTCATTTCACCCACCAACATATCTTTGGTCCAGAGGTCAATACGCATAATGGCAGAGCTTTCAGCATCCCAGAATGAAAGTGCAAAAGACTTGGTTTTTTCTATCTGACCTGGATTGTCAGATGCCTGCCAGGTGATTTCTTCAGGAATGTTTTGTTGATCTAAAAGAACGTCGATTTGAATAGATGATTTTCTCATAATACTGCAAAACAAAGTAAGTATGGTCTGGTTTGGAAATTTTAACTATATTTTATTGATATAATTGCTTGGGGAACCTGCTTTTACCTAAAATAAAACTCAAAATCAATGGCTTAGCGGTTTGGCTATAAAGAATCCAAACAAACTTTTTCTTGTTGAAAATGTGCTTCAACCATTTAGGTTTGCATTTTATTTAAGGATTATAACCGAAACCAATCTGGTCCCAGGGAGAAAAGAAGCCGGTAAAAGTCAGATTACAAATTCCAAAAATGAGTACTCCATTAAAAGACCTGTATTCAGCTTCGTTTTATGATTCTTTCTCAAATATTCTTGAGGAAATTCTACCAGATTTTGACAAGGAAAATTTTCTTGCCCTTATTTTTGATGAAACATGGAAGGCTAAAGAACTTAAGGATCGAATGAGACATACCTCAAGGATTTTGCATCAATTTTTACCAAAAGATTTTAAGGAAGCTGTTGGAATAATACTCTTAACCATTGAAAAAATAAGGGTTAAAAATTTTATAACCAGCAGTTTAGAGTTCATGTTTTTTCCAGACTATGTAGAGACTTATGGAATTACAAACTTTGAACATTCAGTAAAGGTAATTGAATTTGTGACACAGTTTACCAGTTGTGAATTTGCGGTAAGGCCGTTTATTATTCAATACGGATCAAAAATGCTGGATCAAATGCACCTTTGGTCGAAACATGAAAATCATCATGTGAGACGACTGGCAAGTGAAGGATCCAGGCCAAGATTACCCTGGGCGATGGCAATTCCTACATTAAAAAAAGACCCCAAAGCGATTTTATCAATTCTGGAGAATCTTAAAACTGACCCTTCGGAATATGTGCGGAGAAGTGTAGCCAACAGCCTGAACGACATCGCAAAAGACAATCCTGGAATTGTGATTTCTATTGCAAAAAAATGGAAAGGTTTAAGCAAAGAAACTGATGGGATTGTAAAACATGGCTGCCGGACGCTTCTGAAACAGGGACACCCAGAGATCATGGCTTTGTATGATTTGAGTCCGAGCAGGCAAATGGTGATTTCTGACTTTTTTATACACACCAAAAAGGTGCGCATTGGTGAGGATTTGAAATTTTCGTTTTCAGTTCAAAATTCTGATAAACAAAGACATAGTTTCCGTTTGGAATATGCCATATACTACCTAAAACAAAACGGACAATTCGGAAAAAAGGTATTTAAAATTAAAGAAGGTCAAATAGAACCAGGCAATGAGATAAGTATTTTCAAAAAGCAATGTTTTAAAATAATCACTACCAGACGGTTTTATGAGGGCAAACAAAAACTGTCTGTTATTTTAAATGGAATTGAAAAGGAGATCATCGAATTTGAGCTAGGAAATGAAATATAAATTTCTTAGAATAATAAAGCTATACCTGAAAATTAAAAGCAAAAAAATGATTTTATTTTAACATAATCCACATAAACCGTTAATCGTCAAGTTTTAATAAAATGGAGTTAAAAAGCTGATTATGTAGTTGAAAAATTATGTGGAACCAAAAAAAATGAAATCCAAAAGAGCGATGAAGGCTTTCAATTTCTGCCACTTTTAGATTTTTTAAACAGGAATTAATTTATCCGATTCCGGATCCCAGACTTTTAATTTTAGGGCATTATAAATACAGCCTGGACTAAAGGTCGTGACTTGTACATTTTGCAATTCAGGGATGGCGTTCATTGCTTCTTCAAGCCTGTAAAATGGAATTCTGGAATTGAGGTGGTGAACATGGTGAAAACCTATATTACCTGTGAACCAATTCATAACTGGATTCATTTTGAAAAAACTGGAAGAATGAGTGGCAGCGAAATCGTAGCTCCAGTTTTCCCTCAGTTTGAAGGAGGCCCCTGGAAAATTGTGCTGCACATAAAACAGATAACAGCCAAGCATACAGGCAATCAAATGTGGCAACATAAGGGTTAACAACAATGCCGCAATTCCTCCGTTTACAAAAAGAAAGGCCCCAAATGCAAAATGAATGACCAATGCATATCCACAATCCCAGTGTTTTTTGGGGCTTTTCACAATAGAATTGACACAAAATGAAAACATAAAGATGGTAATATAACCAACCAAAATATTAATGGGATGTCTGGCAGCCAGATACTTGAATCTATCTGATTTGGACAAAGCCTCATACTCTTCTTTGGTAATGGTTGGAAAAGAGCCTACATCTGAAACATGCAATTTCGAATTGTGCTTGTGGTGAAAATCGTGCGAACGTTTCCAAATACTGGTAGGCGCCAAAATATAAATCCCAAACCAATACATGATTATGTTGGCCAATTTGGAACTATTAAGAATGGCATGGTGCTGGTGGTCGTGGTAAATGACAAACATGCGAACCAATAGCAAACCAGAAAGCACTGAAAAGAACAATCGGAGAGAAAGCGGTTCAAAGAAATAAGTCGAGACTAATGACAAAATCAATAAAAGAAGTGTACTAAGGGTATAAAGCCAGCTTTTGGTTTTATCCTCTTTGGTGAATGGCTTGGATGCCAAAATCAAATCTTTTCCGGTTCTCAAGTAATGGTTCTAAATAATATACGTTTCTCTTCCAGCAATTGAAACAGCAAGAAAATGCTAAAAGTTTTACAAATTGAAAATTATCGACGATGTTTCCATCTGCGGTGGGACCAAAGCCAGGTTTCAGGGGCCTTTTCAATTTCAGTTTCAAGCTTTTTGAAAAAGGTTTCTGTTATTTCATTTTCGGTTGATTCTTTGGGATTTTCGAAAAGAACTTCGGTAAAAATCTCATAATACCCCCTTTTCATGCGCTTAATATTGATAAAAACGATTGGATAATTCATCTTTCTGGCAAGCTTTTCCGCACCATTAAAAACAGGTGTGTCCTGATTTAAAAAAGGCAGCCAAAGCGGTGCAGGCATCGCTGGCGTTTGGTCGGCAATAAAGGCGTAAGCAGCTGGTTCATTGCGATTTGAAACCATATCCCGGAAAGTATTTTCCATTTTTATCAAGCGTGTTCCAAACATGGTTCTTGATTTTATCATCCATTTTTCAAAATATGGATTGGACAAAACCTTATAAACTACATGCAATGGCGTGCCTGCTGTTAAAGTAAATGCACTTCCTGCCCACTCCCAGTTTCCATAATGGCCCATTAGCAAAATCAAACTTCGCTTTTCCTCCACAAGTTTTTTAACTTCTGGTGAAAGGTGATAAATACAGCGTTCGTTTGATTCCTCTTTGGTCATGCTTATTTTTTTGATGGTTTCCAGAACCAGGTCGCAGAAATATCGGTAAAACGATTCTACCAATTCCTCAATTTCATCCTCAGTTTTGTTTGGAAATGATTTTCTGAAATTCTCAAAAACCACTTTTTTCCGATAAGCAATTCCTTTGTAAAGAACCAAATAGAAAAAATCGGAAACCATATACATGGTAGAAAAAGACATCACCCCAATGAGATATAAAAAAGGATAAGCCAGATAAAAAGAGAACATTTTTGCTTGGAGAGACTTGATTAATTCAATTTGATATGGGTACAAAACTAAGGAAAATTAAAAGCAGGTATTTTTTTCATTGTTGTGATTTGAATTTTAGCAATCCAGCAAACCGATGAAATGAATTTTAAGCCTTATTTGCAGGGCCAATTCAAACCAAAATAAGCCTTACTTTTAAAAAAAGGTAATCTGATGGACAGTTGCTTCCCTGAAATAATGCCTTTAACGGACAAGGAAAAACCGACAGATCATTGTTTTGCATGCTGCGAAGATTGTTCGTTGGAACTTGCAAGCGAGAAAAAGGAAGATGAACTTTACCGCAGGTTTCCAAAATTTGAAATGATATCTGAAACTGTATTGGAAAAAATGTTTGTAAAGCAACAAGCATTGATGAAATCCCACATCACTTTTTTGCCTGAACAAGCCTATTGGAAAATCCAATTCTTTCTTTTTTTATTTATACTGTTCACAGGTTCAGCATTTTCCCAAATAAAAACTATAGAAAATAAGGGTTATAAGGTTGATGATTTACTTACCTGTTTTGACGGTCAAAAAGTAAAGAATATCCTGGATTGGGAAAAGAAAAGAAGGCCGGAAATATTGAAATATTATGAGGAGAACATATATGGAAAGCGGCCAGATTTTAGACCGGAAATAAGATATGAAGTTAAAATTTTGGACACCATTTCAATTGAAGGAAACAGAGCCATACACAAGGAAATACAAATTACCTTTTATTGGCAAGGAGATAGTTTACTATCTAATGTAAGCATTTTCCTCCCATTTCAAAAGCTAAGGCCTCCCCTATTTCTTGGCTTAAACTTTTATGGAAACCAAACCATTTCAATGGACTCAAGCATTTTACTAACAAACAGTTATGTAGAAAACAGCGCCACAATCGGCATTACTCAAAACAAGGCCAGCAATGAATCACGGGGCAAAAGAGCATATCGCTGGCCTTTGGGTTTGATTCTAAAAAATGGCTATGGGCTTGCAACTGCATATTATGGCGACTTTGATCCGGATTATGACGATGGTTTTAAAAACGGAATTCATGGCCTGGAAAACGGTAAAAAGCCAGAAAGTAAACCAAATGATTGGGCCGCCATTTCGGCCTGGGCCTGGGGATTGTCTCAGATCCAAACCTACTTTGAAAATGATGCAGACCTAAATCAATCAAAAGTAATTGTAATGGGCCATTCACGCCTGGGTAAGGCCGCACTTTGGGCTGGCGCATTGGATTCAAGGTTTGATATGGTGATTTCAAACAATTCAGGTTGTGGTGGGGCTACTCAATTTAAAAGAAAAGCAGGTGAGGATATAGAGGCGATTAACAGAAAGTTCCCTCATTGGTTTTGCAAAAACTTCAAGGCATTTGCCAATAAAGAAGATTCACTTTTGCTTGACCAGCAGATGCTTATAAGTCTGATGGCACCAAGACCGGTATACGTTGCAAGTGCTGAACTTGATCAAAATGCTGATCCTGAGGGAGAATACATCTCACTTTGCCTTTCGCAAAGTATTTATCAATTATACCAGCCTACGCTTTCTTTTCCCTACAAAAGACCCAAAATAAATGAGGCATTTCATTTAAAACCAATGGGCTACCACATCCGATCAGGAAAGCATGAAATTCTGGAACAGGATTGGCAATGCTTTATTAAAGCAGCTGATAGCTTTTTGGGGAAAGAATAGGAAAAACGCTTAATGGAAAAAGTCAGGAAAGACTTAAAAAGCATTCAAATCTTTCCTGACTTCTTATTTTTCAAATTTACCGTAAGGAATATACAACCAGAATGGTTGGTTGAACATTCCAGAGTCCTATTTTTTTAGGATTTTAATATTTCTGGTCCCTCCTGTGCTTTTTACTTTCAAGAAGTAAATCCCAGGTTTAAAACTCCTCATATCAAGTGTCTGGGAAGTATTGGGCATTTCGTCCATCACTATCCGTCCCGTTACATCGGTTAGACTTATGAGTTTATTTTCGCCCAAAAGCTGTAAATTTAATATGTTTTCAATAGGATTTGGGTAAACAGATTCCGTAGAAATGGACAAAGGCTCCACCCCAACTGCGCAGTTTGAACCAACCACATAAGGAACATATTTAGTGACTCCGACGCCTCCTCCAGCCCAGGCGAATTTGGCTGCATATTTTATAGTTGCACCGGGTGTTTGACCTGTGATGGTTCTGGTGAAAGTCCTTCCCGTAACAAGAGTCATTAGCGCTTCAGAAAACGGGTTTTCTCTCCACAAATAGGCAATAACCTCAGGCCTGTTATCAAGCAATTCGAAAGTAATTTTCACATCTGTGCCCAGAGTTTCGAACTTATGCTTGTAACCAAGAACAAACGAACCTTCTATGGCAGTTACATCTTGTCCTTCACATATAAAAGTTGCAGGAGTGGTAGTGCTAAGGGTTACAGGATTGTTTGCAAAAATATTTCCTGATAAATCGCTGGCAGAAACTTGAAAAGTATAGCTGGTATTGGGCGTTAGGCCTGAAACAATAATGGATTTTTGCACATTGGATAAACCTGATGCAGTAGTGACATTGGGACCACCTGATACACTATAACTCACTGTACCTGAGTTGTCTGTTCCAGTGGCCAATATTTCTGCTGTTGTGCCAGTAACTGTGCCAAAGGTTGCTGTAAAGTTGGTTGGGTCCTGTGTGTCAGCAACCACATTCTGATATATCCGCACATAATCAACCACCATTGAAGTCTGGGTGAAATTTGCTGAAATGGCACCTGCCATACCGCCCATAGCAATATTGAATAAAAGAAATTGCTCTTTGTCAAAAGGCCAGGTGCTGGCATCTTTTACAGCCGGATTGTAGGTGTAATAAGCAATACCATCAAGTAAAAATGTAATTTGATTGGGGGACCAATTCATGGTATATACGTGGTAGTTTTGCTCTATATCGCCAGCCTGTATGCCTCCTTTATTTATTGTATTGGCGAAGGAAGAGGGCGTATGAATAGCACTACCAATATAGTTGATGGGCTCGCCTGGAAAAATGCCATGCTCCATAATATCAAGTTCTCCACAGGCAGGCCAGTTTGTAGTGCCAAATTGAGCATCAAAAAATGCGCCGTCTTCATTCAGGTTTTTGCCCATCAACCAAAGTGCTGGCCATGTTCCCTGGCCATTTGGGGCTTTTGCCCGAATGTCAACCCGGCCATATTTGAAGGCAAACTTGGAATTTAACCTGGCAGAGGTGTATTGCTTGGTTACGTTTTGATCTGTAAAGGTTTCTTTTTTAGCGACAATGTTTAGGTTTCCTGAATTTACAAAAGCATTTGCCTGGCGATTGGTGTAGTGCTGAACTTCTCCGTTGAACCAACTTCCGCCAACAGGTATTTTAGTTTGAAGAAACCATTTACTGCCAGACACGGGTCCTGTCGTGTCAAACTCATCTGACCAGACAAGGTCATTGTAAACTACATCTATTTGCGCAAAACCAAATTGGGCAAATAGAAAAAATGAAAATAAGATTTGAAATGAAAAGTGCTTTTTCATAATTACCGTTTGGCCTTCTACATGCGAAAACCTTTGTTTGAATTAGAATAAAGAACTAAGAGTAGGGAATCAGCTTCAGGCTAACCTCAAAGGCAAGGTTTTATTCCGTTTATTTTTAATATGGAAAAGGAGCGTATATTCTCTCTGGCAATATGGTATTAAAAAATGTTTTCTTTCTGGGCAGACAATCCATGCTCCCGATGAATCAGGACAATTTATTCACTCAAATTGTGGGGTAGTGGAACGCTGATTTTTCCATTTCTATTGCGGCTGCAAACATTATATAACCAGCACTTTGGTTTTAAAGAATAATCGGGATGTTTTCCGGAGATCGTTGTCATATTCAATGAAATGAAAAACAATAACAACGAGAGGTTGGCGATTTAAAAAGATGAAATTGCAAAACCTAATTTTAAGCAGATACCTTCTATTCAAATCCGGTTAGATCTGATTTAACCATTGAAAATGAAGCTTTCCTGGAGGGCAAAACCATTGAAATTCAAATTCTTGATCTTAGTGGAAAGGTTATCGTAAATCAAAATATACCAATGGCTACCGGAAAAGTATTCATTGATTTCGCAAATATTCCATCCGGAGTTTATTCGGTGGAAGGCTTTAGCAATGGCCTTTCAACCGGAAAACGAAAGATTATAAAGTTATAGTTAACAGGTAATATGAATAAATTGGAAAGGTCTGGTTCATTTGAGCCAGACCTTTTTTTTAATTTGGAAAGGATTATTGATCAATCGAATGAAACCGGAATTATTTCTTTAAAAACCGGTAGTGGTTGAGTAGAATTCCAGTGGCAATGCCAGCGTTTAAAGATTCTGCATGTCCGAAGCCTGGAATTGTAAGCGCCCTAACCTTGTTCTTTTTCCAAAATTCTGAAGGACCTTTGGCTTCGTTTCCTATTACAAGCAAAGATTTTTCAGGAAAGGTAAAATCATACATATTCTCTCCATTCAGGTCTGCTACAAATGGCAAACGCTTAAAAGAAAGCAAACTTGAAGCATCAGATTTTACTTGTTTAACTCTCAGAAATGAGCCCATACTTGATGCAATTACTTTTGGATTGTACCACTCTACCCCCTCTCCTATTCTTATCACTTCTTTTAAACCGAACCAATCCGCAAGTCTGATAATCGTTCCCAAATTTCCAGGATCAGAAATAGATTCCAATACCAACCAAAAATCTTCATTTTCATCAGGTTTTTCTATTCTTTCTGACTTTTGTGCAACAACTGCCAGGACATGTTGATTTGTTTTAAATGTACTTATCTGATTTAATTCATCAGCCGTACAAACAAAAACTTTATCGTCATATTCCAGTAAATTCTTTTTATAATCACCATAAAATGAATCACTTGCAACTATTGATTCAATTTTCCAATTTGAGGACATCAATTCAAGAACTGGCTTTAAACCTTCAACCAAAAAAAGATTAGTTTCCTCTCTCATTTTTTTTTGATGCAAAGCTTTTATTTGTTTGGCCCTGGCCAGGCTTAGTTTTTGCATTTTACGCGTACTTTTGAGGCCAAAGTTATTGTAATAATATATTTCGGGTAAAATCCGTTTGCATTTGATTAAAGAAAAAAGTCGGAAAAACAGAACCTGGATTTTAGTCCTTTGCATATCAATGGTTTACCTGGATGGTTGCATAACCAAACCATTTTTAAAAAAAGGCGAATACCTGCTTGTAAACCAAAGAGTAAAAGGACATAAAAATGTAAATACAGAAGATCTTGAACTGATTTACAGACAAAAGGCAAATCGAAAAATTCTGGGCATTACCCCTTACCTTGGTTTTTATTTCTTTGGAAAAAGTATTTGGGATACCTCCAGAATAAAAAGACAGATCAAACAAAAAAAGGCCTACTACGACAAAAAAATTGCCCTGCTGCCTGCCGGTTCGTTTCAGGACTCTATAAAACTTGAAGCCAAAAAGGACAAAAAGCTTAAAAAATATTATATAAATCTGGTGGAAGGCAATTGGTGGATGCGGGTTGTTGGCGAACCACCAGCCATTTACGACAGTGCCAAATCCAGGGAAACAGTATTGGAAATAAAAAAATTCATGTTTAACAATGGATATTTTGATGCCCGTGTAAAACTGAAAGAGGATACTTTAATTGGAGGAAGAATTACCATAAAATATCAAATTGAGGAATTTAGTGCACGCAAAATAAGGCGTTTAAGATATCAAACCGACGATTACAGAATTCGGCGGTTATTGGACAGTGCCAAAACGGACTTTGAAGTAAAAATTGGAAACACCTACACCAAAAACAATATTTCCCTGGACAGGGAAGCCATTGAGAAACTCCTGAGAAACAAAGGATATTACACCTTCAGCCGGGAATATATTAAAGTAAATGTTGATACAGGATCTTCAAATCCGGTTAGCAATTCTGACTCTTTGCTTTTCAAAAGAAGCCCTGAGTTATTTTCCCGAATAGGATTGGATGTAGATTTTATCGTACAAAATCCGGAAAATGGCCAACATACTGCTTACGCTTTTGACAACATTAGTTTTGATCTGAACGAGTCGGACACAGCAAAAATCAATCAATCTGACACCATCCGATACAATGAGGTGGATTACTATTTTCAAACCAAAACCAGATATTCACTCGGTATTCTGGACTCAAAAATCCTTGTCCACCCAAAACAATATTTTCATTATTCCAGGCTTACCAACACCCAGGCGCAACTTTCCGGAATGGATATGTTTCGGTATGTAAATCTGGCATTGGATACGACTAAGGATAAAATAAATCTGAGGATTGTAGCAAACCGTCTTCCTAAATATCAAACTTCCAATGAAATAGGCCTGCTCATGAGCCAGGGTGCGCCAGGACCGTATTTCAACACAGGCTTCAAAATCAGGAATATTTTTGGTGGTTTTGAAGTTTTTGAAGCCAACTTCAGATATTCCCAGGAAGGGCAATTGTCCACCTTTTTGCCTAGTGATGTGGTCTTCAGAGCCAGAGATTTGAGTGTAACCGGGGCTTTTACCATTTCAAAAATTCTGTTTCCCATAAGATTGAGTTCCCGGCTTTTTGAATACAACCCGAAGACCCGTTTCATTTTCAGTATCAATGCCTTAAAAAGACCAGAGTATATTCGAAATCTGGTGAAAGGCGCATTAAACTACTCACTTCAACTTTCGCCAACAAGCCAGATTGGTGTATCTCCAATAGATGTAACGGTTAACATAACACCACCCAACGCACTCAATGCCAATTATCTGGAACAGCTCATTCAGTTTTCAGGCCTTGGTCAAAGCGTTATTCGTTCATTTCAAACTGCGGTGGTTACCAATTTCAATGCCTATTACATGTACAACAACAACCTGGGAGGCCAAAGAAAAAGGGCCAAATATTTCAGGCTCAATGCAGAATATGGTGGGGAATTGTTGCACAGAATCTTAAATAATGTTTTGAATAAAGAGAATGGGAAAATTGGTGATTTTCAAACGTTTAGATATTTCAGATCTACAGCTGACCTCAGATATTATCAACCCACAAGTAAAAAAACCATTGTAGCCATGCGGCTTTCTGGCGGTGTTTCTATACCAATTGGCAATTCAAACATTCTGCCTTGGGAAAAATACAACTTTGCAGGAGGTAGCAACAGCATTCGTGCATGGCTGCCCCGAAGGCTTGGACCTGGAAACTATGCGCCAGAAAACACAGAAAACCCGAATGATCTCAGAACCGAACAACCAGGCGAATTGATCATGGAAGCCAGTATAGAGGTCAGAAGGAAAATTATTGGCTTTTTTGAGGGGGCACTTTTTGCGGATGCTGGCAATGTCTGGAGTATTTACAAAGATGAAGCCAGGCCTGGTGCCGTGTTTACCCCGCTTTTTATAAAACAACTAGCTCTGGGGGCTGGCATTGGCTTCCGGTTCGATTTTTCGTTTTTGATCATACGGATTGACGCTGCCACCAAAATTTACAATCCAGCTTTTACCGATCCCATAGAAAAGTGGACAGTGAGAAACCTCAGCTGGAAAAAGCCATTTGGTACCAAAGGTCAAACTTTACTCAATGTAGGTATCGGCTATCCATTTTAGAAAAACCAGAAGCATTAGTTTCCAGAATCAATTGAGTTCCAATTCTTCCCAACCCTGTTTTACGAATTAGGCATAAAAAAAGGCTTAAAAGGCAATCTAAAACCCATTAAGCCCTTTTTTAAAAGCCTATTACCTTATTCTTTAATAATAATTCCTTTACTCACAAAATCATCCTTGTGAATCGTAATATGATACAGGCCATTTGCAAACCCGGAAACATCTACTGAACCATCTGAAGCAAGTTTAGCTGGAATAATCCTGCCCTGGCTATCAGAAACTTTGATTTCAGCATTTGAAAAATCCATGTCTTTTACTTTCACAAAAAAGGTATTCTTTACCGGATTTGGAGAAACAGTGAAAGGCAAATCAATTTCTCTTTGCGATAGTCTTTCAATATTTGAAAAGTCAATTGTTCCATCATAATCTGTTGATTTCAAGCGGTAGAACACTTCGTTGTTTGCAAATTGGAATGCCCTGGAATCAAAAACTTCGTAGCTGATTCCAGCTTCTGCTTTAGGGGTTTGCTTTTCAAATGTTTCAAACCTTTTGCCATCCAGACTTCTTTGTAATTCAAAATGAGATATGCCTTTTTCAGACGCGGTTTTCCAATTTAAAGAAGCACCCATTCCCTTTTTGAATGCATTGAAAGAAAGCAAATGCAATGGCAAAGGCACATTTAGAATTTCTCCGGACCCAATTCCAAAATTAGAAAATCCTCTCATACCAGTTCTTCTTACAGAACCATCTGCAAACACTCTGTTAACAGGACTTCCGGGAGGATCCGTCCAGACTCCATTTTGACCCCAACTTCCTAGTCCTACGCGTTTTAAAATAGTAAAAGATGAATCCGTTGTTGGATTTGGTGGATAATTTGCAAAGCTGGTTGGATACAGTCGCATTGAATAATCGAAAGCGTCACCACCAACATTGGGTGTCACTATCCAGTATCCGTCGGGCAGAATAGAATCAAAATCCACTCCATCTTCACTAAATAGTGTTACGTTGGTTCCTGGATTCGCATTTGTATAACGAACCGTTACATCTGTAAGGCCTGGAATTGAATCCAGGTCTGTACTAAATTGGATGCTAAGCCTTTGCAAGGACGAACCGGTGCCAACCATGTAATCCGTCAAAACACCACCAACTATTGCTCTTTTTAAATTTCCTACAACATGTGAATTTGCTCCGCCATTAGATATGGCGCCTGATGTTGCGTTAGAAAGCGTCAGGATATTGGATCCTGTATTTACATTTCCATTAGTAAGAGTGAGTACACTGGCATTGTCAATGTCATAATCGTTTGCCAGTGTCAGGGTTTTACCAGTACCATTCATGGTTACATTTTTGAGAACGGTAGTTCCATTATTGGCAAATGTCAGGTTTTTGTTGATGGTTATGCCTGCTTCCGGATAGGTATGCGACTGGGTATTGATTGTCCAACCATCTGAAGCTGCTGTTATGGCTCTGCTTATGGCGGGTTCTGTGGTGTATCCTGAAAGGAAGCTTGATGTAGTTACATATGCATTGTTTGATTTTACAGTCACAAAACCCAGCTGGTCGAAATCGATTTTATGTTGGATTTTGTTTTCCAATTCGAATAGCTCTGCAGTTGTCATTGCAGAGGGAAGTTTATTTCCTCCCGAAACACCGTATGTATTTTGAGATGCGTCTATATTTACATCAAATGGCGTCATATTTGGAATTACATTGGCACAACCTCCATCAGAGCCTGCCAAACTAGAAAATGGGTAGCTGGCGGTGGGAGCTTTTTGTTCGTTTACACCTGGGCAGCCCCCGGAAATGATTGGCATAGGGCCAGATAAAGGATCTAACTCAATAAATTTTCCAAGATTGCTATCAAATATATTGGCTTCAGATCCAGCACCTCCTACAGTTACTGCTCCAAAAGTTTGTGTACTTCTGTGTCTCGCCAGTGAAATAGCAGTTCGGTTAGGTGTACTTTGTCCGTTTCCATTAAATGTATTGCCTTTAATTGAAATTGAGTTATCAAATGTTGGAGCAGGCGAAGAAGTTCCTTGCTGCCTCGTGCTTGCATGTATAAAACAAAAATCAGTTGCAGACGGGGCAGAATTGAAAGTATTACCAACGATATTCACATTCCTGGAGCGTAGAGATATAATTCCCCAGAATGGATAACCTCCTTCTCCAATATCATTAAAATCGTTTCCTGTTAAATTAACGACAGAACTAACAACTGAACCCAATCGAATTTCAACATGAGTAACATGGCCAATATTAGGATTTCTAAAGAAATGGTTCCCAGTAAAGTTCATAGTACTCCCTGTAACCGGACTATTGCATTCAAGGAGCCCATACAAATTGTTTCCAGAAAAAGTAACTGTTGTTGTCCCACCTGGAGCAGGTGTTCCAAGTCGAATTGAATATCCACCTTTGGCAGTATTATTTATTGCACTAAGTTTTAATCCCCAGGTCCTGACAGCTACACCAAATCCAAATGTATTATCGCCATTGGTAATTTGATTATTATCGATTAAAACTATGGATGGATCATTAACACCAAAATTTCGTTCTTTTAGATAAATACCAAAACTAGATCCAATATGATTGGCGAAGATTGTGTTCGTATTAATAATTTCATTGTTTCTAATAATAAGACCATCTATAATACTTGCAGCACTGTTTTGATTGGTAGATATACCTGAACGTGTGTTGGAGGAGGAACTGCCATCCACTTCAATCCTCAGATTTTCGATGATAACCTGCTGTGAATTAACAGCTATTTGCATTCTTTGGCCTGCAACATCTCCATCTGTATTGATTTGATCCCCCGTTCCATTTATTAATGGCTTTGTGCCCGAACCAAAATTTCCCCTTAAATTAATTCTTTTGTTTAAAACAACAGTTTCTCCTGATAGTGTGTAAGTTACCGGGCAAATATCCAAAATATCAGTAAAGCCAGTAGTGGCAGAGCTAAATCCTACTGAAACTCCTTGATTCAACAAATTTGGAGTTGCTAAGGAAACTGAATTGGCTGTCGGTTTCAATCTGAAAGATTTGGCTGATGTTACCTGAATTCCCCTCTGACCAGAAGCTGTTCCCACATTGTCATCGGGATTTACATCAAGATTAGCATTATAGGCGATTCCTGCCCCAGCTGGAACAGTTTCTCCCGCTCCGGCACCAAATCCTGCAATTCCGGCATCGGTATTGCTTGCATGGGTTGGTCCGTTTATATGTCCCCACCAATTTCCAAGGAAATTAATAGTGCCGGCCAATCCCTGATTTCTGGCACCAAAATCGGTGTTACCTGAAATACTGTTTCTGTTTGCAAGAAATCCGGTAGAAATGGTAGTGGCATCCCTGCTGTAGAAATTATCCAATGTTGATAATAAATCATTGCCCGGACCTCCCTGCTGGCTTTGGATTCCAATTTCACATCCGGAAACAATATTTGCCCGAAGCAAAATTGAGTCTCCGGCCGAAGCAATTCCAAAAGCTGTAAAATCTGATAAAGTTGAATTTGGTTGATCTATTCCAACAACCTGATTTGTATCTATCAACATCCTAAAGCATTCACCAGATGCCTGAATATTGCCAAGGGCAATTCCTGCTACATCCCTTACTTCATTGGTTGTGGTAAGTCCTGGGTCAGCCGTAAAAGGTCCTCCCACCTGGGTAATATAGTTACTTGCTATTCTTAAACTATATGTTCTGGCTGATGCAGCTGGTAAAAACAAACCTACGCAACCCCTACATTCGATACCTGCTCTTCCATACATTAGGATTTCATTATTTGACACACCTGAAACAGCTGTAACGGCTGCTCCGGAACCGTTAACGCCAATTCCGAATTCTGTAACGCCATTTACCAGAGGCGATACCGTTGTACTTCCGGCAATTGAATTTCCACGAATCAAATAACTTAATAGCGGGCCAGTGCCCAATTCTATTCCAGATGTCCTGTTGCCATTCAGTGTCATATTCCGGATGTTAACTCCCGTTTTTGACATTCCTGAGATATTGATTCCATGAGAATTCACACCAACCCCATTGTTGTTGTTGCAAATACCATTTCGGATATTTAAAGCTGTGGTGATGGCACCAGCACCTTCAAAATTAATACCGCGGCTGAAATTGTCTGATGATTCTACATTGTCAATATTGGTGTTAGCACTCGCTGTTGCACTTGTCCGGTCTATGCCATTGTAATAACCACCAATTTTTAAATTCGAAATGGTTACAGTACCTGCTGCAATTCCTGATAAATTTATTCCGTGATAGGTTGTAGCTGAACTGATTTTTCCTTTGCCATCAAAAATGGTAGAACCAATGCCTGCACCATTTAGCGTCATGGTTTTGGTAATGTTGATGGTAGGTTGCATAGAATAGGTTCCGGCTGCCATGGTTATTATTGGGTTGGCACCAGTTAATGTCAAATATCCATTGATATGACTTTGAGGCTCAGTGATGGTCATTGAAGCTGCGCCTGCAAATGTGCCGGGCCCCGCATATGTTGGTGTAAAATACACTACATGATTACCACCACCAATGGTCTGTAAATCAATCGCAGTTCCTGCCAAAGCATTGGCATTTGAACTTGCGAGCTTGATGGTATTTGCATCTACAACGATGGCAAAATACAAAGTGCCGGCTGCAAGACCTTGAGCTACTGAGGAAATTACTCCATGAGAAAGGGCAGAACCTGTAGAGGTGATGTCAACAATTGGTGTTCCCGCCAGGGCATTGGCATATGTACTTGCGAGTTGAATGGTAGTTGCACTTAAATTGATAGCAAAATAGGTAGTGCCATGGACCAAGCCTCCAGCCGCTCCTGCAGATGGATACGCCTGATAAATAACAGGTTGCCCTGTCGGAATATTTGAACCAACAGTTAAAATATCTGTGCCTGGATTGATATCCCCTGGCATTAAACCACTTGCAGCACCGTAGTTGTTGTAAGTAACCGGCATCCCGGTTGCCAATTGGTGTCCGGTTAATGTAATGGCATCAGAGCCTATGTTGACAGCTGCGGGCAAGAATGGAAATACCGCTTTGGTGGTAACGTTTGCCACACCCGTTATGGTAAATGCACCAACAACTCCACTGGTAATATTGATGTTTTTGCTCAATGTATAAGCTGCGGCAAATATTCCTGCTGCTGTGGTTTGAATGGTTCCGCCTTCTGCAACAGCTGAAATTGCACCTGCCATTGTCAGTTTTGGGCCTGAGCCTGCTGGAATATTGTTAGAAGTTTGACCTGTATTTGCATCATTTCCTGGGGCTGCAGGTGCCAGAAACACAACAGCTAGTTTATTAAATCCCAGAGCAAAATATGTGGTAGCGGTTGCAACACCAACGGAAAGCGTTGAGGTTTTAGTCGTTGTTCCACTCGCCCCAAGGTTTTGCCATGATGCTGCTTTTACCTGAGAAATAACCAGATTATCTATGGTTGAAACTTCATCCGCCCCAACGTTAATTGAAACTGAACCAATGGATGTCAAATTACCAATGGTAGTAGTTGTAAATGGATAATATCTAACTGAGGATACACCAACAATTGGTGCTGTGTATAAAAGAGATGTTCCTGCACTGGCGGCCGGACCTGCTGTGGATGCAGCTGAATAAGTATTAGTGGCAGATTGAACCAAACTATTTACAACGAGAGGTCGATAAGCAGTAGGAGAAGTAATAGCAGAACTTCCAAATGGATAAGTTAAAGTATAAGTGCCGGCACCAGTCACTAGAAAAGCAAATCGGCCAGTCAAAAGTGTTGAGACAAAACTTGTACTACTCGCTCCTGAAATTGAAGTATTAGATACTGTAAGCGTTATTCCTGTTGTGAACTGGAGTATTCCATTGCTCAAAGTTAAACTTGAATTATTAAGACCTGAGCCATTGTTAACTGATAAGTTAGATCCTAAGGTAACAGCAGCAGTTCCAGAAGGAACACCTGTTCTATTGATTGTTAAAGTTCCAAGAGTTTGAACACCAGTTACAAAAGCTATAGTTCCAAATGTTGTGGTGGCTCCACCAATGTTTAAGGTAGAATTTGCAGTCCCACTGAATCCACTGGTTACTGTTGAGCCAGCTGAAGTCCCATTTAATGTAAGTGTATTTGAACCTATAGCCAAGGTTCCGGTAGTGAATGTAAGTACACCTGTTATCGTTACATCATTTGCAAGATTAACGGCAATACCAGCAGTTTTGGCCAGAGTAACATTGCCGAATGTTTCACCACCCGAACGTGTGATTGTTGTAGGAAGCAAGGGTGCAACGGCCCAAAAAGTAACAGTTCGGCCATTCTGGGTGAAGTTTGCACCTGCAGCGGCACGTGTCCAGTTGCCTCCAACTAAAAGATTTCCAGATACAGCACTTAGAGTCAATGAACCAGAACTGATATCAAGATTTCTGTATAATGACCTGTCTGTAGTAGTCATTGTTAGGTTAGTTGCATTCTGAATAGTGACATTGGCTGGCCGGCCAATAGTGGCAGCACCTAATAATCCCGCTACCGTCCATTCTGTTCCTACGGCTAAAGCTCCTGATTGATTGTAAATCAAAGTTGAGGCAAGACCATATACTGGAGCATTTGTAACTATGGAACTACCGGCATCTTGCCGCAAAGTTCCATTTAATGTCAATATCGATGCAGCAGAAAGTGTTAAGGCTATGCTATTTTGGATGGTAATGTTTGCACCAATGGTTAGTGTATTTGTGGTAGTTCTTGTTATGGATTTTGCTCCACCAGATAATATCAAATTGCCTGATGTTCCTAAAATATTCCGAACCAAAGCAGTTCCAGCTCCTAAGTTTATTGTTCCGCCTGCACCTGTTACAGATAGATTAAATCCATTTAAATCTATCCCTGCTCCGGTTACTGATGTTGAAAAATCCATTACGTTGCCAACTCCAGCTGCAACGGTTACATTGCTCAACAATTGCAGATTTACGGCAACGGTTTTTATGATTACCAAATAATCAAAGGTTTCTCCGCCCGACTTAAAAATAGTTGAAGCAGTTGTTCCCTGAAAAAATACAGCCCTGCCTGAAGGTGTAAAAGTTCCGCTGTTGGTCCAGT
>JBIPOE010000024.1:0-50873 GCA_044379485.1 Catalimonadaceae bacterium
TGCCCACCACGGTAATGTCGGCGTTGGCCGTTCCACTCATAGCAAGAGTTCCCGAACTGATATTGAGATTGCCGAACATCGCCCTTGCCGAAGTGGGCATGGTTACAGTCGTAGAATTCTGAACCGTTACATGGACCGGACGCCCTGCGATCGGTGGTGCCGTTATTACATTCGAGGTCCACTCGCTGCTTACTCCATAGGAACCGGTAGAATTGTAAATCAGAAAAGATGCTGGTCCATATAAAGGGGGATTGGTAGAAACAAATCCTCCTCCATTAATCTGAAGCCTTCCATTGATAGTGGTAAGTGCCGCCCCACAGTTAAGAGAAGTAGTTAAAATAACCGAAACTGTAGTTGATGTAAGAAGTGTAGTATTGGACGTTCGGGTAACCGTTTTAGCGCCATTTATATACACATTTGCGGAAGTAGCACTAATAATATTACGAACAGCTGCTGCTGTATGGGTTCCTAAAAAAATATTTCCGCCAGCTCCGCTCAAAGTGAGGTCTTTGCCATTCAGATCAAGGGCATTGATCACCGTTGAAGTAAGTGCTCCCAAAAGCTGCAAAACATCACCACTACTTCCCGAAACTGTTACGTTGTTGGCCAAGATGGTATTGCCTGCGGTTTTATTTAAAATCAGGTAGCTGAATGTTTCACCGGCAGCATTGGTTATGGTAGATGCGGTAGCCCCTGAAAAAAATACAGCCCGGCTGTTGGCGGTAAAAGTTCCGCTGTTGGTCCAGTTGCCCACCACGGTAATGTCGGCGTTGGCCGTTCCACTCATAGCAAGAGTTCCCGAACTGATATTGAGATTGCCGAACATCGCCCTTGCCGAAGTGGGCATGGTTACAGTCGTAGAATTCTGAACCGTAACATGGACCGGACGCCCTGCGATCGGTGGTGCCGTTATTACATTCGAGGTCCACTCATTTCCAACACCATATGAACCTGATGAATTGTAAATTAAAGTTGAACCTGCTGCATAAAGAGGAGCAGCGGAGATTGATCCACCACTATTGATTTGAAAAGTTCCATTGATTGATAATAAGGTAGACGATACACCGGTACCAGAGAACGCACCTCCTAATTGAAGATTTTGAAAAGCTGTTGCAGTCGTGGTGGTAAGAGTTCCAGCCCCTGCAAAAACAACTGTTCCAGTGGCAGTCGCTGTAAAAAGACCAGTGGTAACCTTAGTCAATGTACCTCCAGGCCTGAATGTCAGTGTTCGTGCAGAACCGTCAGAGCCTGTGAAAGTAATCCCTGTATTTATGGTCATAGACCCAACAAGGGCATCCTGATTCAATGTCGTTGTATGGGCAATTGTAACCAAACCCATGTTAACCCCGATTGGTGGTGTTGCTCCACCAACCCACTTTCCGACTGCATTCCAGTTTCCAATTGCATTGGTTGTCCAACCTGCCTGGGTTGTATAAGTATAGTTAGATCCACCGTTGTTATTCAAATTTATGGTATAAAAATCAGCATCAGCTACCGAAATGCTTGCTCCATCGCTGGAGGTAAAAATGTAATATGCCACCGCAGTAGAAGGCGCATTGGTTGCACCCGGAATGGTTGCAGTTCTGGTTGTACCTGAACCAGTCATTTTTACAACTGTCGAAGTAGCAAAGCCATCGTTGGTGTACCTTAACCAAGCTGCCTGACCTGTAGAAAAATCGGCTGTTAAATTGGCTGTAACCACCACATCCTGACCTGGATATACATTTGCCGCCGGGGCCCGGGCTACGGAACTCACCGATTGCACGGCACCTTGAACCACAAAAGCAATGCTTCGGTCCATGCCATCATTACCCCCATCTGTTTTAAAAACTACATTGGATGCTGCCGAAGGCATGTTGATTCTCCAGGCATTAGCCCCGCCACAGTTTCCATTCGGGGCAGTGACCACAGTATTATGAGTAAAAAAGTCACCGTCAACATTAGGTTGATATTCTCCGCAAGGCGAGCCATCGCCATAAAAGCGGAAATATTTGTCGCCGGCAGTAGTTACACCTTTGGTAATAATCAACGACCCACCTGCCGAAGCCCCCATGGCCTGACCAGTGCCCCAGGTGCCGGTGGAAAAATCTCCTGAGTTTAAGGAGTTTTGGGCGAAGAGAAAAGTGGGAAAGGTTAGGACAAAACCAAAAACCTTAAATAGTTGCTGAAAAGAGCTAAAGCGAGATAGATTGACTATTGCGTTTTTGCAGTTCATGTTGTTTAAGCTATAAATTTTTTGGAGAATGTAAATTTTTTTCAATACCGAAAGGATTGGATGTAATTATAATAGATACAAATATTACATTTAAAATTGGTAAAAACAATAGCATTGGTCAGTTGATCAAAAATTTGGCCTTGCCATAAATTCTATTCTGAGTAAAATTCGGCTGATTCTTCAAGTTTTTTTTCGAAATTACCTGAAAAAATCTAGTTAAGTTCTTTTAAAAATCCTACATGAGTACTTGAAATGCAGTAAATTAAGGACCAAACAAAAATTCGCAAAATTTGGCCTGAATAAATTTTGTGCATCTTTTTTATAAAAAAATAAAATGGACGGTGCTTTAAAAAAAATAAACCTCAGATGAACCCTCTGCATGGAGATTCTTTAAAAATTACAGGCGTTCCTTAGCCTGTTTCAGTTCGAAATCCAGGATTTTTTGCCAGGATTGTGCGCCCAGTTTCAGTAGTGCAAATCCTTTTTCAGACTTAAGAAAATCACTGGACCGGGGCTTTTGCGGATGAAGGCTGTTTTGCTCCCAAAGTTGCAGCCAGGCAAGGGCCATTCGGGCCTGAGATATTTTCTCCTCTTCAACTTTTAGTTCCCTTTCAAGCCCAGCTATTTTCTCCCGGCTTATTTGAATCTCCTTGATTAGAAATTTAAACTCTTCAGTATTTGGCCTGGGCCAGGGCATAGAATCTACAGAATTCCTGGCATCCTCCAGAACATTATCCGCCTGATTGATTATGTGGCAGGCATCGCCATCAGGATCACGTTTGTTGAGCAAATAGCTATTAAAAATTTTGTCCTGATAAATTTTATCCTGGTTATTTTTAAAAAATTACCACCTGTAAAATTACCAGTAAGTTCAAAGAATAAATTTTCCGGGATTTGAAAAATATTTTTTGTCATGCATTTTGCTAAGCACTGATCTTTTGAATTTTAACAATTATGTTGAATGAGAACTGATGAGAAAAGTTTTTTATTTCTCAAATTATGAAACCTGCCAAAGAAAAACCCGTTAGCCAGATTTTTTTAACATCCATATGAAAACTAATTATTACTCCTTCGTACTATTTTTTCTGTTCATTTTTTCTTCAGGTGCTCAAGTTAAGATTTGGGATAGAAGCATAAGTTCACCGGATCCAATTACTCAATTTCCATTCAAAGCTGAATTCAGGGATTTGGCTGTTGCCCCGATGGCAAGATTTATGGCACTGGTTTTTTCAGAGGCAACCGTGCAAAGTTCGGCAACCTTTTGGTGCATACCGACTCTGCTTTGACCCAAAGAGTAAGGATGAATACTGTTACTGATTCTGAAACCGAAACTTCTTTTATATCCTGTCAAAGTCCAAACGGTGATTTTTTGTGGGTTAAAACTTTGGTTTCTGAACTTTCCATTAACATTCTTTCCTCAGATTTTTTAGGAACTAATTTGGGAACCCAAATATCAATAGGTCCAGATGGCAATATATACGTGGCCGGTTTTATCAGTGGCGATACCATCAGTTTTGGAGGATCTGTCTTTTATACCAACCCTCAGGCAAGTCCAACCGTTTGGACAAGTAATTTTTTTGTTTTAAAAATAAACCAAGCAGGAAATCTTGTTTGGGGAAAAATGTATAAATCGGATCCGCAATTGGGAAACTATCCACGCTATCTTGGCTTCAACGGTTCAGAAATAGAATTGGTAGTAAACCATTTAGGGGGCATTGTTTTGGGAACATCCACAATAAGCAATCCTGGATTGGTATTGATCAAAATTGATCAACAAGGAAACCTCCTGGGACATGTTCCATATATTTTTACATCTCCACTTTTGAACGGGTTGAATTCTGAATATGTTTTAAGCAGAAAAATGCCGGATGGAAAATGGGTAATTGGCAATTTCGGACCCTATTCAGGATATTTTGGCTGCTTTCTCAGCATTTTAAATCCGGACTTTTCGCTCGACAAGGTTCTTAAGGTTGAATTGACAGGCGCATCTCCGGGTCCCCGACCGGTTTGGCCTTCTGAAATTTTGCCATTGCCTCAGGGTAAATATGGTTTGGTTTTAGGAACTTCCGGTGTTTTTAGTGGAGATGAACAAATAATGATAGGTTCTGATACCTTATTTGTTGGTAACTTAACAAACGGGCCCAATCCCTCAAAAAGTATTTTTGTGAAACTCTCAGATTTCAACTGTATGAAAAAAGTAGAAAGCATAAAACATTATTTGTCTGGAAGCAACTCCATATCTCCAAATGGAAATATGTTCTCGATCGGAATCAGTAATTTGAGTTATGGTTCTGATACCTGCCTTTTTGAGCAATTTAATAGAAATGGTGAACTGACATCTGGTGTAAATTTGGGTAAAACAGGATATGTACATTACACAAATTTTGAAATTCAGGGTTTTATAAGTTCGAAATTTTCCACTCAGTTGGTCAATCAGGATTTGTATATCGCCCATGGTCAAACCATATTCAAGCTTCAGGTGGAGGATAATGCCACAAGTGATGAATCTTTCAATGGCTGCCTGTCAAACCGAAACTTGGCGCTTAGCACTGAAAAAAACAAATCGGAGAAAGACATTTCCTATGTTTCCAAAACGGAAAGAGGTTTTGTATTTCGTACCAATACTCATGAAAACACACAGTATAAACTAATAAACAGCCAGGGCTTGCTCATAGAAAAGGGAGAATTTTCCGGCGATGAAAAAGAGTTAAAAACCAGCGATCTGTCTACCGGGGTTTATTTGTTCCAGGTTAAAACCGAGCAAGGCATACAGTCTTTTAAGATTGTGAATTAGTTTCTAATTTAATACAGGACAGGCGTTTAAAACCAAGCCGAAGCTGGTTTTGACATTGAAAATACCCGAAAAAAAAAGGACTTAGAATTTGATTTTGGCTCTTTATGGCTTTTATAAGACGACCCAAAATTTCAGGAAGGTCTGGATCAAATAAAGTTAAGTTATGGGCCCGTTTCAAACTGAAATGGGTTAAGAGCTTATATAGATCTACTTACCAAAAAGAGGATTGCTATGCAGCTTAAAAAACTTTTCTTTTTCAAAGTGTAAATCCCGGAGCATTTCAATGTAGGCAATGTTCATTTCCATTTTTCGCCTGGCAAAAACCCTCTTTTCGGTTTCAATAAACTTATCAAAATCGTACATTTCAAAACCTTCCCTGGAGCCTCCCCAGCTAAAACTGATTACATGCTTTGGAGGAAAGCCACCATCAAAAATATTGCAACCTACCCCAACCACGGTTCCAGTATTAAGCATTGAATTGATGCTGGTTTTGGAGTGGTCTCCCATCATCAATCCACAGAATTGCAATCCTGTTCCTACCATTTTCTGGGCATGGTAGCTATATACTTTTACCTCGGAATAGTTATTTTTTAGATTGCTGTTGTTGGTATCTGCCCCAAGATTACACCATTCCCCAATAACGGAATTGCCAAGAAAGCCATCATGAGCTTTGTTGCTGTAGCCAAAAAAGACGCAATTGTTAATTTCACCCCCTACTTTGCAATGAGGTCCAACAGTGGTATCAGGCCTTATTTTGGCACCCATGTTTACTACAGAATTGTTGAGTAAGGCAAATGGACCTTTGATTACACTTCCTTCCTGAATCTGAGCATTTTTACCAATATAAATTGGTCCCTCCGAGGCATTCAACACGGCCGCTTTTATATCTACGCCTTCTTCAATAAAGATCTGATCTTTTCCATAAACGACCGTATGAGGGTCGGTAATTTCTTCTGATTTTCTTCCAGTTCTCAAAAGTTCAAAATCTGATCTGAGAATTTTACCATTTTTCGAAAAAACATCCCAGGGTTGTTTAATAAGCTCCGCCTCAGGTAGTGTATATGTTTTGGTTGTTTTCTTTTCGGGAAATAAGTGCGTTTTAAAAAAAGTCAGATCATCTGAAAATACAGCCAAAAGGGTATTGTTTTTCCAAATAGATTCACCTGTTTTAAGATGAGAAACCGTTGAGGCTTCATCCGAAGTTGGAATCCATGCAGAATTGATCAGAATGGCACTTTCGAGATAAGTAGGTATAGGGAACAAGGATTTATTTTTTTCTGAGCCACAAATCCAGACATCTGTTTTAAGAACTTTTTTCCATCTTTCAGCCATTGTATATATACCAATTCTGATATTAGAAACAGGCCTGGTGAAGGTAAATGGACGTAGCGTTGAATTTATTTCCTTATCATCAAAAAGTAAAAATTTCATAACTGGGTTTCTCTTTAACTTTGCACAAAAGTAATTCAATATTGATCCAATTTAATACATATTGAAATTATTCATAAAGTAAGAATTCATGATTGAAGAAGCCATCCACCTGGATACCATTGAAGAAGCCATAGCCGCCATTAAAAACGGAGAAGTAATTTTGGTAGTTGACGATGAAGACCGTGAAAATGAAGGCGATATGATTTGTGCTTCTGATTTGGTTACGCCGGAGATCATCAACTTTATGACCAAGGAGGCAAGGGGACTCATTTGTCAATCGCTTACAGAAGAACGTTGCCAGGAACTGGGTTTGGGCATGATGGTTGGAAAAAATACCGCAACACATGAAACCGCCTTTACCATTTCAGTGGATCTTTTGGGCCAGGGAAATACGACAGGGATCTCGGCTTCGGACCGATTTAGAACTATTAAAGCCCTGGTAAATCCGAAAACCAATCCGGAAGAATTGGGTAGGCCAGGCCATATTTTTCCATTAAAGGCCCAAAAAGAAGGTGTTTTAAAAAGAACAGGGCATACAGAAGCTTCCATGGATTTTGCCAGGTTGGCAGGTCTGAGTCCATCTGGAGTTTTGGTAGAAGTTCTGGACGAAATGGGCGAAATGGCTCGTTTGCCTTTACTTCGTCAAATTGCTGACAGACTTAAACTTAAATTGGTTTCCATAGCTGATTTGGTTGAATACAGACTCAAACATGAATCCTTAATAGAACGTGAAATTGGGGTGCAAATGCCAACAGAATGGGGCGATTTTGATTTGGTAGCCTTCAAACAAAAAAATACAGGAGAGCACCATTTGGCCCTTATTAAGGGAGAATGGACAGAGGACGAGGTAGTAGCTGTAAGAGTGCATTCTTCATGCATGACAGGCGATATTTTTGGATCATGTCGCTGTGATTGTGGTCCGCAATTGCACAGGGCAATGGAAATTGTGAACGAACTTGGCAAAGGGCTTATTCTATATATGAACCAGGAGGGCAGGGGAATCGGTTTAATCAACAAGCTGAAGGCATACAAACTTCAGGAACAAGGCTTGGATACTGTGCAAGCCAATGAAAGCCTGGGTTTTAAAATGGACGAAAGGGATTATGGTGTAGGCGCCCAGATTATCAGGGACTTAGGTATCAGAAAAATAAAACTTATTTCCAACAATCCGGTCAAACGAGCTGGTTTACTGGGATATGGATTAGAAATTGTGGATACCATTCCAATAGAAATTAAGCCAAACCAGCACAACAAACGATATCTGGAAACCAAAAGGGATAAAATGGGGCACACCATTTTAAAGAAGCCTAAGCCGGACAATGGTGAATAGTGTTTTAAAAACTAACCTTGATCCTTATCTGATGTATTAAGCCTCCCCTTCGGGGAGGTTTGGTGGGGCCTCGGGGATGTTTGGAGGGGCCTCGGGGAGGTTTGGAGGGGCCTCTCCCTTGAATTTCTCCATTGTTTCCGATCCTTTCGAACTTACGCCTTCTGCTGCAACCGTTTTGTTCACGGTGAGCCAGGCTATTTTCATGTCCAATAGAAAGGACACATTGTCAACATACCAGGCATCCATTTCCAAACGTTGGGGCCATTCCACAAGATTTCGGCCATTTACCTGAGCCCAACCTGTAATGCCAGGCTTAACTTCATGTCTTTTCATTTGTCTCGGGCTATATAAAGGTAAATATTCTACCAAAAGTGGCCTGGGTCCAATCAAACTCATATCGCCAATTAATACGTTGATAAGCTGAGGAATTTCATCAAATGAAGTTTTTCGCAAAAATCGTCCAACAGGGGTAAGTCTTTCGGAATCAGGAAGTAAATTGCCATGTATATCCCTTTTGTCGTTCATGGTTTTGAACTTGAATATTTTGAAAATCAGTCCATTTTTTCCTGGCCTTGCCTGAAAAAAGAAAGGCTTACCATTGTTGGCAAACCAAAGCAAAATTATTGCCGCAATAAAAAATGGGGACGTGACCAATAAAACCCCGAGGGCCACACATTTATCTATCAAGGGTTTTAAAAATGATTTGTACAAATTCGAATTCTTGTTGCTATGGGCAAAAGTCGAAATAAAGAAAATACAAATTGTCGTACTTTGCGCCAATATCTCACTTCAATTTGAAAACAAAGGTTTTAAGACATTCTCATTTCGGTCCTGACGCATGGGGAGATGGAGGATCAAAACGAACAGCACAAATTTCTGAGATTCTGGTAAATTGTGCGGTTGAGGAAGAGTTTTACCAACCCGATATTACAGAAATTTACCAAAAGAAATTTGCTGCCATAGAGGGTTTAAAACTACTTAATCTGCATAAAATCCAATCCAGCTTAAGCAAAACTGCTTTAACTCAAATTGGCTTTAACTATTATAAAAGGCAGAAAACCATGGAGTTCTACAAAGCAAGTCACAAGCTTTTGCTTTGGGAAAGTAGCAGGCAGCAAAACTATTTGATGAGTTATGCCGCAAAGGACATGGGTTTAAAAGTGATCGGTCTTCCCCATAACCTGGAATCTTTGGTCGCTGGCCAACAATCGGATTTTACAGGAAAAATGGCACCTTATTGGTTTGAAGAAGAGCTGCAAAGTCTTAGGCAATGCGATTCTATCTTTACAATTTCACGGGAAGAACAGTATTTGTTGAAGCTTTTTGGCTTAAAGGCCGAGTTTTTACCTTACTACCCGCCTGCTGAAATTTCTGAATTTTTGTTAAACATAAGGCAAAGGCGGGGATCTGAAACAAAGGAAGGTCTCGTTTTATTGCTCGGAACAGCAGGCAACAAACCAACTTTTGATGGCATGTTGAACCGAATCAATTTCTTTCATAAAAATTTAAAAAACAAGGGTTTGAAGTTAATTGTTGCTGGATATCTGACTGAAAATCTGGCAACACATTTGCCTGGAAACGATCAGATAGTATTGGAAGGAACAGTTAGCAATGAAAAACTGGCGGATTTAATGTCCACCTGTAGTTTTTGCTGGATTCACCAAAACATCAGCACCGGTTCACTTACCAAAATTCCTGAGTTGATGATGGCTGGAGTGCCCGTTTTACTTAACTCTGATGCGGCCCGTAACTTCCATAACCTGAATGGAATACGGGTTTATGAACACGATGAAGATTGTGCAGATTTGTTAAGAAGTGAATTGCCGATTCCTGAAAAGCCTGAGCGGCCAATAGTGCACGAAAAAATACTAATTTCAGATATAAAGCGGCTTTTAAAAAATTAGTTCTTTGGTTTTTCAAAGGTTCTTTTTTTGTTTAAAAATAAATATTCAATTTTAGGTTTTAAAACCAATTTATGAAAAAATCTGCCGTTTTACTTTTCATCATTTTCCTTGGCTATCAAGGATTTAGCCAAACCTATAACAACAGGATAAAATTTGAGGATTTACGAAAGAAAAAAATCTTCAAACTTTCCCCATTTCACTTTTTTGACAGGTCTTTAAATGTGCAGGGAGAATTCTTTGTTTCACCAACCTATAAAAACAGTTTGGTAATTGGTTTAACAGGCATGTATAGAGACAACAAAAACAGAACTGATCAGGGTATTTCATTAGAAATTCAGGGCCGGTATTATCCAAGAGCTTTTTCCGCCGATACAATGCCATTTGTAAGAAATAAGGCTTCTGGTTTTTATTTGGCTTACGGTGCTCAAATTGGCGCAAATGAAAAAAAGGAAATTTCAGGGTTTTGGGATAATAATAACGTTTATTTCAGTAATGATTTGAAAACTAAAAGTGCCTGGATTACTCCATTTTTTTGTTTCGGATATCAGATCATTGCCTGGGAAACATTATACGTAGATTTTTATTTAGGTGGTGGAATGAAAATAAATGATGTTTCCTATTCTCCTGGGATTCAAAAGAATTCGAATTTTATTGAAGAAGATCCTAGTATTTTCGATCGTGCTTATAAAGGAATAATTCCGAAACTAGGATTTTCCGTTGGCATCGGTATTTAATCCAAAAAAAAAGCCAGATCAGTTTTAAATCGATCTGGCTTTTTTTTAATTAAAAGTGGACCATACTGGGCTCGAACCAGTGACCCCTACCTTGTCGAGGTAGTGCTCTAAACCAACTGAGCTAATGATCCAAAAGGGAGCGCAAAAGTAGGACCATTGCTGAATTTTCAACTATTTGCTCCCTAAAAAATTTCCAATGCTTGTAAGGATAGTCCAATTGCATATTCAGGAAGCGCATATTGAGCACTTTCTGAAATTATATGCCGCTCATCAACAAATGATTAGTACCAATGAGGGTTGTATTTCTTTAAACCTTTTGCAACAAGATGGCCACCCGGATCAGGTTGCCACATTGAGCCATTGGAAATCGGAACATTATCTTAATCAATACCGCAACTCAGCATTTTTCAAAACGCTTTGGACCCAGGTAAAACCCCTTTTTGCCTCGCCTGCAAAAGCATTTTCATACCAAATCTGGAACGAGCAAACTGAATCAAATGGCAGATAGACAAATAATTACCAAATATTTTCCGGATGCAGATCCAAAGAAACTGGATTTGATTCAAAAACTTTATGAAGGATATGTAGATTGGAATGCAAAGATCAATCTGGTTTCAAGGTCTGATCTTGAAAACCTTTATGAACGTCATTTGCTGCACTCTTTGGCCCTTGGTCTTTTTTTTGATTTTAACCCAATGACCGAAATAATGGACCTTGGCACTGGTGGAGGATTCCCAGGTTTGCCTTTGGCCATTTGGTATCCGGAAGTCAATTTTACATTGGTCGATTCGATTGGAAAGAAAATAAAAGTAGTTGAGGCACAGATAGAAAGTCTTGGTCTAAAAAATGTAAAAGCAATTAATGCCAGAGCTGAATCGGTGCCGGGAACATTTGATTTTGTAATAACCAGGGCAGTGGCACCAGCTGCTGAGTTGGTAAAATGGACCAAAGGAAAATTTGCTCCACATTACAGCCATTCTCTTAAAAATGGCCTTTTGATGTGGAAAGGAGGAGATTTGAAGTCGGAATTGTCAGAAGTTTCAAAGTTGAAGCCAAAATCCTATTTTTTAAAGGATTATATCGATGAGCCTTTTTTTGAGACCAAGCAGATAATTCATTTGCCGATGGTGTAAATGACCGACAATGTGTCTTAGGCTTTTTTAAGGAGTTTGTCTTTAAGTTAATGGTTAAAACTTGGAATATCTCGTTGTTGTCAAATGAGATGGATGGACTGTTGTGTGTCTTTATGATTTAAACATTGAAATAAAATCCTAAATTCAATCAAATCTCTTTCATCGCATAAAATCTTAAAAAGTCAAGCATTCCAGATTGGTTTTATTGTGAACTTGATATTTCAATTTCAGTTTTGAAATTTTTTATATCTTATTTATAATCATTCATTTAGTCATTAATTGTGCATGAAAAACCCTGAGCAGCACAAAATTTTAATAGTAGAAGACGAAAAGATCATAGCCAAAGATCTTGAGCTAAGGCTTATCCAAATGAATTACGAGGTAGTGGCCAGTGTTTCCTCTGGAAAAGAGGCACTTGCGACTTTAAAAGCCCACTCAGTGGACCTTATTTTAATGGATATTATGATTGATGGTGACATTGATGGAATCGAAACTGCTGAACTAATCCATCAGCATATGGACATTCCCATCATTTATCTTACAGCCTACGCAGATGAAAAAACCTTTGAGCGTGCAAAACTTTCAGATCCCTTTGGATATCTATTAAAACCGTTTCAGGAAAGGGATCTGGATTTGACGATCCGGACAGTTCTCCAAAAATTTTCCTTTGAAAAACAGGTTAAGGCAAGCGAAACCAGGTACAGAAGTTTGTTCGAACAATCGCAGGATGCCATTATCATTTTTGACAACAATGGAAACATTCTGGATGCCAACAAGGCAGCAGCTGAAATCTATTCTTTGAGGGCTGAGAAATTGAGCAATTACAACCTCAACGATCTTGTACAACCAAAAGAAAAAGCACAACTCAGGGTAAATCTTCAGACTTTTTTAGATATAGGGGAGCTAAAAGGAAAATACAGATATATCGATAAATTCCTGGCCATTAAATACATAGAATATCAAGCCAAAGCCAATTACTTGCCAGGAAATCACCTGGCGGTTATTCGGGATATTACCCAATCGGTAGAAGACCAAAGGCAAATCGAAAATCTGGCTAAGTTTCCTTCAGAGGCACCTCACCCAATTTTTAGGATAACCACAACTGGTGAGATTATTTATGCCAACAAAGCGGCCAATATATTCCTGAACGAGTGGCGGCCAAAATATGAAAATAGCATTCCAAACAATTTAAAAGACAGATTATCAGGCCTTAATTCCATTGATAATACACTTTCCTTAAGTTTAAACATCAAGAATCGGTATTTTCTTTTGTTGTTTGTTTTCGTTTCCAAGGGGGATTACATCAATATTTATGGTACCGATATAACTCAGCAAAAGCAGTCTGAACGGATTATTAACCACCAAAAGGATATCATGGAATTGATAGCCAAAGGTGAAAATCTGGCAACCGTTTTAGATAGGATCTGTGCTAAAATTCAACAATTTATGCCAGAGGCTTTGCCTGCAATTCATGTGTATGACGAGTTTGCAAAGAACCTTTCTTTTGCTTCCGGCCCCAGGTTGCCATTGGATTTTGTGGCTTCATTTCAAAAATTACAAATAGGCAAAAATCATACTACCGCAGGCGCAACGGCTTATATTAAAGATTTGGTGGTCACAGAGTTTGTTGAAGAAGATCCTAGTTGGAAGGAAAAAGAAATTGAGGCAAAAATAGCAGGAATCAAATCTTGCTGGGGCCTGCCGGTCTTGGGCCAAAATGATGAGCTTCTGGCAGTTATATCAATCTACCACAAAGAAACCCACAAGCCATCCACATCAGAAATCACTTTGGTGAATATGGCTTGCAAACTGGCTGGAATTGCAGTTGAAAGGGAAGCAAATTATCAAAGTCTGACAAAACACTCGCTTGCATTTGAAAACATATCCGATGCAGTTGTTTTGACAGATACAGATGGAAAAATTACAGAATGGAGCCCATCTGCCGAACGCCTTTTTAAATTTAAAAAGGGGGAAATTTTAGGAAAAAAAATACAGGATGCACCTTTTATTCACCACTCCCAAGGCTTGGAGAAATCAGTTCAGAAAGCATTTTTTGAGCCATTGGATGATGAAGTAAAATACAATTCCGAAATTGAATTTATTAAAAAGGAAGGTGAAAAAGGAATTGCCGAGCTAAACGTAGTAAAGCTGAAAGATTTAACCGGTGCAATTATTGGAACTTTGAGGGTTATCAGAGATATTACTCAAAAGAAAAAGGTTGAACGTGCGCTCAGGACATCTGAAAACTACTTAAAGGCAATTTTTGACAATACAATACAATCTTTTATTCTCTTGGATAGAGAGTTTAAAATCCTGACCTTCAATAAAAAAGCTTATGATTTTATTGGAGAGCTTACCGGAAAAAAAATACGATCGGGAGAACTACTTACCGATTTTTGGTATCAAAATGAGATTAAAAAGTTTGTGCATGTGTCAGCCATGGCTTTGGCTGGAGAATATGTAAAATATGAAGAATATGTTGAAAATCCGATTGGCGCACATAATTGGTTGGAGATAAATTTCCTACCAGTTTATGACCATGAAAATAATTTAACCAGCGTTTGTTTTACAGCTCTGGATATTTCGGAACGTAAGCATGCCGAACTTGAATTGGCATCCAGTGAGGCCAGATTTAGGTCATTAGTACAGAATTCATCGGATATTGTAACGGTTCTGGATAGTAAAGGTAGAATAACTTATACCTCTGAATCCACGGAACGAATGCTGGGTTATAAGAGCGAAAATCTGATCAATCAGCCTTTGGAAAACCTGGTTTTGGCAGAAGAACAATCCAAGTTTAAGGAGGTGCTAAATTTGGTAAATGCAGAACCATCAGATAGCCATAGTATTGAATATCAAATAAAAAATGCCGAAGGACAAATCGTATATCTGGAATCGGTAATGAACAATTTGTTTGACAATAAATCCATTCAGGGTGTAGTTGTAAACTCCAGGGATATTACCCAGAGAAAAGAAGCGGAAACCGAACTGAAGAAAACAAATTTTGAGCTGGATAGCTTTGTGTATAGGGCCTCTCATGATTTGAGGGCGCCCTTACGTTCGGTTTTAGGTTTGTTGAATTTGATCAAGATAGAATCCAATGAAGATCAAAAATCCATGTATGTAAATCTTGCTGAAAAAAGTATCAATAAACTGGATTCGTTCATTTTGGATTTGACCAATTTCAGTAGGAATACACGACTTGAAATTCAAAAGGAAAAAATTGATTTTGAGGCTGTTATAGCTGAGTGTATTGAAAACCTGAAGTATATGGAAAATGCTGATCAGGTCAAATCCATAATTGAAATAGAATGTAAAGAGCCTTATTTAAGTGATCCTGGTAGAATGGCAATTTTATTTCAAAACCTGATTTCAAATGCCATAAAATACAAACGGTCCTATATCGATTCTTTTGTTAGGATTTATATCAAGGTGAATGAATTGGGTGTTTCCATTGAAGTAAGTGACAATGGAAAAGGAATTAGTCAGGAATATTTGGGTAAGATTTTCGAAATGTTTTTCAGGGCTTCAGAAGATTCTTATGGCTCGGGTTTAGGTCTTTATATTACCAAACAGGTGGTTGAAAAACTTCAGGGTAAAATTACTGTTGAATCTGTTTTTAACGAAGGAACCTGTTTCAAAATTTGGTTACCCCATATGGTAAAAAAGGGTGAACTGGTCCTGCTTGAAACCACTTCATAAAGTCATATGTATTTTTCCACAAATTAGCTTCCTTTTTGCCGCCTGATTTCTTCAAGCATCAAAATCATCTTATCCAGCTTTTCGATTTCTAAAGAATTTAGCTTTAGAGTTATCTGTTCAATTTCTAGTTTCGCCTGTAAATTGGTATCATAGTCAGCCTTCGCCTGGACTCTGTCCCTTTCATTTTGCCTGTTTTGAGACATCATAATAATGGGTGCTGCATAGGCCGCCTGGGTAGAAAAAAGTAAGTTCAATAATATAAAAGGATAGGGGTCCCAATGTTGAATAAAGCCAATCAAATTTATGGACATCCAAACTAAAACGAGGATTGTTTGAATAATAATAAACTTCCACGAGCCCATGCCATTGGCCACTGCGTCAGCAATTCTATTTCCTAAGGAAAGCGTTTCTGAATGTTTTTCATGCCAGTTTTTTGTGTGGGTCATTTCTTCTGATTTAATTTCATAAAGGTACTATCTGTTTATTGAAATTGTTTTTTGATTTGGGCCTGGCATTTAAAAGTAATTTTATTGAAATGTTTTGACAATATTGTTTTTCGAAGACTGAGCCCTTGAAAAAGGATTTGTCTATGAAAAGCCAATTGAAAGCGCCTAAAAATGAAAAAAATATCCATTCTAATTTGTTTTTATTCTTGTATCGGTCTGATAGCCAATGCTCAAAATTGCATCAGCACTGAAATGCAAAAAATGAATATTGAGCTTTTTCCTGAAATGGAGGCAGAAAGATTAAACCTTGAAAGGGAAACAAAGGAATTTTTGATCCAACACGATAAAAGTGCCAATTCTGAAACTAAAATTATTCCGGTAGTTTTTCACGTTTTGCATCAGGGTGGAAGTGAAAATATTTCCTTAGCTCAAATTCGAAATCAGATTAAGATTTTAAATGATGAATACCAACGCATTCAGGCAGATACAGTTTTGGCCCCTTCAGTTTTCAAAGTTTTGGCAGGTAAACTAAATTATGAATTCCGATTGGCCACAAAAGATCCCAATGGAGATTGTACAGAAGGCGTAACCAGAACCTGGACGCCATTAAGTAATTGTATTGACAATGCGGATGATGCCAAATATGTTGTCGGTTGGCCAAGAGATAAGTATTTAAATGTCTGGCTGGTAAAAGCGATGAGTTATGCAGGAAGTACCGATTGTGCAGGTGGTGGATATGCCCAGTTTCCAGGAACAGGTCTTGCCGAAACAGATGGCATTGAAATCAGGCATGATTTAATTGGTAATATAGGAACTGCAACTACAAATAGTGGTTGGGGTAATTTTAAAGGTCGTTATCTCATTCACGAACTTGGTCATTGGATGAATTTGAGACATATTTGGGGCGATGAAACTTGTGGCAATGATTTGGTTTCAGATACGCCACCAGCCCAGGCAAGCAATTCAGGTTGCCCAACTTTTCCGCATAGACCAAACAATACCTGTGGCTCAGATGCCAATGGTGAAATGTTTAACAATTACATGGATTATTCCCATGGTGATTGTTTGAATATGTTTTCAAAACAGCAATCCTTGAGAATTGAAGCTGCAATGAATTCGGCTGCTTCTTCAAGAAATAACCTGTCAAAAAACAGTAATTTATATGAAGTCTAAATGAAAATTGAAAATACTTTTCCTTTTTGGCCTCATTCCGGTTTCTCCGTAGGAGAAATGATTTATGGCATGTTCAATTTTTTAATAGACTTCATATAATGGCTACAGGAACGGATACTCTTTTGATTCCAGATTGCCCAGCCAAGCCTGAAGTTTATCCCTACACAACAAGATATATCTGCGGTTCTGGCAGTATTCTATTTAAAGATTTGTCCTGGGGAGGAACCAGCAATTCAAGATTATGGACTTTTCCAGGAGGCGATGCCTCCAATCTAACAGATTCCACAATTTCTGTGACCTATGATTCAGCCGGAGTTTTTGATGTTGGTTTAGGCAATGCCAACGGAATGGCAAGCAAAACTTTTTTGCAAAGAGTGGTGGTATTTCCTGCCGGACCTTCTACCCAAAGTTTACCTGCCAATTTTGATTTTGAAGGAAGCAATCCCCTTGAAGGATGGACAGTTATTAATTCAAATTCAGGAAACACCTGGTCATTTTTTTTAACTGCTGGATTTGAAAGTAACCAATCCATCTCCATTAGAAATGGCTTAAACAAACCCGGACAACTTCATGAATTGATTTCTCCATCCTTAAATCTGACTGCTCATAATTCAATAAACCTTAAGTTTAAATTGTATTTCAGAAATAAGAATGCTTTTAACAGAGACAAGCTTGTGGTATCATTTTCAAGAGATTGTGGGGCCAACTGGACCACAGTTTTTACAAAAACTGCAAATAACTCCACAAGGCCACTTAATACATTAACCACATTTTCTGCAGGAAATGCTGTTCCTTTCTTTGATACAGATTGGCGTGAGGAAAGTATAATTGTCCCATCCAATTTCAGAGTAAACAATTTCAGGGTTCGGTTTAGTTTTACCACCAGCGGTGGTAATAACCTTTATCTTGACAATTTTTCAATGACTGGAAACCTAATAACAAGCATTGAAAATCAGTTAAATGCAGGTGAAATTCAAATTTTTCCAAATCCAGCTAATTCTTTTGTTTTAGTTCGATTGGGTGCAGGCAAACTTGAGGAAATCCGGATTCATGATGTTTTAGGCAAAGAATTCACATCTAATTCCGAGCCTATTCAGGACTCATCTGAATACAAGATTGGTTTGACAGATTTGCCAAAAGGCCTTTATTTCCTAAACCTTAAGGTCAATGGGGCCTGGATTAAGAAAAAGCTTGCCAGGAATTAATTTCTATTGGTAAGCCCTCATCATGATTTTATAAGATGTGGTTTTTTTAAATTCATATCTTGTTCTAAAACAAAAAGTCCTGCTTTAGGCAGGACTTTTCTAAAATATTCAATACACCTTAACTTATATCTTATTGAGCCATTATCATAAACTCAGTTCTTCTGTTTAACGAACGGCCTTCTTCAGTATCATCCGTACCTTTCACTGGTTTCCTTTCCCCATAACCTTGAGCCCGAAGTCTGCTTTTGTCTATTCCTTTTGAGGTTAAATAAGAAACTACTTTTTCAGCTCTTGCCTTAGAAAGTTGATCGTTATAATCATCTTCTCCGAGAAAATCTGCGTGCCCAGAAACTTCAATAATCAACTTGTCATTTTCAGCCATCATTTTTTGAAGCATATCCAATTCGTGGTTTGACCTTTCAGACAATTCAGCCTGATCGAAATCGAAATACACATTACGCAATATTCTGGACTTGTTTATAGTGTGTTGCTTCAATTCTATATTTCTGGTAACAAATATGTTTTTCTGAGACGAAGCAGGCGGTACATTTATTATTATATTTTTAAAATGAAAGCCTTCTTTTTCCACCGATACCATTAAGTCCTTGCTAACTCTGTTTTGTAAGGAGATTTCAAAAACTCCATTTCTAACTCTTTTTGGGGTTATTTTTTCTTTCGTATCCTGGTCAATGAAAACTACATTTCCATCAAGAGGGATTCTGGTGTCTGTATCCATTATCAGGATTCTTACTGAAGTTTCTTTTGTTCTATTTGAAGAAGCCGCCAAATCCTTGATGGGGTCGTACATAAAATAGCCCATTCCATTTTCTGGCCTAAAATTACCTTCTGTAGGTTCAATCAATTTTACCTCAAAGTTGTTTTTAGCGGCAGAAGGAGGGAAATTAGTACTGTTTTGATTTTCTGGTTCCACAATTGGTTTGGTGGCTGCCATGATGACTTCTGAAGGAACATTTTCTCTAGCCGTTGATTCGGTTAAAGAGGTTTCAACCTGCGTTTCAATTTGGGTTTCATTTGCTGCTTTCTCCGCTTTTGCAACCCTGTCTGCTTCTGCTGCCTCTTTTGCACTAGAGTCTTCCGCAAGTTTGTTTACTTTATCCTCCATTAAAGGAACATTAGCTTTGGCCAATTCCTTAAACTCAGCCTGGTCTTTCTTTACAGAATCTGGTAATGGAGCGCCTTTAATCAGATGGAAAATATCCAAATCCCCTATCCCATTTTCTTTGAAAGATGCATAATATGCTAAACCAGAGTCAGGGGACAAAACATAAGTATTATCATCATCAGCAGAGTTAATCGGGAAACCTAAGTTCTCAGGATTTTTAAAAACTTTATTTACCGCATCCCATTTGGCTACGAAAATATCAAAGCCTCCCATAGCTTTATGTCCTTTAGAACTGAAATAGATTTTATCTCCTTCTTTTGTAAGACTTGGAGCATCTTCATCAAAAATGGTATTGATTTTAGGTCCAAGGTTTACTGCAGCACCCCATTTTCCATTACTTCTCCTTTCGGAAAGATATAAATCAAAGCCTCCGTATCCACCAGAACGGTCAGATGCGAAATACAATTTTTTACCGTTTTCTGCTAAAAAAGCGCCTGCTTCTATAGAAGAAGTATTTATATTTTTACCTAAAGAAACAGGCTCACTCCATTTTCCCAGAAGTTCTCTTTGGCTAATGAAAAGATCACCGTTGCCCTCGCCCTTTGAAATAATCATAGTCCTTCCATCCTCAGAAATACAACTAACAGATTCATGGCCGGGAGTTGAAAGCTCTTTAACCATTTTCACCTCCCCCCAGTGGCCTGCACTATCTCTTGAGGCAATATAAATGTCTTCAAAAAAGTGTAAGTCATCATCAATTTCTTTTGATGCCCCGCCCGCTCTTCGTGATGTGAAAAACATTTTCTTTCCATCTGGTGTAAATACGGGGCCATAGTCAGGATAAGGGCTATTGATACCTTTTACATTGATAATTCTGGAATCTACTGGAGCCCTTTTCAACTCCTGAGCCACCAGGCACTCAAATATTCTTCTGTCTGTATGTCTGATTGCTAAACCCCTATTGTTTGATGAATAACTACTGGAAGTTCCATGGTTAACCGCCTCTTTGAAATGATTGAAAAATTCCTCCGCTTTTGTATAATTTTCGCCAACCTGGAAAGATCTGGCAATTAGAAACTTAAGATCTGGCAACAGATCAACAGGCATTTTAACTTCGGCAACAAAGTCAGGATCAATATCGTGTGCCTTAAGAAAAAAACTTAGTGATCTGGACTTTTGGTAAGTCTGGAGATAGCACAAACCAGCCATGTAGTTTGCCCGAACATTATCGGGTTCAATATCCAAAGCGGCCCGGTATTTATCCAGAGCTTCTCTTTTTCCGCCTTTATTTTTGTATAAAACGTCTCCCTGGCTCACCAGATTTTCCACTTGTGGATTTTCATTTTGAGCAAAGGTTGAGATGACCGGAAAACTGAGGACCACCAATAGGGTAATGGCTAAAATTCTCATATCTAAATTTTTTTTTAAGTACCACTTAGGTAGGCCTCCAACATGGATGATCTGCCCCGAATTTTTAACTTTTCTTATCCAAGGGAATTGCGGCCTCTGGACAAGACAAAAGTGATTTTTAAAATGCATACTTTATTAGTTCTTCAAACAAATTCCTTACAAGTGCAATGGAACCGATAACATAAAGCATCTTTGCACACTTCTTGAATATGAAATACAGCTTTGTAAAGTCCAGTACCGAATGGAAAATGTGCCCGGAACCGGACAAGCCGGAAGTGGCTTTTATTGGTCGGTCTAATGTTGGAAAATCTTCTTTGATCAATGCTTTGTTGAAATCAAAAGATGCGGCCAAAACTTCCAGCACTCCTGGTAAGACTCAGGTAATCAATCATTTTCTTATTGAAAAGATATGGTATATGGTCGATTTGCCTGGCTATGGCTATGCAAGAGTTTCAAGAACGGAGAGGGTAAAATGGGAGAAAATGGTTAAGAACTATTTAACCAACAGAAAGAACTTGGTATGCCTGATGGTTCTTATTGATAGTAGGATTCCACCTCAGGAATCTGACCTTGATTTTGTGAGATACGCAGGTAAAAATGGCATACCAATTGTGTTGGTTTTTACCAAAGCAGACAAGCAATCCATGGCAAAAACAAAAAATACCATACAAGAGTTTGGCAATGAAATGCTCAAAAGTTGGGAAGAACTTCCTCAGATTATTATCACTTCAGCCCAAACTGGTTTAGGCAGAGAAGAAATTTTAGAAGCCATTGAGCAGGGATTGGAATCATTTGAAGAAAGGAAAGAAGTAGGTTAAGCCTGGTTATGAAAAAGAGAAATACGATAATTAATGTGTTTGACCCATTATGTGGTTGGTGTTATGGGTTTGGTCCGGTGATGGTAAAACTGGAGGAAAAGCTGAAATCCAAAATAGACTTTGATGTGATTTCCGGAGGCATGATTACTGGTGCCCGCATTGGTCCACTTTCTAATATGGCCGCTTTTATTAAAAATGCCTATAAGGTGGTTGAGCAAAATACTGGTGTAAAATTTGGGTCTCAATTTATTAACAAAACTCTTGAAGATGGAAAAGCCGTTTTTAGTTCTTTGGAACCGGCAAAAGCGCTCACTATTTATAAGCATATGAGCAAATCAAATGGGATAAGTTTTAGCCATGACATTCAAAGGCTCATTTATTGGGATGGAATAGATCCTGTTCAATATTCTGCCTACCTACCTTTATTTGAAAAACATGGATTTGATTCCAAAACGGTGCTTCCATTGTTTGCATCAAAAGATATGGAACAGGAAACGATTAATGAATTTGCATTGGCTCAGCGTTGGAAAATAAACGGCTTTCCAAGTTGTGTGGTTCAACTGGCAGATGGCAAGGCAATTCCGATTAGCAATGGCTATCTTTCCTTTGAGGAAATGGAAAAGAGAATAGCGCCATATTTGGATTAGTTGTCCTGATTCAACTTTTGGAAAAGATTGAATAATGGATTGTTTTTTACTATTTTCTAATCTGTTTTGTCTTGACAATAAGAATATACAGATAATTAAAGGCTAAAGGTGAAGAACGTTACGAAAAACATTCTCGTAATCGGTAGCAGCAATGTCGATCAGGTCATTTTTTCTGATCACTTACCCAAACCAGGTGAAACCGTTTCGGGCGGAAAGTTCATGCAGGTTTTTGGTGGAAAGGGTGCAAATCAGGCGGTTGCGGCTTCAAAAGCTGGTGGAAATGTTACCATGCTAACCTCCATTGGGGATGATAATTTTGGGTCTGAAATTATCTGGAACTATAAGCAATTTGGAGTTGGAACCGAATTTGCCAAAAGACAAACCGGTTTCCATACGGGCATAGCCCTCATAATGGTGGATTCAAAAGGAGAAAACTGTATTTCAGTTGCACTTGGGGCCAACAATCTGCTTTCTTTTGAAATGGTTAAAGCGGCTTTTTCAAATCCGGATACAGACTACGCAATTGCTTTACTCCAAATGGAGGCACCAATTGAAACGGTATCAAAATCAATTGAATACTTATTTGAAAAGGGAATTCCGGTTGTGCTCAACTTGGCGCCATTTTACAATTTGCCTATTTCAGTGCTGGGAAAAGTAGGCTATTTGGTGCTTAATAATTCTGAGGTAGAATCACTTTCTAAAGTTCCGGTTTCCAATAAAATTGACGCTCAAACCGCGGCAAAAGTAATTTTCGACCAGACCGAAATTCCAAATATCATTATTACTTTGGGAGGTGAAGGCGTTTTGCTTTGTAAAAATGGAGTACTTAGTTTTTATACGGTTCCAAAAGTTGAAGTTGTAGACACCACAGCTGCAGGCGATGTTTTTTGTGGATTTCTAACTACCTGGCTTTCAAATGGAATGCCTATCGAGGAAGCGATTGAAGAGGCTATTTTTGCGGCTGCAATTTCTGTGACAAAGGCAGGGGCGCAACCCAGTATTCCGACACCAGATGAAATGGATCTTCTAAAAAAGATTGGATTTAATTCCTCGGTTCTCTAAAAAGCGTAAGTTGTCTTATTTGTATTGCCAATCCATTTCAATTGTTTTAAACCCTACACTTGCGAAAAGAACCGTCATAACCAATTTAATATTATAGAGAAAATCAGCTTAGCCATGTCAAAAAACAACAATCTGTCTCCAGAAAAAACCTCTGAACTTTTGAAAATTTTAAAAGCCCGTTTTGAGAAAAATATGATCCGGCATATTGGTTTGGATTGGGCCAAATTGGAGGCCAAACTAGTCTCCAAACCTGAAAAGTTGTGGTCTATAAACGAAATGGAAACTACAGGAGGTGAGCCAGATGTAGTTGCTTTTGATGAAAAGACAGGGGAATTCATTTTTTTTGATTGTTCTGCGGAAAGTCCTTCTGGTCGCCGAAGTATTTGTTATGACAGGGAAGGGCTGGACTCCAGAAAAGAATTCAAACCTGCCAATAATGCTATGGATATGGCAGAAGAAATGGGCATTGAGGTTTTAACTGAAACAGAGTATAGGTACTTGCAAACCCTTGGACACTTTGATTTAAAAACTTCAAGTTGGTTAAAAACGCCAGCAGAAATCAGAAAACTTGGCGGTTCCATTTTTGGTGATTATCGTTTTGGGAAAGTTTTTGTATATCACAATGGAGCCCAATCATATTATGGGGCCAGAGGTTTTCGGGGAAAACTCCTTGTTTAAATATCTATATTTTAAAAGTGAAAAAGAAATCGGCTTTAACAAAATCATATTATATCTCTTTCGTTTGTAAAGAAATACCCACTTCTTTCCATGGTAAGGACTGAAATAATGACTCTCATTCCAGTCCATCTATTTAAAGTATTTAGAATTTTGGAGCAGAATCTGCCCTGGATTTTCTAAAAAATATACAGCCCGTTGCTTCTCCTTTTCTGGTAGTTGGAAACAAAAGCCCATTAATATCACTACATTGTTGTTGATGCGCAAAACTTCCCAAAACGGTAAAATCCTTTCCGATTAGATGGGTTGTGCCAGTTGGATCATTCAATGGGTGAAGGCTATATTGATTAAAATCCATTTTCAAGGAGAAGTCAGGATCAGTACCGGGCGGAATTGAGACCAAAATTCCATCATTTCGCATAACATATTCCTTACTTTCTATTTTTTGATTTACCATTTCCGGAATCAAAAATTTAACTATAAGAGAATTTTTTTCTCCGCTCTTAGCATTTTTATATGTCTCCATTTTAACCCAAATATCTACGTTGGGAATTATTCCAGGGAGATTTTTACTGTTTTTGAAGGTATAATAGCCACTAAGTTCATCAATTTTGGAAAAAACGGAGTGCTCGAAAAATTTTCCATCTGAAACAGGAATAAAATGACTTTTCAATTTGCCCAATTTTTGTTTTAATGAATCACAGCTTTTATAAGATGAAGCAATGTCATAAAAGTCATTTCCAAGAAATACCTTTTTGTATTGTGATTTAAAATCATAGGTCTTGATATTTCCTGTTGCAAAGGGTTCCAAATCTCCTAGTACAACGGTTGCACCTCTTGAACTAGATTTTATAGAAACAGGGGCTCCTGAAAATTCGCTAAATTCTGTTTCTTTTTCAGAAGATTTGTTTATTTCTGATTGGCCTAAAACCTTATTTTCCAAGGAAATAGACATTAAGAATGCCATAAAGTGGATTGATATGTAATTTGAGATTTTCATTGATTTATAATTTTGTAGTGAGCAAAATTAAGGTGTGATTTTTTAATTGCAATAAAACTTTAGTTGTATAGTATCAATTTGAAAAATTAGATGAACAGAGTTTTTGGAAGTGTGTTTTTTTGATTCAATTGAGTTCCAATTCTCATTTAAAAAAATCCCAATCTTCTTTTTTTATCCAATTCTTCGTGTATTTAAGCCTTGGTCAAAAAACTATTTTTTCGAAATACGATGTAAGGTTGAAAAGTGTCGATGGTTGGGCTTGCCAAATCAAATTTTACTAATTTGGCTTCAAAATGTGGATAAGTCAGCCTACTTATCCACATTGTCCACATTCGTAAGTCCATTTATCCACAATTGATACGCTTAATCAAAGTCTTCTAAATTAAAAACCTACTTTATATAGATGTAAGGTTTTTTTCTAATATAAAGAAATTAATAACCCGATTCCTTGAAAAATGAACTTAACAAAGCATATATCAAAGGTTTGAAAACTAAGTCTGGTTTGTTAAAAAATTGAAACCCGAATGTTACTGCAATGTTATTTGAACTTTTCTAAATCTTTGATCGCTTCTAAAAATCTTGGACTTGGCCTACTAGCCAAATCATCATTCAATTCGAATACTTTTCGATTTTTATAGGCAGAAATATTTTTTAGCTCCGGATACATTTTGAAAAAAGTAGTATCCAATTTCTCAAAGGTTCCACCGAAAAGAACATCAGGATTTAACTTCATAATCGTTTCCCTCTGCAAGGTTGGATATGGCTTATCCAAAATCTGGTCCAAGCAATTTATCCCACCAGCCAATCTCATTTTATCACTCATCCATGTATCGGCACCGTATGCAAAAATCGGGTCCAGCCAGGTAATAGCCAACATTCGAGGTTTTGAAACCTGAGTTGTATTCACATTCTTATATTGCTTCTCCAGCGCAAAAAGGCATGACCTTAAAGAATCTATTAATGCAGAAACATCTTTTCGTTTTGGACACCAATTGTATATGGAATCCATTGCAGAAATAATATCAGCGGTTTTTCTATACTTAAATATATACAGAGGAAAGCCAGCTTTTTCCAATTGAGCTGCATCTGCGGCAGACGTCATTCCCTCTTCTGAAAAAATCAAATCAGGCTTAAGAGCAATGATACTTTCAAGGTCAAGCGGATAGGTATTAATTCTGGGCTTGGTTTTCACCTTGTTTTCGGGAAAGTTGCAAATCATGGAGACTCCACAAATATTGTTTTCTGGTAAGATAAAAAAAAGAGACTCTGTTAAGGCAGACGATAGGCCTAAAATTCTTTGAGGATTGGCTGGAATGGTTACTTTCCTGCCAAGCCCATCTATAACCTCCTTTTTTAAGCCATCCCTGTTTTCACCTGAATGATTACATGAAAAAAGCTTTATAAGAATCAAGAATATAAGAAACCGGATAACTTTCATGTTGCAAATCAAACCCTTGCTTTCAAATTTGTAATATTGCGACTCAATTAAAAGTAATATGATTGTTGTAACCGGTGCTGCAGGCTTCATCCCCAGCTGTTTGATTAGAAAACTAAATGATGAAGGATTTTATGCAATAGTGGCTGTGGATGATTTTTCACATCCAGAAAAGGATGAAAACCTAAAAGGGAAGCAAATTTCCACATTTGTAGATAGAAAGGACTTTGGCAAATGGTTAAGAGAAAATGCCTGGGAGGTAGAATTTGTATTTCACCTTGGGGCCCGGACAGATACCACAGAACAATCTGTGGCCTTGTTTGATGAACTAAATCTCAACTATTCAAAAGAGGTTTGGAATATCTGCACCGAGTTTCAGATTCCAATGGTGTACGCTTCCTCGGCGGCAACCTATGGAAGTGGCGATATTGGATACGATGACAATCATGAAACGATTCCTGATCTAAAACCTTTAAATCCTTATGGGCAATCGAAACAGGACTTTGATGTTTGGGTACTTCAACAAGAAAAAACGCCTTTTTTCTGGGCTGGATTAAAGTTTTTTAATGTGTATGGACCAAACGAGTACCACAAAGGCAAAATGGCCTCAGTAATTTTCCATGCATTCAACCAAATTAAGAAAAATGGCAAAATGAACTTATTTCAAAGCCACAGAGAAGGTATAGCACATGGTCAACAAGAGCGTGATTTTGTTTTTGTTAAGGATGTGGTTTCTGTTTGTTACTGGCTAATGCACCACCGCAAAGACTCGGCCATTTACAATCTCGGTTCTGGCAAGGCAAGAACTTTCCTTGATTTGGTGAATTATACTTTCAAAGCGATGGATATTGAACCCAAAATTGATTTTGTACCGACGCCAATTGAAATACGGGATAGTTATCAGTATTTTACCGAGGCTAATATGGACAAGTTAAAAAAGGCAGGATATCCATTGGAATTCCATAGTCTGGAAAAAGGAATTGAAGATTACGTGAAAAATTACCTTGTATCCGGCCGGTATTGGTAATGGTTTGATTGGTTAAGGCAAAAAAAAGCCTCACCCAAAAGGATAAGGCATTTTCTTTCACTTTTCAACCCAAAAATAAAACTTGCGTTTTATTGGTAACAAAGGTGAGCCCACAATTTAACAGTCGCAAAAAGAAACGGTGAATGGATGCAAATATTAATTCAATTGAATGTTTCCTCCCATGAATAAAATTTAAAATCAAAAAAATATAAGAATTTGAAATACAATACACAGTAAACTTTGTTTTTGAAATGCCAAAAAGCCAACAATTATCAGCTTTTTGATTTAATCGCTCCAGAAATTTTCATCAAGTTATGCTCAGAAAAGAAAGATATCAATTCATTACAAACTACTTCTTAAACAACTTTCCTGTGGCCGAAACAGAGTTGGTTTACGAAAATCCGTTTCAACTTTTGGTAGCCGTAGTGCTCTCAGCCCAATGTACAGACAAGCGGGTAAATATAGTTACGCCTCACCTATTTAAGCGATTCCCTGATCCTGAGGCATTGGCGGCTTCAAATTTTGACGAAGTTTTCTCTTTCATCAGGAGCATTTCTTACCCAAACAACAAGGCAAAACATCTTTTAGGACTTGCCAAAATGTTGGTAGAAGACTTTTATTCTGAAATTCCAAGTACAGTAGAAGAATTACAAAAACTACCTGGAGTAGGGAGAAAAACGGCAAATGTGATTGCTTCAGTTATTTTTAACCAACCAACAATGGCAGTTGACACACACGTATTTAGAGTAAGCAGGCGCCTTGGCTTGGTTAATCAAAACGATAAAACCCCATTGGCAGTTGAACTTCAGTTGTACAAACATCTTTTAAAAGAAATTATCCCAAAAGCCCACCACTGGTTGATTTTGCACGGCCGCTATGTTTGTCTTGCCAGGAAGCCAAAATGTTTGGAATGTGGCCTGAAAGAGGCCTGTCGTTACTTTCAAAAGAATGATAAAGGTGAGGCCTAAAAAATAAGGCTTATGGATTATTGAGTTCATTCACCTCGAATATCAATTTTTCCCAACCTTCCCATGAAAAATGCTCATTGTGGAATATGATATGAAGCTTCCCTCCTACTTGCGAGGCCTGTAAATGCGCTTTTTTAACCGACTCAAGAAATTGCGGACCATTTAGTTTTAGCTTAAAATGAGCCAAACTGTCCATCATAACAAATGGATGTACCTTGAGGTTTGTTGCCATTTCTCTTTTCAAATCATACCAATAAAAGGGATGGCCAGTACCAGCCCGGTAACCAAAAATATCAGAAAATCCCATGCTAAAATCTTCCTTGATATTTTTTTCTTCAAGTAATTGGTAGGATTCTGGCAATTGAAATCGAAGAAAATGAAATCTATTATTGAGGATGGTCTCAGAAGACACAGATTCTAAACGCCCAATTTCAGTGGATAGCTGCTTTCTATTTTTAAATGAATTAAATGAAGGGTGAATCCCAAGGCAGCAAACTTTTGAAATCTCTTTTATCTGGTTTTGAAACCAGGAATTTTTCCAGGTCAGGCCTTTGTCATTTTTGCCATAATCTCCGATCCAGAAAAATACCTGCGGCTTATATGAAATGGCTTCCGCGAAAAATTTAATCCGATCAAAATTATCAAATGGATCTTTTTCCAAGCCCATCAAAACAGTAAGCCGTTTCCTCATTCTATTCAATTCAAGAGTAAGGCTATCCAGGCCTAAACCCAATAAATTCCGGTAAAATCCCTTTTCCCTGAAAGCTGTTGCATTGTCAATATCAAAACTAATTTCAATATCTGACTTATTTGAAGAGACATCCAATCCTTTACTAATCAATATTTTAGAAAAACTATTGACCATAAAATCTACTACTGGAAAATCCATTAAGCCTAATTTATTAAGCCTGGCCTCAGAGGAAGGAAACCTATCATAAGAATCAAACGGTCCTTCAAATTGATATTCTTCGTAGCGACTTAAAAACCAAAAAATAATTCCAAAGATATCTTTTGATAATACATTTTGGGAAAGGCTAATTTCATCTTTTAGATTGTCTTTTGTCCAAATAAAATCGAATGAAAGATTTTTTGAAGCTTCCAATAATCCACATGAAGGTATCTGAATATCAGCACCTTCCAATCCATAAGAGATTACAAAATCATCCTTAGAAGGAATTGCATCTCCTGAAAATACCAGGTCAAGATTTAAACGCCGTTCAAAGATTTCTTTTGCCACATATCGCAGTCTGGGACCTATAAAACTGGCTTGAAGAAATATCCTTTTGGTTTTCATTGCGAAAGCAATGTTAATAAAATACTTTTGCAGCCCGAAAGATAAAATCAGGAATGCTGCGTAACACTTTTAGTTTTTTATTTATACTTAGTTTTTTTGCAGGGCTGCTGGGTTGTTCTACTGATTTAGAAGTTAATGCGCCAAATCAGGAAAAAAAGGTAATCTATTGTATTTTGAATCCCAGACAGCCCTTTCAGGTTGCCAGAATTTCAAAGGGCTTTTTAAATGAAGGGAAATCGGCCTTGGATATCGCCAAAAACGACAGAGATTCAATATTGTATGACACCAATGACATACTGGTAGAGTTGATTCAGTTTTATCCCAAAATAGCAACACCAGAAAAAAAATGGACTCTGAGCCCTTATACTGAAAACAATAAGGAGGACGGTGTTTTTTACAGTCCGGATCAGCTTTTGTACAAAACCGCCAATATTACTTTAGATACTCAAAATCTGTCAGAAGTTAGGTATAAACTTCGGGTAACGAATAAAATAACCAATAAAATTAGCGAAGGTATTACCGAATTAGTAAGCAGAAAGTTTGGACTTTACGATCCTCAATTTGATGATCTAAGTGCTTCTAATCCAAGACCTGTTTCTTTTTCATCAAAAAGAGCGACTAATGTTAAATTTAACCGTCCTGAGAATGTTAGCTTAACGGAAGGTGTATTCAAATGGACAATTGAAGTAACCAAATCAAACAATGAAAAGTCAATAGAAGTTTGGGAAATGACCAGCCCTGGCAAAATGGGCGATGGTGAAAACTCAGTTCAAATTGCCGGGCAAGTGAGCCCAGGAGAATTTTGGAGATTTCTAAGACAGGAAGTTTCAGAAAGAGGAAATGCAGACGTTATCCAAAGAAAGTTTATAGGCGGACAATTAAAACTTACCGGAGCCAGTAGCGAGTACAAAAAATACTTGGATGTAAATTCTAACTATAACCCAATTTCACAAAGCACACCTACTTATACCAATGTTAGTAATGGTTTAGGAGTAGTTTGTTCCATTAATGAACTAATATACAATGTGGCAGTTGATAGGGTAACGCAGGATTCTATCATAGCACGTGTCCCCGAATTTAAATTAGGAAAATAATAAAAATGCTAAGCAGCAAAACAAAAAAGTATCAGGTGCCAGTAAACACCTATGTAAAAATCGGAATGATGAATGTGATTAAACAATGGTGGTGGGCTTTTACCATTCCTGTTGCCATCATTATTTTGGGGATTATCATTGGAGGAGGTTGGATTTTAGGTCTTACCATCACTGCTTTTGTCTTAACAATTCTCTATTTGCTATTTTGGGGTGTCCAGTTTTATGGTCTTACCCAGGTGCCTCAAGGAAAGATTTTATTCGAAAGGTTGAGCTATGAATTTGAACAAAAGCAAATTAAAATCCTAAAAACTCAAAAGGAAGGTATGATGATGCCCTGGGAAAATATTAAAAAGGTAACCAAAACCAAAGATGCATTTATTTTAAAACTATCTCTGGTTCAATACATACACATTCCGTTTGACATATTTCAAACTGAAAACGACCTAAGGTTTACAGAAAAACTTTTTGAAAGAAAAGGTTTGGTGTAGATTTTTATAGGATTGGTTCAACCATCATCATTTGGTTGACCAGGTATAATTTCTTATCAGAAAGATCTTCACACAGAAATCGGGTTCTGCGCTTTTCTTTAAGCAAAAATTGCTTGTGGTTGAGCTTAAACCTGGAACCCAATTGCAAATGGTGAATGGGTCTGGTCTTCTCCTGAAATCCAGGTTCGTTATCCGAAAATGATTCAAGCAATCTAACCTTGGTTAAAGGGCTAAACCTATAAATAGCCGACCGATTGACTTCGATACATTCGATTCTGGTTCTGAGTCTTTTTAGTACTTTAAAAGTCCTGGCGTCATACACAAACACTTGACCTTGATCCAATTCAGAAACGGCGATTCCGTCTGATTCAGGTGCTTCCTCGTGTTTCATCAACAACTTATGCAAATCTGGATCGGAGCATGAAGTGGCTTTGGCGCTTTGCAAATGTTCCCAAAGCTTTTTGGCGATCTTTTCTTCGAAAATATTGGCTGCCAGCATGGGTTTCATCACCTCCCGAAAATGGGTTTGCCACTCTTTTCCATGAGGCAAAACCCGTTTCTTATTTGAAATATGAACCAATAAATGGGCCACTTCATGTAGGTAAGTTACCAAAAAAGCCTGCGGGTTCAAATCGCCATTTACAGAAATAGAATGAACTCCCTTTCTACAAATGTAATTGCCATACACAGATTTTCGTGGCCTTGAAATGGTAAACTGGATTTTATGCTTCGCCCAAAGTGAATGGCAATATTCCACACTTGCCTCAGGAAAATACTTTTTAAAAATGAGATTTTCGTTGTGATGCACGAAATAAAACTAGAGGTAAATACTTCTGTAAACCTTAAAATATTTTGGGCGTAAAATCAGTTTGGTTCATAATGGACGAAGAATTTCCAGTAGCCTTAATTACGAATAGAGATTCGGTTTCAGCAAAGGCATCACTATTCTCTTCCGCCTTAAGAAACGCCACGGCGCCATACACCTTATAGTTTTTGTATTCATCCATCCAGGTGCTGGCTTTTTTGAGTTTTTTCACAAATTCTTTCACATGTTTCACCCGCAAGGTCGTTTTCACTTCCACAATAACAATAGAATCTCCATTGTGGACGATGATATCAAACTCAAAATTCTCGCCTTTGTGATTTCCTTTTCTTCTGGTACTGGTATCATGAACCGACAGTCCTCTTTTTTGGAGTAAATTCACAATATCACCTTCAACCAGGCTCTCAATCAATTTTCCCCATTGTCCGGTAAACAGATCAAATGCCTCTTTTATCTTCTTATCAGTTTCCTTGAATTTGAGATCAGTTTCTTTGAATTTAAGGTCTGTTTCCTTTTGAAGAAGAATAACCTCTTTTAGTAAAGTCCTGATTTCCTGAATTTCCTGTTCAGCGGATTGGGTGGCCATTCTCTTGTTTTTTACAAAAATATGAAAAAAAGTAAATGCCAGCTACCAGTTCGTTATAAATTTTGGACTTTTAAATTCCTGAAAATCAGCAAAAAGCAATTCCTGGATACGCCGGATTTAATCCCAAATGAATTATAGCTGTAAACAGAATTTATAGTTTACTGATCTCTTCATCCAAAGCCATTGCTGCCTCTATGGCTTTGTCCATGTTGTAATATTCCCATTCGGCAAAGCGGCCCAAAAGGAAAATGTTTTCTTTCTTCAAAGTTGCTCTTACCTCTTCAATTGCAGCCTTAGAAGCATGGGTATGTAAAATGTATGAATTTGGCTCCTGGTTATAACCAAGTGGAATCAGGTTTCCGGGCAACTTTTTGATTTGGTCACACATAAAATCATAGGTATAGTTTCCAGAAAACTCAACCACACAGGTTTGTCTTTTGGAACCCCGGTTGTTGCTTTCTGCAAAAGTACCAGTGTAAATAATTCTATGTGCCTTTACTTCTTCACCTGGCAAATACAGCCACGAAATATCTCCAAAATCTGTTTCACAGAAGATATTAGAAGTACCATTTGAAGGCAGGTCTTTTAAAGTGCCAGAAATTTTCCTTGAAATATCTGTTCCAGAAAGAATCTGATCAATTTTTCGAATATCCCCTGTATAAACGATTTTATCAAATGGCCCCTGGCCACTTAACCAATATTTGCCTTCCCGCTTTTCAATATGCGAAATTTCTGCGTTTTGGTGAATGTGTAATCCTTTGGCCAGGCGATTGGCAATAAATTGGGACCCATCTTCTTTGGCATAGTAAAAAGTGGCGTGTACCATTTCAGTTTCCTCCTGAACCACAATATTGCTGAGCAACATTTCTTTCAGATTTGGCATGGGCAGTTTTCCATCTAACCAAGCCAGAGGAATGTTGGAAAGATCGGTGTTCCAAATCTTTTCATTATATGGCCTGAAATAGGTTTCATACAAGGTTTCACCAAAATTAGATCTTAAAAACTCAGCGAAATTGTCATAAGAAAATGGATCTTTAGGTTTGTAATCAGGTGAAATAAAATCATCCAGAATCTTAGAAACCAAACTTTTATCCAATTGATGTAGATAGTTTTCAAGTGGATAACCAATCAGTTTACCTTGCAGCAATATCTTGGCATTTCGTCTGGCTTTAATAAACTCATTGTCTCTGTCAAAAAAACTCCAAAACCAATCCAGCACTTTTTGATTTCTTGAATTGAAAACATGGCCGCCAACTTTGTGAAAAAGATTGTCATTTATTCTGTCACATTTAACCAATCCTCCAGGTTTGGATGCTTTGTCAAACAGCTCAACGTTATGATTCTTCCCTAAAATCTGACCAGCTGAAAGACCTGAAATGCCTGCACCAATTATTGCTATCTTACTCATTTACAATTGAATTAATCACTTTTTTATACTCACTTTCCGAGCTTGAAACTCCATGCATTGGCTCCCACATCGTTCCTGTGGCCTTTCGCATTCTATTGTTATAAAACCTATAGATAAAGGTCCAAAGATAGTCAGTTGGGGAAATGAAGCCAGAATATCGCCTTTGATCAACGCCAGATTTTCCTAAAAACGAATAGTTTTGAGCCAATCGACCCAAAAACAGACCCTTGCTTACCCAATCAGCATTTGTACTTGAAAGTAAAGTCCGGATTTCGGAAAGAACTTCCATTTTATCTTGTGCCCTGGTCTTACTTATAGTTTGGTTGTCAGTACTTTGCTGCCCATGTTGCCTATAAATAACCGTTTCATCTGGAACGTGGACACAAATCGGATTTAATAAACTCAGCTTAAAAAGATACAAATAATCTTCATGGGTTATGAGTTGTTCGTTCCAGGGATTTGCCTTGTTTATAAAATCCTTTCTGAACAAACAGGCCTGAGTTATAATATTCCAACCCCGAAGCATCCATTCTGTTAAGCTGTGATTTTCGGAAAAAGACTCCCATTGCATCAAAACATCTTTTTGCAGCCATTCCTTTTCAATTTCCTGGGCTTGCACATAAGGTCCATAGGCCATGTCTGCACCTGAATTTTCTAATGCCTTAAATTGCTTTTCTATTTTATTTGGCGTCAATAAATCGTCCGAATCGAAAAATTGAATGTATTTACCAGTGGCCACACTTAAACCCAGATTTCTGGCTGCTCCCGGACCTGAACCTTTGTTATTTAAAAAAATACAATCGGTGATATAATCAAAGATCACAGGCTTCATATCCTCAGAAGAATGATCGTCAATGACAATAATTTCATCTGGTTTCATACTCTGCGCCAACAAGTTATCTATAGTTTTTCTTAACAAAACCGACCTGTTTTTAACTGGAATAATTACCGAAACATCTGCTGCTTTCAATTTCTGATTGTCATATCTGTTAAAAACCCATCCTTCATTTCCAGAACGCGATCAGCAAGACCAGAAAGCGCCATATTGTGTGTTACGACAATGAAAGTTTGGTTCAGTTCTGTTTTGAGTTCAATAAAAATCTTATGCAATTCGGATGCATTTTGGCTATCGAGATTACCAGTTGGCTCATCTGCCAACACAATTCCCGGAGCATTCATTAAAGCTCTGGCAACTGATGCCCTTTGTTGCTCTCCTCCCGAAAGCTCCGTTGGTTTGTGATGCAATCGGTGCCCAAGTCCTAATCTTTCCAGCAATTCTATGCCCCTTTTTTTTACATCAGCATTGGGTTTGCCAGCTATCCAGCCAGGAATTGAAACATTTTCCAAGGCAGTAAACTCTGGAAGAAGATGGTGAAATTGAAAAACGAAACCAATAAATTGATTCCGGAAAGCGGCCAGATTTTTTCCATCTAAACCTGAAGGATTTTTTCCCAGAATTTCAAGGGTTCCAGAGTCGGGCTTTTCTAATGTGCCCAAAATCTGAAGTAAAGTACTTTTACCAGCCCCAGAGGGACCAACAATGGTAACCAATTCACCCCTATCAATCTGAATATCAACTGATTTTAAAACCTGAATACTACCAAACTTTTTAGCAAGCTGGCTTCCTTTCAATACCATTCGGGGCAAAAATAGAAAGCTATTCTGACATTAACACCTGAATTTATTGGTTTTTACTCTTCCTCTCCCCTATTTTCAAAAACAGGCAGAATATTTAAAGAAAAGAATTCTTCGGTTCGTCAATTAAAAATCAAAAAAAATGATAGACATTTTTCTTAGTTTAATACATATAACTCTAACCAAACCTTGCAATTATTTACAAAATATCTGGCTTTTTCTATTGACTCAAGTCCCTCTGATTCAAGTATATCGGAATAAAGGTCGTAATCTCCTTTTTGCCTTTTATGAAAGCAAAAAATAAGAACTTCCTGCATTTCAATTTTAAGGATTTCAGTTCTAATAAAATAATTAGCAAATTGTTTGATGGCACCAGAGTGGGATTTCACAGTTATTCCTTTGGACAAAAGCAAGGCAGTTAAAACATCAAAAACTGCATAATAAGACCGATTTACTGCTGCATCATAAAAACCTTCTTTTTGATTTAGTTCTGCACTTTCAAGGCAATCATTTGCTTTTTCAATAAGTTTATAAATCTCAACTTTCATAGGGTTATTCCCTCTTGCTCAATATTTTGTAAGAGGCCATATTTTTGTTCTGAAAGCTCCGATTCATCCTTAACTACAACTGAAAATAAGTACCCACTTTTTATTAGAAACCTGGAAATCAGCGGAATTAGTTTTGTATTCTTTTCGTCTCCTGAATTGGAACTTGAATCCTTTAATACAAGTAATAAATCAACATCTGATTCAAATGTAAATTCGTTTCTCGCAAAGGATCCAAACAGAACCAGGCTACTAAATTTTACGCCAAAGATTGAAACCAAAGATTGCTTAAATTCCTCAAGAATTGGGATCAATTGTCCATGAATAGATGCTTTTGATTTCATATAAATAAAGATCAAAGATACAATTTTTAACTATTCAGAGTCCAGTTAAAGTCAGGACAAATATTGGTTTTTACTCCTCCTCTCCCCCATTTTCTAAAACCGCCAGCAAATCGTGGGCACCTTTTACAACCAATTCGTTTTGTATACCGGATAAATCTGCCGGCTCCAGAATCTCGGTTTCTGTTGCACCTTGAATGCCTGTTTTGACCAAAATTTTTTCAAATTGAAAATTGCCTTTTGCATCTTTTCCCTTAGAAACGAAAACAAATTTCTCCCGGCCAAAGCTCACAATGGCCTCATTAGGCACTACTTGTGCCATATTGTTTTCTACCTCAATGCTTGCCTTTATGGACATATTGGGCAAAAGTTCTGGAATATCAGATTCCAAATGGCCATGCACACGAACGGTTTTATCAGGATTTATCTTTTTGTTTATCAAATAAATTTCAGCCTGATAAGTTTTGGTCAAATTCCCGGCAAGGCGGAATTCAATTTTTTGTCCAATTTTTAGTTTGGGAACATCTTTCTCAAAAACCGCAAGTTCTGCATGCAGGTGGCTCATGTCCACAATTTCGCAAATCAAATCATTGGGCTGCACGTATTTACCTACGTTTACCTTTACCTCCGTCACGTATCCATCGATGGGACAAATCACCGAAAGCTCAGATTGAATCTGGCCCTTTTCCAATTGTGCCATTTGAAATCCCATTATCTGCAGCTTTTTATGCAATCCAGATTGTCCAGCTTTTAAAGTTTGAAGTTCAGAATTGCTTTGTTGATAAACCTTAGCCGATGAAACATTTTCAGCCGAAAGTTCCTTCTGCCGCCTGGTTTCAGTTTCGAGAAATTCCAGTTTGCTTTTGTTTGACAAATATTCCTGCTGCATGGTGATAAATTCCTGATTTTGAAGTACAACCAACACTTCACCTTTGTGCACGTGTTGGCCTTGCAACAGCTTTGTAGATTTAACAAAACCAGCCATCATTGCCGAGACATTCACCAGATTTTGTGGCGGAACATCCAGAATGCCAGTTGCTTCCACAAAACCTGGCAGATTTTTAACCTGCGGTTTCCCGAAACTGATTCCAGCATTTTTAAACTGAGCTTGCGAAAGGATTACCAGGTGGTTTTTAGGTGCATCCTCCTGCGTTTTTTCTTCTTTTTTTGAACCGCATGAAGCCAGGAAAAGGAACAAAACGGATATAAGTATTTGAAAATTTTTAAAAGTCATTGTCTTAAATTTTAAGGATTTGAAATTAAGTATTGAATATAAAATTTGCTCTGCATGAGCTGGTTACGGATTTGAAGCAATTGTTCTTCCGTAGTAAAAACGCTTTTTAGTGCCGTGGCAACTTCCAATAAACTGGAAGAGCCTGTTTCAAAGCTTTTGATGGCCTGGGTTCTAATCAGATTTGAGGTGGGTTTGGCTACAGTTTCCAGAAAGTCCAATTGGGTTTTCAGTTTTTTATGCTCTTCCAAAGCCATTTTTAATTGGTTACTGAGCTGAATTTCAACCGTTTTCAATTCGGCCTCGCTTGCCTTTATCCCACGTTCTGCAAATTTGATTCTAGCCATTTGGGGACGACTCCAAAGAGGAAATAACAAACCTGCATTGATGCCTTGAAACCGGTTTCCACCAGAAGCTACAGTTCCATTTTCCAATGGAATTCCCCGCAGCGATTGATTAAAATAGCCAATCGTAAAATCAGGCAGGAGTTTGGCTTTTTCAACCATTACATGTTGCTGACTGATTTCAACGTCCTTTTTGGCCAGTTTTACAGCTGGATTTTGGCCAATCATATCCGCAGAAATGCCATCCGCCAGTTCGAATCCATCCATACTATTTTCATCAGCTATCAGACTATCTTTAGATTGCATCAAGGCCTGCAAGCCAATAGTTGTAATCCTAACATCTGCCTGATTTTGAATGATTTGAGATTGAATGCCTTGCCTCTGGCTTTCAGCCACTGCCTTTTCCAACAGATTGGTTTCACCGGTTTTAAATCGAAGGGCAGCACCCTTTTCCAGTTTTTGATACAGGGAATCCAGAGAAATGAAGTAGCGATTTCTTTGCTGATGATACACCAATGTCTGGAAAGACTTCTTCACCTCAAATGCCAATTCGTTTTCCGTTTGGCTTAAAGAAATTTCAGTTCTTTTGGTTTGATTTTCATACAGTTTACGCACTTTGCTTATTGTCCCAGGCATTGGAATCGTTTGACTTACCGTAAATCCATTATCCCGAAAATAACTGTTGTATTGCCCATATTGAAGCCCAAAGGCCGTTTTACCAATGTCAGAATAGCTTTTCTGAAATTCCTTTTGGGCCTCAATACGTTGCTGTTTTGCCAACAAAGCAGGATGTGCTTTTTGCGTTTCAGTCAAGGCTTCCGTTAGCGAAAGTTTACGGGTTTGGGCATTGGTAATCACAGGCAATGAAAGAAAAATTAACAAAGCGAAAACGGCGGTATTGAGCCTTGAAAACTGCTTTTTCTCAGTAATCCAATACAAAATCGGGAGAATAAACAAGGTCAGAATCGTTGCTGAAACCAAGCCGCCAATCACCACAGTTGCCAATGGTTTCTGCACTTCAGCACCCGCACCAGATGAAAATGCCATTGGAAAAAAGCCAAGGGAGGCTACCAAGGCGGTCATTAAAACTGGCCGCAAACGTGCTTTGGTTCCATCAAAAACAATATGGCTCAGATTTGTAATCCCATTCTTTTTCAGGTAATTAAATTCTGAAATCAATACAATCCCATTTAAAACAGCCACGCCAAAAAGGGCTATAAATCCAATTCCTGCCGAAATACTAAAAGGCATATCCCGCAGCCAAAGGGCGAAAATGCCACCAATTGCAGAAAGCGGAATGGCCGTAAAAATGACCAGACTTTGCTTAATGGACCCAAAAGTGAAGAACAACAAAAGCAGAATGCAAGCCAAAGCAATCGGCACTGCCAGGCTCAACCTGTCTTTGGCTTCGTTCAGATTTTTAAATTGACCGCCAACGGTAAAATAATAACTCTCAGGAAGTTTTAGCTTTTTTGAGAGCAACAGTTGAACCTCTGTAACCACAGTTTCCACATCTTTTCCTCTTACATTAAATGCAACCGTAATTCTGCGTCTGGCATTGTCTCGCTGAATCTGGTTTGGACCCAATTTGAATTCAACATCAGCTACTTCTGAAATGGGAATAGACTGGCCCTCAGGTGTATGCACATATAAATTGCGAATGTCTTCAATCTGATTACGGCTGGCAGAATCCAAACGAATGGCGATGTCAAAATTCTTTTCACCTTCATACACCTTTCCAACCACAGCACCTGCAAATCCTGAAGAAATGGCTGTATTTACATCTTCCACACTCAGGTTGTACATGGCCAGTTTTTCCCTGTTTATTTTGGCAACCATCTCCGGCAAACCTGTAATTTGTTCGATGTACAAGTCCTTTAAACCATCCACATGTTGAATGATTTTGCCCATTTTTTGGGCCAAGGCCGCCAGTTGGTCGGCATCGTCTCCATAAATTTTAATGGCTACATCCTGCCTGGCACCGGTCATCAACTCATTGAACCTCATTTGAATAGGTTGCTGAAAACCAAAATTGACACCTGGAATTTCTGACAACGCCTCCTGCATTTTTTCGGCAAGTTCCTCTTTGCTTTCAGCCGATTTCCATTCATTCTTGTCTTTCAAAATAATCATCATGTCACAAGCTTCAAAAGGCATCGGGTCAGTCGGAATTTCAGAGGTACCTATCTTTCCAATAACCTGTTTCACTTCCGGAAATCTGGCCTTCAAAATTTCACCAGCCTTCAAGCTCACTTCTATTGTTTTTTCAAGGGAAGTGCCCGGAATCAGGCGGGTTTCTACTGCAAAATCACCTTCATCCAGACTTGGGATAAATTCTCCGCCCAAACCTGAAAACACAAATAGACTTAGGCCAAAAAGCAAAACGAAGAAACTGATTACCAAATATTTCCATTGCAGGCAAAGGTTTAACACCGGTTTATACAAATTAAAAATAATTTCAATTGCCTTATCTGACAATCCTTTTTTAGTATTCACCGTTTTACTTAGAAACAAAGCGGAAACCATGGGCACGTAGGTCAAACTCAATATAAATGCACCTGCAATGGCAAAGGCAACGGTTTGAGCCATAGGCCGAAACATTTTGCCTTCTATGCCAGTCAAAGCCAGAATCGGTAAATACACAATCAGAATTATGATTTCCCCAAAGGCTGCAGAACTCCGGATCTTAGAGGCGGAATCATAAACTTCAAGATCCATTTGCTGTTGGTTAAGCTTTTTTCCTGAGGATGAAAGACTTAAATGGTGCAAAGTGGCCTCCACAATGATAACAGCACCATCTACAATAATTCCAAAATCGATGGCACCCAGCGACATCAGGTTACCCGAAACGCCAAAAAACTGCATTAAACCCAAAGCAAAAAGCAAGGAAAGCGGGATAACGGAAGCCACAATAAGGCCTGCTCTGAAGTTACCGAGAATAAGCACCAGGACAAAAATTACAATCAAAGCACCTTCCATAAGGTTGGTTTTAACTGTGTTGATGGCCCTGTCTATCAAATCTGAACGGTCCAGAAAAACGTTGATTTTTAATCCTTTAGGAAGCGTCTTTTTGATTTGTTCCATCTTTTCGGCAACCACTTTACTTACCTTCCCAGAGTTTTCGCCTTTGAGCATCAGCACTATTCCACCTACGGCCTCGCCCTTGTTGTCAATGGTCATGGCCCCAAAACGAACTGAATGCCCGAAGCGAACAGTTGCCAAATCCTTCACCAAAACCGGAAAGCCAGTAGAAGTTTTTTTAACCACTACCTGGCCTATCTCATCCAGATTGTTAAGCAAACCTTCGCTCCGGATGTACCATGATTCTGAGCCTTTTGCAATATAGGAACCACCTGAATTCTGGTTGTTTTTTTGCACAGCATCAAAAACTTCCTGAATAGAAATATCCATCGCTCTGAGTTTTTCAGGTTCAATTGATATTTCATACTGCTTCACAAAACCGCCAAAACTGCTCACATCGGCTATTCCAGGTGTTCCAAGCAAATTTCTGCGGATAGTCCAATCCTGAATGGTGCGCAAATCGGCCAGGTTAAATGACTTTTCATAGCCCTTTTCAGGTTCGAGGGTGTATTGATAAATCTCGCTCAAGCCTGTAGATACTGGCCCAAGTTCTGGTCTGCCGAGGCTGGCCGGTATTTGCGCTGAGGCAGAAAGCAACCTTTCGGAAACCTGCTGCCTGGCCCAATACACATCGGTTTCATCTGAAAAAACAGCCGTCACCACCGAAAGTCCAAAGCGGGAAATGGACCTAACCTCCTCTAATTGAGGAATATTGGAAAGACCCAATTCAATGGGATAGGTAATGAATCGCTCCACCTCAGATGGGGAAAGTGAAGGCGAATAGGTAATAACCTGCACCTGATTGTTGGTAATATCAGGCACGGCATCAATGGGAAGCCTGAGCCCTGCCCAGGTTCCCCAGCCGATTAAAGCCAGGACCAAAATCGCGATAATCAGCTTGTTGTGTATTGAAAAATATATGATGCGGTCAAGCATAGATTAAGTCAAAAGTTTTAAATCAAAATTCAAAAGAGGGCGGGTGGTGAGATTTAACCGCTGAAATTGAGGAGATATATTGCTGAGGGGAAGGCTTTGAATTTTATTTCTCGGCGGCTTTCTGCGTTTCTTCTCTATGTCTCTATGCGGTAAAAGGCGCTATTAATGGCCCATAAAAAAATCAAACAAGCCGGGGAGGCTGCCAGACAGATTGCGAAATGGTGATCACTTCAGATTGTGATTCCGGAGAATATACTTTTGGAATGAATTCGAAAGTCTGCAACAATTCTATAGAAAATTGTGGAATGAGAAATACCAGACCTGGAATCTGGTGTTCAAAAAACGGCAATTGTTTGTGGTCTTTGTCTTCGCAATCTTTGGTGCTGTAGTGCTCAGCAATAAAATCCAGAAAGCTTAATTGATTGTTATGCTGGGATTTATGTTCCTCAAAATGGGCGTACAGGTTGGGGATTTTGGCCAGTTCCTCCATATCATTGTGGGGCATAAAACTGCCCAGCGTAATCCAGATGGCCAAAAAAATGATTCCCAATTGATTCATGAAATACAAAGGTAAATGATTTAGCCTAGTGGAATGGTTCTAAATTGAAAAGGAAGTAATTTTTATAACCATGCTTTTTTGTGGATATACTTGCCAATTGCAGGGTTAAATAAAATTTGGAAGTCAGTTTTTAGCCAAATTGTATTGGTTCAAATGGAAAGGAACCTAAACCTGAAAAACTTACGATGAAGAAATTTACAATCCCTTCAAGGCCTCCTCTACATCTTCCAAAAGATCAGAAATATCTTCCAGGCCAGTTGAAATTCTTACCAAACCATCGCCAATTCCAATGGCATTTCTTTCTTCCACACTTAATTTGCAATGCGTAGAAGAGGCTCGATGGGTGGCAATTGAGCGGGAATCTCCAAGGTTTGGCGAGATCCTGATCATTTGCAAATTGTCCATAAAAGCGGCTCCAGCTTTTAGTCCACCTTTCAAAGAAAAGGCAACAATACCACCACCAGCTTTCATTTGTTTTGTGGCAATTCCATGGTGTGGATGGGATGGAAGAAATGAATATTTCACATAGTCAATCCCTTTTTGATTTTCCAGCCAGGTGGCCAATTGAAACGCATTTTAGCAATGCCGATCCATTCGTAAAGATAAGGTTTCCAAACTTTTACTTAAGGTCCAGGCATTGAAAGGCGAAAGTGAAGGCCCTGTAATTCTGCCAAACAAATATATTTCAAGAATTAATTCTGCTCTCCCGACAACGATGCCGCCAAGCACCCTGCCTTGTCCATCAAAATACTTTGTGCCAGAGTGAATAACCAGATCTGCACCTAAATCAATGAGGATTTGTAAATATGGAGTTGCAAAACAATTGTCAACCAGAAAAAGTAGATTGTGTTTGGCTGCAATTTCGCCAACCAAGTTTAAATCAATTACTTCAATGGCTGGAATTGTTGGAGTTTCAAGGAAAATGAAACGGGTATTTGGCTTTACCAAAGCTTCAATTTCTTACGGATTGTTGGCGTTAAAATATGAATGGCTGATGCCAAGTTTTGGGAAATATTTGGTAAAAATGGTATGCGTTGCCCCAAAAACAGAAAAACAGGAAATGACATGATCTCCTGATTTTAGCAAAGCTATAAAAGTGGTATATACAGCTGCCATTCCGGAAGCCATGGCTACTCCGTCTTCAGCACCTTCCAACACACAAACTTTGTTCACAAACTCATCTACATTTGGATTACTGTATCTGGAATATACATAATCATCGGTTTCTTCATTGAAAGCCGCCCGAAGCTCCTCAGCAGAATCAAATACAAAGCTTGACGTTAAAAAAACAGGTGCTGAGTGTTCCTGATATTGGGTTCTTGGCATCTGGGTTCTGATTGCCTTTGTATCAAATTTTTGACTCATGGTTGATGCTTAATTTAAAGGTTATTCTGGCGGTTGGTTCTAATGTTTTCGAAACGGAGCAATATTTATCAAGCGACAATTGGATAGCCTTTTCTGCTTTGATTGGATCGATATCACCTTCCAATTTAAAGTGCAGGCAAATGTCCCGAAAAAGCGAGTACTCCTCTACACTTTCCTTTTCACCATCAACTTCCACTTCAAAATTTGTAATAATCTGTTTTTGCTTTTTCAAAATCAAAATGACATCCACTGCACTACAACCACCCACGGCCGCCAGTAAAAGTTGTGTTGGGCGAAATCCTTTGTTAAGTCCGCCAATTTCCGGAGATGCGTCCATGTGAATAATGGCGCCATCCTCGTTTTTAGCCTCCATGTGAAAGGCATCATTTACTCTTTGTATATTGATTTTCATTGCTTTAAAATTTAGATCCCAAAAAAAACTTTTGATTATAAAAAAAATGCAAGCTCCTTAAAAAAACCAAAAGTTGGTTTATCAATATTGATTGAATCATAATTTACCTTAGTAAACCAATGTCTACCTTATGAGCTAAATACAAAGAAACCAAATAGAAATACACAAATTAAAATCCAATTTTCCGAATCGCTCAGAATAAAAGAATTACTTTTGGGGTTTGCCAAATTTTAAGGCTAATGTCGCAGAAAGAATATCAACTCGTCTTCTCATTCTATCCACATTCTTTATTTGGAGTTTTAATAGAACCCTACGTGGTTCAAAAACTTGAAAATGGGCATTTATCACTTACCTATCAAAAAGTTAGCGAGGCCAATGTAAGTGATTTTTACCCAAATGTATCACAGCATGAAATAAAGCTAATTCAAAATCTGGAAAAGCTTTCAAATCTCCAAATGGCCAGAATTCTTTCTGTGCACCCAAATCTTTTGGAAACACAATTGGCAAAAATTTCAAATGCTACTGACCTCAAAAACAAAACCTTGTATGAACATCTTAGACAACGGTTATCTTCAGCAAAACTGACCTTTGTTTCAAATTTGAATGGTGACGAATTTCTTTTTGAATTGGGAAAGGATGGAAACCCGGCATTCTCACCTATACAATATGAACCTGACGGAAAAGTTATTTTAAGCTATCTATTCGAAGAAGATTCATTTACCATTCAACCGAAATTTTCAAGCAATGAGTTAAATGGACTACCTATAAAAATGTTAGATGAAAGCACGCCAGTTGTTTTGGTAGGACAGCGTTTAATAAATTTACATAAAAACCTAAAGCCTAGCCGCTTAAAACCATTTTTAGAAAAAACAAGGAATGTTGTCCAGAATAAATTTATCAAAGATTATGCGATCAAATTTATTCTCAATGACCTTCAAAATGAAGTTGCAAATCTATCAGGAAAGGTAAAAGCTGAAAAAATTCCATTCAAACTGATTGACGTTTATTTTAGCTTTGCGTTTGAAGGTTCTCAATTAGACCTTTTTGAAGGTCAAAAAGTTGAACTTAAATTACCAGAAAAACTCACAGTTCAAATCAAATTTATTTATGGAGATTGGGCTGCAAAATATGATGATCCTACCAGCAAATTTCTTTTTCACAACGAAGAAATTCCTCATTTTCAACAGATTATAAGAGATGAAATTCTAGAGAGGAAATTAAGGATGCAAATTGAAAGCCTTTTTGATCTACGGCTTTCAAAGGGTGAAGACAAAATAACTTTCGTCCATTTAAGAGATACCATATTAGATAAATTAAAAGACTTAGGTCCACAATATCAGTTTCGGTTTTCAAACGAATTTCGGCAAATCAATCTCAAAACTTCAAAAGTCAATATCAAAGTTTTGGAGAAGATTGACTATTTCCAAATTGAAGGAAGCATAGATTGGGATGGACATTCAATTGATATTCATGAGCTTAGAAAAAATTTTGAACTTGATAATGGTTGGCTAAAAAGAGGAGATCAATATTGGGCAGTTGGTGAGGAAGATCAGGCATTTCTCAACCAATTGTTTATGTTGTCTTCCAGTTCTAAAGAATTTACAGTTTCCAAAAATACTGCACGAGCTATAAAACTGGAAAACGCTGAAATTTTTGCTCAAAAATGGGAATATGTAACCACCTTACTTCAAGATAACCAATCAAATAAAGTTGAGGATTTGACTGGATTTTGCCCAAATTTCACCTTCAGAGATTATCAGCAAAAAGGCTTTGAATGGTTGCTTTCTTTGGCGGAAAGTGACTTAGGCGGAATCCTCGCAGATGATATGGGCCTAGGCAAAACATTCCAGGCTGCAGCTTTTTTACTATATCAAATCAGGCAAAAAAAGGAAACCAGGCCAACACTTATTGTACTGCCCAGCACTTTGATTTTCAATTGGCAACATGAACTAAAACGCTTCGCTCCAGATTTTAAGGTATTGGTCCACGCAGGGCCAGGAAGATTGAAGTCTCTGGCAGGTATGGAAAAAGTCTTTAATGTGATTCTTGTCTCTTATCAAACTTTGGCCAGAGATATTTCTATGCTTGAAAAAGAAAAGTATGGAACAGTAATAGCTGATGAGGCACACAATTTAAAAAATCCAGATACACTTTCTTATAAGTCAATTGAAAAACTAAAAGCAGAAAGGATATTTTTATTAACTGGAACGCCGATGCAAAACTCCCCTGTTGACCTTTGGGCACTTTCGGAGCTTTGTAATCCTGGTCTTTTAACAAAAAAAATAAAACCTCAAAGCATTCAAAAGGCTGACAATCCCACAAAGTTTGCTGAAAAACTAAACCTGCTTCAAAATCTGGTAAAGCCTTTTCTACTAAGAAGGACCAAACAAAATGTATTAACAGAACTGCCAGAAAAAACAATTTCAACCGTTTTGTGCACAATGAGTGATGAACAGGAACTGGAGTATCTGGCCCATAACCAAGCCATTGCAAGTGAAATAAGCGACATTTCGCTTCCCCCTGGGCCAGCCAAAAGTGTAAAAATTTTAAAAGCACTTACCACACTCAGGCAATTGGCCAATCACCCAAGATTGATTGGCCTGGACGAAAACTCCAAATCAGGAAAGTTTGATCTCGTAACTGAAAAATTGAATGAAGTCCTATCAGCCGGGCATAAAGTTTTGGTCTTCAGTAGTTTTGTAAAGCATCTACAATTATTTACGGAATACATGGATGTTGAAAAAATTAAATACAGTTTGCTTACCGGCCAAACCAAAGACCGTGAAAAACAGGTTGAACAGTTTAAAAACCAAACAGATAGAAATGTATTCTTTATCTCACTAAAAGCAGGTGGTACTGGTCTAAACCTGGTGGAGGCTAGTTACGTTTTCCTTCTGGACCCTTGGTGGAATCCAGCTTCAGAGGCTCAGGCGATGGATCGGGTTTACCGGATTGGGCAAAAAAATGCAGTCACAGTATATAAATTTATCACAAGTAACACGGTTGAAGAAAAGATTATTCAGCTTCAATCCCAAAAACAAACCATTGCAGATCAATTACTTACTGGCGCTGACATGCAGCAAAGCAGCTTCACAATTGAGATGCTTCAGGAAATATTGATGACAAAGGTTTAATATAATTTTGCAGTCAATTTAGTTTATCTTACTTTTGCGGTCCTTTTCGGAAATAGTATGTACGCAGTAGTAAATTTATTAGGTAAGCAAATTGTAGTAGAAGAAGGTAAAACCATCCTTGTGGATCGTTTACCACATGAAGAAGGAACTTCATTTTCTATTGACAATGTTCTTTTTTTGTCAGAAAATGGCAATGTTAAAATCGGAGCTCCAACTCTTGCTGGCTCTTCTGTAGATGCCACAATTGTTCGCCATACAAAAGGCGACAAAATTCTGGTTTTCAAAAAGAAGCGAAGAAAAGGATATCGAAAGCAAGCGGGTCACCGTCAGCATTTATCATTGGTTTCAATAGAAAAAATTAAGGCATAAAAAAATGGCACACAAAAAAGGGGCGGGTAGTTCAAAGAACGGAAGAGAATCCCATAGTAAAAGACTTGGTGTAAAATTATTTGGTGGTCAGATTGCCAAAGCTGGTAGTATTTTGGTTCGGCAAAGAGGTACCAAACACAACCCTGGTGTTGGTGTTGGCTTAGGAAAAGATCATACTCTTTTTGCTCTTGTTGAAGGTGTAGTTACTTTCAATAAAAAAGCAGAAGGAAAAAGCTATGTAAGCGTACTTTCAGCGTAGTTTACAAACAAATAAAATATTTAAAAGGAGCTCAAATGGGCTCCTTTTTTGTTGTCCAGAGGTTGTGAACCCGCCAAAATTAAAGTCCTTTAACATCTGACAATTGAAAGTCAAACATTTTGAAATTTAAAGCCTATACAAATGATCCCAAAACTATCAACCCGGTTATTCGAATTCAAAAGGTAGAATGGACTATTCCAAGAGAAGAGCTGTGACAATCCTTGGGTAATGATGATGTTCTCATTGAATATACTTTAAGTTGTTTCATTGTTTTTCTTAAAATAAAAGCATAAAAATGCATAAAAAAGCCCCGAATAACCGGGGCTCAATTTTTATTTTGCAGGAACAATACTTATGGCCACTCCCCCACCCCTGGCAAGTGCAATTGGCATTTTTGTTTTTGAGTTAATAGTCTTTTTTTCAATTGCATAGGCCTCAGGATTCAAATCCCAACTGGCATCAGCTGCATCTTTGTAAATGGTAATTTCATACTTTTTATCTTTATCCAAAAAGCTGAAATCAAAGTTTAAAGTTCTGGCATTTTCATCTGAAATTCCACCCACAAACCAGTTATTGGTTCCTTTCGCTTTTCTTGCAATGGCCAAATAATCACCTGGTTCTGCAAGTAGAACTTTGGTATCATCCCAATCAACAGCCACATCTTTTATAAACTGAAAAGCATCTGGCCTGGCCTGGTAGTTTTCTGGTAAATCGGTTGCCATTTGAATAGGGCTATACAAAGTAATATACAAAGCCAACTGTTTCACCAAAGTAGTATGCACCTGCTCCTTTGCCCCTGGTGTATAATAACTTCTTTTGATTTTGAAAATGCCTGGCGTATAATCCATTGGTCCACCCATCATCCTTGTAAACGGTAGAATTGTCTCATGTTCAGGCGGATTGCCTTCGCTCCAAAAGTTAAACTCCTGTCCTCGGGCCGCCTCAGCAGCCATAAAATTTGGATAGGTTCTGTGTAAACCTGTTGGTCTTACAGCCTCGTGGGCTACAACCATAATCCTGTGATTAGCAGCTTTTTTGATGGCTCTATTGTAATGGTTTACCATCCATTGCCCATCGTGGTACTCACCTCTTGGAATTATTCTTCCCACATATCCAGACTTCAAAGCTGGGCTGCCCCATTTGTTCATGGCCTTGTAAGCTGTATCCATCCATCGGTCATAATTGGTAATACTACCGCTTGTTTCATGGTGGGTTATCATAGAAACACCTTTGCTTTTTGCATATTGGTTTATTCCAACTACATCATAATCAGAGTATGGCGTTACAAAATCGAAAACTTCTTCTTTCCAGTTTCCAAACCAATCTTCCCAACCTGTATTCCAACCTTCAACCAATACTCCTCCAAAACCATTGGCTGCAGCAAAATCTATGTATTTCTTTGTGTTTTCCGTTGTAGCGCCATGTTTTACTTTTTTCTTGGTGACACCTTCTCCACCAGCGTCAGAAGCAACCTGAGTTCCGGCTTTATCCCAGGTGGAAAGTCCAAGGTGCATTTCCAACCAAACACCTACGTATTTCATAGGTTTGATAAAACTTGCATCCTTAATTTTTGATGGCTCATTCAAATTTAAAATCATTTTTGAGGAAATGATTTCCCTGGCATCATCTGAAACCACAATGGTTCTCCAGGGAGTTACGCATGGAGTTTGTAAGTAGGCCAGGTTTCCAATTGCATCTGGAGCTAAGGTTGATTTTGCTTCAAAAGTAGTTTCATCAAACTTTAAATCCATGGCTGGATAGTTTACCAAGGCTGCCTCATGGATATTCACATACACATTATCAGCAGTTTTAATCATCAAAGGAGTTTGCACAAATGCACCAGAAATGGGTGTTGCAGTAAAAATGGCACCATCCTTTTTCTTACCCATTTTGGCAATTTCAGAAATATTGGATGTGTAGTAAGCATACTCATTGGAATCAAAGTCCCCAGGAATCCACCATATTTTATGATTACCAGTTAAGTTAAATGTGCTCAGCTCATCTTCCACAATAAAGTGTTTCAAATGGTCTTGCTCAGGAAACTCATATCGAAATCCCATTCCGTCGTTAAAAACCCTGAATATGATTTTTACGGTGTTAGCCAATTTCATGGTGTCTCTTAAGGTTACTACTATGCTTTTGTAGTTGTTTTCAATGAATTTGGTTTCGCCCCAAACCGGCTCCCACTTTTCATTCATTTTTGAAGAATCAATGGATATCAAATTGTATTTCTTACCAAAATTGGCTTTGTCCTTAATCTTAAAACCAAGCTTCGATTCTTCAATCAAAGGTTTGTTTTTAAAGGTTAAAGAATAGCTGGCTTGGCCTGTCGAATTCAGATTGAATCGCATTTGCAGTTTACCATTTGGCGAACTACATAAATAGCTTTGAGCCAAGGTATTAAAACTTACTAAACAAATAAAAGTAAGATGTAGAAAATTAAATTTCATTATAGATGATGAACGAAATAAATGATGTAAAGGACAAAAGTATTAATTACTCCAATCCGAAAATAGATTTTATTGGATTCCCCAAAAAGAAAATCAAAGCCATAAATAAAAAATAATAAAAAGGAAGAGAATCAGCCTTCCAAACTTCTTACTATAAGGTTATTAACCAAGCGGTAAATTATTCATAAAAAGGAGTATATTTGCATCATGGTTAAAGAAGATTTCAGGAAAGTTGATGATGTGTCTCGAATGTCCTTTCGAAAAAAAGGTATCGCACTGATAAACAA
>JBIPOE010000060.1:0-24903 GCA_044379485.1 Catalimonadaceae bacterium
ATGCCCATGCCTCCAAAATGGGCGCTTGGTTTGCAGCAATGTCGATATAGCTATTATCCTGAAAATGAGGTGCTTTCGGTGGCTCAAAATTACCGTGATAGAAATATTCCATGCGATGTGTTGTATCTGGACATTCATTATATGGATGCCTACAAAGTTTTTACAGTTGATAAAAAGCGTTTTCCTGATTTAAAAAGGCTTTGTGATCAACTTTTGGAAATGGGTTTTAGAATTGTCCCCATTCAGGATCCAGGTATAAAAGTGGAGCCAGGATATTGGCCTTATGATTCTGGAAATGAGCAGGATATATTTGTTAAATATCCAGATGGAGAACCTTGGATTGCAGGAGTTTGGCCTGGCGATTGCGTTTTTCCGGATTTTACAGATGCAAAAGCCAGAAACTGGTGGACTACTCAAACGGCAGCCTGGGTAAAAGAAACCGGCGTTTCGGGATTGTGGAACGACATGAACGAACCCGCCACCTGGGGTCAGGATGTGCCTGATATGCTGGAGTTTAGTTTGGAAGGACGAGGCGGATCACATTTGGAAGCCCATAACATTTATGGACAGGAAATGGCCAAAAGTACCCGAAACGGACTTATGGAAGGAAGGGTAGGAGAGCGGCCTTTTGTTTTGACCAGAGCTGGTTTTGCAGGCATTCAGCGATATGCCGCCGTTTGGTCAGGTGATAATGTGGCCAATGAAGAACACATGTTTCTGGGAATTAGGTTGGTTTTGAGTATGGCCATGAGTGGCGTGGCTTTTTCAGGGCCTGATGTGGGTGGATTTGTGGGTGATGCCGGCAAAAATTTGTTTATCCGTTGGACTTCAATTGCTTCATTCTTTCCGTTTTTCAGGTTGCATAGTATGATAGATTCCAGGGACAATGAGCCCTGGTCTTATGGCGAGTTGGCCGAGGATATTGTGGCCAATTATATTCGTTTGAGATATAAGCTGTTACCGATGTGGTATTCCGCTTTTAAGAAATCAGCAGAAACCGGAGAAGCGGTTATCAAACCATATTTTTGGAAAAAATCGAAACTGGAGTTTGAATCAGAATTTCAACATCAGTTTTATTTTGCTGATAATCTCTTGGTTATCCCTGCAAATTCTGAACATCCTTCCGTTTGGGCAGATGTTCCGGAAGGCAAGTGGTATCATCTTTTTACAGGTCAGACTTTTCATCAGGCACAATCACTTTGGTTGTCATCGCCGATAGATACTCTACCTGTTTTGGTTCGCTCTGGTTCCATTTTAGTTACCAGAAATCCTGGAACCCACAGTTTGGATGCATTGGTTTCGGATTTTCAAATTCATATTTTTTATGGAGAAGGAAAGGCCAGTCAATACTTTTATGACGATGATGGAATCTCTGAAAAACAGAAGGCTGAAGATGTAATTGAGGCTGAGATTCATTTTGATTTTAAAAGTTTTCATTTGGAAATCAAAAGATTAGGTGGAGAAAAGGAATTAAAAATTTCTGGTATTTACCTTTGGCATTTTCCTCAAAATGGAAGACCGATTGTGGTTGATGGTGTTGAAAAACCAGTCCAAAATTCTAAATGGATGTGGCTTGATCCTTTGCCTAATTTTGATCCATTTGAGGATAAGGGAAAAGGGTATTATTCAGATTGCCAGATTGTATAATAAAAAACAAACAATTAAATTTGTTAAAATTATCAGGTATGAGTAGAATTATTGTTGATACTGATTCGGTTATGCAAACCAAAAGCGTTTTAGAGTTGCTTGAAAAGAACAATATCAAGTTTCAGATTACTTCAAATGAGGAGGAAAAGAAAGCTCTACTACTGGAATTAGATGAAATTTTAAAGCAAGGACCTCAACGTACTGATTTTGAAGATTTTATAAAGGAGTTTGATGAGTCCAGAAAAGATAGGAGGATAATTTGAATCTAATAGATAGCAATATTTTAATTTATTCCTCCAAAGAAGAATATGCCTATTTAAGAGATGTGATTATTTCTGATAAAACTTGCTTTTCAGAAGTTTCAAAACTTGAAGTTCTTGGTTATCATAGGATTACTGACTTCGAGAAAGAATATTTTACAAAAGTATTTTCTCTTTCTCCTATCTTTCAAATCAGCTCCAATGTTATTGATCTGGCAATTTCCATCAGAAAACAATATAATTTAGGATTGGCAGATGCCATAATTGGAGCTACAGGTTTGTTATTTGACTTAACAATTCTAACCAGAAATATTAAGGATTTTGAAAAAATAGTAGGATTAAATGTGAAAAATCCTGTTGAATGAAGCGCATGAAATTTAGAAATGTAATTTTACTTTCAGTATACTTTTTAGGTTTACCCGAAGGATTCGCCCAATCCTCCGAAACTCTTGTTCGTCAACATATTGCCTATCTCGCTTCTGATCAGTTGGAAGGCAGGGCTCCTGGTACAAAAGGCGAAAAACTGGCTCAGGAATATATCGTTAAGGCATTCAAAGAATATGGCCTGAAACCAGCAGGAACCAAAAAATTCCTCCAGCCATTTGAATATACAGAAAGACCACATGCCCATCATGCAGAGGGAAAAGGTGTGCAATGGAAAGGGGCAAATATTGTGGGATTCCTGGACAACGGTGCTGAAAAGACCATTGTTGTAGGAGCCCATTACGACCATTTGGGAGCTGAGGACGGAAGAGGTTCTTCTTTGGCGTCTGACCCGGTGGGAAAAATCCACAATGGGGCGGATGACAATGCTTCAGGAGTTGCCGGATTGCTGGAACTGGCCAGAATGTACGCCCAAAATGGTGAAAAGGAAAAAGTGAACTTCCTTTTTATGGCTTTTTCAGCAGAAGAGGCTGGCCTGATTGGATCCAAACATTTTACAAATAATCCGACCAAACCAATGGATAAAGTGTTGGCTATGATGAATATGGATATGATTGGCCGATTGAGGGACAGTTCAAATTCTTTAATAATTGGTGGTGTGGGCACAAGTCCAGTATGGATTCCAATGGTTCAAAAACTGAATTCCAATTTTGAGTTAAAGTTTGACACTGCCGGAATGGGCCCCTCTGACCACGCCAGTTTTTATTTGAAGGATAAACCAGTGTTACATTTTTTCTCAGGCACCCATGGCGATTACCATAAACCCAGCGATGACATCGAGAAAATCAACTTTCCAGGCGAGGTCAAAATCCTTGATTACATAAAAAAGATTGTTGACAGTACCTCGAAACTAAGCAGTATTCCATTTACAAAAACAAAATCCAACGAAAGAAAAATGACAGCATTTAAGGTAACGTTAGGCATCATGGCAGACTATGCATTTGGAGGTCCAGGTGTAAAAGTAGATGGTGTAAGTCCCGGAAAACCAGCAGAAAAAGCCGGATTTCAGGCGAATGATTTGGTAATGAAAATTGGCGAATTTGAAACCAATGACATTTACAAATACATGGAGGCCCTAGGTAAATTTGAAAAGGGCCAGAAAGTTATTGTGGAGTTGAAAAGGGGAGGAGAGGTGTTGAAGAAGGAGGTGGAGTTTTGAGTTTTAACTAAAATGAAATAATGCCATCCCTTTTATTCATTGAAGGATTTAGGTTCTTTTTTTACAGCAATGAAAATAAAGAACCTGCCCATGTTCATATTGAAAAAGGAGATGCTACTGCTAAATTTTGGCTTGAACCCATTCGAATTGCCAATTCCTTCGATTTTTCTGAGAAGGAATTGAAAAGAATTCATACCTTGGTACTTGAAAATAAGGACGTTTTTTTTAGAGAAGTGGAATGAGTACTTTAATAGAAATCAATAAGCCTCCAATGGGGACCAATGTATGGTTTGAGGAAAAATTGCTTTGTGTAGCATTAAGTGATGGAAGGGAAATTAGGGTTCCTATTACTTGGTTTCCAAGGTTATCAAATGCCAAATTGAATGAATTGGAAAACTGGAAGTTCATTGGAAAGGGGCAAGGAATTCATTGGCCGGATTTGGATGAGGACCTTTCTGTGGCTGGTTTGTTAAAATTTTAATAGTTAACGAAATTAAAAGTAGGTATAACCTCTGATGCTGATTTGATAATTGAAATTTGATAGTTTTTAAATCCAAATCCATTTATTACTTTTTTTCTATTTGTTTCATACTATTAATTAGTTGTGAATCAGCCTTTGCTCAATATGGAAAAAGTGCTAAAAGACGGCCTTCGAAAAGCCGAAACTCACTACCAACTGGACGCTGTTATACAGTTGATTTTCCACCAACCAAGTTTTCGGAATTTTTAAAATCATCCATTCAAGCCATTGAAAATGAGTTTGAAAAATCAATTATAATATTAAATGATACTTCAAGCTTGCCAGATAGTATATTTCATCTCGCTTATAAGGGCGATTTTTCTCTTTCAGGCTTTGGTCTTTCAGTTGCAGAACTCGAAAAAGCAAAAGGAATAAATGAAAATTCAGAAAGAAACGTAAAAACCATTGTCCAACTTTTGAATCTCGAAGCAAAAAAGGCAAATACTTTTTCTCAACTTAATCTCTTAAAAACGATAGGTTTGGCGGGCAGCGATTTGTCCAAAAATAATTATTGGACTCTGCTCAATACTGCGCAAAAAGAAGATTGGAAGGCTGCAGGCGATGTTAGAATAATGTATGACCCAGTAATAAAAACAGTTTTAAATGGCCGACCAACCAATTATTTGGGTGTAGCAGCTCAAATAGCCGCTTTATCATTTGAACAAGGGTTTGAAAAGGATGAAAAAATGATAAATAAACTCCTGGACCATTGCGTTCTTCAGCTTGAAAAAAACAATGGCTGGCTCAATGACGGTAAGGAAGGTGAATTTCGTTTTGACAGATACCATTTTGAATATATCCGTTTTGTTTGGGAGTCGGCTGAAAGAATGCATAGAAAGGAAATTCTAAAAAAACTCAGACCTTGGTGTGAACAATCTGATATTCTTTGGCTTAGTCTAATGCACCCTGTTTCCGGAGCTCCTTTTGCGTATGGCCGGAGTTTGCAAAATACCTGGGAAGATGTTTGGGAATATGGTGCTTTTATGTTAAAAAGGAAACAAAGATCGAAAAGGGAAAGGAAAGAAATGCTTTCACAAATTTACAAAACCTGGAATTATTATTATGAAAATGAATATGACTCTACCAGGCACATTTCCAGAATGTTAGACTCAGGAAGAGCATGTTATTCTTATGTGGGCCCAAATAGGGTCTGGGGATATTCTGTTCATGCATTAGGAAAAATGTTGGGTTCCATTAATGAAATCAGGAAGGCGGGTTTTGATAAAACAGATTTTCCTAAAAAACCATTTTTGAAGGAAGGCAATAACTTCTTCAAACTAAAAGACAACTATGGACTTTGGGTAATCCGCTCCCAAAATACACGTTTGGTGGTTCCAATTGTTACAGGAATTGGCAAGCCCAAAAACTCAGACTATCAACCCATTCCTTTTGCGGAAGGCATATCTGAACCACCAGTTAATATGCCAACAACCCATTTACTACCTGGAATTTACAAAAATGGAAAGATGTACTTGCCAGATTTAAAGCTGGTTTCTGTTTCAAGAACTGATAATCCAGATTCAATCTTATTAGAATCTACACAATGGATTTCAAAAACGGATACGCTTTCTATGGGGAATTCACCAAGGTTGAAAGTGGTTTACCAGTATTCCAAGGTGGATTCAAAAAACCAGTTTTCAATGAATTATAGCCTTGAAAATCAGGATAAAACCAATCCGGATTCCATTGTTTACAGCATATGGAAATCAAAATGGATTGGCAGTCCTTACCAAATGGGAAGTTTTAATCCAAAATGGGAGATTAAAGCTCCCGATTTTACCCAAAAGGAATTTATACATGATTTGATGAAACCCGAGGGGCGTGGGGCTTTTACAGCCTTACCTGGACGGACTGACCTGGTGGTAAAATCTTCAAAAAAGGATTTATACTGGAATATCCAATTGAATTTTCCTTAAGCCCAAATCTGGCTAATATCCAAAACAAATCCTTCAATTACAATTGAAGAAATTTGGTCGTCGTGCTTAAACCTATGCTTCAGTTCAAATTGGGATCCTTGTAAGTGAAATTGCTCAATGGTCTGAATTTCAGGATCTACTATCCAATATTCTGAAACACCATGGGCAGCATAATCCTGGAACTTGATGTGATAATCGTTTTGTCGGGTAGAGTCTGAAAGGATTTCAATAATAAAATCTGGTGGTGGAAAAAGCAATTGTTCCTGACCGAAAAGTTTGGCTCTTTCGGCTTTAAAGAACACGATGTCCGGCTCGTATTTATTGCGGCTACAATCGATCATTACTTTTTCAATTCCTACTTTACCCAGGTCGTTTTGCCTGACAAATGGAATTAGAAATCCGGCGATATTTGAGGATACATCCCAGTGCCTTTTCATTACTGGTGAATGCATAACAATTTCACCATTAATAAATTCCGCCTTTATATTTTCATGAATCAGATTTAAAAATTCAGCCAGTTTCGACTTTTCCTCACTTATTTTTTTGTGGTACTCAGCTACAATAAGCTCTGAATTGGGTTGTGAAAGAAGTGTTTCAAGTATGCTCATTTTGTTGAAATCCAATGTTCTACTTGCAAATTTCTAACAATTTCCTGAATTTAAAATCATCTTTGATAATTCTAAACTGGATTTCCCAACAAAGCCTCTATTTTTGCCCCAGTTATGACCGACTTGTCCCAAGCCAAAAAAGCCAGTTCCTTATCTGCTCTACTTATTTTAACTGGTTTATGTATTCTGGGAATCGTTGTTTTTTCCAGTGTTGGCTTTCTTTTGGCTGGTTTTATAACAGGTCTTGAGACAGGCAAGATTCAAAGTCTAATGGTAGATTTTGAATCTACACCAAATGCCAGAATTGCATTGTTGGTTCTTCAGGGAACTATTGCTTTAGGTGGATTTGTTATTCTGCCTTCATTGGTTCGGTTTTTACAGAAACAGGAATTTTCTGGTAAAATTCCAGTGAGTCGTCCCTCCATAACCATGCTTATCATGATATTTTCTCTGGCAATTTTAATGATGCCTGTAAATGGTTGGTTGTCTGCAATTAACAAGTCAATTCATTTGCCTTCTTTTTTATCTGAAGTTGAAAATTGGGCCCAGGCAAAGGAAACAGAAATAGAGAAGATGACTTTTTTTTTGGTTGATTTTCAAAGTATTACGGAGTTAGTTGTTGGTTTTATAGTAATTTCTCTGATCGCTGGTTTTACTGAGGAATTTTTCTTTCGAAAACTCATTCAGCCCAGAATGTATGGCCTAACTGGTAACATTCATTTGGCTGTTTGGCTGACAGCTTTTCTATTTTCTGCCATCCATTTTCAGTTTTTTGGCCTTGTACCAAGAATGGTTTTGGGTGCATTATTTGGGTATTATTTCTATTGGACAGGTAATATTTGGCTTTCAGTTTTTGGTCATAGTTTAAATAATGGCTTAACATTGGTTGGTCTGTATTTATACAAACAAAATTTAAGCCCAATCGATGTGGAAAATCCTGAGCAAATTCCCTGGTATATAGGTGCAGTTGCCGCTGGTGTAACATGGAGTTTGGCAACAATGGTAAAGGATGAAAGTGATAAAATCAGAAAAAGAAATAGAAATCAGGCTTTTGTGAATCAGGTTATTGCAGATTAATTTATATGAAAAATCCAATCCGTTCACTCAATAATCTCCAGCAAAGGGTAATAGTTGGCATTTTGGGCATTGCACTTTTTCTCGGTCTGATCTTTTGGAATTGGATTGGTGCAGTTGGTTTGTTTTCCGTTATCATGGCATTAAGTCTGTATGAATTTTATAATCTTTCTCCATTTAAGATTTCAAAATCCTGGAAAATGGGGTCTACTTTAATTGGCTTTTTATTGTTTTTTCTCTTGGTTTTAACCGACCTTAGCGACTCATCATCTAAGTTTCGATTGTTGTTATTTTTATCTCCTTGCTTCCTTATCTTATTGGTATTTAGTGGTTTGGAAAAGCCTTTTGAATCCATGGCCTGGATTGTAACAGGTTGGTTTTATCTCATCACACCCTGGCTTTGCATGTTGCTCCTAATTGGTGATTTTCAATACAATCCCGGCCTTCTGTTAGGGCTTTTTGGATTGTTGTGGTCCGCAGACTCAGGGGCTTATTTTGCTGGTAGAACATTAGGGAAAACCAAACTTTTACCAAGAGTTTCTCCCAAGAAAACATGGGAAGGATTGATAGGTGGTCTCATTTGTGCAGGTTTATTCGCTTATGGTTTATCAATTTGGGTTGGCGTTTTTACTGTATATCAATGGCTTATCCTTGCAGCAAGCACCACTGTTTTTGGAACTTTAGGTGATTTGGCCGAATCAGCATTAAAACGAAGTTTAGACATCAAAGATTCCGGCAATATTTTACCAGGGCATGGTGGAATTCTGGATCGGTTTGACGGCCTATTTGTTGCCGCACCAATAAACTATTTGATTGCAGTGTTCTTTTTTTAGCCAGCAAAAAATGGAAAACACAAAACAAGAAAAAACTTGCTGGTTTGAAAACTGGTTCGATTCGGAGTATTATCACATTTTATACAACAACAGGAATTTTGAAGAAGCTGAGCTTTTCATAAGTAATCTTTTGGATTATTTAAATGTACCCGCTGGTTCAAAGGTTTTGGATTTGGGTTGTGGAAAAGGGCGCCACAGTATCTTTTTAAATGGCAAAGGATTGAATGTTTTGGGGGTTGATCTTTCTCCAAACTCTATAGAAAAGGCCAAACAATTTGAAACATCCAATTTGAAATTCAAGGTAGGCGATATGCGTGAACCTCAGGGTTTTGCCGCGTTTGATTATGTTTTCAATCTTTTTACCTCTTTTGGCTACTTCGAATCAGATGAGGAAAATATCAAAACCTTGAATGCGATTCATACAAGTTTGAAAGAAAATGCATTTTTTATTATCGATTTTATGAATGCAGAAAAGGTAAAGGCTAATTTGATTCCAAACCAGGAAATCAACCGTTCTGGATTGTTATTTCAAATTCAAAAATCCATTGATAATAATGTGATTTCCAAAAAGATAAACTTCAGTGGAAATGAGAAATCATATTTTTTTGAAGAAAGGGTGCAGGCTCTGCATCAAAGTGATTTTTTAAATTATTTCCATAAAACAGGTTTCAAGGTTCTTGCCACTTTTGGCGATTATCAGTTGAATACCTTTAATTTAGTAGAATCTGACAGATTGATTTTTGTAGTCCAAAAGCTGGGCTAATATTTGTTTTTTATAAAGAAAAATTACCAAATGTCTCAAAGTAAAATCCGAAAGGAAGATGCACTAAGATACCATTCTTTTGCACCTGCGGGGAAAATCGAAGTAACACCAACTAAACCACTTACCACGCAAAGGGATCTGGCTTTGGCCTATTCGCCAGGCGTTGCTGAACCGTGTCTCGCAATTAAAGATAATCCGGAAGATGTTTATAAATATACAGCTAAAGGAAATCTGGTTGGAGTAATTTCCAATGGAACTGCTGTTCTGGGTCTTGGAAATATTGGACCTCTCGCTTCCAAACCGGTTATGGAGGGGAAAGGAGTTTTGTTTAAGAAGTTTGCGGGAATTGATGTGTTTGATATTGAGATCGATACGGAGGATCCTGATGAGTTTATCAAAATTGTTCGAAGCCTTGAACCCACTTTTGGCGGTATAAATCTGGAGGACATAAAAGCACCGGAAAGTTTCCGAATTGAACAGGAGTTAAAAGCACTTTGCAAAATCCCACTCATGCATGATGATCAGCATGGAACAGCGATCATTTCTGCTGCAGCCCTTTTAAATGCATTGGAGCTTACTGAAAGAAAAATTGAAGAAGCCTACATGGTGGTAATGGGCGCAGGAACTGCCGCCATTGCCTGTACCAATTTCTATATCAGTCTGGGAATGAACCCGGAAAATATTGTAATGGTAGACCGGGATGGCGTGGTGAAAAAGGAAAAGTTGGACCCTTCTGATTCTAAATATCCATTTGGAACAAGTAAGAATATTAGCACCTTGGATGATGCGATTTCGGGTGCTGATATTTTCCTTGGGCTTTCTGCTGCCAATGTTTTATTGCCAGAGCATTTGCTCAAAATGGCCAAGAATCCGATTGTGTTTGCATTGGCCAATCCAAATCCTGAGATTGATTATGAACTGGCTATGTCCACTAGAGATGACATCATTATGGCAACGGGCCGTTCTGATTATCCAAACCAGGTTAATAATGTACTTGGCTTTCCATATATTTTCCGTGGTGCCTTAGATGTTCGTGCCACCACAATTAATGAGGAAATGAAACTTGCTGCAACTTATGCTTTGGCAAAACTTGCAAAAGAATCTGTGCCCGATACTGTTTTTAAGGCTTACAGCAACAATAAAATGATATTTGGTACAGAGTATTTGATACCCAAGCCTTTAGATCCCCGTTTGATTACAACTGTAGCCCCTGCAGTGGCAAAAGCTGCAATGGATTCTGGTGTAGCTAAAATTGCTATTGCCAATTGGGAGCAATATGAAATTGACCTTTTGCATCGGGTTGGTATGAGCCAGAAACTGATGACAAAGGTTATAGCCAAAGCCAAATCAGATCCAAAGCGAGTGATTTTTGCTGAATCGGATCATTACAAAATTTTGAAAGCTGCCCAGATTATTCAGGATGAAAAAATAGGAACCCCAATTCTACTTGGCAACAAACAGAGGATCAATCAACTCCTTGAAGAGCATGGCATGGATTTGTCTACTGCTTTGATAATAGATCCAAAAGAGGAAACTGAGGCAGTAGAGCGATATGCAGAAATGCTTTACCAAAAGCGGAAACGCAAGGGCATGACCAAATATGATGCCTTAAAGCTGATGCAGGAGCGAACCTATTTTGGTGCCGCCATGCTAAATGAAAATGCCGGTGATGTTTTGATATCTGGTTTAACCAAAGATTATGCCCAGACAATCAGGCCAGCACTGCGTATAATTGGTGTAGCAGAAGGCGTTACCAAAGTTGCTGGAATGTACATCATGAATACCAAAAAGGAAACCTACTTTTTTGCAGATACTACAGTAAACGTGGATCCAAGTGCGGATGATTTGGTAGAAATTATTGGTTTGACCGCAGAAAAGGTCCGGTTTTTCGGTGAAGAACCGAGAATCGCACTGCTTTCCTATTCTAATTTTGGAAGCAATGGTGGACCAGAACCAGATAAGATTCAGGAAGCTATCAAAAAAGCAAAAGCAAAATGGCCAAACCTTATCATTGATGGAGAAATTCAAGCCAATCAGGCATTGAACATCAATCTTTTAAAGGAACATTATCCATTCAGCGAATTGGCGGAAAAAGGTGCAAATACCTTGATTTTTCCTAACCTTGCTGCAGGAAATATTGCTTATAAGCTTTTACAGGAAATAGGTGGTGCAGAAGCAATTGGGCCAGTTCTGATGGGTATGCGTAAGCCTATTCACATATTGCAATTGGGTAGTTCTGTTCGGGAAATAGTGAATATGGTGGGCATTGGCGTGGCCGATGTTCAGGGAAATGGAGGATAAAAGTTATCCTCTATTTTTGGCGAAGACCTGCTGGTCGATTTTAGTCTTTCATTCAATTGAAATCTTATTAAGCTTGATTCCCTTCCGGGTTTCAAGCTTAATAAAATAATCGCCCCGGAAATCCATTGAAGTTTTGACATCGATTATACCATTCGAAAAGTTTGATTCAAAAGGAACTTCTTTTCCTAAAAAATTAAACACTTTCAAGGTATAATTTGAATCAGAAAATCTAATTTGAAATCTTTCGCTATTCGACATTTGCAATGTCGAATCTCATATCGTAGGACTGTGTGCGCCTTTGGACCATTTACAATTTGCAACACACCGTTAATTTGTAAAACTTCTTTTTCTAGCAATCTTACCCGAAGAGGTTATCATAAAGAAATCTCAAAAAAAGTAGAGTTGTCAGATTAAAAATCCTATGATCTAGCTTCCCGATTGCAAATCGGGAAGAGCGGAAAATCGAGAAGAGCGGATTTAATTCTGTACAATAATTCATTAAAAGGAGTGGTAATTGTCACTCCTTTTTTTTGCCAAATGGCTAAGAAATATCTCCCAACATGGGGCGAAGCAAAAGCTCTTCTAACACGCAGCTGTCTGAAAGTGAGTAAGCCGCCCATACCATTTCAGCAATATCATTTGGAATCATAAACCTGGACTCGGGTAATCCTGAACTTGCCCATGAGTCCGTATAAGTTGCCCCAGGCAGAATTGAGGTTACTTTAACACCAAATGGTTTTAGCTCTTCTCTTAAAACCTTGCTCAATCCCAATAGTCCAAATTTAGAAATGCAATAAGAGCCACCATTAACATAGGCAGTTATACTGGCAGTTGAACAAATATTGAAAATATGACCAGCTAAGTTAGTTTTTAAGGCTGGCAGAAAAGCTCTTGTTGTGTGGTAGGCCGAACCTAGGTTGGTTGCCATCAGTTCTTCAAATGTGTTTTCTTCTTCTTCTCCAATACTTCCTGGCAGAAATCGTCCGGCATTGTTTACAAGAACATCAACCTTTCCATTTTTTATTAATATTTCTTCCGCCCAGGATTTAATTTCTTCCTTAACCTTTACATCTACAATTGAAACAAATAGGTTTGGATATGAGCTATTTGTTTTTAAGTGATTCACAGAGGTTTCACTTGATCCACAAGTAAACACCTGAAATCCTTCGGTTAAAAATTTCTCGACAATGGCAAGGCCAATACCCTTTGTTCCACCGGTAACAACTGCTATTTTTTTTATCATCTATAAAATCTATCAAAAAAATCTGTGGCGAGTTCTATCCATTCAGGGGCTTCTGGTCTTTCAGTTTTACCCAAACCATAGCCATGACCTCCAAATGGAAACAAGTGAATTTCAGCGTGAATTTTCTTTTTCAATAGGTTCGAAAAGAAGATTTCAGAATTTTGATAATCCACAGTCTGGTCGTCGGCTGAATGAATTAGCAAAACCGGAGGTGTTTTGGTATTGATTTGGCTTTCAAGCGAAAACTGTTGGAGCATAGCCTCTGATGTATCTTTTCCCAGAAGTTGTTTTCGAGAGCCTGTATGCTGAAATTCTTTAAAACTAATTACCGGATACAACAGGCAACAATAGGAGGGAGGTTTAACAGCAGCTTTGTAAGGATTTTTATCATAAAGTGTTGCCAGAGATGCTGCCAGGTGTCCACCAGCTGAAAAGCCAATTACGCCAACTTTTTCATATCCCCTGTTTTGGATCAATTCCAGTGCCGTCATGGCATCAGTAAGCGGAACCCATGCTTGATTATTTTGGCATGAGGCATTTGGTAATCTATACTTCAGAACATATACATCATAGCCTTCATTTTGAAATCGTTCTGCGATTTTCCTGCCTTCATTTTCATAGGAAACATATGAATAGCCACCACCAGGAATTACGAGTAAAGCCAGTTTTTTCGGATTTGGTTTAAAGGATTTCCAATAGGCCATTCCTGGATTCTGGATATTCCTGATTTTGCTTGGACGGCCTTCTTTTGTGCTGTCTGTTTTTTCAACCAAAGAGCAAACTTTATTTAAAGGAATGTTTCCATCTGGATACAAAGGATATTCTTCTGGCTGAGCAAATGCAAAAAAGCCAATCAATAAGAAAAAGGATGTGAGCGCAGGTATCTTCACTAAGCTAAAAAATAAACGCAAAGAAAGGCGCAATTTTTGTACCCGACATAACAAAAACATTGAATACAAGAAAATGACAATCAATTAAAGAACCTTTCTGAGATTGGATTTACCTTCGCGTCCTTTTTTAGGCTTACAAAAGATTTCCAATGAACATAAGCAAAGACATTTACCTGGCGCCACTTTCCCTACTTACCGATCTTTACCAATTAACCATGGCCCAAGGCTATTGGAAAAAAGGAATTGCCAGGCGGGAAGGTGTTTTTAACTTGTTTTTCAGGAATCCGGTTTTTGGAGGAGGTTATGCACTTAGCTGTGGTTTGCACTATGCGATCGATTGGTTAGAAGCCTTTACTTTCGATCCAGGCGACCTTGATTATTTATCTTCATTAAGAAATACAGATGGTACTGCGTTATTTGACAGGGCGTTTTTGCATGAATTGGGCGAGTTGAAATTTGAATGTGACATAGACGCTGTGCCCGAAGGTAGGGTGGTTTTTCCTCAGGAACCTTTGCTACGGGTAAAAGGACAGATTTGGCAAGCCCAGTTGATTGAAACTTTTTTATTGAATGCCATTAATTTTCAGACTCTGATTGCTACCAAGGCTGCACGTATTTGCTTTGCAGCCAAGGGAGATCCTGTCCTGGAATTTGGCCTAAGAAGAGCCCAAGGAATAGATGGTGGGCTTTCAGCTAGCCGGGCGGCGTATGTGGGTGGCTGTTCTGCTACTTCCAATGTGCTAGCTGGTAAACTATTTGGGATTCCGGTGCGAGGTACACATGCGCACTCATGGGTTATGACTTTTGCTTCTGAAGTTGAGGCTTTTGAAGCTTATGCCGAGGCCATGCCTGGAAATGTAGTCTTTTTAGTAGATACTTTCAATACAATAAAAGGGGTAGAACATGCCATTCATGTAGGCGAAAAACTCAAGGAAAAGGGGTATGAACTTGCTGGAATCCGATTGGATTCAGGAGACCTTGCCTACCTAAGTATAGAAGCCAGACGTATGTTGGATGAAGCTGGATTTCACAGTACCAGTATTGCCGCTAGTAACGACCTGGACGAATACTTAATTAAATCTTTGAAGGAGCAGGGAGCTGCCATCAACATCTGGGGTGTAGGTACCAATTTGGTTTCGGCTTCCGATCAACCTGCCCTTGGTGGTGTATATAAAATGACGGCCTTGAAAGATAAAAATGGAAAATGGGATTACAAAATCAAGCTGAGTGAACAGGCAGGAAAAATAAATGTACCGGGCCTGTTGCAGGTAAAACGATACAGCGATGGAAAAAGCTATGTTGGAGATATGGTGTATGATGAATTGCTTGGTTTTCAGTTGCCAACCATTATGATAGATCCTGCAGATTTTACCAAAAGGAAAGCCATTCAGGCAGATTGGGTTTCAAAAGATTTGCTTGTACCAATTTTTAGAAAGGGTATTTGTGTGTATGCAAAACCAAGCCTTGATGAAACACGAAGAATGGCCAAAGAAGAACTAAATATGATTCACCCAACCATTAAGCGATTTGAAAATCCTCATAGTTATCCGGTTGGCCTGGAGGAAAAGTTGTTTCAACTCAGGGCTGATATGGTATTGAAGATGAAGAACTTATAGATTGAGATTTTTAGAAACCCACACGTAAAAGATTTTGGGAAAATAAAGATTTCCCGGCTCTGGGAAAACGCTATTCAGACTGCACGAAATTTTCCGGGCTTTGGGAATACGTAGTTCTGTGATAATGAAGCTTTCCCAGGCATTAAGAAAACGCTATTCTCTGATAAATGTAAATTTTGGGCAAAAATTGAAATGCAAATCCCCAAATCCCTTCAACCCCATAAATCCCTGTTCAGACTAATCTCAAAAAAATAATTTGCCAGTTCTACATTCCAGCCATATTTTTGATTTTCAAATACATAAACAAACATCAACTAGATAATAGCCACGAGCCTAGAAACCCAAAGGCCAAAACCCTAAACTCAAAACTCTAAACTTTGAACTCAAAATCTCTGCGTACCTCAGCGTCATTCTCCTTTTCCTCTGCGGTAAAAAAAACTCTAAACTCAGACTCTAAACACAAAACCCACTTTTGAATTTTAACTTATTGCTTTTGCCTTGGTATTTAATATCGCATCCATTTCCATAACTCCTTATAGGTGATCTTTTTGCCATACATCAGAATGCCCACTCTGTAAATTTTACCTGCAAACCATGTGGTGCCGATAAAACCCAATATCAAGGAGGCCATAGAAACCAAAACTTGCCAAATGGGAGGCTCAAAAGGAACTCTGATCATCATAATAATGGGAGAGGTAAGTGGAAAAACGGAAAACCAAAAGGCCATTTGGCTGTTCGGTTCTTTGATGATGAGTTGCGCCATCACAATCGAAGCAATGATCGGAATGGTAATGGGAAACATAAACTGCTGCGCATCCTGTTGATTGTCAACCGCTGCACCAACTGCTGCAAAAAGAGCTGAGTACAATAAATATCCGCCAAGGAAATAGAAAATGAAACAGATCACCACGTAGGTTACGTTTACACTTTTCAACTCTTCCAGAAATCCGATTTTTTTCATGGCCTTTTGCTGGTCCATTCCGGTTCCTGCCATTTGTTGGCTTATTTCCTGTGGTTTTTTATCCTTCAGGAAAATGGCACCTGCAGCCATACTAACTGCATAACTTAAGGCCATCCAAAGGACAAACTGGGTTAAACCAACCAAAGCAACGCCAACAATTTTGCCCATCATAAGCTCAAAAGGTTTTACAGAAGAAATGATTACTTCAACAACACGGTTGGTTTTTTCTTCCATAACACCGGTCATAACCATGCTTCCGTATAGGAATATGAAAATGTAAATCAGGAATCCGGCTCCAAAACCAACCGCGGTTGCTGCGGCTGAACTGCCATCCTTTTCCCCGTCTTCACTTAAAACTTTGGTTTGAATGTCAATTTCAGGATTGATGTTTTCTACCAAAGATGGATCGATGCCAGATTTTTTTAGTTGTATGTTTTTGAGTTCGGAGTTTATCTGATTTTCAATGGATTGAATCAAATCTAAACTGGGATTGCTTTCTCCGAAAATCTGAACAGCTGGCACTTTTTGTCCATCTGTGGCGCCAATTACGAGTAATAAATGGTGCTCTCCATTTTCCTTGACTTCCTTTTTTTCCTTTTCAATTTCTGAGTTTACAAAATCATACTGCGTTTCAGCATTGTTTTTTAGTTTCCCTTTGAAAAGTCCTGACTGATCTATAACAGAAATCTGAGTCAGGCTGCTGTCCTTACTTGCTAACCAAGCGGGAATTACGGTAATACCAGCAAACAGGAGAGGGCCCACCAAAGTCATGATGATGAATGCTTTTTTCTTTACCCTCGAAAGATATTCTCTTTCAATAATCAATAAAATCTTATTCATAAACTTCCTGGTTTTGGGTGACTACTTGTACAAAAATATCATGAAATGTTGGTAACTCTTCCTGAAAACCGATTACCTGATTTTTCAGGATGAGATCAGAAAGTAGCTCATTTGGCGATTGTCCTTCACCCAATTTAAAGGATGAATAAAACCGGTTGTCTTTCTCTGAATTCATGATTTCCGGTTGCCAGGGTAGATCGGTAAAATCTATGGCAGCTCTGGTTTCTACTTTGAAAATATTCTTTCGGAATTGATTTTTTATTTCTGTGGCCGATCCGTCAAGCACTTTTTTGGCTTTGTCTATAAGCACCACATGGCTGCAAAGTTCTTCCACCGTGTCCATTCTGTGTGTTGAAAACAAGATGGTTGCGCCATTTGTATGCAAACGTAGAATCTCGTCCCTGATCACATCTGAGTTTACCGGATCAAAACCTGAAAATGGTTCATCGAGGATGATGAATTCAGGTTCATGAATAACGGTAGAAATGAACTGCACCTTTTGGGCCATGCCTTTGGAAAGCTCTTCCAAATTTTTATCCCACCAATCTTTGATGTCTAATCTAATGAACCATGCCTTCGTTTTTTCCAGCGCTTCGGCTTTGCTCATGCCTTTTAATTGGGCAAAATACAAAAGCTGTTCTCCTACTTTGGCCTTTTTATAAAGCCCTCTTTCTTCGGGCAAATACCCAATCCGACCAATGTGTTTCGGGTTTAGTATTTCCCCATCAAAATAAACTTTTCCTTCGTCAGGGGCGGTTATTTGTGTGATGATTCGGATGAGGGAGGTTTTACCAGCACCATTTGGACCAAGCAGCCCGAAAATGGAACCTTTGGGAATACTAACATCCACACGATCCAGGGCAGTAAAATCGCCATAGCGTTTTATTAAGCCTTTGGTTTCTACAATCGGATTCACTAATTTTTATCTGAAAAGAGTTGAAAAATAAAGCTTTAGGAATTTCCTTGAAACCTATGTTCCAAAGAAATTCCTAATGCCAATTGGTTTAAGCTTCCGGACCAGCCGCTGCTTTGTCAACCAGTTTTTTAAAGTTTTTGTTGATGTAGTACAAACTCTTATCGTCATGGCCCAGGGTTTTGATCATGTGGATAAGGTCTTCAACTGATTTTTCTGCGCTTTGTTGCTCAAGCACAAATGCTTCCATGAACTTGTAGGTGGCAAAATCTTTGTTTTTCAAACAAACTGAGGCAACTTCATTGATGTTCAAAGTGTTGTTGTGCTCCAATTCCCATACATATTGAAATACTTCCAAAAGGCTTACAAAGGAAGACTTTGGATGGGTAACCGAGCTGATGATGGCAGGGGCCTGGTGTTGGTTGATATATTTTACAATTTCCAGAAAATGAGAGCGTTCGTCCTCAGCGGCTGCATAAAAATACTCAGCAATGCCAGGCAGATTTTTTCCCTCTGACCAACTTGCCAGGGCAAGATAGGCGTGGGATGCATCGGCTTCCACAGCGGTTTGTTTGTTTAATATTTCAACTACTTCTTCTGATAACATATATTTCTAAATTAAGAAGCAAATGAAAGAAGGAACCAATCAAAAACGAAAAGTTTCTTGTTTTTTATTTGGATGGGATTTTGAAAGGTGAAAAATGGGGCTGGTTGGTTTTATTTATAAACCAAATCAAGGTTCAGGATTTAGTAGTATTAATGATATTGATTTTCTATTTTTTTTGTAATCATGTGTTATTTTTCAGGTACCCAAATCACCGCATCGGCTGCTAAATGAGCGCTTTGGCTACCCAATCCTTTCATTTCGATCCATGTATTTGCCTTTGCTCTAATGGTGTATTTCCCAAGCGGAATCCACCTTCCTTTATTGTCGTTTGAATGAAAAGACGCCTCATTTGGATTTGCCTTTATGGAGTGGGTCAATTTGCCATCAAAAATTTTGAACTCAACAGAGTCTATATTTTCCTTTCCCCAAAAACGTGGGAAATAATAGTACGCACTAAACTTACCAGCTTTATCAAATGCATTCGAAAACTTTACTGAGTTACCAGGTTGATTTTCAGCCAACATTACAGTTTTTCCGTATCGACTGATGTTGCCTTCACCAATTTTCCAGGTGCCTTTATATTCAATTTTATCAGGATGAAGATTGTCGTCAATCAGCACTTCCGGAAAACTACCATCAACCAAAGGGTTCTCTTGAAGGATTTTCTGAATTTCCGGGACACTTACCATCTGAACAGGGATTTTCTGATCGATGGCCATACTTGCCGCAAGGGCAGAAGTTTGGGCTAAAACCATAAAAACAGGTTCCATTCTGATGCTTCCATACGCAATATGGCTTGCAGACATACAAACCGGAACTGTCAGGTTGGTGCATTCTTCTCTTTTAGGAACAATGGACCGAAAGGAAATAGGGTAGGGCGGGAAACCGCCAACTTCAACATTGCCTTCATTTTTAACCATTCCACCAACCACATGGCGGTCACAATTGTGGCTATCCATGGTGTAGGCAGCCATTCCAATGCCATCCAGCACAGTTTCGATGCCGCGGCAATTGTGTTCTGACATCACATATTCACCAATCATTCTTCTGGCTTCCCGCACATACAATTGATGTGGCCAACCGCCATTGTCCAAAAATTCATCCTTTGGCAAACCCCATTTGCGCATTTCTTTTTGCACATCGGGATGAATCCTGGGGTCGTTGGCTACAAAATATAAAAGTCCTTTCTGGTAATCTTCATGTGCTTTCCAAATTCTGGCCCTTTCCTCATAGTTGGCTTCCGGATAGGTCCAATTGGCACCGATGAAATCCGTAGAAAAGGCACCCATATTGTTCCAATCGGCTTTTTTATTGGGAATTTCATTAATCAGAAAATAGATTTTAAGCAATTGCTGCCAACCTCGTTCTGTTCGGCCATTCATAAACCTCACCAGCAATTCGTATCTTGATGGGTCATAATTGTCAGGTTTTGGAACCGGAATTCGGTTTAGGGAATCGTAGGTCATACAAAGTCTGAAATTGTAGGCCTGCACTTTGTTGTCTCCTGTGCCGTTTGGTTTTACAGGCTGCGGGCTGATTCCCCAAAGCAAACCTGAAGTAGAATCTCCTTTAATTTGCCAGGGATCCACTCCATTTTCAAACTGGTGGCGGTCTTGTTTTTGCACTCCGCTCAAGGTTTCATTATAGAGTTTATTGTCCTCTCTGCCAACTGTATAAGAAACACCGGCCTGGGCCAAAAGGTCACCTTCGTAGCTACAATCCATAAACTGCAGCGCTTCAATGCTTAGTTTTTCTCCTTTTGGGTTTTGTACATCTTCAAAAACAGCTATTTTGATTTCTTTGCCCTTTTTGAAAAGGTGTGACAAGCGCTTTTGGTAAATCACTTCAGTTCCGGATTCTTTGATATAATCCTGAAAGATATTTTCAGCCACTTTTGGCTCTGGTAACCAGTGTTCAAACTTGCCATAATGCTTGCCCAATCGTCTGAAAAAATCCCTTGAAAGGCCGGTAATTGCAATTTTGTTTCCAATATCTGTGGCGCTCAATCCACCAGAAACCATGCCACCAAGATGTTTGCCTGGCTCAATGATGATGACAGATTTGCCAAGTTTTTTGGCAGAATATGCGGCAATTACTCCAGCAGCGGTGCCTCCATAAATGCATATATCCACTTTTTTGGAAATGGAGGCTTGTGCGGTGCTTTGAAAAATATACGCAAAGTACAGAAGGGTCAGGAAGACCTTCTTTATTGTTTTTATCATTTTGGCTAAACTAAAGACTGACTTAAAATTTGACTGATTTAAGAATTTCTTCTGCAATGGGTTCGTTCAAAGGACGCTCTGCCTCTGAACAAATAAAGCTAAAAATCAGTACGTTCTTCTTTTTTATGGTGTACCGGACGTTGTTATACTTTCGGATGGGAGGTTTTCCTTTTTCTTTTACTTCTGAGATGAATTCAAAAATGGCGTAAGTCTGGCCATTCACTTTTTCCATTTTGTCGGTGATAAATTCAACGTTTGTAAAAATGGCTTTGATGTTTGATTTTTGAAATTCGGCCATGAGTTTCAGATCTTTATCTTCCCATGGATTTCGGGCTGAATTACCAACAGAAACAGAAAAATCAGCAGTTCCACTCGGGCTGGAAAACATGGCCAAAGGTTTTCTGGAAGCGATTATCTTATCAGCTATCTGGTCGTCGTTGAGTTTTTTAAAGGATTCAGGAACTTTTACTGTTACCAGGTCAGCTACTCTTTGGCTTATGTACACCAGCTTTTCTCTGGGTTGCCCAATAGAGAATTGGCTGAAGGAACTTAATAGAATTAAAAATACAACAGAGACTTTTCTTATCATTTGGTTTTGCCAAGCAACTTATTTAGGGCCTGCAAATAAACATCAGCAATTACATTTCCCGCAATACCACCTTTTTCAATTTCATTGGTATTAATGCCTTTTACAAAATCATATTTAATTCCGTATTTTTTTTCAAAATGTGCTGTGGCAATTTCATTTGGCAGCAAAGTAACTGATTTTTCTGGTCTTGCCTGGCCTGACACATCGTAAATTTCCATTTTCATCATTACAGTCGGGATGTAACCACTTCTGTCTTTATTATGTACAAATGTCCAATAACAGGCAATATCGATTGCCTCATCAAAAATTGTATCTGCAGCCAGCTTTTGTGGGTTTTCGGTTGGCAAATCGTGAATCATGTTTCGTTTTCCCTTAGAAGTTCCGCCGACATCTCCATAACCAGACATAGAGTATAAGTCAGTTTTGAAGAAAACTGCCAGACTATCTGAGGTCAAATCGCGGATAGAATCACCTGTAGTAGGTGGCAATTGATCGTCAAATTTTAACTTTTTGTTATATGTAATCTCTTCAGAGTTAGGTCCAAAAAACAAAGGCATATTGGCTATTTCTGAAATCGAAGTGCCTTTTGCCGGACTTGCAAATATTTGAATGCGTGCCACTCCAATTCTTTTTTCTGTAATAGAGCTCCTTTTCTCTTTAACAGATTTTTCCTTTTTTTTGGATTGGGCCAGCGTAACAACTGAGCTGGAAAACAAAAGAATTATAAAAAGCAGATAGGGGAATTTCATACAATGGACCTGAAAAATTACATGCAAAGAATGATAAACAATCAGATTTTCCAAAGCATGCCACCGAAATTTTATGGTTTATGAATTAGCAGGCATCCTAAAGCATTTTTGGCTAAATTAGAATTGTTTTATTTTTCGTAAATTTAATCCAAGATTTTCGATGTATTGATATTGAAAATATATCCTTAAATCACTGAAAATTAGAATTATATAAAATTAGTAGATTAAAGTCGGTTTGGATTTTTTTAAAATTTTAAAATTTTTCTACAATAGGTAGGATATTTGCTGATCAAAAAGAAAACGATTGTATTTTCAATGAAAGGTGAAATAATTAACAGGGTAGCCACCAGCAACCTTTTGCAAATAGACCTTGAAGATTGGTATCCTAAAGGTGAAAGGCTTGGTTTTGATATTACAGATTTTCTATATGAAGGATTGATATTAAAAGAGTTAGATTTCCGTTCAGCTCTTAAAGTTCACGATTGGAAATTATATGAAGATAGTTTTGTTGCTGTGTTTTGTTCTGCTGATGCCATTGTGCCTACCTGGGCTTTTATGTTGATAACCCAATATCTTTCAGAAAAAGCAAACAGAATTTTTTTTACAAAACCTGAGCAAATAAACGAGTTTCTCTATCAACAAATTATTGACAATCTGGATATTGAAAACTATAGAGACCAAAAGGTAATAGTGAAGGGTTGTAGCAAATTACCTGTACCAATTTCTGCCTACATTGCCATTACTGCAAAGTTAAGACCTGTTGTTCAAAGTCTTATGTTTGGAGAATCTTGTAGCAATGTGCCCTTATACAAAAAGAAAAAGGTGGTTTCCGAATAATCATTTTTGATGTGGTTAGCACCACAAAAGCCATTTTACCTATAGATTTAAATTATGGGTTGAACGGTTGATATTACCAGTTGTGAAACAGTTTTTTTTTAGACTTGTTCCTGTTTCTTTGGATTTCTTAACACGCATTTAAACTTTTCAGTTTTATTTTTGCCTGTCTTTAAATCTCTATTTAATGCATAACCAACTACTGATTAATATTTTATGTCTCTTCTTTTTTACTCAAATTACTACAGTTAGGGCCCAGGATTTCTTAATGAACTCTGATCCTGTAACGACTTGCTCTGGCACATTTTACGATGCAGGTGGAGCAGCAGGAAACTATGGAAATCAAAGTGGTGGTTCAGTATTCAAAACGTTCACTTCCGCCAATGGCAACCGCTTGAAATTCAATTTTTCTCAATTCATTACAGAAGGAAATGGTTTAGACTTCGTTACCGTTTTTGACGGACCCGATAATTCTTATCCATTGATAGGAACATATCAAGGCAATCTTGCACCATTCTCAGTTGAGGGAACAGGGAACAGGAACCAGTCTCACCTTTGGATTCAGGTCCAGCTTTAGCACGAATTTTGCGGGCTGGGCAGCTACCATTGAATGTACAACTGCCCCATTGCCAGTGTATAATATGGCTAGTGGAACTATCAATACTTGCTCCGGTACATTTTTTGACAATGGTGGGGCCAATGCCATTTATCCCAATTTCGAGAACCGTACACAGACTTTTTGCAGCAATAATGGGCAAAAACTGGTAGCTACTTTTAATCCGCTGGTTACTGAATTTGGAAGCGGTGACACATTGTGGGCCTTTGATGGAAGTACCACATCAAGCCCCCTGTTGGGAATTTTTGTAGGGGGTTCAACCATAGAAACCCTCACTTCATCAGGTACTTGCCTCACTTTTCGGTTCAAATCAGATGGAGTTGGCCAGGCAAGGGGCTGGGCCGCTGGGTTTAGTTGCAGTTCTGCTGCATTGCCCATCGTTTCTTATTCACACAGCTCAGGCCTAAGAGCAACCTGCAATGGTATTTTTACAGATGATGGTGGAGAAAATGGTAACTATGCGAACCTAAGTGGAGGTACCAGAATCCAAACATTCAGCTCATACAATGGCAATCGCCTTAAGTTTAATTTCCAGCAGTTTGTAACCCAAACAGGTGTAGATGTTTTGAGAGTGTATGATGGTCCAAACACAAGTTATCCCTTAATTGGCGAATACACTGGAAATCTTGCTCCTTTTTCCACAGAAGCAACAGGCAGTAGTCTAACCTTTGCATTTTACTCCGATTTCCAAAACTCTTTTTCAGGTTGGAGAGGAACTTTTGAGTGTACAACTCCGGTTTTACCTGTTTATAATATGAGTTCAGGCACCACAAATACCTGTTCCGGAGTATTTTATGATGCTGGTGGCTCTGACAGCAATTACCCCAATTTCGAGAACCGTACACAGACTTTTTGCAGCAATAATGGGCAAAAACTGGTAGCTACTTTTAATCCGCTGGTTACCGAATTTGGAAGTGGTGACACTTTGTGGGCCTTTGATGGAAGTACCACATCAAGTCCCCTGTTGGGAATTTTTGTAGGGGGTTCAACCATAGAAACCCTCACTTCATCAGGTACTTGTCTCACTTTTCGGTTCAAATCCGATGGAGTTGGCCAGGCAAGGGGCTGGGCCGCTGGGTTTAGTTGCAGTTCTGCTGCATTACCCATCGTTTCTTATTCACACAGCTCAGGCCTAAGAGCAACCTGCAACGGCATTTTTTCTGATGATGGAGGAGAAACCGGTAACTAGTGATTGAACGGAAAATGGTGGTGCGAATCTACTATATAACTATTTCAAGAATAATTTGCATCTATTTCATTCTTGATTTTAGAAATGTATCAAGGCGATGGGCATAGCG
>JBIPOE010000061.1:0-24849 GCA_044379485.1 Catalimonadaceae bacterium
ATGATCTGATAACCATTGGTTTATATGGCCTTACTGCAAAGAGTCTTTGGTTTAGCGAATTTACAGATTTTCCGGATAAAAAGTTGTTTTAGCAAGGACTTTGGCCCGCCAAATGGTTTACTATAAGCTCTTCGAAGAGCTTGTAGGTTTTTACCCCCTCGGCTGGTGTCCTCAGCAGTCTAAAAGTATGTTTATTAGTGTCAGGTGAGAACACCCTGCCACGGAAAAAAAACCCGTCTGTTGAGGACAAAAGCCAGGGAACAGGAGAATATTCCATGTTCGTACTTCTCCAGATATAAATCTTCTGATAGACAATTGAGCAAGTTGTCATTTAGGATTTTCAAACGGTTTAAGTCCAGTTTTTTATCCAATTTATCGAAAATTTGATGCGTTAAAAATTGTTCATTTTTGTATTACTCAAAAATATAACTCATGAAAAATCTTATTTGGCTGTTTGCTGCCACAGTTCTGATTACCTCCTGTAAAAAAGAATCTGACAATAATCCTTCTCCCGCCCCATCTCTATCTGCTTGTGCCGTTACAGAGATTAGGGATTCTGTAGGGAACAAACTGGAATCGTCTTATGAGTACGATGCAAACCGCAGAATTACAAAAATGTATTATACTGATTTCTTCAATGGAACTATAGTATACAATACCTTTGCATACAGTGGGAACAGTCTAACCATCACGGGTTACAAGATGGACAATAGCCCTGATGGAAGAATAGGTAATGCCACGCTCAACACTTCCGGTTTTGTATCCCGCGTTACCGAAACGAAGCTGGACACATCCAACGGAATACCAAGAATATCGAAGGACACATCTGAATACACCTACAACAGCAACGGGCAGTTGCTTACAGAAAATTTCCGGAATTGGATAAGAGATGCCAATGGTAATTTCATCTTTCGATATTTTCGGACCAACAGTTATGAATATACGAATGGCCGGGTGAGTAAAGAATTTGAGACCACATCTGAATTGGTTAAAGATGGATATCAGAATTCCAGAAAAGATACGACGATGTATACTTATGACGATTCTTCTCCGGTTGTAACCAATAATCCAGTTGTCTTAAAAGAAACATTGTTAGGCCTTCTTGGAAAGTTGATGGCTAACCGGATTCCTGTTAAATCTGAAAGTTCCAATACCAAAGCTTTCTATACTGCCACCATCGATTCAAAAGGAAATCCAACTAAAATCCGCACTAAGTATGTCAATGGCAACGGAATTATTGACTCGTATACGAAGGTTTATTCAAACTACTGCCCCTGAGTTGGATTTTTCTCGATTATCATAAAAAGCTCCGGAAGGGGCTTTTTTTCACTTTGGATTATCCGCCTGGGTGCGTGTCTCACGCATCTATGCTACTTTTGAAGAAATGTACGTGTCTTCAGCAGACGAAAGGTTTTAAGTGTCAGGTGAGGAAAAATGTGACAGATGAAAAAATCCAAAACCTTATTTCATATCCGAAAAGGAATACGATACGCCAAATGATGCATAATGAATCAATGCAAAATTGTACACCACATCATTTTCAGCGCCTCCTTCCAGAATTCTATATCCGGCTCTGACTTTTAGTTTTTCCGTCAATTTATATGTGGCTGCCAACAAAACATCTTCTGCCCGGCCCTGAGGTGCGGCAAGTGCATCGCCTTCCAGCAGTAAACCAACGCGGCTATTCATATGCCACAATAGCCTGAAGTTGACAATGGGTACAAAGCCAAGGTTGGCTTTTTCGGATGATAAGGCAGAGGAGGAAAGTGCAATTTTGGCATCCCTGATTTTTGCTGTAAAGCCCAGGCCGAATTCTATGGTTGGTTTTTTTACGATATCATATCGGTATGTAAGCCTGTAGGAATTGAATTTGTAGGTGCCCGTTACTTCAGTATTGGCAGGAAAATTGACACCTTCAAAAAATATATCTTTAGCAAATTGTCCTTTAGATTCTATTTGGAGAGGCGCATATAAAATGGAAATGGTATGTCTGTTTTTAATCAAATAACTCAACCGGATTCTGTAGAAAAATGCGGCTTTGGGTGACAGGTCATCTTTCAATGAAAAACGGGTACCTGTATTTCCCGGAATACGAACGTTGTTGTAGCCAGTAAAAGCGGCACCAGTTTCCAAATCAAGTAAAGCCTGGGCTTTGGAGGCTGAAATGCCCCAAAAAAGAAGGCCAGCAAAGATTGCAGTGGTAATTTGTTTTTTCATTTTTAGAGGTCTTTAGATACGGTGTTTACACCCTGGCTGATGACTTCACCAGCCGAAAGGTTTACCGTGTCAGGTGAGGACAGCAATGCTGTTAACTTAGTGATTTAGACATTGGTTGATGTCAAGACCATCTTGGAATAATGCTAATCAGGCTTGAATTCAGGTCTCAGATTCGGCTATTCACTGGTTTTAAGTTCCATTTTGGACACAGTTGTTTCAGCTCAAATAGATGAGTTTTATTGGGGCGGTATCTTTAGTTTATACTTTCTGGTTTAGGTTTTTCTATTTGTAACATTGTGCATAGCGATGTTTCCTTTTGTCTTTATGCCTTTCAAAACTTCGGCCTGGCTTTATTATCGTCAAGGAAGCTTGGATTTGTTCATTGAGTTTCTCCACACTCCGTTGGACATCTCCAAGATGAAAAAGTGAGACGAATTGGTTCCTTACGAAGCGGAAAGCGTTCTGCCAGTTATACTTATAGGCATTTTTCCTTTTTATTGTCACCCTGTCAATTTCTTCTTGTGTTTCGTTGCCAATGAGTGTGACCAGGTTCATCATAAAAATATGTGCATAAAACTCCTGGTATACTCCCTGCTGTTTTCTACAACCAAACTGTTCTAATTTCATTCTTGGTTTCAATTTTTTGATTCCCTCTTCAACACCCCATCTGAGACTGTATAGCTCTTTAATATCAGCCTCTTTTATTTGCTTTAAATCGAGTAGGCTACTGACCAGAACTTCAATTTCACCCGTATTCAGAGTTATTTTGGTTATCCTGACCAATATTGGATTCACATCAAGATCATGCTTTTTGTTTGACAATCGGGATGTTTCACTTGGGATCCATTCGGTAATAAAATCATTTGAGGGATTAGATAATGCTTCTTTGGCAAATGTGCTACCGCATGCTTTTAGCCGAATACAGAAATCTAATTTCTTGTTTAAAAGACGCTTACATGTGGCAAAATATCCAAATCCGCGATCAAGTAGCACAATCGTATTTGTGAATTCTGCCCTGTCTATCAATTCGGACACCATCGGTAATTCCCCATTACTCATTAAATCAAGGTTTACATCCACAACAAAATTGCTCAACACGTCATAGAAAATGCAGCAATTGGCTAATACTGTGTGCGTGTTTCCTTTAGAAGTTTCATAGATTTTAAAATGATTCTTAATGTCAGGTGTAGCAGGTAAACTTATTGTAGTTCCATCGCCGGCTACAAGCCGAAATCCATTCCAGAGCTTGGGAGGTAACGTTTTGATATGATTGTAAAGGAGCTTATTCAATTCATGGAAAAAGTCAATTTTAATTTTGTAGCGGGCAATTGAAAAGGCTGCACCTGTAACTGGTTTACATTGAATCTTAGGCAGAAATGTGGCCAGATTATATTCAACAGATTCCTTGAAAAGATTAAGAATCGTCAACGCCACTGACGAAAAGGTCTGAATTCTAACTCTCTTGAACGACCCTTCTGTTGTTAAGTTGCTAATGCTTTGATTGTTATGAATGAAATCAAAGATTTTTTTTAGGAGCTCCGTTGTGGAATCCCTTAGGTTTCTTCTTGTTATTTCTGTGCATGTTTAATTGTTTAAATCATTCTTAAAGATAACATTTAAATATTTGAAATACAAGTGATTAATAGCTTATTTTAACAGCATTGGTGAAGACACAAGCCGGAGTGTAGAAATTGGAGGATCGAAACCAAAGGAGGTTTGCATATCTTGCACCATCGGTACCATTATTAAAATGAAAATAGCCGCCTTTTGCAAAGCGGCTATTTTTACCTAGTTGTGATCCCGGAGAGACTCGAACTCCCAACCCTCAGAGCCGAAATCTGATATTCTATCCAATTGAACTACGGAACCATTTCGGGGCCGCAAATGTAATAGATTTTTATTTGGTCCAAGAAAAAATGCTCGTTTTTAGGCAAATTCCTCCAAATAAATTCGCTTCACCTGTGCTGTAAAACCATGGGAAAACTTAAAATCACCCCAAAGCCTGGCCTCTTTTAAAATCGATTCAATATTTTCAGAATAAGGAGTTTGGGCTTGCATATAATCATGGAAAATTTGAGCCTTATCATCCTGGATAAAATATTCCTTGCCATTTAAAATCCCAATCCATTGGCCTTTTTCATTCCTTTTTTCTGGTCGTAAAAAATGCAGGAAAGCTGCAAAACCCCTGGCCATCAAAACTGGTGGCTTGCCAAAAATCTCCTCATATCGCTCAATAGTTCCCAGATTTCGCATGGCCATTTTCATTGAAAACTGAAGCGTAATATTGATGAGCAAATGCCTGATGTGAGGATTTGCAAACCGATCCAAAACTTCATTTGCGAATGGGATTGAAATGGAAGAATCAACAGCAGTGGCTGGCGCAATTTCTTCTAAGGCAACTTTCGAAATAAATTGCTGCATTTCAACATCTTGCATACATTCCAAAACAGTTTCTTTTCCTTTAATGATACCCAAAGCGACCATTATGGTGTGCGTCCCATTCAAAATGCGCAGTTTCCGCTCTATGTAAACTGTAATTTCCTCAGCCAGAATCCAATCCTGCCTAATTCCGGACCAATTTAACCGTTTGGAAACTTCCGGATTACATTCAATTGCCCAAAGTGCATAAGGCTCTGTTTCAATTAAAGCATCATCTTCATATCCCAATTTGGATTCAATTTCTTTTCTGGAATCGGCTGATGGTTTTCCACTTACAATTCTGTCAACCAAGGAATTACAAAATGAACATTCAGTTTCCAACCAATTTAGAAAATCCGTTCCCAGCTGATTAAAAGCTGCCAATTTCAAAACAATTCCTTTTAAAATAGTTCCATTATCAGGAATCAACTCACATGGAATTACAACAAGGCCAGGCAAACCCGCTTCATATCTTTCCAATAAAACAGCAATCAGTTTCCCTGGAAAAGAGGATGGAACAATATCCTTAATTGGTTCTTCAACATATTGAATTCCTGCCTCTGTGGTGTTGGAAATAATCACCTCCAGATCAGAACTTTTGGCCAATTCTAAAACAGATTTCCAATCGCTTATCGCATTTAATTCTCTTGAAATGGAGGAAACAATTTGGGCCCTTTCAAATGACTCACCAAACTTAATTCCCTTTTCATAAATCGTGAACGGAGGAGTATTTTGAATGGATTCAGAAGCACTTGTACTCTTTACCATTACAATTCTGCCAGCCTTCCTACCCGCTTCATTTGCCAGTTGGATAAAATAATCAGGAAGCCCTTTTAGCAATACACCTGTACCAAATTGGAGAATTTTTTCGGGGTATAAGGCTATTTCCTGATGAATAGAATTCTGCTCTGAAGCAGGTTTCAGATCAATTTGCATATTGTTTTTACGTTTTGGAAGGGCAAAGAAACTAAGTAAAGCCCAAACAAATTTGTACAGATTCAAATTCTTGCTGTTTAATTGCTCACGTTTTTAAAGCATGCTCGAAATCCTTTTCATTTGGTTTGTTTTTACAATCGTAGGAATATTCTGGGGCGAACACTTTTGCAAGGGAATTGGCAAAAAATGGGTACCGGAATTTGAAGCCAATATCTGGATTCATTTTTGGGTTGGCATTTCCATTTTATCTTTTTTTCTGGGCTTGTTGTCCTTCTTTTCAAAGTTAAGTCCAATTTTTAAACTGGGAATTTGGTTGGGCTTAATAATTCCTGTAATCAGCTCATTTTCATGGCTTAAATCACAGTTTCAAATTATAAAAAGTGGGCTATTCCAATTGGGAATTCCAGGCTTACTGTTGGTACTTTCCGGAATTATTATAGCCTTGCTGAAATCTTCAGGAATTGCCGAAATATTTGATGAAGGTGCCTACCATTTACCCCTAATCAGGATGTGGGAAACGCAGGGACTTGTTCCCGGAATGGCAAATCTTAATGGCCACTATGGACTCAATTCCAGTTGGCATATTCTCACTGCTCTTTCGAATTTTGATTTTTTTCCTGGCTGGAAAATTGCCATTGGCCTTAATGGTTTGTTGGCAGTTGTATTGTCCTTTTATGCAGGCTTTTCTTTGAATAAAATCTTAAAAAAGAATGCCTTGGTCTCAGATTGGATTATTCTGATTTTGCCATTTTTCGTATTTAGAAATCTGCTCAGTTCTCCCTCAACTGATATTCCAGCAATTATTTGCAGCTGGTTTATTTTCACACTTTGGCTTCAAAATATTGAAAAAGAGGAGTCACCATGGAAAATATGGCCAATTCTAGGGATATTACCTTTTTGGGTTGTAATGATCAAAGCCTCATCTGCTGCCTTAATTTTGATACCGATTGGCTTACTTACCTTAGGCTATAAAGAAAAAAAACAAGATCGATTTTGGCTCATAACCATTTCCGGCATTTCCCTGCTTATACCTTGGGTAGTACAAAACTGGTTTTTAACAGGTTACGGCGTATTTCCAATTCGATCCACAGCCTTTGGAAATCCGGAATGGCAAGTTCCTATTGCCTCCATAAACAATAAATTTTACTTGCACCAATTTGGGGCTTTTGCACCACCAGAGCACTACACATGGGATTGGTTTAAATTTTGGTTCAAAGCTCATAACAAAGACACCCAAATAATACTGCTTTTGGTTTTATCAGGATTGATTTCTGTGACCATTGCACTTTTAAGAAGAGAGGAAGAAAGGGTTTGGGCAAAGGTGTATTTGTTAGGAACCGTATTGGCCTGTTTGTTGACCTGGTTTGTAACCATAACAGAACCAAGATATGGATTTGGCGTATTGGTTTTCAGTGCATTGTTTCCTATTGGTTTCGTCGGACATTTACTTTCTAAAAAGTATCCAGGCATCAGGCTTGTCGCCCTTTCTATTATTTTGTTACAGTTTTATAACAGTTGGAAATCAATTAAAGAAAGTAATTTCTCTTTTCATCAAATACTTGCTCCAGCAGAAAGACCCAAGGTTGAGTTTCAAACCATTCAATGTGGAAATTTTTCAGCCTACTCCCCTACCAAATATGTAAGTAAAGTACCTGAGAATAAACCTGTTTTCTGCTGGGATTGCCCGTTTCCATGTATTCCAAAAGAAGGTCAATCAGATTCTTTGCAAATTTTTGAAATTCAGGTTTTGGGAAAAACTGGATTTTCCTTTCACAATCCAAAATGAAGCCTTACGTTTGCTAACATAATAATCAAAAACCTTTTTTATACTTAAAACATGGTGTTTACATATGTCATTTTGGGCCTTGTAGTCCTTACTCTTTTTCTTGGATTGGTAACTGTGCAACAAGGAACTATTTCTGTTGTAACCATGTTTGGAAAATACAGACGCATTTTATACCCAGGCCTTAATTTTAAAATTCCTTATCTGGAATCCATTTTCAGAAGAATCAGCATCCAAAACAGATCGGTAGAACTTGAATTTCAAGCTGTAACTCTGGATCAGGCAAATGTGTATTTTAAAGCCATGTTGCTCTTTTCCGTTTTTGATCAAAGTGAGCAAACCATCAAAAACGTTGCTTTTAAGTTTGTAAGTGAAAATAACCTTATGACGGCTCTAGTCAGAACCATCGAAGGAACCATCCGAGGATTTGTGGCTTCCAAGAAACAAGCTGAAATTTTATCTCTTAGAAAAGAAATTACAGAATATGTAAAAGGAGAAGTGGATCAGCATCTTGAAGGCTGGGGCTATCATTTAATGGATTTACAGATAAATGACATTTCTTTTGACCAGGCCATTATTGATTCTATGAGCAAAGTAGTGGCAAGCACAAACCTAAAAGCTGCAGCAGAAAATGAAGGACAAGCTTTGTTGATCACAAAAACCAAAGCGGCTGAGGCTGAAGGAAATGCTATAAAAATTGCTGCAGAAGCTGAGCGAGAGGCAGCCAGACTTAGAGGCCAGGGAGTAGCGTTGTTTAGAGAAGAAGTGGCAAAGGGTATGACCAATGCCGCAAAAGAACTTCAGGATGCCAACCTGGATACCAACGTTATACTTTTTTCTATGTGGACGGAGGCTATTAAATATTTTGCAGAAACCGGAAAAGGAAATACCATCTTTTTAGATGGAAGTGCTGATGGCATGCAAAAATCAATGCAACAGATTATGAGCGTTTTGGGGAAAGATAAAAAGTCCTGATTTTCAGTAGGTGAACTAATTATTTTGAAAAATAATAAATTTATTTTTTAAAATTACCTTCCTGATTATTAACACTTTAAGAAAATAATCAATAACAGATTAAAAATTTAATTACATCATAAATTGTTATTCCAGGTTTTTGCATCACTTTCGTATCAGATTTTTGGTCCTGTTAGATTTTTAGAGTGGTTAGTTTGAAACAAATTAGTTTTTTTTCGTCCTCTTCTCTTGGTCCCTTCTCCAACGATCAAGTAAAACAAAGTAATATTTTTTAGTCTTATGAATCTTTATGTTTCAAACATCGCTTTCAAGTTGAGAGACGATGAGTTACGCCAGGCCTTCGAACCTTATGGCGAAATTGTATCTTCCAAAATCATTATGGACAGGGAAACCGGTCGTTCAAGAGGATTTGGTTTTGTTGAGTTTGCTAGCAGAGATGCTGGTCAAGCTGCTATCGATGCACTTAACGGTGCTGATCTTGCTGGAAAAGAAATTTCAGTTTCCGAGGCTCGTGCCAGAGAAGAGCGTCCAGCCCGTAGCTTCGGCGGCGGTGGCGGTGGAGACCGAGGTGGTTACAACCGCGGTGGAAACGGCGGTGGTGGTCGATACTAATTGAATCGAAATACCAACAGAAGGTCCTGATTTCAGGACCTTTTTTTATGCCTTACACTTTTTATGGGTTTCGGATGGTCTGCTGCTGGTCATCTCCTGGGTGAATCTATCGCTTATTGGCACCTAAAAACACACAATCCAAAAGCCATTTACAAAGTAGCTTCCATTTTAAAAAATCACCCCTGGTATGCAACTGTATGGAAATCAAGGCTAGACAGTCTTGGTCCGGAACAAAAAAAGGTAGGTCTTTTTATGTTGGCATCCACATTTCCTGATGAGGCCCGAAAAACGCCTTTTGGGTCTGGGGAAAAATCCAAATGGCATTACATCAACTACCATTTTAATCCTGGCAATCTTCCTTTACCAGAAATGGTGGTGCCCAATGCTGAACAAAAACTGATAGAACTTTTGGGAAATGTATCAAACCAAAAAGATACAATTCAAAAGGCAGTTAACTTGTGTTGGATTTTTCATATTTTGGAAGATATTCATCAACCATTGCATACCACAGCACTTTTTGATCAATTTCATAAGGAGGGCGACAAAGGCCGCAACGGTACCTGGTTCACATTTGTTGATAATGGCAAACCGATAAGACTTCATAGTTTTTGGGATGGATTGATCAAGGATTCATTCGACTCAATTCCAGCTTTGGCGAAATCTTTAATTGACAACCCAAAGTATGACCCAATTAACTTGCCTGAGTTAAATACAAATCCTGAACTGACAAATTGGACAAAAAAAGAGAGTTTTGAATTGGCAAAAACCGTGGTTTACAAAAACGGAATTTTGAATGGCATTCAGGATTCTCCATCTCTAATTCCTTTTGGCTATAAATCTGAGTCCTTTGAACTGGCGGAACGAAGGGTGGTTTTAAGCGGACTCAGACTTTGGGAAAAGCTATCAGAACTATTTGGTATTTAAAGGTTTCAGTATTTTACCTTCCTTCAGGAAGCGACTATATATAAATTTAAAAATGGGATTGGACTTCCAAACCCTTTTAAATGAAGTGAAAACGATTAAGAATTTTATATCCTACACTATAAAACATCCGTTTCCTTTCGCTTTTTTGCAGACTTATTCACCAAAAAAAATTTGCCTTGAAAAACTCCATCTTGCTTCTTTTAGCGGCTCAAACGATTGGCTCTTTTGCCTTTGCCCAAAAGAAAAAACTTACTTTAGAAGAATCAATGACCAACCCGAGCTTTGGCATGTCCATCAGGCAATTGCATGGTTTTCAGGACATGGGATATGGAGAAGTTGTGTCCACTGGTAAAGGAGATGCCTACATTAAAACCAGCAAAACCAAAACAGATACCCTCCTGTTTGCCTCTCAATGGAAAAATGGTAAAAGAAATTTTCCAATGTTAAACTGGCAATCAGGAGAAAAAATGTATGCCCTTTGGGGAAGTGAATTATCAACATTTGATCTAAAAACCAGAAAAATAGATACTCTTTCAACCATTTCTGAAAAAGCAGAAAATCAGGATATTGAGCCTAAAAAACTGAGCGTTGCCTACACAATTGATAATAACCTATTTGTACAAAAAAAGGAAGCCAACTATCAGGTAACCAACGAAGTGGACATCAATATTGTAAGTGGGCAAACGGTTCACAGAAGTGAATATGGGATCACAAAAGGCACTTTTTGGTCGCCGGAAGGAAACAAACTTGCCTTTTACAAAATGGACCAAACCATGGTTACAGATTATCCGATTGTAGAAATATCTGAAAAGCCGGCAACTGTGAGAAATGTGAAATATCCAATGGCCGGGCAAGCCAGTCATGTGGTAAAAGTTGGTATATTTGATCTGGCCAAACAATCTACGCTTTATCTGGAAGTTCAAGGTCCAAAAGACCAGTACTTAACCGCAATTACCTGGACACCAGACGAAAAATATGTAACCATTACCTTGCTCAACAGGGAAACCAATCATTTAAAATTGCAGGTTTATGAATCTGCAACCGGAATTTTAGCCAAAACGTTGTTAGAGGAAAAATCTGACAAATATCTGGATCCTCAGGAAGGACCTTTGTTTGTAAATCCAGCTTTGGATTTTGTTTGGCAATCAGAGCAGAACGGATTTAACCACTTGTTTCTCTATGATTGGAACGGTAAACTAAAAAAACAGCTAAGTACAGGAAACGAAGAAGTAAGCAAAGTGCTTGGTCTTGATGATAAAAAAGAAACCTTATTCTATATGCAAACAGGTGGATTGGGCATGGATAGAATGCTGAAATCAAGTAGTTTAAAATCTGGAAAGGTTAAAAACTTATCAAAGGAAAAAGGGGTTCACAATCTGTTTTGGTGTGATGGAAAAAAGCAAATGCTGGATGTTTGGAGCAATTTATCCTCCCCAAAAAATCTGGATATCATTGATTTGGCAACTGGAAAAGAAACGAATTTAAAAACCTGGGCAGGCAAAAGTCCACTTTCCAACTATGAAGTTGGAACCATTGATACACTTTCTATAAAAGGGCCAAGTGGCGAAATGCTTCATTGCAGGATGATTAAACCCTCTAATTTCGATCCTAAAAAGAAGTATCCGGTTATTGTATATTTGTATGGAGGACCTCACGCACAAATGGTTACGAATTCATGGATGGCTGGAGCTAGTACCTATATGTTGGCCTGGGCCGAGGAAGGATTTCTCGTTTTTACACTAGACAACAGGGGAAGTGAAGACCGTGGAACAAAATTTGAACAAGCACACCACCGCCAATTGGGAACACCAGAAATGGAAGATCAACTAGCTGGGGTAAACTATTTAAAATCATTGCCTTATGTAGATGGAACCCGATTGGGTGTGCATGGCTGGAGCTATGGAGGATTCATGACCAGTACGCTCATGAGCAGGTCGCCAGGAACTTTCAAGGTTGGAATTGCTGGCGCACCGGTTATAGATTGGGCCTTATACGAAATTATGTACGGGGAGCGATACATGGACACACCAAAGGAAAATCCTGAAGGCTATGAACTTTCAAATGTGGCCAACCATGCCAAAAATGTGAAGGGTAAATTTATGTTGATACATGGCACTTCGGATGATGTGGTTGTTTGGCAGCATACCCAAACCTTTTTGAAAAAAGCTATTGAAGGTGGAGTTCAGGTTGATTATTTTATTTACCCTGGACATGGGCATGGCGTAGGCGGGAAAGACAGATTACACCTGATGCGCAAAATGACCAATTATTTTAAAGACAACCTTTAATGATAGAAATTAATACTTTTCGAAGATAATTATCTGGCTTAAAGTCTAATGTATTTTTTAAAATGTCTGGCTTCAAATTAAGCCAGACATTTAAGTTATTAAAAATACCACGAAAGTGTTATTGCCAAAAGATTGAAAGGTTTGCACCTTTGCAAAAAAATATAATTTACAATCACCACTTATGGTGATTTTTTAGACTTTAAAATTTCTTTTCTTTGTAAACAAATCTTCCAATCTTTAATACCATGAAAAAAGTTTCATCTCTATTTATCGCTTTAGCATCTCTTGCTTTATCTGCAACTGCCACCGTTCACACAGTGAACAACAATCTGAGTGGGCCTGGCCAATTCAGCTCCTTACAAACCGCCATTTCCACTGCAAGTGCGGGTGATACCATCTACATTGCTTCCTCTCCGAGTAATTATTCCGATCCAATTACGGGTCGTTTTTTAATAAATAAAAAACTCACTTTTATTGGTGTTGGAATGCGGCCGGGAGAGAAAAAAGAAAATTCGGCCCTATCCAGAATTGGAAGCAGGTTTGATATCAATGATGTAGCAGCAAACGGTTCTTCATTCATAGGTTTGTATTTTGCCAGTATCAGTTCGGCGCTCAATGTTTCAGCTAATGTTTCCAACTGCCAGGTTCTTCGTTGTTGGTTTGATGGGTCGAGTTCCTATTTGACATTTAGTTCCGGTTCCTATTCGGGTTGGTTGATTGCCAATAATTATTTTGGATTTAATTGCGGCCCAGCCATTGATATGAATTTCAGAACCTGCACAAATTTTATTATTCAAAATAATGTATTTGCTGAAATTGGTGGTTGCGGAATTCAAAATGGCGTTGTAGCTATCAGAGATTTTTCAAGTTCTGCTAACTGTATTGTTTCCAATAATTTGTTTTACGGTAGCCAAGGTGCGGGTGTAGCCAATAATGACCAGGCATTTACAAATGTGAGTAGTTTCATTATTGAGAATAATATTTTTCATACCATGAGTCCAGGTGGAGTATCAAATTCTGTTTTTAACAACAACATTACTTTTGGAACTGCCGCCAATACTTTGCCATATGGAAGTAACAGCGGGTCCAACAATGTAATAGATACCGACCCCCAATTGACCACTTTTTCAAACAGCACATTCAATCCCAGTCAAAATTTCCAACCAGCTGCTGGTCCTGCAAAAACCGGTGCTGTAGGCGGAGGTCAAATGGGTGTTTATGGTGGCACTTTTAACTGGAATAATTCTGCTGTTTCTCCTATTCCTGTTATCAAAAATTTCAGCATTACTTCAGGGGCAACCGTGCCTGCAGGTGGCAGCATGACCATCAAAGTAACCAGCACCAAGCAAAACTAATTTCACCCTTTTAAAAATATACCTATGAGTTTTCTCAAAGGGAAGGGGTGGCTTTGCCATGGCCGGCCGTTGGATGCGCAACCGCCAGACATTGGGTTCTTTACCGAACCTTCCTCTCACAACAATACGCGTTTTGAATTGTTGGTTGGTGATGCCATCAGCTTACCTTCCAGGCAGAAAAAGAGTAAAATTTCCCTATTGATATTTGCTTTTTTAATCTTTAATCTTTCAATTTCGTCCTTTTCTCAAATAAACAAAGGAGAATACTTCTTTGATACGGATCCGGGTGTTGGCAATGGTTTTAACTTACCTGTTACTTCTGCAGCAGATTCAATTACCATCAATCAAAATATATCTGTTTCTGGCCTAAGTGCGGGTTTTCACACACTGTTTGTGCGGACAAGAATGTCTAAAAATTGGTCGCAAACAGAGTCAAGAGGTTTTTTTATAACTTCCTCTACCTCCCTTTCCTCAGGACCAGTAAGCCAACTGGAATATTTTTTTGATACAGACCCAGGGGTTGGTCTTGGAACAAAAATAAATTTAACTGCTTCCGCCGATTCTGTAGAGCGGTCTTCAGCCATTCCTATTGGTTCATTATCCGCTGGTTTTCATACCATTTACATTAGAGCAAAGAACAATCGAGGCTACAGTATTACTGAATCCAGGTCGTTTTTTATCACTTCTGCATCTGCTTCCACAGCGGGTCCAATCAGCCAATTGGAATACTTCTTTGATTCTGACCCTGGTGTTGGCCTTGGAACTAAAATTACGATAAGCCCATCTGCAGATTCATCTGAACGAACAGCCATTATTCCAATTTCCAGCCTGAGTTCCGGCTTTCACACGATGTATATCCGTGCGAAAAACAACCAGGGCTACAGTATGACAGAATCCAGGACCTTTTTTATAGTTTCAAGTAACTCTTCAACAGCTGGTCCAATTAACCAATTGGAATATTTCTTTGATACCGATCCGGGAGTTGGACTGGGAACTAAAATTACGATAAGTCCAGCTGCGGATTCAACAGAAAGGACCGCTATAATTCCCATTTCAAGCCTGAGTTCCGGCTTTCATACCATATATATCCGTTCGAAAAACAACAGGGGATATAGCCAAACTGAATCCAGGACGTTTTTTATATTTCCTGCCAGCAGTTTTACTTCCGGACCAGTTGCCAAAATGGAGTATTTCATTGATACAGACCCTGGTGTTGGCTTGGGAACTCCCATTTCCGCTTTTACTGCAGGTGATTCTGTTGAAGTTACAAGGGTGATTACCTTGCCAACCAATATTGCCATTGGTGCCCATAAATTCTATGTCAGAAGCCAGACTACCGATAAAAGATGGGCCATTACGGAAGTAAAAGATTTTAATGTGGCTTGTGGAGAAACCTTTGTTTCAGCCACCCAAACCGTGATTTGCACAGGTCAGACAACCGTTTTGAGCCTTACTGCAGGTAATTTGCCTGGAACATACCAATGGATCAGGAATGGAGTTGCCATTTCTGGTGCCAATGCATTCAGTTTTACTGCAACGCAGCCAGGAACGTACAAATTGCGTTATGAAAACGGTTCTTGTATTGATACTTCTGATGCCGTTGTGATTGGGTCTGGTGCAGGTGTGACAGCAACAGCAACCGCCGCCGGACCAGTTACATTTTGCACAGGCAGCTCTGTTACCTTAAATGCAAATAATGGGACTGGTTTTTCACATCAATGGCTGAGGAACAATGCACCCATTGGAGGACAAATAAGTCCACAATTGGCTAGTGTAACTACAGCAGGTTCTTATTCTGTGATTGTAACCAATGCTACTGGTTGCAAAGACACTTCGAATGTTATTTTGGTAACGGTAAGTCCAAAACCAAACCCATCCATTACACCAACCCAAAGCCAAAACCTTTGTGCAGGGAGCAGTGTGCCCTTTTCTTTGATAAATTTAGTTGATGGACAAACCTACCAGTGGAAAAATGGAAATGTAGTTGTAGGAAGTAACAGCAGTTTTTCTGCAACCGTAAGCGGCAACTACAAATTGTTGGTTACCAATTCCTTAGGATGTAAAGATAGTTCCGGAGTGGTTGCTGTCAATATTGTGCCTGCCCCTGTGGCAACAGTTACACCTACCGGGCCTGTTTCAATTTGTTCTACGAGCAGCATTACTTTAACAGTTTCTGCAACAACCGGAACTTCAATAAAATGGCTCAAGGGTAAATTTGCTATATTAGATCAAACAGGTAATACACTTTTGGTAAGCAGTGCCGGTAGCTATTCAGCCGTGGCCACTTTAAGTGGAGGCTGCACGGATACTTCCAATGTGGTGGTAGTTAATCTGGGTTCTGGAACTCCAGCAACGGCAACAGCCTCAGGACCAACTACATTTTGCCAGGGAGGCTCTGTAAATATCAATGCAAATTCAGGAACTGGTTTAAGCTATGTTTGGCAAAGAAATGGGGTGGATATTGGAGGCCAAACCAATGTTCAATTGGCAAATGTGGGAACCTCGGGAGCCTACAGGGTTATTACTACCAATGCATCCAATTGCAAGGATACTTCCAATGTAGTTTCTGTGACCGTTAATCCATTGCCAAATACTTCAGTTTCGCCAGCTGGTCCAATCAGCGTTTGCCAGGGAGCTCCTGCTTCGCTTTCGGTTTCAAATCCTGTTTCCGGTCAAACTTATCAATGGAAAAATGGCAATGCGGTGGTAGGTACGAATTCACCAAATCTTGCAATAACTGTTTCTGGAAACTACAAAGTATTGATTACCAATGGTTCAAATTGTAAGGATTCATCTGGTGTTGTACAGGTTACTGTTTCTCCGGTTCCTGCTGTCAGCATTTCACCAATTGGACCAATAACACTTTGTCAGGGCGATTCCAGAAATTTAACTGCGACAGTTTCAAATGGTGCCAGTATAAAATGGCTGAGAAATGAAACGCCAATCAGTGGTCAGATTGCTACCAGTTTTAGTGCCAGCCTTGCCGGAACTTATAAAGCAGTTGCCACTGTTGGAACTTGCACCGATACATCGAATGCTGTGGTTGTTAACGTTAATCCAAAACCTGCGCCGGTGGTTTCTCCAGCTGGTCCGGTTTCGATTTGCGCCAATGGCAGTGCAGTTTTAAGCTTAAGCAATCCTGTCAGCGGACAATCTGTTCAGTGGAAAAACAACGGAGTTCCATTGTCGGGTACAAATTCGATTTCAGTTTCAACAGATGGATTTTATTATGTGGTATCTACCATTAATTCAACCGGTTGCAAAGACAGTTCAGCAGCTGTAACGGTTAATGTAGTTAATCCGCAGGTGAGTCCTGTTGGACCTGTTCAAATTTGTCAGGGTGGTTCAACCAACTTAACCGTTTCCAATATAGGAACAGCTACAGTTAAATGGCTCAGGAATGAGGTTGAAATTTCAGGTGTTTCAAGCCAGATTTTAAGTGTTTCTTTATCCGGAACTTATAAGGCTGTTGCAACCATTGCAGGTGTATGCAGCGATACCTCAAATGGTGTGTTTGTGAATGTAAATGCACTTCCAACTGCCAGTATTACAACCGTTGCAGATAGCTTTTGTGTAGGCGGAAAAACAGTTTTAAGGGCAAATCAAGGTGCTGGTTTGACTTACCAATGGAAAAACAATGGAAACAATATTGCCAATGCAATCGCCGATACCTTATTGGTTAGCACTGCTGGCAGCTACACAGTTGAAGTTAAAAATGCTGCGAATTGTCCTAAGATTTCCAATGCCATAAGTATTCGTTCTGTTAATAACATAACCTGGTTTCTGGATGTAGATGGCGATGGATATTCTGCCGGCGTAACCGCTTCAAGTTGTACCAGACCTCAGAACGGATTTTTACCTGCTGAATTAACAGCAACATCAGGAGATTGTAATGACCTTGACGGCACCATCAACCCTTCCAGACAATTTTTTAGCTTCGTTGGGACAAGTGGATTTGAATCAGCACTCTGTTCACCTTTGCAAGGAACGCCTTACACCAATTTCCGATTTGAGGTGGTTTATACAGACCTGAACAATAACCCTCCTCCGGTAACTTTCCCAAGAGTTATTCTGGATTTTGAAGGAAACGGAAATCTGAACGGTCCAAATGACCGAACCATTTTGATGCAGGAGTTTGACAACAAGGACAAAGATTATGCAAATGGCAAAAGATATTTTGCTACCATAAATAGCTTGCCTTCAGGTCTGAATTATACCACCCGGATTGTCAGTAATATTGGAACCTGTGGTGCTTTGATTGGGCCAGCCAATTATCCGGATGTCTTTATATTATCTGACATTCAGATTTTTGCCAACGACATCACTTTTGACAATGTTAATCCTGCGGTTTCCTCAAATCTTGAGGTTACAGCAAAAATCAACAACGTTTCGGATTTTGCGGCTCAGAATTTTGTGGTGCATTTGGTTAATCAGTATGATACCACGATTATTTATCCTGATATCATCGTTCCATTTCTGGCTCCACAATCCTCCACAACCGTTACATGGAATATCATCACACCATCTGTTCCGGCCTGGTGCCCAATGAAGGTGACCATTGATTACACAAAAGTGATTCAGGAAACCAATGAGTTGGACAACACAGCCATTCGTCCGTTTATCAATGGCAATTTCAATGTACCCGGTTCCATAACATTTAATCCAACTGTTGTGCCAAGTACAATTGTAGGCGTTAGTGGCGCAACCGGAACATTGACAGGTTCGGCGGTGTATACAGGAACAGCGGTTCCGCTTCAAAACCCAAGTGTGGCAGGGGCTCAGGTTTCTTTTACCATTCAACCCGGTGGGCAAACCTATACAACCTACACCAATTCAGGTGGTTTTATCAATTTCAGCTTTTTGGTGGGTTTAACTCCCGGCACGTATACCATTACAGGAACGATTACGGACTTTACCCTTACAAGCAACTTTACGCTTACTTTTATTGTAGTTCCTCCGGTATGTCTGCCTGACCTAACGGCCCTGCTTACGGTTTCAAGTATCAATATTGTTGAAGGTGAAAGCATTAACGGAAACCTTAGAATTACCAATCAAGGTTGCCAGAATGTAACGGATTCTACTTTGGTGAAATTCAGCCAATCGGGCGGTACGCCAACATTGCCTGATGTGAAAATTCCACCTTTGGCGATTGGACAAAGCTTTAATATTCCATTTACCAATTTGGTATTCAATACACCAGGAACTTTTTCTGTGTGTGGACAGGCAGATGGAACCTTTATCATCAACGAAGCTGCGGAATTCAACAACCAGGATTGCGAAATCATAACCGTTATTCCATTTCTTCCGGATATTTATCCAACCAATTGTGGTGTTGGTGGTCAGCAGTTTATTACCGGCCAGCCGTCAACCATCAGTTTAAGTTTGTATAATTCAGGTGGCTCTGCAACCGGACCATTTAACACAAGGGTCATTTTGAGCAGGGAAGGTGTTCCATTGGATACGATTGACCGGTTGATTCCAAATCTGGGTCGGCAGTCAGGTACAAGCTTTTCGTTTGAATACACCTATCCAAGCCCCGGAACATATACATTAAGTGTTTATTGTGATAATCCTGCTCCAAATGGTGTAGTGACTGAAACTGATGAAACCAACAATACCAGCAATTGCGGAATTTTGATTCTCGCAACCAGGCCCGATTTGGCCTTTTTTGGTGGTTGCGATGATTTAAAAGTGCTTCCAACTGACCTCGCATTTCCGGGAACCCACACCCTTCGTGCAAGGGTAGGAAATAGTGGAAATGCGACTGCAATTGCTCCGATTTTGGTTCGATTTACCCTTTCAGGGGGAACGGTGATAGAAGAAACCATAACCAACTCAATACCAGCCGGACAATCGGTTTTAATTAGCAGAACCTATGCTGGAGTTGCCCCTGCCACCCAAACGGTTTCAGCAGTGATTGACCCAAACAATACGGTTGCTGAGTTTTCAAAACTGAATAATGTGGTTGGTCCAAAATCACTTTGTCATGAATTTGTCCCAATTGATAATACCTGTGGAGGTACCTGGTGGACAGGAACCTATCTCAAAAATCAGGCTATTTTCCTCAATGTTCCGGTTCTGGTGCAGGGCGCATACAGAGCAAGTCAATTGAAAACCAGATTCTTTGTAAGTGGTCCGGGATTGACAGGGACTTTGAACCTGGGTGATGCTATTTTAACGGATGTAAGTGAATCTTGTGGTTGTCCAACCATAGCCACCTTGCCGGTAAGTTTTGCATTTCCGGAAGAAGGAGAATATACCTTTACCATGGTAACAGATCCTGACAATCAATACACAGAATGTGATGAAAGCAATAATACAATAGTTCGAAAGGTACGGGTTTCCGGCTTGCCAGATATGCGGGTTTTATCGCAGCTCGTCAATCCTTCCAAGTTGAATCCCGATGTGAATGAGCCCATTATCATTCAAGCCAATTATGAAAACATCGGGCTTTCAAACATTGACCAGACCATGAAATTCAAGGTTTTGATTGATGAAATTGCCCATGATTCGGCAACGGTTAATGGATTGGTTACTGGTGATAATTTCACTGTAAACTTTACAAAACCATGGTCGTCTGATTTAGTGGGTTCTCACATTATCCGAACCATCATTGATGCAGATAATGTAATCGTGGAATCGACTAAATCAAACAATGAGGCAACAAGAGCGGTCATCGTAGGTGCTGCCGCCAATATGTTCTTTCAGGTATTTTTGCCTAATAATTCCAGTCCAAACATAGGACAGTCGATAACGGTGAATACCAGAATTGGTAACAATGGAGATGAAGATGTGGAAGGCGTAGTTCAATTGTTTTACATTAACAATCAGGGTGATACCATTCAAATCGGACAAGCTCCAGTTTCTGTAGCGGCCAATGATTCCACGATTTTAAATTTCCCCTGGTTGGTAGTTGACAATTCCACCACATTGATTGGTAAAATCGTGAATGCGAGCATCATGGAGTTTAATTACGATGACAATCAGGCCACAGCTTCGTTGGGTTTATTCAATGTGAACTTAACTTCAACTCCAGCTTGTGCAGGGCAAATCAACGGAACTCTTACAGCTTCGACCACCAGCGGAACCGGGCCATTTCTCTATGTATGGAGTAATGGATTTATAGGGCAAACGTTGACAAACGGTCCCGGCCTTTACAGTGTAACAGTAACCGACGCCTTAGGTATTTCAGTTTTTGTAAGTGGCTCTATTCCCAATACTCCGGGTGTACGGTTTTTTGCAGATGCCGATGGTGATGGTTATGGAAATTCAGGAATTGATTCTGTGGATTGCACAAAACCAGATGGTTATGTTCAAAACAGTTTTGATTGTAATGACAACAATCCGGCAATCTATAAAACGACACCCGTTCCAGTTGTCAACCATACAGGAAGTTTAACCTTTTGCTCCGGAGGTTCTACAACACTTTCAACGCCGGTTTTGCCAGGAACTTCTTTTGTCTGGAGTACAAATGTAACTGGGCCAAGTATTTTGGTTGGGTCTGCCGGTAGTTATACGGTTAGAGCCACTTTGGATTCTGGCTGCATAAGCACTTCACTTCCTGTTGTGGTCAATGTATTAACAAGCATTCGCCCAACTGCTTCTATTGCCATTTCTCCTGATTCAGCAATTTGCACCGGCACATTGGTAACCTTTTCTTCCAACATAACTGGTGGCGGAAATTTACCTTCTTTAGAATGGTATCTGAATGATGAATTTGCCAAAGAAGGATCCAGTTATTCTACTGACAGTTTGAAAGATGGCGATCAGGTTCAATTGGTATTTACTTCCGATGAAAGTTGCGCATCACCCGTAGTTGTTCTATCTAAAAAGATAACCATGACGGTCAGCAATTCCTTACAAGCAAATGCTGGATCGGATCAGGAAATCTGCAATACGTCTACTGTTCTTTCTGGAAATAATTCTGGTTCATGGACTAAAATTTCAGGCACAGGAATAATAAGTTCCCCAAATTCTGCAAGCACCTCGGTTTCAAATCTGAGTGTTGGCATTAATGAGTTTTTATGGTCTATTTCTGGTGGGACTTGCCCTCCAAGTTCTGATACCGTTGTAATTACAGTAACCGACCCTCCTACCCAGTCAGTCGCTGGATCTGACCAAACCATTTGTTCAAATTCCACTACCCTAGACGGAAATTCACCTCAGGTCGGTATTGGTTCCTGGCAAGTTGTAACCGGGACGGGAGTTTTTGTTAATTCTCTTTTAAACAACACAGATGTTGGTGGTTTATCTCCTGGTGAAAATAAGCTGATATGGACCATCAGTAAATCCGGATGTCAGATTTCTATTGATACAGTCGTCATTAATGTTTCAGAACCATTAACAATTTCCAACCCGGGCGGGAATCCATTTATTTGTGAAGATTCAACTCAAATGAATGCAAGTATTCCAACACGTGGAATAGGAACCTGGACAGTAATTAGTGGTACCGGTATTTTTGAAAACATAAATCTGGCGAATTCCAAAGTCAAAGGACTTTCAACCGGAGATAACGTTTTTCAATGGACCATTTCAGATGGATTATGCCCGGATGCTTCTGTGACAGCCACAGTGAATGTCAATGCTGGCCCAAGCCAATCCAATGCGGGACAGGACCAGGTGGTTTGCGTTTCATCTACATTGCTGCAGGCTGAAAATCCTCAGGTAGGAACAGGTGTTTGGAGATTGGTTTCCGGAAATGGAACTTTTGTAGATTCTTTGGGTAGAACAAGTTTGGTCAATGATTTAAATGTTGGGCAAAATCTTTTTGTTTGGGTTGTGAGTCAGGCAACGTGTGCACCAACATTTGATACCGTTTCTATTACCTATAACCTCCCACCCGATGTAGCAAACGCAGGATTTGATCAGCAAATTTGTTCAGATTCTGCCCTATTGGCTGGCAATGTTCCTTTGATTGGAACCGGACTTTGGGAGTTGATTTCTGGTTCAGGTTCATTTGACGATGCAGGTTCTGCCTCTACAACCATAAGAGGTTTAGAAATTGGCGAAAACAAAGTCAGGTGGAGCATCTCGACTGCAACTTGTGGAAGCAGGGCAGATACAGTTGTTCTAACCGTTGTACCTGGCCCAAGCCAAGCCATTGCTGGTGTTGATCAAACGCTTTGCAGTAATAGCGCTACTCTTGCCGGAAATGTTCCAAATATCGGAACTGGCTCTTGGTCTGTTATTTCTGGCTCAGCGACCCTCAGCGATCCATCCTCAGCAAGCTCTACGGTTAACAACCTGAGTATTGGTGAAAACAAATTCGTTTGGAGTATTTCTAATGGAAACTGTCCTGCTTCAACTGACACAGTTCTGATTAACAGTCAATCGCCTCCAAGTACTGCCATTGCCGGTGTTGATCAAACGCTTTGCAGTAATAGCGCTACTCTTGCTGGAAATGTTCCTAATGTCGGAACTGGCTCTTGGTCTGTTATTTCTGGCTCAGCGACCCTAAGCGATCCTTCATCGGCGAGCTCTGCGGTTAACAACCTGAGTATTGGTGAAAACAAATTCGTTTGGAGTATTTCTAATGGAAACTGTCCGGCGTCAACGGACACAGTTGTGATTAACAGTCAATCGCCTCCAAATGCTGCCATTGCCGGTGTTGATCAAACGCTTTGCAGTAATAGCGCTACTCTTGCTGGAAATGTTCCAAATATCGGAACTGGCTCTTGGTCTGTTATTTCTGGCTCAGCAACCCTCAGCGATCCTTCATCGGCGAGCTCTACGGTTAACAACCTGAGTATTGGTGAAAACAAATTCGTTTGGAGTATTTCTAATGGAAACTGTCCGGCGTCAACAGACACGGTTAGTATCTCGGTTAACCAAGGACCAAGTGCTGCAAATGCTGGTACGGACCAAACCATTTGTGGCGATTCCACTTCTTTGGATGCCAATGAACCTCTTTTTGGAAACGGTTCCTGGAGTTTAATTTCTGGTTCCGGAAATCTGAGTAACGGTTTAAATGCCAATTCCTCAGTTACCAATTTAAGTCCTGGAAAGATTACTTTAGTTTGGACCATTAATTCGGCAAATTGCCCATCTACAACGGATACGGTTTCTATTTTTGTAAATCCAGTTTTAGGAAATGCAAATGCAGGACTCGACCAAAATGTCTGTGGAAATACCAGCACACTAGCTGGAAACGAACCCTCAAATGGACAGGGAACCTGGACTTTGGTTTCCGGATCGGGAGTAATAGCAAATCCAAATGTTGCGACTAGTCAGGTTAGCAATCTTGGTCAGGGTGAGAATATTTTCAAATGGGAAATCTCAAATGGCGTTTGTCCATCAAAATCCGATTCTGTTAGTATATTCTCTGTAAATCAGGCCATTGCAAATGCCGGACCAGATAAACTTGGATGTGACACCTTGATTACCCTAAACGCCATCACTGGCAACGGAGTAAATGGAACCTGGACCCAAATTGTAGGAACAGGAACCATAATTTCTCCAAATTCAGATACCACCGTGGTTTCAGGTTTAAATCAGGATCTCAATAGTTTTGTTTGGACAGTTGGAACAGGAAATTGTGTTTCTTCAGATACGGTTAACTTGTTATTTGTAAAAAATACAATAAAACTTGGAAGGGATACCACCATTTGTCAGGACTCAAGTATTACATTGTCAGCAGGTTTCAGCCTGGGAAGTTTCCTTTGGAACATTGGTTCAACCAGCCAAAGTATAGTGGTCAACCAAACCGGTCAATATTCTGTGCAACTGATTACTACCGAATCCTGTGTTTTCAGAGATACCATTAATGTTACAGTTTCTCCTTGTACATCGGTGGATGAAATGCTAACTTATAAGAATGAAGTTTCAGTTTTTCCGAATCCATTCCGAGACAAAATTTATCTGGAAATCAGCAATTTTACTGAAAAAGAAGTGGCGTATTCACTCATTTCCAGCACAGGCGTCGAGGTACATATCGGTAAAGCAGTGGGTGAAACCGGAAAAATCAGCAAGGAAATCTCACCAGGAAAACTGGCCAGCGGATTCTACATTCTTGAGTTAAAATACGGTAAAACCATAGTTCGTAAAAAACTCATATTGCAATAAAAATTATAAACCCCAATTTTATGATTCTAAAATAAGCCGGACGGATTGTCCGGCTTATTTGTGAGATCCGGTTCAAACGATTTCGATTTTTCAATCAATATTTATTTCACTGTTTTTCTTGCTAATAGTAACATTCATTTCTATTGAAAAACCGGGAGTAATGGACATTTTGGAGGCTGGATTTGAGGACTTGCGCTCTAATGGACATTTTGGAGGCTGATTTTTCATTGGAAAAAGTATCAAAATTGAATCAGTAGTTTCACTTTTGCGCTGCTGGATA
>JBIPOE010000062.1:0-24558 GCA_044379485.1 Catalimonadaceae bacterium
GCTTGGAAAGCCCCAGTGCCATGCTAAACATTTCCGTAATCTCCATGCCCCAATTCTAATGCATTTTCCCCAATTCCACTCAAAATGGAGAAGAACCAATTTTTTAATAGACTTAATATAATGTAAGGTTATTGAATTCGACAGTTTTGACTTTAGGGTTCTGAATTACATTTTATTAGCTATGATAAAGTTTGTTTTTAATGATTTTCAATACTTAATCTCGTATATTTTAAAGTGAACAACTATTAGTATGATGCAGAATGAGCTGGATCCGGAAAAGACCCATTCCGAAAAAGAAAAAGAGGCGATTCAGGAGAATTTATTTCCTTCAGCATTTCGAATCTTTTTTTCTATTGTTGTTGAGGAATGTCGGGGCTTTCTGCTCTGTTTCCTTAAGCTAAAATGAGAATGAAATCAATATTTGCTCTTGCACCTTATTGTGTGAACCAGGAAAAGCCGAGCTTGCGGACAGAAAGGATCAGTACCCTTTCCCACTTTTGTTGTCAATCGGTCAGGATCAGTTTTACAGGAACATTGCCGGATGCGCCATCTGCAATTTGAATGTAGTGCACACCTGGTTGCAGGTGCGTGTTTTGTAAAGGCAAAGAGGAACCAGAGAAATTTGTATGCCGTTGGACCACAATTCCCAGGGCATTGTAAATTAAAAGGGTGGCACCGTTCAGGGCTGGCTCAAACTGAATGGCCGATTGGGTGGAAATGGGATTGGGAAAAAACAAGGTGCCGGCCGCACGTTCCTTCGTCCGGATATCCGTCAGTTGGCAGTTGATCCTGAACGGTTTGGAACAGACTTTCCCGTTGTAGGAGGCTTCAAACATATAGGTACCTGTTGCCGTCGGATAAGTTCGGGTCCATGACCAATACGAGCGGGAAAAGTTATCCGTAAAGTCTTTTGTCCAACTGGTGAAGACAGTTCCATCCGGACGGAGAATTCGCATCGCAGCCGATGTGCCCGCCCGTTGATTCCGGATAAAAATGTAAAACTTTGCAGATACCCCACCTAAAAAGCAGCTGTCTTCGTTGGGCGTTTCGGTCTGCGGGCATGCGGGAAAAACCGGGGAAATCGTATTGGTCGAAACTTTCATGATACCCGTGTCAATGTAGGGTAGCTGATTTATCCATAAGGTACTGTCATTCGATGCATTACAGATTCCGCCAAACGGATCCACGTAGTCCGACCTGTTAGATGTTCTCGAAACCTCAAAATGGAGATGTGGACCCGTTGACCTGCCTGAACTCCCTACGACCCCTAAATATTCTCCGGTTACCACTGTTTGCCCGACAACTTTGGAGGTTACCGTGTTCTTTTTCATGTGCCAGTATCGGGAGGTGGATCCATCCTGATGCCGGATGATAACGTAATTCGCATCTGAACCACTCACCCAATCACAGTTTTTGTCAAAACGTCCATCGGCCCTCGCAACTATGGTGCCTGGGGCAGCAGCCACCACTTCCACCTGATCGTTGTCCATTTTATAAAGCGAATATGGATACGGTGCTATGTCAATACCTTTGTGTCCGTCATAGGTACGTTTGCCACAATTCCAATCGCGGGTGCTGTCGGCTGTGGTATCCTGATCTACAAAATTTGTAATGTAATAATAGCTGCAGTCGTTCAGGCCATTTGCCTGTCGCAAAGGCCAGGCAAATTTTGTCGTCATTGTGTTGATCGCCTTTTGATCGAGGCCCAGCATGAGGTAGTTTTCCTGCAGTGTTTTTTCCATGGCCTCATATTCCTCCGCAGAAATGCAGGGACTTGCGGGACCTGGTTCTTCGGCAAAGTCGGCTGAATGTTCTTCCTCCGGCTCATTCAATACCTGGGCCTGAAGCTGGAAAGAGGTGAAAATAAAAACCACAAGGGCGAGGGTCTTCAGTTGTTGGTGCATATCGCTTGCATAAAAGGAGGCTATAAAACATCCGCAAACGGAGGAAAACAGCCTCAGGTTTCACATAAGTTCAAATGTAATATGAATTTTTTTAATCAGGGAATTGTTTTGGTTGAAAAAGACAAATCTGAAGATTTCTCATTACAGATCAGGATTATTGGCTGTCGTTTTAAGATGTAGTCCAGGTGAGTGCGGCTATATGAATTGCACTCATCATCACCTAACCAAAGACTGGGTCAAAAGGTTCTCGTAAAGTATCACCTGATTCCTGTTTCCCGTCTCCTGTTTCCCGTTTCCTGAATCCTGTCTCCTGAATCCTGTCTCCTGATTCCTGTTTCCCGTCTCCTGAATCCTGTTTCCTGAATCCTGTCTCCTGAATCCTGTTTCCCGTTTCCTTTCAATGCCTAAAAACCGTTGACCGTTCATTCACCCATCTCTGGCGTATGGCCAGGCATTCAGCTGCAGAGCAGCCTAATCTCAATAGAATGTCAATCAACCCAAAAACCCAAGCTGCAGGGTAGCGGCATATATTGACGGTACATGCAACTACGCCAAACGGGATGATTTCCTGTTCGGCACCAAAGGTCAGACCGGTCTGCCGGTTGAGTGTAGTTTTCAAACTACCTCCGTGCATTCTCGAATCTTAAATTCGTATCAAATGCAATCCAGCTCGAGAATCTAAGATACGCCCTCACCATGATGTAGTCAAAGACTACGAAAAAGGGGAAAGAGCGGATTAATGTTTAATATATCCTGCTATTTTGATAGCAACAGCAATTGCAAATGTCATCAGACCTACCCCCGTAACGCATATACTGTAAATAGTTTTGAGAGGGCCTCCGGTTTGCAACTGAACCTTTTGCAAAATATCCAGATGTCTGAATAAATTAAAAATTACGTTTCTAAAAGATTGTAGGAGTGTGTAGGTTAAAATGACAGCAATAACTCCGACAAAAAGTACCTGGTCTATGCTTTTTACCGGAGGATAAACACCTATAAATAATGTCATTACAAAATAATATAACTGCCTGCAAGTGGTAGACACTGCTGTGGGAAATATTCTGTCCTCCTGCCATTCTTTTGAAATCTGAGCAAGAAAGTAATTCGAGATCAGCAAATTAGAAATTAAAACTTTTATCATGTCAAAAATTGCAAATGTACGGCAATTTTAAGCTTTGCTTTCTGGAATAACAATTTTAAAAAACCCGTCGCACACCCTTCAGAGGTAAAATACTGCCATTTCCAAAAGCCCATTTCTAACACAATAAATTGGCCCACAGCCAAATATTTACATAAAGACAAGCTTTTAAAATGTAATGAAGCGTTGTTGCACATTTTTATTTTTTTAGAAATGTAACAAGCTTTATGGCTGGTTCTTCATTCAGAAAAACGGACTTATATAAAGTCTATTAAAAAATTGAACATGCCATAATTCATTTCTCTGGCCTTGTCCGCCTATGGAGGATGTGTTCGCTTTGGCGAACGTGTTCGCCAAAGGCGAAAGAAACCGGAATAGTTTATCCCGCTAAAGCGGGAAGGCCAAAAAGAAAAAGTATGTTCAATTTTCATTTAGACTTTATTTAAACGGATGCTGGAGTATGCCAGCAATCATTTTTTATTTTAAGTTTTATGGATCGGGAAAATTTTCAGAAAAGCAACCGGTCTGACCTTTGGTGCCGACCAGAAAACCAAGGGCATCCGAAACATCAGCACCCAGGCATTTGATCCTGAACCTGGCCTAAACAATCAATTTTTTACAAACTTTTTCACTTTGGTTTGACCTTCACTTTTTACCAAAAGCAAATAAATGCCTTTGCTTAGTTTTGAAACATCCAGATTCAAATCTTCGTGCAGACCCAACCCAAGTGATTTTCCCAGATGCTTTTTGCCAAGCAAATCAGTTACTTCAACATCAACTTCAGACGACCTGGTCATTCCGAAACTAACCTGCATTTGGCCATTTGTAGGATTTGGAAACAGGTCCAGACCGGAAATAATCTCCAATGGTTTTTCCACTGAAACAAATGGTGTAACCACAAAATGTTGAAAAACCTCTCCCCCAAAATCCGGATTGAAAGTTCTGATTATAGCTCCGGTGGTATGTTTCTTAATCCGTATGTAGCCAGACCCTTGAGCAGTGTTTGCCCACCAATTGAGGCCGTCATTTCCTTCGTCCAGAAAGTGAAATTCATAACAACCAACCGGCAGGTCAAGCGTGTCTCTATAAATGGTATTGGTAGAAAAACCGTTTTGGATAAGAATCGGAGTTCCATCGGCGGTTCTTAGTTCATAGGAATTTTCCTGGGGACGAAGGTTTGATTTGAATTCCAACACAAATTTTGAAGGTAAATCCAAAGGGGCCGCGTAAACCGACCGAAGTGTATCATTGTTCACATTTTGGTCAGATTGCCCATTTGGACTGCTGCACCAAACTTTAAAAACACCCTGGGTTTTACCCATGTAAGGCAAATCAAGTGTGATGTCTGTTGAAGCAAACGATGCCAGATTCCCACTCCAGTTAAATGTATTTACAACACCACCTTCCAAACCAAAATTGATTTGAAGCGCATTGATATTTGCTGTCCCCTGATTGCTTATTCGAATCACCGGATTCATACAGGAAGGATTCCTTCTCGAGAATTCTATTCTGTCGCTCGGAGAAGTAATGTCGGAAATGCCCGCATCATACGTTAAACTGGTTGGTCCATATTGGACCAATTGGTGATTGACAATGTATCTTGAATCTCCTCCGGCAGTATTTAAACCATAATCAAAAGTGGCATCATTGCCAGCCTGAAGAATAGAGTTTGGCGTCCATTCTTTTACATCAGATGGGGCGCCTGGGCACCAACCTGCTCTGTCATACACCCATGTTCCACCTTGTGGGAATACAGGGTTGGTGGCGCAAGGGGTCCAAACATCCCATTGATATTCTGGTGAACCTCCATTGATATTGAGCCAATGTGTCCTTGGAATAAACTCACCTTCCTGGCCATGGCCTGTTATTACTGTCCGGATTTTAAATGTAGAAGCCAAAGGATTCATTTTCAAAGTTCGGGGTTCAAAAACTTTTTCCTGTAAAATGTCGGTATATCCTGATTGGGTAACAGGCCAGAGCTGGGTTAAGGACAATACTTTTCTGGCTGGATTGCCTCTGTAAAAAACAAAACGAATGTCCATTTCTTCCTGAAATTCGCCACCTCGTTCAAGGCTGATTCTTTTCATCCCCCTTAATTGGTTTTGAAAATCGGTGACATCAAACTCCCAGACTTTTCCCTGAGTACCAAAATTTATTCCAATACCATAAGGAGTTACAAAAGACATAAGTTCAAATTTCTGTGGAAATTTCTGGTGATAGTTTAGTGTCTGGATTTGGATGGTGCTATCTGGAATTGAAGGAATATTCCGGATCAACAAACCTGTCTCACCAAGCACTTTCTGATTGGTGGCATGATATAATAGTAGGGTATCTATGGCAACGGGTTTGTCATTTAAAATTTTGTACTTTACAACTGTTTTGGGCAGATCAGCTGTAGAATCCAGGACTGGTAGATCCGTTCTGGTTTGGATATACGTACCCTTAAACCATTTTATATTAGGTCTAATTAAAACTGGATCCAGGTTTTTAAAAAGATCAGCTCCATTGAATACACGTCTGATGGCATTGCCAAACAAAACTCCGTTTCTTTGAAAAGAAGATGAGTCTGCAATTATGCTTCCATTGTTTTCATCCAGATGGCCTTCAAATTCCAGGGCAGAATAAAATGGATGGTTTGGCCTTATTTTTCTTTTCATCCAGCTGCTGATGGTTGGGCCATTCAAAGGTGTATTCCAAACTCTTGGGGCATCCATACTGCAGGCCACGCCCTGGGCTAAAATCAGAGGCGTATTGTTGTTTTCAGTACGGTTTGGAATGGTTCCTGAGAAGGTCAATGTCCTTTGAACACCATTAATGAAAAGTTTTAAGCGATTAATATTATCAGATTGTGTTCCATCAAAAACCATGGCCACATGCGTCCAGGTTTTTAGGGGTAATACATTGGCTGCAAAACCGTATGTGTTGTCAGGATTTCTGATAATGCAATACAATTGCCCGGGCGTATCACCTGTTTCAAGCACCGTTTTTCCATTATCTTTAAAAATACCAGTCCAGTTTTTCCATTCTCTGATATTGACCCACGCTTCGAAAGTAAACTTTTGGGCACTGTCCAGGCTGTTTATGTCGCCAACTCTGATTCCAGAGGAAAACCCATCAAATTCGATGTATCCATCATTGCTGGTATTGGAAACACAGTTGGAATTGGAAGTCACTTCACCCATCACTTTAACCTGAGGCACATTGGTTCCATTGCTGTAACTGCATTCCAAAATAATGCCGGAGCTTCCATTCCAAATAAAAGGATTGTAGAATTGGAAGTTTGTTTCTCCTGTCTGGTTGATATTTTTGGTTCGAAAGAGTGCTTGTTTAAATCCAGTGGTATCCTCTATCTCAGTTAAATTCAATTTCGCACTTTGTTTTATTCTGATTCTAAGACCTGATAAAATCGATTCCCCTTGGGTAACATTTAGTCGCATTCCGTGGATGGGTCCGGCACTTAAGCCCGATTGGATTAACTCCTGAGCGGTCCACAAAAACTGAATCTTTCTGTTCCCCGACTCAGAAAAAAATGGTTCTGAAATATTAGCTGTGCCAGCATTTATAGAAAAAACTGTTTCATCCAATGTGGCCTGCGTATTGGTTTGCTTTTGATAATATTCTGTATATGTTTTGGTTGGCAGATATCTAAAAGGAAAACTGTTGCCTGTAAAACCGGTAATAACATGATTTGCCTGGCTTGCTTTCAGCGAATCTGTTTTTGAGGAATCAGTAATATAAGTATTGCAGCTATAGTCCCATTCACCACATCCAAGATTTCGGTTTGAACCTGTAGAAACCTGGGCGTTTTTACATCGCATTCGATAAAGCATTTTGATTTTGCTATACTTTATAGATGTATCCACCGGAAACATAAAATTTCCAACCCGCTTTGTATCACTGAATTTGAAAGTTCTTACGGTATCCGTTTGTTGGCAAAAACCTTGAGAATTGAAGAAAAGGAATCCAAAAATCAAAAAGAAAATTGAAATGGATTTAGCTGGAAATGAAGGCAGTTTTATTTTCATATAATAAAGGTGGAAGTCAAAAGTATTTTAATCAAACTATCAGGAATAGATTTCTCGATGGAAAAGGAATAAATTGAAGATAGTATTCTAATCATTTTTGAAATTTAATCATTCGAGGTTGGTTTTTCAGGTCAGTTCTCAATTGGTTTAATTTATGTTTTAAAAGTAAAAGACAATAGAAATTTTAGAACTGTAGATTTTTTTTGATATTTGGACCAATTACCAATGCATTTTGCACATATACCTTACCTTAGATTTCAACCCAACTTTTGTTTAAAAATCCATTTCAAAAAATACCTTCGTAAACTTGCATACCATTTTTATCCCCTTGGTTACAAATGGAAGCAGTTCTGGATAATTAAATAATGCGTTTTTATCACTTTTTGCTTTGTGTTTTGTTGGTTATGGGACTTTCCCAATCCTGTGCTGTTCACAAGCTTTGCCCCATTCCAGGCTGTCAGGTACGGATGTTGCACGCCCACAATGGTGTTACTTTCAGAGGCCAACCATGGTGGAAACCTAAAAAGCAGAATCCTAAAGTTGGGCAAACTTATGTGTATACAAAAGATAAAAATTTAATAAAAAAAGACCGTTGGTGGAGTAGTAAAAAGAAGAATTCTGAAGAGAAAAAATCCAGTCAACTTGCTGGTATTAAGGCCAGAGACCCAAGTAAGCGTAACCCTGATAAGGACCTTGAAGTAGAGGAGCCTGAGGAGGACAAAGAAGAAAAAGAAGAGCAATAATTTAACGATTATTCGCATTAAAGCACAAAAGCGATTAATTTGCGGCCTTTCAAGAATTGTAATTCTACAGAATGGCCGGAACAGAAAATATCATCCCAATCAACATTGAAGAGGAAATGCGCACTGCGTACATCGATTATTCGATGTCGGTTATCGTAAGTCGTGCACTTCCAGACGTAAGGGATGGACTAAAACCAGTACACCGAAGAGTGCTCTACAGTATGGAGGAGCTGGGTGTAAACTACAACAAACCACATAAAAAATCTGCCCGTATCGTCGGGGAATGTTTGGGTAAATTTCACCCACATGGCGATACTTCCGTGTACGATGCCATGGTGCGGATGGCCCAGCCTTGGTCGCTTCGATATCCTTTGGTAGATGGACAGGGTAACTTTGGGTCCATCGATGGTGATGAGCCGGCAGCAATGCGATATACAGAAGCAAGGTTGAAAAGACTTGCCGAAGAGTTACTTGCTGACATCAAAAAGAACACAGTTAATTTTCAATCAAACTTTGATGATTCCTTGCAGGAGCCAACTGTGCTTCCTGCCAAGTTTCCAAATCTGATTGTAAACGGCACATCAGGTATTGCTGTAGGTATGGCCACCAATATGGCCCCACACAATCTGAGAGAAGTAATTGATGGTATCAAAGCTTATATTGATAATCCTGAAATTACGATTCAAGACCTTGCCAAATTAATTAAGGGACCGGATTTTCCAACCGCTGGCACCATTTATGGTTACACAGGAATTTTAAATGCGCTTGAAACCGGAAGGGGACGAATTGTAGTTAGAGCCAACCATCGATTTGAAACCTCCAAAACAGGCAGGGAACAAATCGTATTTTATGACATTCCATATCAGGTAAACAAGGCCGCCATGATCGAAAGGATTGGCGACATGATCAACGATAAGGTTCTGGAAGGTATTTCAGATGTGCGTGATGAATCTGACAGAGATGGAATCCGAATGGTTTTTGACCTGAAAAAAGATGCCAATTCTCAGGTAGTTGTCAATACCTTATATAAAATGACAGCACTTCAAACCTCCTTTTCAGTAAATAATGTTGCCCTTGTAAAAGGCAAACCATTGACTCTGAACATGAAGGATATGATCCACTATTTTGTGGAGCATAGGCATGAAGTCGTGATCAGAAGAACTACTTATGATCTTCAGGAAGCAGAGAAAAGAGCCCACATCTTAGAAGGCTTGCTTATTGCTTTGGACAATCTGGATGCAGTTATTTCCCTCATCAGAAACTCCTTAGACCCTGAAGTTGCAAGAAATGGTTTGATGGCAAATTTTGCTATGAGCGAGATTCAGGCCAGGGCTGTTTTGGAAATGCGTTTGCAAAGGTTGACTGGTCTGGAGCGTGATAAAATCGTTGCAGAATTTCAGGAAATCCAAAAGTTAATTGCCCGGTTGAAGGAAATTCTTGGAGATGAAAGCATCAGAATGGGCATTATCAAAGATGAACTTGAAGAAATCAGAGAGCGATATGGTGACGACAGAAGAACTGAAATTGTTCATTCTTATGATGATCTAACCATTGAAGATATGATTTCGGATGATGAGATGGTAATTACCATTTCCCATCAAGGTTATATTAAGCGTACCCCACTTACAGAATACAGAGTTCAGAATAGGGGAGGTGTTGGTTCTAAAGCAACAGCTGTAAAAGATGATGATTTTACGGAACATCTTTTTGTTGCTACAATGCACAACTACTTACTTGTATTTACACATACTGGTAGAATGTTCTGGAAAAAGGTTTACGAACTGCCTGAAGGTAATAAAACTGCAAAAGGAAGGCCAATTCAAAATATCATCAATATTGAGAAAGAAGATAAGATCAAAGCTGTTATCAATGTAAAAAGTCTGAAAGATGACGATTACATCAATAACAACTATCTGGTAATGTGTACTGTAAAAGGTACCATTAAGAAAACCACGTTGGAAGCATTTAGTCGTCCCCGTCAGGCTGGAATAAATGCCATCAGTATTAATGAAGGCGACCAATTGCTGGATGTAAAAATGACTTCCGGAAATGATGAAATCATCATTGCTACCTACAAAGGAAGGGCAGTAAGATTCCCAGAGGCTACTGTTCGTCCAATGGGAAGAGGTGCAGCAGGTGTTCGTGGTGTACGTTTAAATGGTGAGGCAGATTACGTGGTTGGTCTTGTTTGTGTAGCAGATAAATCAACAACCTTATTGGTGGTTTCAGAAAAAGGCTATGGCAAGAGAACCTATTTAGTTGATCCTGAAGATGGTACTGATGTGTATCGTGTAACCAACAGAGGTACCAAAGGGGTACTTACACTAAATATTACGCCTAAAACAGGAAGTGTTGTTGGTGTGCTGGATGTGACTGACAAAGATGATCTGATGATCATCAATAAATCTGGAGTAATGATCCGGACTTCTGTGGATTCATTGCGGGTAATGGGAAGAAATACCCAGGGCGTTCGATTGATTCGTTTGAACGAGGACGATGAAATATCTTCGATTGCCAAAATTGAAATGCCGGATGAAGTAGATTTACCGGAAGATGAATTGATGGATGGCGATATCCCAAGAGTGATATTAGGTGAAGATGGCGAGGAGTTGAACGAAGAAATATTGCCTGAGGAAGAATTAGATGACGAAGCAGATGATGCAGATGACGAAGCAGCAGATGAAAGTAATGAAGCAGATGAAAAAGAGTAATTCAATTTGATCAATTTATAAAACAAGAAATAGAAATGAAAAAGTTTGTAGTAGCCGGTTTCTTACTCGTATCGGGATTGGCTTTTGCACAGAATGACGCTGTAACTTCCGCATTCTTATACAACAAAGACGGCGAGTATGACAAAGCCAAAGATGAAATAGACAAAGCCGTTTTGCATGAAAAAACAAAGGAAAAAGCCAAAACATGGTATTTCCGTGGGATGATTTATGAGAACATTCTTAATTCAAAAAATGCCAAGTTTACAAGCCTTGCTCCTGATGCCGCAAAACAAACCTATGATTCTTATACAAAGGCCATTAGTTTATCTAGTAAAGGAGACGAATATCATGACAACTCAGTGGCAAAAGTTGATTTGTTATGGGGCACTTTTTTGAATGATGGTATAGCCAAATACCAAGCTGGCGTAGCAAAACTGAAGGAAGAAAAAAAGGAAGAGGCGGTCAAACAATTTCAGGAGTCAATAGCCTCTTATGAAATCTCTCAATTGATCAAACCAACAGATACAACAGCGTTTGTTTATACCTTATATTCAGCAGAATCAATGGCCGACTATGAAAAAGTGAGGCAGGTGACTTACAAATTGGTATCCATGGGTAGAAAATCACCAGAAATGTTTATTTCACTATCCAGACAAGCCAAAAATGCTGACAAAAAAGATTCGGCATTGGCCCACGTGGTTGCGGGAAGGGCTTTTTACCCAAATAATAAATCATTGGCCTTAGAGGAACTTCAATTGTATTTTGATTTGGGAAAGGGAAATCAGGCCAAGTCTAAACTGGAGGAAACCGTTAAGTTGGATTCAACCAATGCTGCACTTTTTGCAATTCTTGGGAACTTGTATGACACGGAAGCAGCTGATGTGAAAAGACCAGCTAAGGAGCGTGATGCCAGCAAACAACAAGCATTAGCTGCCTATAAAAAAGCCTTGAAGCTTGATTCAAACAATCTGGAATCCAGCTTTAACCTTGGGGTTTATTATTTTAACAGAGGGGTTGAAATAATCAGAAAATTGGATAAGATTGATTTCAACGAATTTCAAAAGCTTGGGAAGAAGATTGAGTCAGACGCTATCATTGAATTCAAACAAGCACTACCTTTTTTTGAGGCATGTTACAAGGTTGATCCTTATGATAAGGGTGTTTGTAATTCCTTGAAAAATACATATATTCGTCTCAAAAGGAATGCAGATGCTGATAGGATTCCTGATTGTGAAAGAACTAAGCCAGTTGGGAATGAGATTCCATTAACTCCAAAAAATGGAATTTTTGAGTTAGTTTCCTATATCAATGATGTTGAGTTTAAGGTATATTTTGATTCAGGGGCTTCCGATGTATCAATATCTTTAACCGAAGCAATGCATATGTTAAAGCAGGGGAAAATGACCAAATCTGACATTGTTGGCCAAACTAATTACTCTGATGCAAATGGTGAGATTTCAGAAGGAACCAAAGTTATATTGCGAAAGGTCAGGATAGGCGATTTTGAATTAAGTAATGTTGAAGCTTCCGTTGTCCATAATCTTAATGCTCCAATTTTACTTGGACAGTCGGTTTTGAAAAGGTTTAAGAAATTTGAGGTTGATAATGAACGCAAAGTTTTAATTTTGTATAAATAATTTAATCACCTTTTCTCAGGTCTTCTTTATAACATCATTTCGGATTTAGTCTTTCAATCCTCTTTTGTATGGTTTCTTCTATTTTTAATTCTATGAAATCCTTAAGAAAGTAAACCAGCTGGACATCAATGCCTATCAGAAAAATGGAAAACGAAGCCTTGAACGAATTCAAATCTGCTTTGCCATATTTTGAGGCTTGTTACCAGATCAATAAAACAGACGAAGGTGTAAAAAAGTCATTGAAGAATACCTATGAAAGATTAGGTAGAATGGCTGATTCTGAAAAAATAGGGAAGTAAAATTCTCAAGAGTCCGAAAAAAAGAGCATTGAGAGATGCTCTTTTTTTATAACCTTATGTTTTTAAAATCCAGATAAACGAAATTCAAAAATAAACTAGTGGATAGAGAAATTTTATTCCTGCATTTTCACTTCTCCAGAAGCGCATTGTACAATATGGTTTTTTGAGTACGTATTCGATTTTAAGACTTATGTAATGACATTGTAATACTTTGGTAATGTGCTTGAAAAGTTCGTTTTCAACCTTCAGCAGAAAGCCTTTTATTGGTATTTTTGTAATTATAATAATTGTCTGTTCATAAATAGAAATGCGAACAATGGAAATTTTGGCCAGTAAAAAGGTTGAGTTTAGGCAAGCTTTTTGCAGTAATTATAGCTCATTGCAATGAGAAAATTGTAAATAATTGAAACAGGCAGGGAAGGAATTAACTAACTGGACCATTTGTTTGGAATGCCAGGGTCGGGGCAAAAGAAAGCAGAAGCTCCGCAAGAAATTGAGGCTATCCTATCAAAAGGAATTAGAAATTTTTGAAAATTCAAATGGCCAGGCAGAGGCTCCGGTTCGTCCAAAAGGCCATCTGATCGTATGTTCGGCTTGTGCTGGCTCAGGCTTGCTTCCTTCTGCTAATCAGCCCATTGTCAACAAAGAAATTTACCCCCATGTCGCCATTATTGGTGCTGGAATAGGGGGCGTGGCTCTTGCCGTTGCCTGTTTGCATCGTGGGATTCCGTTTACACTTTATGAGCGGGACGAAAGTTTCGATGCCCGGGCGCAGGGATATGGGCTAACATTGCAACAAGCCAGCAGAGCCATTGAAGGATTGGGCCTTTTTACCCTAAAGGAGGCCGTGATTTCTACCCGACATGTAGTTCATACAACTGAAGGTAAGGAGATAGGAGAATGGGGAATGAGAAAATGGATAAAAATCGATGAAAAACCATTTACCAAACGAACCAATATGCACATCGCAAGGCAGTCTTTGCGCCTATCGCTTTTGGAGCAGCTTTCAGGGCACGATGCAGTAAAATGGGGGCATAGATTGGAAGATTTTCAACAGATTGAGAATGGGGGAATAGAATTAAAATTTCAGGTTGAAGGGCAATTAATTAAGGAAAAGGCCGATCTCCTGGTGGGTGCAGATGGGATTCGCAGTTCAGTCAGGAACCTTTTGATTGCTGAGGAATTGGCTCCATTACGCTATCTCGGCTGTATGGTCATACTGGGCATTTGTCCTTTGGCGGCACTTGAAAGCCTTTCCAGTCCTTTGCTGGACTCCGCAACCGTATTTCAAACTGCAAATGGCCATGAGCGAATTTATATAATGCCTTATAAATCAGACTCTGTGATGTGGCAACTAAGTTTCCCTTTGCCAGAAAATGAGGCAAAAGCTTTGAGTATTCTTGGACCCAAAGCATTGAAGGAAGAAGCTTGCCGCAGAACCAATTGGCACGACCCGATTCCTCAAATAATATCAGCAACTTTAGAGACACTGGTTTCTGGTTATCCGGTGTATGACAGGGCATTGTTGACCTCAAATATGTTAGAGAAATCGGGGCCCGCTACTATTATTGGAGATGCAGCCCATCCCATGAGTCCGTTTAAAGGACAAGGTGCAAACCAGGCACTGCTGGATGCATTGGCCCTGGCCCGAGGGATTTTTGCGGGATGTGGAAAATATTCCATTTGGAGGGAATTGGGTCTTCGGCAAAGTGTATTAACGGACTTTGAATCAGAAATGCTGGAGCGCAGCGCATCCAAAGTAAAAGACTCAGCAGAAGCGGCTAAGTTCCTGCATTCTGATGTTGTTCTTTTAGAGGCAAATGAGCCCAGAGGACGGATTTTTATAAGAAAAGAGGAATAACCAATTTGCTTTAAATCTTGCATAAAACGAATACCAGGTCAGTTTAAAATACTTCCAGGCATTTAAAAGTCATTTTTCTGATTTAACAGATGGAAAATGGATACAGAATTTTCTTAGGAAGAATTTCATTTCTAATATAAATGTCAAAGTTGTATAGTTTCAAAATATTTGGAATATTAATTCGGTTTTGAATTAGAAAGTATAAATTAAAGAGAGAATGTTTTGAGTATGCTTTTGAGATTAACTTTGCGGAAGTAATCGGAGATCCTTAAGCCCAGAACCAAAATATACCAACGTATTACTGCCGCCCATTTGTAATGGTTTAAGAGTAAACTCTATGAAAGAATAGCTGCATAATAAAGCATACTTTTGGATCTTTTTCCACCAAGCGTATTTATGTGCTTAAATTTTAGCCGCTTTTTGAGAAAGAAACGTTTTTAATTTAGTTTACTTTTTGGTAATTCCACCGTTCTCATTGTAAGTTCATTTATAAACCAATCTTGATTTACCTCCACATTCCATATTGCCGCAAAGCCTGCCACTATTGCGATTTTCATTTTTCAACTTCCTTGTCTTCTATGGAAAATATGGTCAAAGCCATGAAGCTGGAGATGGAAATGAGAGCAAATGATTGGCCATTAAAGCAATTAGAAACGGTGTATTTTGGAGGTGGCACACCATCCATTTTGCCTGTTCATCTTTTAGAAAGCCTGTTGCAAACCATCCATAATCTCTTTGACCTCAGCAATGTTAAGGAAGTAACACTGGAAGCCAATCCGGATGATATGAGCAAAAACAATATCCTGGCCTGGAAGGCAATGGGTTTCAATAGATTAAGCATTGGTTTGCAATCAGGCCATAACGAAAGATTGGCCTGGATGAATAGAATTCATACTGCGGAGGAAGGCAAAAATGCGGTTCAATTGGCTCAAAATCTGGGTATTGAAAATATTTCATTGGATTTGATGTATAATTTTCCACAAAGTACGGAAGCTGAGTTGGAAGTGGATATGCAATCTATTATGGCCCTTTCACCAAAACATATCTCAGCGTATGAACTAACCATTGAACCCAAAACCGTTTTTGGAAAGCGTTTGGAAAAAGGTGAATTGGTACCAGCTCCAGAAGAAAACGCAGCCAGGCAGTTTGTAATGGTAAGTGAAACATTACAATCCGCTGGTTTTGAGCATTATGAAATAGCAAGTTTTGGCTTGCCAGGCTTTCATGCTGTGCACAATAGCAATTATTGGATGCAAAAACCCTATCTGGCAATCGGACCAGGTGCACATGGATATGATGGGAAAATCAGGACCAAAAATAAGCCCAACAATGCCTTCTATATCAAAAGTTTACTCGAAGAAAAAAAACTATTCCAGCAAACGGAAATCCTGTCAAAGGTGGATATTGCCAATGAAATGATCATAACCAGGATGCGCACCAAATGGGGATTATCTATTGAGGAACTCACAGAAAAAACAGGATTTAATTTAAGGATTGAAAAAGGAACAGAACTGAAATCCTGGGCTGAACAAGGATTTATTATAATTAAAGACGATATAATTACCCTTTCTCAAAATGGAAAGTTATTGGCCGACCGGATTGCAGTAAGCCTGATGTATTGAAAATTCGCCAACAAAATATTTTTTGGATCGAGATATTTTTGACAAATTGAACCTTACGAAAGAACAATAAATTGAAAAAACAAAAGCTGGTAATTCTATCAGGAGCAGGTATTTCTGCCGAAAGTGGTTTGGCTACTTTTCGGGGAACGGATGGCTTGTGGGAAGGACATCGCATTGAAGATGTAGCCACGCCAGAAGGTTGGCGAAAAAATCCTGCATTGGTTTTGGAATTTTATAACCAAAGGAGAAAGCAAGGTTTAGAAGCCAAACCGAACCAGGGTCATCATATTATTAAAGATTTGGAAAAGGACTTCGAGGTCGTGGTTGTCACTCAAAATGTTGACAATTTGCATGAAAAAGCCAAAAGCAAAAAAATCATTCATTTGCATGGACAGCTTTTTCAAAGCCGAAGCACCAAAAATCCTGATGCCATTTTTGAAATGAGAGGTTGGGAGTTAAAACTTGGTGATGAAGCACCAGACAAATCTCAACTTCGCCCAAATATTGTGTGGTTTGGCGAGGCAGTTCCAATGATGGAAACTGCAATTGATGAAGTCGCAAAAACCGATTATCTGGTTGTGGTTGGTACGTCAATGCAGGTATATCCAGCTGCGTCTCTTATAGATTATGTGCCACGCTCAGCTACTATTCTTGTGGTGGATCCAGCTGCGGTAGAGGTGAGATCAAGCAGAAAGGTGCTTTATTTTCAGGAAGTTGCTACTTCAGGAATGGAAAAAGTTGCTTCCTTTTTGAGGAAAAAACTTAGTTAAATTATCCTGGCTACTGAATGGTTACAGCAAGATTAAGGGCTTAACAAAATTATTTTTTTTCAATAATTTCTGTAAGCAGATTAGTGGATAAATCAAATTGGTAAGTTTCGCTCTCATTATTTAACTCAAATAGTCCTGGACCTACTAGTTTAATTCTTTCAAAGGATTGATTCATAAGTTGATTATTTTCCATATCATAAAGGTTGTACTGATCCCCAGTTTTACCTGCAAACACGGTTTTACCTTTAAACACGGTTAAAAATTGAATATCGTCATACATAAATGGTATAATTGGCGTGTTGTCACTTTTAATAATTCCATATAGTCTTAGTTTATTTTGAGCAATTAGCAAATTGACCATTGAGCCATCAATAGGATATGGTGAAAACTGAAAAGTAGTTTCCAAATATTCCATAGGAATGAGATATTTTCCTTTTTGGTCGATAAAACCGCTCATTACCCCATTGTTAACCCAAGCCATTATTTTCCCATCAACATCCATAAAATCTCCTGCTGCAGCATATTGTGGATTGATTACAAATCGTTCTGATTTGTTTACATAACCAAATAAATTAAAATATTTTGCAACTCTCATTCCAAATGGATACTCAGTTGAGTAATCTGTTGGCGGAAAATCAAATGAAGCTGTTTCCACCTTTTGAACGATGCATTCTGACCCAATATTTTTTCCTGTTTGAAAGCTTAAACAATATTTTTCAGAACCCTTTAAAAACTGACCTCGTTTTTGGTCAATGCCGGAAAAACCAGAATAATCGACAGGGATAGAAATTTTACCAAAGGCATTTGCAATTCCAACATTATCACCGTCCCACAGTTCAAAATATAAATTCGATCCAAATTCATGAGAAAATATGTTTGAGAATTTTGGTTCGAGAAACCATATTCCATTGCTCTTTAAAATTCCCCAACCTTTCTTTACTTTTACTATTGCCAGCAAATTATGGACACCAGAGTGCCCGGATGATTTTTTGGATGTGCCTACCAATACTTCTGACACTACTTCAAAATCACCAGTAAACACCTGTTTCAGACTTTTTTGAGATAACAACTGTTTTTCACCACTTTCTCTTATCACACAAAGAATTGGCGAGACTTCGAAACTTGGATGGAAAACCTTTTCAACCTGAAACGGTATATTCAATTGGTGTTCTTCATCAACTGGATCCGTAATAATTGAGCTTCCAGCAACATTTATTGCACTTGCTTTTCCGGATCCAGTTGAATTATAGGCATTTATCAGGTATCTGGATTTTAATTTCTTTCTCTTATTTGATAAAACTGGTTCCGAATCGTATTGCAATTTTGCAATTATTCCATTTTCTGGTTCCGATGCTGATAGTTCTTTCAAAGTTTTTTCTGCCTTTTGAGTTTCCCCATTATAGCTCAAAATTTTTGTCTCAGCTATTTTGAGCTGGAGATTTGAAGCCGCTTTTATTTGATATAATCCAACTCCGTCTTTATTTCTCCGGCCTGTCAGATATGATTTTGATGCCTTATTATTGAGATCCAGAAATGTGGCCAAATAGCTTTCACTGGAAATTAATTTGCATTTGTCTCGAAGGGATAACAAAGAGTCTAAAGCTGAAAAAATATCATCGTTGAATGCTGCCTGGGACACATCCTGGGCATTATTTTTGTTCAGCTCCGAAATATGAATCTCAAGTTCTTTTATTTTCCTGGATGGACAGGAGTCTTGTCTGTAGGTATTTGATAGAACTTTTTTTGCCCTTTCGAGAATTATTTTGGCCTTCTCAGGTTTTTTTAGTACTAAATATTGCTGGATAAGATTTTGTAAATGGGCAACCTCATCTGGTTTTTTCTGAACTATGGTTTCAGAAATAGAAATTGCTTGATTTTTAAAATTGTTTTTAAATAAACATTTGGAGTAATCATAAAGATCCTGATATTTCCATTTATCTATATCAACCTTGTTTAAAAAAGAATATTCTATTGCTTTGTTTTTAAGCTTTTTTTGGTAGTCTTCATATGTGTATTTCAAGATAGTTACCAGCTCTGGCTTCCAACCTGATTTTTCAAGGCTCTCAAGTAAGTCAGGTATTTCATCTTTAGGTAATTGTGGAAATTTTGGATTAAGCAGGAAAAGCACTGCATTAAATTTAAGGCTCATATTTTCTGGATTTCTTTTGATTGATTCTTTTAGAAAATACCATTTATCGCTGGCCCTACCCGGATTTTCAACAATTGACAAAACCATAGGAGGGTAAAAGGGCAATAGCTTGTGTATTTTAAACAACTCTTTCCATGCTTTCCAATAAATGCCTTGATCCGCAAAGAGTTCTGCAAATTTAACCCCAACATCCGGATCATTTGGAAATTGATTTCTGGTGCGTTTCATTATTTCTCTGGCTCTGCGTGTATCTCCACAGCGTCTGTAAATTTCTACCAATTGGATACCAGATTCAGCTGTAAAATCAGGTCGACTAACCATTTCTTCTAATTGTTGGCGAGCAAGTTCCAGACTTCCTTCGACCAAATGACTTTTACCTAAATTATGTCTTGGTACTGTCCACTTGGGTGTTAGCTGAAGTGCTCTTGTGAGTAAATCTTTTGCTTTTTCTGATTCTGATCCAGCATTTAAAAGTTCGGCCAGTGCATTTAGAGGAAAAGATGCTCTTGGATACCAAGTTTTTAATGCCTGAAAATAAAAGATAGCGGAATCTTTTTTTATTTTTTCCTGGGAGAGCGATAGTTCCAAGCCACGAAGCAAATAGAATTTCTTTTTTGCGTTGGCACTCATGCTGGAATCTCCATACCAAAACATAGCTTTCTGAAATGATCTAAGACTTTTTTTGATCAGTCCTGAGTCTGATTTTAGCTTTCCGGATGCAATATACTGGTCAAGAATATTTGATCCTTCTTTTTCAAAAACTGAAGCAAGCAAAGCCGAAGCATTTTCCTTAGCAGCTGTGTTGGGATTCCATTGCTTAAGGATTTCTTCAGCAGATAGTTTTGGTTTTTCTATGAGTTCAAAATATTTGAAACGATTGTTATGATTGAATACAAATGACTTTGGATTAAAATATATATGCGTTCCTTTTTCAAAAGTAAATACCGGTAATGAATCGTAATTGCTTGAAAGATCGTTAACAGATTTTACCCAACCTTGCGACCCAATAATTTTAAGCATATCAGGGTCCAATGGTGTTTTGGAGATGGTACCCTTTTTGGTCCTATTCCAAAAGAGGGTATCTGTTTTTTCCTTCATCACCATTAATAGAGCAGAATCTTCTTCTACCAAATAAAATGATAGCAAATGGCCCTCTTCAAATGTTTTGGAAAATTTCCCTATCACACGCATCTGAAAATTGCCACTATTCCAGCTGTTAAAATATTGGACAGGCTGATCTTTATGTGCCGAATAGAGAAAAAAAGCATCCTCATTTTTTGAGAAAGATATTTCAGGAAGATAAAACCATGTTTTTGTTTTTCTAAACACTTCCTCATTTTTTTCTACATCATATAAAATGATGGCATTGCTACCTCCAATGAGTACCAGAAAACGGCCAGAAGGACTTGCTGCTATTTTTCGAAGTGTATAACTTGGATCTTTCCACTTGATTTTTGTATTTCTACCTGTAAAAAGATCCTTTGAAAAAAGCGCCTTTGATTGGAAATTTTTCCAAAATACCGCATTATTGGATAAAGAAGCCAATTCTACTTTTTCAGTTGAAAAAACGCCGGAATCTATTGGGTAATTTTCTCTTAAAGATTGCAATCTGAATTTTCCTGTGTTTGAAGCAGCAAGAACAGAATCACCACCTAAATATTTGTTTTCCAGGTATTCTGTTTTTAAAAATATATTTTGAAAAACAGAAGTATCTAATACAAATGATTTGGCCCTTTTAAAATCATCATCTCCAAAATATCCAGTTTTCATAGCCTGATAAAAGGCAAGGTCAAAGGCACCGTTTCCTTTTCTCAAGCCAGGAATTACGGGTTCATCGTCTTCTTGGAAATGGGGATTCTCTTTAACACTCACAAGTCCCCTTGCCTTCTCATTGCCCTTTTTTTTAGAATTATCCTCTAAACCAACACTTTCTGTAGAAATTTCTACCACTACCTTGGTGTCAGAACCAGTGCATTTAGGTATTTGACGGAAGTTTGTTTCTTCCCTAACGGTCTGGCTCATGTACTCGTTTAGCTCAAAAACCCGAATCTTTTTATCTTTGTCTTTGTCTGCCAAACCGTTAAGTGCTTTTAGCAAATAATAGGTAAATACACCATGACCACCTCCCCACTTAGTGCTTTCTAAGCTAGATTGATCTGGCCCACAGGAAACTACTTTTATTACATTTTCCCATTCATTGCTAAGGTATTCAAGTGCATTTTTTGCTCCCATTTTGGTAATGATTTTGCCTGAGCGGCAAGCATCTATTATTAGGATAACCTTACGACCAGTATTGGCTGCCCGCACCACATTTCTTTGAAGATCTTCTATTTCCCATGCTCCATCAAGGTGATAATCTTTGTTGGCTGGTGCATCATGAGCCAGCAAAAAAGGTAAATTAAACTCCGATTGCATATCTCCATGTCCCGCGAAATATAGTATGGTTTTGTCTCCTTCTACCTGTGGTTTGGCAAATAAAGCCTGCAATATTGCCCTTCTTATTTGACCATAATCTGCCTCTTCATCAGCAAGATAGCTGATGTTTTCTTTTTTAACTTCCCCAAAACCACCTTTTAGCGTAAAGTCATAAAAAGATTTAGCATCAGCCTTGGCATACTCCAATTGCATGGATTCTGGTAGATTCTTGTACTTTGCAACACCAATAACTACGGCTCTGGTAATAGGTTTGGGTTCTTCACTCTGCCCCAAAATTATGAAAGGAAGCACCAGGAAAAAGCAAAGCAGATATTTCATATTTTTCGTTTGTTCTTAAGGATTTAGAAGAGGGCGAAACTGAACATTATTATAAAAATTCGCAAACTATTGTCACGCTTTGTAGCTGGCATTTCAATTTGGAGGTTTATTCCATCTCCTTAGGGTTTATCTTCGAAAGAGATTCCAGTGCAGTTTGCATGTTGATAATTTCAGAATTTGTACGGTTTTATTACAATTAAGTAAGAAAAAATATGTTAGTTCTGTCAGCCATTGAAAGTAAAATCAAGCCGAAAAGTGGTTTGATTTGAGGAATTAATCACCAGAGTAATTTGGAAAGAGGATTAATATTTGAGAGAAAAACCTAAATGATAAGTGCAAGTTTGTGTTTAAAGTATGATGTTAATGATTGAATATCAATAAATTGCCTAAATTTCTCTTATCTTTAGGTATTAATCATTAAATTCATTATATTCTTTTTGCAACGATCGCATTACATTTGTCGGCAACATAATAAGTCCAAAAGGCCTCAGAAAGCTAAAGGCAATAATTTTTGTGGAAGTAAAAAAAGAGTTCAAGGTAGGGTTACTGGTTATTTCAGCATTTGTCATTTTGTATTTTGGCATCGATTTTTTGAAAGGATCTGATGTTTTCAATCCTGCCAAAAAGTACTTCGTTTTTTATCCGGATGTGGATGGTCTTACTGCAAGCAATCCTGTGATGATCAACGGTTTTCAAATTGGGTTGGTGAAAAAAATTAGGATTTTTCAAGGGGCCGCCAAACCTGTAATGGTGGAGCTGGAAATCAATAAAAATATTACCATTGGAGATTCTGCAAAAGTAATATTGAGCAACAATGGATTGTTGGGTGGCAAAATGATTGTTCTTGATCCCGGCAATGTTTCCCAGGCTTTGAAATCAGATACTTTAATTGGGATTACAGCCCAAGGATTTACTTCAATGTTAGAAGATAAAGCCCAACCAATGGTTAATCAGGTTACGCACCTGGTTTCTACAATAGATAATCTGGTCGATTCATTTCAACCTACAGTTGGAAAACTAAACAAGACCCTGGAATCTGTTTCAAAACTGTCCAATACCAGCGAAACTTTGATTGGAAGTAGCAAAGACGATCTTAACAAAATAACGGCCAACATTGCCAAACTCACTGAATCATTGGTGAAAACCGAAAAGCAATTGGATGTATTGATGAAAAAAATGAATACCCTGGGTGATACCTTAAATAAGGCTGATCTGGCTGGAACTGTTAATTCCCTTCATCAAACCACAGAGCAAATGAATAAAACAATCATTGCCATAAATGAAGGAAAAGGGACAATGGGAAAATTGATGAAAAACGACAGTTTATATAAAAATCTAAATGCCTCGTCCGCATCTTTAAATGCCTTACTTATTGATTTTAAGGCCAATCCAAAGCGTTACGTCCACTTTTCTGTTTTTGGAGCAAAAGACAAAAAGCCAAAGTAAAACTTAACAACTCCTTAGTATATAAAACATAAATGGAATATAGTATGTTTCATAGTTTACCATTTATCCACTGATTAATCCAAATTTTAAAACCTGAACCAAATTTGAACTTTAAACCCTGAACTCTAAACCAGGAACTCATCATTCATAACTCAACACTTATCTTTCATAATTCAAAATGCTTGGCCTTCAACTGGAAACTGATCCCCGCTGGGTGGACATTGCTTCGAAAAGCATAGAAGAAATTTTAATTGACCATGCATTTTGCGAGCAAAAAGCAGCTTCTTCTGGGATTTCTTTAATTATTCTTTTTCCTGATCGGCAGGAACTGGTGGAGTCTCTAACTGAAATAGTTGCCGAGGAATGGTCGCATTTTGAGCGGGTTTTGAAGGAATTGAAAAAACGAGGTTTTAAACTTGGTGAGTCCAGGAAGGATGAATATGTGTTTAAGCTTCAAAAAATTGAGAAAAAAGGTGGAAGCAGGGAAACTCAAATAATGGAAAAATTGCTGCTTTGTGCTTTGATTGAGGCCAGAAGCTGCGAGCGGTTTAAACTACTGCATGAGAATTTGGAAGATCCGGAACTTAAGAAATTCTACTATGAGTTTATGGTTTCCGAAGCAGGGCACTACGTTACCTTTGTAAATCTTGCCAAATTGTATAATCCCGAAGAAAAGGTAAAAACCAGACTTAAGGAAATGTTGGACCAGGAAGCCGAAATCGTCCGGACCTTGGAATGGCGGACAGATCGGGTACACTAAAATTTTTTTATCAGATTGAAAATCTGATTTTTTGATCAGCCATAAATCTGAGCTGATTATCTGGTGTTAATAAGTTTGGTGAAATTATCAATTTTCTAAGCGGTGATATGCAAATCAGGATTCCTGATCTTCATTGTTGTATGTCCCGTTAAGAAAATTGGTATCGAGCTTATGGTTCACTACATAATACATGCAATAATCTTATCCCGCCAAAGCTTTTCAGGATCTTGTTCTGGTAAATATGTGCCAGCTGATTCTTTCCAAAGCAGGTCGCCACCTGGTTCAAAATCCGGACTTTGCAGTTCATCAAAATAGGTGAGAAGCAGTCGCATCATTTCACCATTCTTCTGGACTTAAATGTTTCTATTATGTCTATTTCTCAGTTTTGTCTCAAAAAAATGGTTTCAAGAAATTTGAAACAGAACGATTGCAACAATCTAATATCTCCCAAAAGTCGCAAATAGTATTTAACTTTTTGATTTTCACCTTGAAACATTTCTCTTTCGGAGAAACTCGAATAGTTTATCCCGCCTTGGAGGTTTCGATATCCTAGAATACGGGAAGGCCATAAAGAATAGAAAATCAAAAGGTTAAAGAGGTAATTGAAAATTAGGTTCTTCGCTACATTGAGTGGAATTGAAAATTGAGTTTACCCAGATGTAGGTAAATTGTAGTGATGAAATTGTCCTGGTTTCGGAAACCTTTTGCTGTTCGTTTTATTTCCTGAATTTTGAGGTTG
>JBIPOE010000121.1:0-7158 GCA_044379485.1 Catalimonadaceae bacterium
AACAGGGATATTTGCAAAATGGTGGCAGTGTGCTAGATTTGAACTTTCTGCCATGAAGCAAACAGTCTGCAAAATAGAAAGTTCAGTGCCTGGAACTCCACCACTTCGCAAATATCCCGGACGTTATAGGCAACCCTTCCCAACCGTAACATTAGCCCTTGACAGACAATAAAACTCGACAAAATAGACCACCAAAAACGAATGAAAAGACCTAAGTTGCGCCTCAATTTGTGATAATAAATATGGAATTAAAAGAGAAAATCAGCATTGATGAAATTGACGGAAAACGCTTCAAAATTCGATTTGTTGAGCCGGAAGAAAACCGAAAAGCGGTATTAACTCATTATCTGCACAACATTGAAAATGGTGCTTCCAAACACTATAAAAAAGACGCATTACAAGCTTTAAAGGAACTGATTGAGTATAAAATCCAAGACGAGAAAATTGATATTGCAGCTGATAATGCCTTACAAATGCTGCTCTTTGAAGTTGAAAATGTACCCTTTCCAACCCCAAAAGATTACAAATTTAAGTTCATTGACCTTTTTGCTGGGATTGGCGGTTTCAGGCTTGCACTTCAAAATCTTGGTGGAAAATGTGTTTTTACCAGCGAGTGGGACAAGGAAGCCCAGCGGACTTACAAAGCAAATTTTGGGGAAGTTCCATTTGGTGACATAACCAAACAACAAATTAAAGACTACATTCCAGACAATTTCGACCTTTTATGTGCCGGTTTTCCATGCCAGGCATTTTCTATTGCCGGTAAACGTGGTGGTTTTGACGACACAAGAGGAACATTGTTTTTTGACGTTGCTGAAATAATAAAAAAGCATAAACCAAAGGCTATTTTCCTCGAAAATGTTAAAGGCTTGAGAAGCCATGACAAGGGTCAGACATTGGCGACAATTCTAAATGTTTTACGCAACGATCTGGATTATTTTGTTCCAGAACCTCAAATTATTAACGCAAAAGAATTTGGCGTTCCACAAAATAGAGAACGGATATATATTGTTGGTTTTCGAAAAGACACTGGAATTGAGGATTTTGAATATCCAAAATCAATAAACAAAGAAGTTACTTTTGGCGATGTGAAAGAGGAAAATGTAGTGCCGACAAAATACTATTTGTCGAACCAATACATGAAAACTTTAAAAAGCCACAAAGCCAGACACGAAGGAAAAGGCAATGGGTTCGGTTACGAAATTATTCCAGACACTGGAATTGCAAATGCCATCGTGGTTGGTGGAATGGGCCGAGAACGAAATCTAGTTTTAGACGACAGGATTGTTGATTTCTCACCAACGACCCATATTAAAGGTGAGGTGAACAAGGAAGGAATTCGAAAAATGACACCCAGAGAATGGGCTAGATTACAAGGGTTTCCTGACACTTACAAGATTCCTGTAGCGGATGCTTCTGCTTATAAGCAATTTGGAAATTCAGTAGCTGTTCCAGCAATTCAAGCGACAGCAAAAAAAATATTAGAACTTTTAAAGCTTGATTAATTAGGATGCTTTCTGGAAACAAGGGGGAATGGAGTGAAATTTATACGCTTTTTAAATTACTTGGGGACAAGCAATTATTTGGTGGGGACGCTAATCTGAATAAAATTGAAGACCTCTTTTATCCCATAATTAAAATTATAAGGACTGAAAGTGGAGGCAATTTTGAATATGAGATTGATGGAGATTTGGTAATAATTTCTGGAGGAGTTGAGGAGTTAAGGGTTTCAATTCAGGACTTTAAAGACCAGGCTGCAAACCTATTAAACACGATAAAAGATTCAACTGGTTCTTTTAAAATTCCAGAGACTGAGCTCTTTATGAACTCTATAAATTGCGGTACACTTAAAGCCAAAGCAACTTCTAAAACCGACATTTTAATTGTAATACATGACCCAAAAATAAATCAAAAGGCAGAATTAGGATTCAGCATAAAATCTAAGCTTGGAGGTGAAGCAACTCTTTTAAATGCAGGTAAAACGACAAACTTTATTTTTGAAGTTAAAAACTTAAACTCCATTGAGTCTGATATTTTTGAGATAAACTCAATTGAGTCTAGAAACAAAATACAAGATAGACTTAGTTCGATTGAACAAAAAGGTGGTGTTTTGGTTTTTGATTCACTTGAACAAGCAGTATTTAAGAATAACTTGGTCTTGATAGATAGCTTATTACCAAACATTATTGCAGAAATTATAAAAATGTTTTTTACCACTTCTTTAACTTCTGTTAAATCGTTGACTGATGCAATAACAATTTCAAATCCTTTAAATTATGACAATAAATTTTCTCATATTTTCTATGAGTACAAAGTAAAACGATTTTTAACTGATGTTGCTTTAGGAATGACCCCTTCAAAAGTTTGGTCAGGTCTATATGATGCATCAGGAGGCTATCTAGTTGTTAAAGAGAATGGCGATATTTTGTGCTATCACATTTACAATAAGAACAAATTTGAAGACTATTTATTTGAGAACACAAAATTAGAGACAGCAAGTAGCACAAGACATGAATTTGGAAAACTTTATGTCCAAGATGAAAAGGTATTTTTTAAACTTAACCTACAAATAAGATTTAAATAGTAGTGTAAGTATGAGATTTCCGACTTACCGGGCTGCCTATAACATGTGCTTTAATGAAAGTGTGGCAGTGTCACATCGCAGGAAGAGAGTCACTAATAGAAAGTTCAGTGCAACGTATGAGATTCAGTGCTAAAATTCCACCCCTTCATAAAGCACAGGCACGTTGTGCGTCATACTAAAAAACACCGTTAGAATGAAAATAAAATCAGACAGACAATACAAATTTATTCTTTGCTACACATTTTTGATTATAGCGGCAATCTCTTGTAATAGTCAAAGTCAATCAAATAAGGAAAATCAGATAGTACAGACTAAAACTGACAACAAATTGTTGAAATACACAACAGGAGTTCGCTCAATTTTAGAGGATAGTAAAGGAAATACTTGGTTTGGTAGTTACAACGAAGGAGTGTGCTTACTTCATAACGGGGAACTCCAGTACTTCACAAAAGAAAACGGGTTAAGTGACAATCAAGTAAGGAGTATTTATGAAGACAAAAATGGCATAATTTGGTTTGAATGTGGAATTGGGTTAAGTAAATATGATGGTAAAGAAATGACCATTTCCAAAGACCGAGATTATAAGGCAAAAAACGAGTGGAAATTTAATGACAGTGACCTTTGGTTTAAAGGCGATGAAACGGTTGGCATCAACAAACTTGAAGGAAATCCGGGTGTGTATCAATATGACGGAAAAAATCTTTATTACCGCACCTTCCCAGTTAAACCAAAATTAGGAGAGGAAGGCGGCTATTCAATTTCAACACCTTTTGTAAAAAGTAAAAATGGAATTGTTTGGTTTGGAACTTATGGTGCCTTAATTGGGTATAATGGCTCCAATTTTAAAATAATGGACAATGAATATCTTGGGCTAAACGAACAAACTGGTTTTTTACATATCCGCAGTATAATGGAAGATAGCAAAGGGAATCTTTGGATTGGTAATAATGGAATTGGTGTTTTGAAATATGATGGGGAAAAAGTAATCAATTTCACAGACCAACAAAAACTGAAAAAGGATGACACCAAAGGGAATTCTCTTGAGCAGGTTTTCTCCATTGGAGAGGATGCTTCAGGGAATATTTGGTTTGGGACTGTATATTCTTCTGGTGTCTGGAGATATGATGGCAATTCCGTGAAAAATTTTACTAAAAAGGATGGACTCCCGTGTGAACAAATTTGGACTATACATAAAAGCAAACAAGGAGAATTGTGGTTTGGAGGAAAAGAACCAAGTGGTGTATATCGATTCAATGGCAATTCTTTTGAAAGAAGATTTTAAAAGTACGAACGCACAACAGCACCTATAAGAAATTGGCGGTTCAGTGGTTAAATGAAGTTTTGTACTTCGTGTCAAGTTCAGTACTGGTAGACAGTTTTCGTCTCCGAAATCGCCAACTTCTTTTAGCTGCAAAACGTTATAGCGAAATAGCTGCACCCCAATAGGCGTAAAAACGGAGGACGAAAAGATTAAGGAGGCCAAAAGACCATGAATCAGGACTTTTTAGCAGAAAAAGGACTTCATTTTCAATCGCAGAAGCGTGGGAAGACTTGCTTCCAAACGATGCTCGTTTTTGAAAATGAAATCGAAGTTAGGGCTTTTCCAGGACAAAAGCAAATGCCAAAAGCCAAAACTTTGATTCATGGTATTTGGGCAGTGGGTTTGGTGGGACAAAATGACTTCGTAAATCCGGTGGGATTTAACGCAATAAATTTGTCCTCGTCCTGCGTTTTTACAGGGAAGATTGAGACTGGGGTGAGCTACTACGTTGCGGCCAAAAAGCCAATGGACCCGACGCAACTTCGCATAACAGGGATATTTGCAAAATGGTGGCAGTGTGCTAGATTTGAACTTTCTGCCATGAAGCAAACAGTCTGCAAAATAGAAAGTTCAGTGCCTGGAACTCCACCACTTCGCAAATATCCCGGACGTTATGTGCCATATCTGTGCAACAACTTTTTTTGACAGAAATCACTCGGATGTTTCTTTATAACGAAACCTTGACTAAGTTTGTAGGACGAAATAATTTGAACCAATGGCCAAACTTTTCGAGGTCCTGATTTTAGATGAGGCATTTGAGTTTTTAAATGGGTTGGACAGGAAACATTACGAAAAAATAATTTATAACATTCGTAAGTCTCAAGTTGACCGCGACCCTGAACTTTTGAAAAAACTTTCAGATGATATTTGGGAATTTAGAACTCTCTATCAAGGACTTCAATATCGTCTTTTTGCCTTTTGGGACAAAACTTCTACTACTGAAACACTGGTCGTTTCGACTCATGGGTTCGTAAAAAAAAGAAATAAAGTTCCGGACAATGAGATTCAAAAAGCAATGAACATCAGGACGAACTACTTTGCAGACAAACAACTAAAAAACAAGAAATTATGAAAGCATATACCTTGGAAGAAGTGCAGGACAAACTAATTGGTAAAATTGGGACACCTGACCGGGACATATTTGAGTATGAGCTTCAAATGGACTTAATAGGTAAAGCCATTAAACAAACAAGACAAGAACGTCACTTGACACAAGAAGAACTGGGAAAACTAATCGGAGTACAAAAGGCTCAAATCTCCCGACTTGAAAACAATCCAAGCAATGTGACCATGGACACGTTAATCAGAGTTTTCACAGCTCTAAAAGCAAAAATCAAATTCCAAGTGGAACTTCCTAACCTTAATATTAGCGTGGGACAGTGAGTGATACGGCACATAACAGGCGTATTTGAAAAAAAGGATTTTGTGCTTAATTTGGAGCTGAAGTTCTACGCAGGTAGTTCAGTGGTAGATTGAAAATGAGTCACTTCGTAACCCTTTCAGCACAAATACGCTGGGCGTTAGCCGATACTGAAAAACCTAACGTCCAAGCCTCACCTGAGACTTAAGCATTACTTCCAACCGCAGTGAAAACTACCGGTTGATTCCGCTTTTTGTAAAACACAAATTTCCATTTGGTTATGTTGAAAAAACCATAGCCCCACCAGGAAGGGTGCAGCCGCCTTTGAATCATTTTTATACCCAGCTTCTTGCCTTGGCAATGTTTGATAATTCCCAGGTAAGAATTAATGCTGCTTAGAAATAATAACCGCATGGTTTTATCTGGTTCGGAGATCTTTACCAACTGCTGATTTAACTTTTCTATTGCCTCATAGAAATTGCCTTTGGTTCGATTGGCTATGTACTTTCGGCCTGGCTTTAAAATGGCCCCGAGAAACTTTACGCCTTTTGAATAGTGCTGGAAATAGATTTTGCGGGGATGAAGACGAAGAGAGAGTTGAATTTCCAGAAAGGACCGAATAATGGGTATGGCTGCCTTTAACCGGTCTTTATCCGGACTAACCAATACAAAATCATCTACATACCGGCCATAAGAACGGAAACCCAGATTCCTTGTAACAAACTCATCCAGCAGATGCAAATAAAAATTGGCAAACACCTGACTACTCAGATTGCCAATAGGTAAAAAAACCTATAAGCTCTTCGAAGAGCTTATAGGTTTGGTTTGGGTTGAGAAAAACGTTTATAACATTTCTCCATCGTGTTTCAAATCAATGGGTTGGCTATGAAAGCTTTCGTATTGTGCTTGCCCGCCAAACCAATCCAAAATATACTTTCTGGGAAGCATGGTTGGTAATTGAGATAAAAATGCCCTGTAAGACGACCATTTCCAAACACCTATTCCCTTTACCAAACCATGATGGACAGGATTTTTATGGATGTAAAACAAGGTAGCCGAAAACTGCCCATCATGTTCAATTTCGACTCTTCGGAGATAATCAATAAACAAAGCTCCCTTCCTTTTGAATTTGATGTTAAATGCCCTGGTGTACCCATTAAGCCAATTTGAAAAGCGCTCCATGATGAAGTCAGAGCAAAATTCAGATTGGTAGTTTTTACCTGGTTTGGACTTTTCAAAAACCAGCTTTATTTCCTGTTCTGATTTGATTCTGACCATAAAATGAAAGTGGTTTGGGATAAGACAATAGGCCATGATTTCAGCCACTGTACCTACTTTATTTTGATATTGTTCCAGAAAATAACGGTAGTTGTCTTCTTCGCGAAAAAGCTTTTCATTGCCTACCGCCCTGCTAAGAATGTGATAAGTTTTTTCCGGAAAAAGCGGAATGTGATAGTTGGGCACGGTCTTTTTGTTGAGATTTTAAAAACAAAAGTAAAAGGTCTTCGATATATAAAAAAACCTATAAGGTCGGGGAAGACCTTATAGGTTAGATTGTTAAATCCCTGAGGCAGCGAACGTATAAGGTGTTGGACATAAAAAAACCTATAAGGTCTGGGAAGACCTTATAGGTTAGGTTGTTAAATCCCTGAGGCAGCGAACGTATAAGGTGTTGGACATAAAAAAACCTATAAGGTCATGGAAGACCTTATAGGTTAGGTTGTTAAATCCCTGAGGCAGCGAACGTATAAGGTGTTGGACATAAAAAAACCTTCTATACAACTAAATTTTAAGCAGCCTGATTTTTAAGGAGTTCCAGTTTGCGTTCGAGATAGGCAATTTTGGCCTGTTTATATTTGGATTGGTAATCCTTGAGGTCTAAAGGTTTGAATT
>JBIPOE010000189.1:0-7135 GCA_044379485.1 Catalimonadaceae bacterium
TACCGTCTTGCTGCCCGCAGTGAGCCATTTAAGGGTCACCGTGTTGCTGGTAGTCCCTGTTCCGCCCGACGTGATGCTGTAGTCGGTATTGAGTACGCCGGGCACTGTCCACACATAGTTGCTTTGACCCGATTGTGTGGTATAAGTCACATCGGTATTCGCACAGGCTACCGCACTGGGTTGTGACGTGAAGGTCACCGTTGGTCTGGCATTCACGGTAGTAGCGGTAGAACTGGTCGCACTGGTGGCCGTACAGCCGCCGGCATTTGTATAGTTGATGGTCACCGTCTTGCTGCCCGTAGTGAGCCATTTCAAGGTCACGGTGTTGCTGGTAGTGCCCACGTTGCCTGAAGTGATGGTATAGTCGGTATTCAGCACGCCGGGCACTGTCCACACATAGTTGGTTTGGCCGGCTTGTGTGGTATAGGTCACATCGGTATTCGCACAAGCTACCGCACCGGGTTGTGACGTGAAGGTCACCGTTGGTCTGGCATTTACCGTTACTGTCCAAGTTCCCGTAGAAACAGTTGGAGTAGTATTACAAGTATTATCCTTAGCATATCGGCGGTAACTGGTAGTAGTGGTTACTCCAGCAGGTGGAGTAAAGGTTGCACTGGTAGCGCCTGATAGGGCAGCGGTATAACTATCGGCTGACGAACGCCAAGAATACGTTATAGAACCATCGCCGCCGCCAGCAGCAGTGGTGCTGCCTATAACACTTGGGGTGCCTCCGCTACAAATGGTTTGACCCGTAGAACTGATTGTTCCAGAGGTAAAGATGACAATTACCGTTCTCCAATCTCTTTTTGTAGAGTAGCAGGCTGTAGTTACATTTGGAAAATCCATTGCGGTTTGACCACCATTAGAGGGATTATTGACGGAATTAGGGCCTACCACATCATCAAAGTTGTTATCGAGCCCATCGCCATCGGAATCGATACCCGCAGGCGAAGTGTTGGCTGTTAAATCGCCGTCGGTATCCCAGCCTTCCAAAATATCGGCCCGAGCATCATTGTCTGAGTCAGTATCTAAGAAATCAGGGATTCCATCTCCATCGGTATCAACTGGGCTGATGGCTGTACCACCATTGTTGGTATCAAAGGCATTGTCCAGTCCATCCCCATCAGTATCGGAACCGGTGGGCACAATAGGTGAACCGGTGGTGGCCTGAGATTCAATCAGGTCGATGATTCCATCACCATCCGAGTCGAGGTCTAATCGATTGGGAATTCCATCCGCATCTACATCTTTCTTACAAATATCGAAGTTGAAACTATTGATGCGAACATCTATATTGTATGGAGAGTTATTCTTAGTTACAGTTATCTTGAATTCTGGACTGTTTTGTGTGGCTGTACCTGTAAAAGAAAGGTTTCCGTAGTTTCCATACAGGGTGAAGATGTTTCCAAACGTTCCGTTATACAAAATGGTAGTGCCAAGCTCTATTTTAAGCATTGTCGGCTCTAAATTGCTAGCGGTCGCAGTTGATCCGATTCCATTCACTGAAATGTTAAATACATCACCTACGGCCAAATTGGACATAGTTTTGGAGATGACAGCCGTATAGTTGCCATCATTATTATTGGCATACAGCAAAGATCCAGAAGAGTACAAACTTCCATCTCCAGAAAGGGTAATACCATGGCCCGCTGGGGCACCAACAGAAGTAAATAGCGTACAGTTGTCTTCAATACTGTCTACTATCCCATCGTTGTCATCATCCAGGTCAACATCATCTGGAAAACCATCATTGTCTTTATCGAAACAAGCATTGACGGAACCCTTTAAAGCGTATGCCCCATAGGTCGAGGTGTAATTGATATTGCCTGTGGTACCATTTTCAAATTGGTCTAAGAGACCATTGTTATTGGCATCGGTACCGGTGTTATAAGTGGTAGTGTTACTATTTTCACTATTGCCTGCCTCTACGCCATCGCTACAGCTATCGTTATCCGAGTCGAGGTCTAATCGATTGGGAATTCCATCATTATCGATGTCTTTATTACAAAAGTCAAAGCTGAAACTTGTGATGCGAACATCTATATTGTAAGGAGAGTTATTTTTAGTTACAGTTATCTTGAATTCCGGACTATTTTGTGTGGCTGTACCTGAAAAAGAAAGGTTTCCGAAGTTTCCATATTGGGTGAAGAAGTTTCCGAATGTATCGTTATACAAAATGGTAGTACCAAGCTCTATTTTAAGCATTGTCGGCTCTAAATTGCTAGCGGTCGCAGTTGATCCGATTCCATTCACTGAAATGTTAAATACACCACCTACGGCCAAATTGGACATAGTTTTGGAAATGACAGCAGTATAGTTGCCATCACTATTATTTGAATATAGCATAGCTCCAGAAGAGAACAAACTCCCATCTCCAGTAAGGGTAATACCATGGCCCGCCGGGGCGCCGACAGAAGAGAATAGCGTACAGTTGTCTTCCATACTGTCTAATATCCCATCATTGTCATCGTCCAGGTCATTAGTGTCTAATACACCGTCACCATCAGTCTCGGTACAGTCAATAACGGTCAGTGCCGCAGTAGTTGACGAACAACCTGCAGGAGTAGTAAATGTAAACGTAGCACTTCCAGCAGACACGGCTGTGATTACACCAGAACTGTTTATTGTGGCAACCGCATTATTGGAACTTGACCATGTGCCACCTGTAGATGGAGTAGCCGTGATTGTAGATCCCTTGCAGACCGAGTTAGCGGATAAGGATACCGTTGGAAGGGGATTCACGGTTACAGTTACCGGTGCGGATGGAGCACTTAGGCATCCATTGGCATTGGTTACTCGCAACGTATAGTTACCCGCAGTGGTAGCTGTTATGGATTGGGTTGTAGCTCCAGTTGACCATAAATAAGTAGTGCCACTTGTATTGGTATAATAATCTACTAAGGAAGTATTGAGCTTCCCAATATTTGCGGCAGCTAATGCAGATCCATATATGAGCACATCGGTAAATTCACAATTGGAAAGTTCCGAACCTCCGGCCCAACCGTTTAATCGAATACCATTGGGCCCAGTCAAACCACCTGCATTCGAAAAAAGTTGTAGGCCGTTTTTGTAAAATGTTGACAAGGATCCCGTGCCAGTAGCCGCATACACATTGTACTGGTTAAGCACAGTAGCTGGAGAGCCCGAAGTTGATACCCAACCATCAAAATAGGCCTGATCCATTGCTCCATTCCAATAACCGAGAATCCAGTTGGATTGGGCCGACAATACCCTTGCGGATGTTCCAATCACTCTAGCTCCGTAAATCGCCGAATAAGGTGCTGCGTAATTTACGCTATTGAACATAGTTTGGCTGGTAGTAAAACGAAGTACCGGTTTGTTGTTGATACCTGCCAATACCAGCAATGGTTGGGAGGCTGCCACCGTCTGCGTCACATTTCCGGAGTTTCCAGATTGATCATACAAAGTCGTACAAAATCCGCTTGCCCCGTTCAACCAGGTGGAAATGGCATTTACGTCTAAATCAAACCCCACAAAACCAAAATCCATTTCCGCATTGTCAGTAGACCTCCTTAAACGCAATGCCGAACCAGTGTAACTGGCTTTTAATTTGCGCAAGCCCACAGCCAATGTTGCCCCGGCAACATTATCTAAGGGAAGTATAACGTCTGACAAAACCACACTCCCGCCACTGCAAAACGTGGTAGCGCCTGATGTGGTGATAGTTGGGGTAAAGAGTGTAACCGTGACCGCACTGGTAGTCGCAGAACAGCCATTGGTCGCAGTAAAGGTAAACGTGGCGGTACCGGCTGAAACCCCGGTAATTACTCCCGTACTACTATTAATGGTAGCGACGGCAGGATTGGAACTAGTCCAGGTTCCTGAACCTGGTGGTATTGCTGAACCTGCTGGAGGCACTAATTTATAGGGATGAACGCTTGGCAGGTTGGCTGTAAGTCCCCATTTGTGGGCTAGGTAGCCTTCAATTCTTTCGCGGTCTGCAACACTTGGCGCCGCTGATAATGCTATCACTTCATATTGAATTCCAGATCCTCCAGTGTTTTGTGCATCATAGTTACCTACTGTTAAGCCAGACATTGGGTTACCTCTTCCCGCCGCCGTTGTAAACTCAATAATATGAGGAGAATTAATAGTACTAAATGTCCCATTAAATGCGATGCTAGTTGCGTCTTGCCATACAGCTTGGGGTGTAGCATCAGAATAAAAATTAGTACCACCATTATTCAATATACCACCTATTCTTGTTGCTACAGTTCTTGATTCAAGCAAAGCATGATAACCATTCCATGTAGTATTTTGTGCTTTAACAATCGTAGCAACATACCCTACTGTAGGCGTAGTAGTAGAAAACAATCCCTTATTGAGGTAAAAATCAATCCCAGCCTTTCCATTTAATACATTTGCGGTATATAATGGCCTTTGGGTATTATCCGATTGTCCTAAATGACGGTTATTGCCACTTTTATCATTCCATTGGCTTACCAATCCACCACTTTGCGTTATGGTAGTTGCATCTGCTGCATCCAGCCACAACGCACGAGAGGTACCGAGATTGGCAGGTGTCCATACGCTTGCCCCCGTGATGGTGGAACCTACGCATACAGAATTTGCAGATACGGTTACCGTTGGCAAGGTGTTGCTGATGGTAGTAGCGGTAGAACTGGTCGCACTGGTGGCCGTACAGCCGCCAGCATTGCTATAGTTGATGGTCACCGTCTTGCTGCCCGTAGTGAGCCATTTCAAGGTCACCGTGTTGCTGGTAGTGCTCACGTTGCCTGAAGTGATGGTATAGTCGGTGTTCAGCACGCCGGGCACTGTCCACAAATAATTGATTTGGCCAGCTTGCGTGGTATAGGTCACATCGGTATTCGCACAAGCTACCGCACCGGGTTGTGACGTGAAAGTTGGGGTTGGTAGGGTGTTGCTGACAGTAGTCGCCGTGGAACTGGTCGCACTGGCAGCCGTACAGCCGCCGGCATTGCTATAGTTGATGGTCACGGTTTTGCTGCCCGCAGTGAGCCATTTCAAGGTGACAGTGTTGCTGGTAGTGCCCACGCCGCCTGATGTGATGGTATAGTCGGTGTTCAGTACGCCAGGTACCGTCCATACATAGTTGGTTTGACCCGCTTGTGTGGTATAGGTGACATTGGTATTCGCACAAACTATCGCACCGGGTTGTAACGTGAAAGTCGGGGTTGGCAAGGTGTTGCCGACAGTAACCGCACTGGTAGTGGCGGAACAGCCATTGGTGGCCGTAAATGTAAACGTGGCGCTACCTGAAGCAATCCCGGTAATGACTCCCGTACTACTATTAATGGTAGCGACGGCAGGATTGGAACTAGTCCAAGTGCCTGAACCTGCTAGAATTGCTGAACCTGCAGGATGTACTAGTTTATATGGATGACCTGCTGGCAAGTTAGCCGTTGTCCCCCATTTGTGGGCCAGGTAGCCCTCTATTTTTTGTTGAGTAGCAGCATCTACTTGGCTGTCAAGTATAATTATTTCATTTATGTCTCCAGTCCAACCATCCGCCGAGCCAGTCCCGGCATTTCCATGTCTTGAACCTATATTTAAAGTGGAGTTATTATCTTCAATCAGCCATGTGTTTGAACCAAAACTACCTCCATCCATAGTTAAATAACAGTTCGAAGCGTTTCCAATTGCTGTCAACAACTGACTACTGCCTGCAACGTCCGCTTTCGCTACTGCTCCATTACTGCCTGCACCCTCAAATGTTATAGAATTAGTTGCTGACTTGTATATGAGCCAACCCGTTTGAGCATTCCAATTATCTTTTCCCATCAATGAAGACCATAGTCCCCCTGACGTCCATTTGTAAACTGCAAAAATAGATTTTCCAGTATTTATATTCAGTAAATCATTATCTGGAACGATAAGATGTGTGCCACTTGCACCAGTGAAGGAAATAGCATTTACTCCAGCAGTTGGTTTAGCAGAACCACCTTGTAATGCATGAAGATTGTTTCCAGACTTGTCATTCCACTGACTTACCAAGCCTCCACTTTGCACTATGGTTGCTACATCTGCTGCATCCAGCCACAACGCACGAGAGGTACCGAGCTCGGCAGGTGTCCATGCGCTTGCCGCCGTAATGGTGGAACCTACGCAAACAGAACTTGCAGGTACACCGACCGTTGGCATCGTATTTACTGTTGCCGTTACAGCAGTTCTTGTAGGTGTTGCACAGCCCGTGTTATTTGGACTATAGTTGGTTAGTGATATATTAAATTTGTCACTTACTAAACTTTCAACTCTAACACGGTCATTGTCGCCAATTACTGTATTGTATATGAAGAGCTCAAAAATATCCACATTAGATCCTTCACTCCAATTTCCCCATCCATTTAACACAATACCATTAGGACCTTGAAAGCCTCCAGAAGCATTCGATAATAAAGTGCCATTTTCATATACTTTGGTTTCTGTGCTTCCATTTCCGGTACCTGAGTATATGTAAGGAAGGGTCATATTGGTAGTTACGTTACCATTAAAATTCCATCCATTGTAATGAAATTGATTTCTTGCGTTACTGTAATATCCATGCAACCAGTTGTTATTTCTTCCGCCAAAAACTCGCCCAACTGCGCCGGTAGCCCTAGATGCCGATACCACTGAAAAAGGCGCAGGATAGTCCACATTATTAAAGAGGTACTGACTAGTGGTAAAACGAAGAACCGGCCTTCCGTTGTGGCCATTAAAAACTAGTGTTGGTTGGTTGCCAAGCGTTGTTTGTGATACGTTGTTGCCAGAGCCACTTTGATCGTATAAAATTTCTACAAAAGCGGTTGCGGTGCCTAACCAAGTTTGAATAGCAGCAGCATCCAAATCATCGCCAACAAAACCAAAAATTTGGGTTGCGTTGTCTGTTGATCTTCTTAGTTTAATGGCACTGCCTGTGTAACTTGATTTTAGTTTACGCAAACCAATGGCTAGTCTTAGTGAGGAGGAAGAGGAAAGATCTCCAGGAAGTACTTCTGTAAATGCTTCTGCATGGTAAGTGGTTGTAGCAGAAATGTTTGGCGTAGTAAAAGTTGTTCCTGAGCCTAAAGACGTACCACCTGTTGCACTGCTATACCATTTGACAGAACCTGTACTTGGTGTTGCGCCTAAAGTTAATGTACCTGTGCCGCAT
>JBIPOE010000122.1:0-7081 GCA_044379485.1 Catalimonadaceae bacterium
AGCGTTTCAAGAATCTGTGTTTCGCTGAATTTGTTCTTTTTCATTTGGACATTTGTTATTGTAAAATTGACTCTTTTTGGACCAATCCTATACTTTTAACTTGTCCTGAATTGCCGGCCACGTACCCTATAGCCTAAAAAAAAATACATTTAACCTGATAAGGTTTACTAAAAAACTTTAAAGTACGAAAGTCTTTCCACCTCTGTCCCAAAAAAAGTAGTAATAGAAAACAAACTCTAAACAGCTTGATTTTTGACTTGAAAGGCCTATCACTATTAAATATTATTACCCTATCCAGGTAAATTGAAAAGGAAATAATGGTAAAAGGATAGGGTCAAATAAAATCTCAATTTGACTTAAAACAAAAGTTAAAAGGTTAGTTGAAGCTATTGGATAAGATTATCCTTTTTGAAAAGCGTTGTTTTTCATTTGAAATCTCCAAATTATAAATACCCTCAAATTGTGGCTTAAAATGAATTTTACAATTCAACTTACTTTCTACAATCTGATGGTTTTCTTCCTTAATAGTCTTTCCATTGACATCATAAATTCGAATTAGAACACTATTCCCTTGAACTTTTTCACAATTCAAGTTAATTTCTCCATTGCTGGGATTGGGAAAAACTCTAATATCCAATTCTGAAATAATTTCATTTCTGGTTGAAGTAATTTCAGAAACTGAAACAAAATGAGTGGTATTATATGTTCTGCCTCGGGTTGGGTGATCCAATGGGGTAGTATTTTTGTAACGGAAGGCATATACTCTGTAGAAAAAATTGCCGGAACCGGGGCTTTCGGAAAAGGTAACTGTGCCTGAATTATTAATCAATCCTACAACTGTACCTGTACCAATAAGACTATTCAAAGCATATTCTCTACCGTTTTGAGGATTTGTAAAAGTCTCTGTTGAATTTCTAACTACCATATAACCAACAGTATTATCAGAAGGAAACAAATCTGAAACTGGAAGCCATGAGAATGAAACCAAACTACCACTTCGGTTAAGATTAACCTTTTGAGAATCAATTTCTGGAGTTCGTAATTCTTTAAGCCAGATATCATTTGCACCACCATTTCCTATGCCTTCGAAAGGCGTATCTGTTGTATCAATAAATCCATTATTGGTTGTAGTTTGGATTCCAGCTGAAAAATTAGAAAGCGTTCCTGTTACTACCTTTAGTGAGGCTGGAGCACTCATTCCAAATTTGTAAAATAGAAAATTGCTACATGGTCTTGTTGCTGATTGAGTCGCAGTTGTATTTGTCCAAGCTGAGGTAGATGTAAAGCAATTTCCACCTACTATGCTAGTTCCTGGATTTTCACCGTGTCCTATGCCATGAACCATTTTCCCAACTGGATTTATGATATGGATAAAATCTGCTTGACTGGCCAAAAAAAGTGTAAACTCAATGCCACCTTCAAAATAATTAGAATTTTTGGAACAAAGACGGATAAATCCATCCATATTATCATAATCATATGAAGAAGCTTCATTACAGTTCCCTGAATTTGAAGCATGGTCTATTATAATAATAGTACCTGACCGTAGATTTCTCCAAAGTGGAATATCTTTAAACCTAATCTTTGGTTGCCAGGTTGAGGTTGTGGCATTGTTATCCCCAAGAAAATAACCAACCAAACTAAGGCTGTCCTTCACCACAACAAGCTCTGTCCATTCATCATTTTGGCTTGCAGCATTGAAATATTCATTTATTACAATCTCCTGACAGTTAACATTTAATGAAATAAAAAAAGTTAAAATTAGATTTAGAAATGTTGGTTTCATTGGGTTGATTTAAATAAATTATTGTATTTAAAAGAAGCAAATATAGAGGCTATTCGATATTTTACATTTCAGCAATCGGAGTGGCATTAGAAACGACAATCTCTTAAACTTCAGATCTTTATCAAAATCCTAGTGAACCAGGATTTTTCTCATGATCACACCAACCCAAACTGCCGGAAATGGTGATCAAAATGTTTCCTGCTCATCAAATCCCAATGCGTTTTATCCAAAGGCCCAAAAACCGCATTTGGATTTTTGGCTACCGGATTGGCTTTAAAATATGCCTGATACGCATCAAATGCCTTTTCCAATTCCATTTTTGCCTCTGCCAAATTGGAATAAACCAAAGGCATAGCCGCTTCCTGATTTAGTTTCGGATGTTTAAACTCCTGTGGCATAGGGATATAATTCCACAAAGAATCCTGCCATTTTTCCAACCTGTCTTCGGGTGTCACCACCACAGTTTCAATCTGGCCCATTGCCGTCTGGAAATGAAAAATCAAATGCTCCACCATGTGTTGCGGACCCATCAATCCCCAGTTGGCTTTGCTCGAGTCCTTTAGTTTTGAAATGGCAGCCAAAATATTGGCCTTGGTAAAATCCATAAACGGAGATTTTTTCTGCACCAAAGTAAGGATGGTGGCCACAGCCACAAGTTCATCGTCCTGGTCAAAAACCTCCACAAACCACTTCACCACGCCAGACGGAAACTCCTTTCCTTTGCTGTCCCGCTCCACTTTTTCTTTGCAGGTCAGGCGCACATAAATCGTGTCGTTGTGGTAAATCGGACGCACAAAACGGCAATCCTCCAGGCCATAATTAGCCGCCACCGGACCTTTGTTAGGATACACGAAAAGACCAGCCGCTGCCGACAATATGAAATATCCATGCGCTGCCCGCTTCTCAAAAATGCTGCCTTCCAGCGAAGTGATATCTGTGTGCGCATAAAAATGGTCCCAACTCAGGTTCGCAAAATTGATAATATCAGAATCCGTAACCGTTCGCTTATGGGTGGTCAGCGACATTCCCGCCTGAATGTCCTCAAAATGATATTTAAACGGATGCTGTTCCGCTTCCTTGTACTTCGCTCCCGCCTGGTAAATGCCTGTAATCTCAGTAATTGTAGTCGGCGTTCCCTGAATGGCGCACCGCTGCAAATAGTGTTTCACACCACGCATGCCGCCCATTTCTTCTCCGCCTCCAGCCCTTCCAGGACCACCGTGCACCAAGGTTGGCAAGGGCGAACCGTGACCAGTACTAACTTTTGCATTTTCACGATTCAAAACCAAAATCCGGCCGTGGTGACTGGCAGCCCCCACCACAAATTCCCTGGCAATCTGGTCATCAAATGTGGCAATAGAACAACACAATGAGCCTTTTCCCATTTTGGCCAGTTCAACTGCTTCATCCGTATTTTTATAGGGCATGATCGTGCTCACTGGCCCAAATGCCTCAACATCATGTACCGCGGTATTATTAAACGGGTTCATTTCCAGCAACAAAATCGGGCTCAAAAACGCCCCTTTCACAGAATCTGCACCCATCACATCGACCTTATCCAGGTTGCCATACACAATCTGAGCCGTTTTGGCCAATTCCTGCACCCGACCCCGAACTTCACTCACCTGCTCCAGACTTACCAGCGAACCCATCCGCACTTCCTTCAGATTCGGATTGCCAATCACCGTTTTCGCAAGTTCTTTTCCCAAGGCAATCTGCACATCTTCCACATACGCTTCCGGCACCATTATCCGGCGAATGGCTGTACATTTTTGCCCGCATTTCACCGTCATTTCCTTTTTTACTTCCTTCACAAAAAGGTCAAATTCAGGACTTCCAGGCCTGGCATCCAATCCCAGAATGGAACAATTCAGCGAATCTGCCTCCATATTAAACGGCACCGATTCATCCAGAATCCTCGGATGGGCTTTCAGCATTCGTCCCGTAGTGGCTGAACCTGTGAAAGTTACCACATCCTGCGACATTGTAAAATCCAGAATATTCCTGGCCGGCCCGCAAATCAATTGCAGCGCCCCTTCAGGCAAAATTCCCGAAGCAATGATATCCCGAACCACCACTTCGGTCAGATAAGAAGTTGATGTTGCGGGCTTTACCACCGCAGGCACACCTGCCATCCAATTCACTGCACACTTTTCCAGCATGCCCCAAATCGGGAAATTAAACGCATTGATATGAATGGCCACACCCTCCTTTGGCACCATAATGTGATGCCCCATAAACGCCCCACCCCGGGACAAATCCACAGGGTCGCCATCCACATGAAAAGTCTGATTGGGAAAATTTTTCCGCAGCGAAGCATTCGCAAACAAATTACCAAATCCACCTTCAATATCTATCCAACTGTCAATTCTTGTCGCCCCTGTCAGGTAGCTAATCTCATAGTACGCCTCCTTCCTTTTGGTTAGATACATGGCCAGCTTTTTGAGCATTTCACCCCGCTGCTGAAAAGTCATTTTCCGCAAAACCGGCCCGCCTTTCTGCCTGCCATACGCCAGAATCGATTCAAAATCAAGCTTTTGCTTGGTCGCCACTGCCACCACATCGCCCGTCACAGCATTAAAAAGTGGCGTCCCATCCGCCTCACTGGGCACCCAGCTTCCGGTAATATAATTTCCTAATTGGTTCATAATCGGTGTAAAAATTCCCGTTCCAGGAATCAGGTTCAAAGTTGGTTGATTTACTGAAAACAGAAAAAGAAAATATTAAAGCTTTCCGAAAATAGAAATAAAAACTTCCAATAGAAAGCCATATTAAATTCCTGAATAATAAGTATTTGGGCGGACATTTCCGGCTATACGTTTCAATTCCTCGGCCATTTCGTACCTCATGGCCTGTGGGCTTTTCACTTCTATCCGGCCCGCAGCCATCCGGAAACCTTCCCCCAAACATCGACGATGATTTCTAACCTTGTCGATCGTTGAAGCAATAACCAGCAACCTAAAACGGCAACAGCTATAAACCCCAACTATCTCAACCACTTTTAGTTCATACACCTGAATTTTGCTTTGTTTTTTAAAAAGATTTATCAACTATTCATTATTTTTGAATTCGCTTATCCATAAATAGTATGTCCGATTTGCAATATTTAATGAATGGAAAAGGTGTTGCAACAGCCGTTGTTGTACCCATTTTAGAGTGGGAAAAAATTCTGCAACAATTGGGAAATTCCGATATTCCTGCATGGCAAAAAACGGAACTTGATAAAAGATTGAAATACCTTGCCGAAAATCCCAACCACCTGGAGGACTTCAATCTTGCCATGAAGCAAATAGAAGATGAACTATAAGTCCAAGCTGCTCCGTCAGGTAAAAAACGACATCAGGGAAGCAGCAAAATATTACAATCTACAACAAAAAGGTCTTGGTCTGCGGTTTTTAAAAGAAGTAAATTCCCGTGTGGCCACCATTGGCAAGCAACCCAAATCTTTCCAGATCAGGTACAGAGAAGTAAGAATGGCCCTGTTGAAAAAGTTCCCATACACCATTCACTATCTGTTAGATGAGGAAAGCAAGCAAATTATCATTCTTGCGGTATTCCATCATGCCAAGGATCCCGCAAAGTGGATTCAGGAATAAAAACTTCAAAGCGTTAAAGCCAATCCGCAAAAAATCCTACCAAACAACCATTAGGTTAGATTCTGCCCCCGCACCATTCTGAAAATCCTCCCATTCCGAAAATTCTGAACTTCTCCCGATTTATCGGGATTCAGACAATTTAGCTGGCCCTCACCATCCGGAAGCCAACACCCCAACCTCGTCGTCAATCGTTGTTATGCCTAAGCACTTGGGGATGACAGGTTAATGGAGGTGCCAGTGATGCCGGGTCGGAGAGTCTATTATTATAATTTCTTTTGAGCGCTGCGCTAATTCTAAGGGTAAAACCTATAGGTTTGGTGCACTGCCTGATAACCGCACTAGACGGGTTTTTGGGTGTTTGTTGGGGACTCCAGCCACGGTGTAATTCCAAAATTATATATAGTGTAATTTCAAAGTAGGGTATAGTGTAATTTCAAAGTTGCTTGTATATTTGTCTATCAATTACAGTACGTTATGGAGCGAATCAGAACAATCAAAAAAGAAATGGAAATTTATCGCGGTAAATATCCAATTTTAGTACTAACCGGTCCGAGGCAATCTGGGAAGACTACTTTTTTGAGGAACGAATTTGCAAACTATAGGTATGTAAATCTGGAGAATCTGGATAACAGAAAGTACGCATTACAGGACCCCAAAGGATTTTTAGCTGAACATGGCAACTTTGTTATTTTCGATGAAGTTCAGCGGGCGCCTGAATTGTTTTCCTACTTGCAAACCAAAGTGGATGAGGATAAAATAATGGGGCAATATATTTTGTCAGGCTCTCAGAATTTTCATTTGATGCGCAATGTTTCGCAAAGTTTAGCCGGACGTGTGGCTCTGTTCAAATTGTTGCCTTTTGACAATCAGGAAATGGAGAAAGCAGGCTGGTTACACGACGATTATGCTGTTAATCTTCAAAAGGGATTTTATCCTGCCATTTACGACAGAGACATTCCTTCGAAGGTGTTTTATTCCAACTATATTCAAACCTATGTAGATCGCGATTTAGCGGAACTTATTGAGGTAAAAAATCTAAAGCAGTTTAGAAATTTCATCACACTTTGTGCTGCACGGGTGGGTCAATTGGTAAACCTGAATTCGCTGGCCAATGATTGTGGAATATCGCAGCCTACTGCTAAATCTTGGATTTCGGTTTTAGAAACCAGCTACATTCTATACCAACTGCAACCCTATCATTCAAATTTCAACAAACGAATTACCAAAAACTCGAAACTCTATTTTTACGACACCGGATTGCTGTGTTTTCTACTCAAAATCAATGATGCTTCCAGCTTGAAAACCAGCGTTTACAAAGGAAGTTTGTTTGAAAATTATGTGATTAACGAATACATAAAACAGCAGTACCATCAAAATCTGATGTTTGATTATTGGTTTTGGCGTGATGCCGTCGGCCATGAGGTTGATTTCATTTGGCAAACCACCGAAAAATTAAACCTCGTTGAAATAAAAGCCAGCGAAACCATCCTTCCCGAAATGTTTAAAGGATTGAGTTATTTAGAAAAATTTATACCTGAGTTGGTTTGCAGTAGAACATTGGTGCACACAGGGCTGTTTGACCAAAACAGAACCGCAGGCCAGGTGTTGAGCTGGAAGAATATTTTAAAAAACTGAACAACGCCAACCAACTGCACTTTTGGTATCCCAATAATCTATCAGCACATCAGTATCACATATT
>JBIPOE010000063.1:0-24211 GCA_044379485.1 Catalimonadaceae bacterium
GACAGGAGGCTCTAAACGAAAAGGGGCTGTCTAAAAAGGGCAGCCTTTCTTTTTTAGAATCTGGCCAAATTCAGAGAGGATTTGGGTTTGAAAACCAATAGATTGGTTTGAAGTTTATAAAAGTTAGCTATAAAGGCCCGAATTGGATTAAGGAATGCTTTAAGGACGGTTTTTAGTTGCGTTTTTAGGCTATCAGTTTCGGATGTGGTCTTTTTGGCCACAATTTTCCTGAGGTTGTGTCCAATTATTGCCAAGCCAAGGTCGATCTCTACTTTAGGTATCCCCCTCATTTTCATTCTATTAAAGCTATTGTTGCTTTTTAGTTGACCAAATACTGATTCTGGTTCTATGCATCTAAGTTTCCTGTATTGTATCCCTTCCTCAGAAAGAAGTAAATCTCTGGCCATGGCTCTCAATCTGTTAAGGTTGTGGTTTACTTTGATCTGACGATTCTCTTTTGAATCGTGGCAAATACCACGTAATGGACATCCTTCACATCTAATAGCCTGATAAATAGTTGCTTCCGACTCAAAGCCTCTTTCCGATTTTGTTTTTGCGGTCCCTATTTTCTCCATTCGTTGGCCCATTGGACATACATAAAAGTCGCCTTCCGCATTGTAAAATAGGTTTGCTGCCTGAAATGGGTTTTTCTTATTGCCTTTTTGCTCCTGGTAGAACTGATTGTACTTCACATAAGGCTCAATATTTTCCACTTCCAAATACGTATAGTTTTCTTCGCTTCCATAGCCGGCATCGGCCACAACGGTTTTGCTCTGCTGGCCAAAAAAGTTCTTAAACTGCTCTAAATGAGCTTTTAATGTTCCTGTGTCATTGGGTCGTTGATGTATAGAAAAGTTGGTTACTACCTGATTTTCTGTACTGATCTGAAGATTGTATGCGGGTTTTAATTGACCATTTCCCATGTGATCGTCTTTCATTCGCATAAAAGTAGCATCAGGATCTGTTTTGGAATAGCTGTTGCGGTCTTCCATTTTATCCAAATGTTGCTGATATTCTCCCAGCTTCTGAGCATGCCTGGAAAGCTCCTTCACCTGCTTCTTTTCGGATTTGCTCAGCTCATCCATCCTTGTGTTGAGTTCCGCAATTTTTTGATCCAATTCTTCTTTATTAACCTGTTTTACAGCGTTTTCTGAGCTGGATTCAACTTTATCTAATTCAATGGTTTTATCAATTTCGCCTAGAATACACTGAACTTTTTTCTCTAGCTTTTCCTTATTTTTCTCTATAGATTTTTTCCATACAAAGGTGTAGCGGTTGGCAACCGACTCAAGTTTGGTACCATCCACAAACTGGGTTTCCAAACTCACATATCCAAGCTCATGCATAAGTTTCACCAATTCAGAGAATAGTATCTGAATCTTGTCCTTCAAACGCTTGCCTCTGAATTCATTAATGGTTCTGTAATCTGGGTTACTGTTGCCCGAAAGCCACATGAAATGGATATTCTCCTCCAGTGCTTTTGCAATCTTCCTAGAAGAATAAATATTATTAAAGTAGCTGTAAAACAAAACTTTAAGCATTATCCTTGGATGAAAACTACTTGTGCCACCTCCTTTATAGCTCTCTAAAATATCATCAATATTGAGCTTGTCAACAACCGAATTAACGATCCGAACTGCATGATCCTTTGCAATCCGATCATCTAAACTCTGAGGAAATAGTACCGCTTGATGAGCGGTCAATGGCTTGAATTGAACATTCGCCTTCAGTTTCATAATGTCCTAAAGATAAGAATGTTAAAGATAAAAACAAAGGGCTGACCAACTTTTTGGACAGCCCCGTTTTTTTTAAAATAGTAGTACTTTTAGGAATAATAGAGTTGGAGTTGGATTTGAATCCGCTACGCTGTTCGGGATATCGCATCCCGAACGCAGATGCCGGGGATTTGTAATCCTCTACTGGCGGCCTCGATCGTACAGGCAGTTGGTTGGCGGATTGCAAATCCGCATCATGTGTCGTCCGGGATGCCCTTCGGAACATCGCGGACAGCGGATTTTTCCCAAACCAACAATCTATTTTACGACTTTATAGGTTTTTACTTAAGATATAGGCCAAACCTGTAAGGTCTTCGCAGACCTTATAGGTTTTTTTTACAGTCGGCCTCCATTGCACAGGCAATTGGTTGGCGGATTGCAAATCCGCATCATGTGTCGTCCGGGATGCCCTTCGGAACATCCCGGACAGCGAATTTTTCATTAAGATTCCATTTCCGCAGAGTCCTTATTCTTTCGTGCTTAAATTTGTTTCACTTAAGCATTAAAGTATGGGCCTGGTTTATTCCAATATTATTCTTTCAAATCCTGCCAAAACGGAGTTTAAAAAACTCGAAGTCAGGTGTCTTGTTGATTCTCGATCAACTTATTTGTGCATTCCATCTCATATAGCCCACCAGCTAGGCCTGGAACCTCTTGAAACACGGGAGGCAACTTTAGCCGATGGCAACTCGCAATCCGTTCCTTATGTAGGACCCATTCAGGTTACTTTTGAAAATAGAAATTGTTTTGTAGGGGCTGTGGTTTTGGGAACTGAGGTGTTATTGGGTGCGGTGCCCATGGAAGACATGGATCTTGTGATTCATCCTAAGCTTTTCAAACTTTCAGTTAATCCGGAAAGCCCAAATGTGGCCAGGGGCTATGTGAAGTAGTCCGCTGTTCGGGATATAAGATCCCGAACTCAGATGCCGGGGATTTGTATTCCTCCACAGTTGGCCATCATCGCACAGGCAGTTGGTTGGCGGATTGCAAATCCGCATCATGTGTCGTCCGGGATGCCCTTCGGAACATCCCGGACAGCGGATTTTTCCTAAACCAACAATCTATTTTACGACTTTATAGGTTTTTACTTAAGATATAGGCCAAACCTGTAAGGTCTTCGCAGACCTTATAGGTTTTTTTTATAGTCGGCCTCCATCGCACAGGCAGTTGGTTTGCGGATTGCAAATCCGCATCATGTGTTGTCCGGGATGCCCTTCGGAACATCCCGGACAGCGGTTTGAATTCAATTTGCTCCAAAAATGTATTTCCATAAAAAAACCTCTGAATTGCTCCAGAGGCTTTTTTGTTTTAGCTGGTTTGAAATTAATCTTTTTGATTTTTCAAAGCTCGTGGAATCTCAATCGTAACTACCGGAAGAGCAGCTGGATTAAGAATTCTGTAGTTGGCAACTGGAATGGAACTTACCTTAATGGTTTTTCCAAGATCTAACGCAGTTACATCTATGGTTACAAAATCCGGAAGGTTTGCTGGCAAAGCAGAAACTTTTACTTTTCTAAGTCTTTGAACCAATTTACCACCTTTGGCAACACCTTCAGAATTCCCTACAACTCGAACAGGAATTTCCATTTTAACCTCTTTCTTTTCATCCAACTCTAAAAAGTCAGCATGAAGAATGATGTCATTAACCGGGTGAAACTGAATGTCCTGAAGAATGGCTTTGTATTCTTTGCCTTCCACATTCAGGTTTACTGTATGAGAATCTGGTGTGTAAACCAAAGCCTTAAATAAATACATGGGTACAGCAAAATGAACTTGTTCATTTCCACCATACAATACGCAAGGTACTTCAGCTTTTTCCCGGAGCTCTTTAGAAGAGGTTTTACCGAGATTCGCTCTTTTAAACCCTACAATCTCTACTGATTTCATTTTTTGAAAATTGTTTTATATAAAAATTAAAGAAATAACGTACTAATTGATTCCTGAGCATGCACCCTTCTGATTGCTTTTGCAAAAAGTGGTGCAACACTCAAAACATTTACTTTTGGATGATCCAGTCTTTTTTGTGGCAACGAATCTGTAACCACTATTTCAGTTAATGGGGAATCTTCCAAAATATCATAAGCCTTGCCAGAGAAAATTCCATGGGTGCAAAAAGCCCTGACACTTAATGCACCTTTTTCCAATAAAACTGCGGCTGCTTTGGCCAGAGTTCCACCAGTATCTACAATATCGTCAACAAGCAAAACATTCATACCACTCACATCTCCAATTACCTGCATAGTGGCAATTTCATTGGCCCGAAGTCTGTGCTTATCGCAAACTGCAAGTTCAACGCCAAAATGCTTTGCATAAATTCTTGCCCTGCCTACACCTCCAACGTCTGCTGATGCAAACATGAAATTGTTAAGCTTCAGACTTTTAATGTAAGGAACAAAAATGGCAGTTCCATCCAAATGATCCACTGGAAAATCAAAAAATCCTTGAATCTGCCCTGCATGCAAATCCAAAGTCATTAACCTTTGAATGCCAGCTGCAGTTAAAAGATTGGCAACCAATTTAGCCCCGATTGCTACCCTTGGCTTATCCTTCCTATCTTGTCTGGCGTACCCAAAATAAGGAATCACCGCAGTGATATTACTTGCAGAAGATCTTCTTACAGCATCTGCCATTAGCAAAAGCTCCATCAGATTATCAGCAGGCGCACAGGTAGCATTGATTAAAAAAACATCTTCTCCTCTGATGGATTCCTGAAACTCAGGTGCCATTTCTCCATCACTAAACTTGTTGATTTTCAATGCTCCAAGTGGAGCTCCGTAATGTTCTGAAATCTGCTCAGCCAGGTATTTGGATACTGTGCCTGAGAAGATTTTTACACTGGACATGAGATGTTTACCTACGAATTGGGCCGCAAAGGTATCATTTTTTGCTTAAGAAAATAAACTGAATATTAAAATCCTTGAAATTTTCGAGCTCCAATTGATTTAAATCCAACCTTTATTTCTAAAATAGGTGATTATGCCCAGGCTGGAAACCAACATAAAAAGCAGAGAAATCCAAAATCCAAAAGGAGAATTTAAGCCAGGTATCAAACTGAAATTCATACCAAAGATGCTGGCAATCAAGGTAGGAGGGAGGAAAACTATGCTGAAAACGGTAAAAATTTTGATGATCTGATTTTGCTCCAAAGTGATCAGGTTCATCAATGTGTTTTGCAAATATTCCAATCTTTCAAAATTGAAACTGGTGTATTCCAGCAAAGAGGAAACATCCTTTAAAATGATTTTCAACCGGTCTTTTCTGTCTTCCGGAAACAATGCAGAACGCATACAAGCTGAAAGTACACGTTGTTTGTCAATGATCCCGGCCCTCAATTGCATAGTCTGTTCCTGCAATTCGTTTATTACCAATATATTGCTGCTATCAGTTTGGCGGTTGGTGTTCAGGCTTTTGGATATTTTTGTAATGTCTTTTGCAATGGTTTCCACCAAATCGGCTTCATAATCAATCTGGGTTTCAAAGAGTCTAAGCAAAATATCAGAGCCGGTCTGGAACTGCTCTTTGCTTATTTTCATTTTTCTAACAGTATCCGCAAAAATTCTTGAATCTCCGGACCGAAGCGTAAAAAGTATGTCTCCCTTCAGCTGAAAAGCCACAGGATGCGGTTCCTCCTGCTTTTTGGAGTTGATTTTCAGGAAATTGGAATTGGCAATAATCGTTTTCTCCCGCTCCACATACCGACTCGAACTTTCGATTTCCACTACTTCCTGAGGTGTTTGAAAACTAAGACTAAAATGCCCTTCAATCCAATCTTCATCGGAGGCAGATGCGTTTTGCAAATCCACCCAAACGATACCGTCCAGCTCCTGAATCTCTTCCAGCACGGTTTCTTTCCTCAAATCCTTACCTTCCTTGTAATATACTCTTACCACCTGAACCTTGATAAAACGCTTGCAAGCTTAGTGAAAAGGGCTGGATAATCCCACATCGACGATTTAGATAAAAGCCAAATTAAAATTTGGAAGCCAGTCACAATTTTTTTTAAAGTGGTTTTGATTTTTATTGGCAGAAAATGGGATTTAAAAACAGGTATCAAAATTCATTTTTTCTTTTACTTCTTACCTTTTTCCGGTAAGCGATAAAATACGATTTTTTTATATCATTGCAGCTCAATTGTTTAATCCTACAATAAAAAAATGAATAAAGTACTTTATGCAGCATTAATCGCTGTAGCCATTTCTTGTGGCAGCAAAGAAGAGAAAACGGAATCTTCTGATTCTCTAAATACCGGAGTAGTAGATAGCCTTTCCAATGATTCCATTTCAAAACAACCCACTATGACAGTGGAAGAAAAAGAAGTTCCAGCCCAAATTTTGATGGTTATGGAAGATTCTGCTAAAACTCCGGAAGAGATTGGCCAAAAGTTGGGAGCAATTTTTGGTAAAATTGGAGAGTGTGCAGGTAAGTGTAAAATGGAAGGATCCGGCCCGCCAATTGCCTGGTACAATGGTCCAAAAGCGCCCTGGACATTTGTTGCTGGCATGCCTTATACAACTAAGTGTGCCCACCCGGAAGCTGGCATTTCTACCAAAGAAATAAAAGCTGGAAAGGCGGTAGTTGTACATTTCTTTGGACCTTATGAAATGTCTGAACAAGCCTATATAGAAGGAGAGAAATACCTGAAAGAAAAAGGTTTAACGCCTTCAGGACCACCTTATGAAGTGTATGTTGGTGATCCTGAGCTTGAAAAGGATCCATTTAAAGTTCAGACGGATATTGTATTTCCGCTTTAGGAAGATTAAAAAATAAACCAAGAGCCCTTTTTTTATAGGGGCTTCTTTGTTTGGGCTGGTATCAGGAAATGGTCACCAAAGTAGGAGAGTCAACTATATTTCTCTCACTTTGGTATTCTAAAATATCTCCTGGTTGACAATCAAGAGCTTTGCATATTGCTTCCAAGGTGCTGAATCGTATGGCCTTTGCCTTGCCGGTTTTTAAAATGGAAAGATTGGATAAGGTCAAGTCAACTTTTTCGGAGAGTTCATTTAATGACATCTTTCGTCTCGCCATCATTACGTCTAAGTTTACAACTATACCCATGGATTAAACAGTTAAATCTATCTCATTTTGGATTACAACTCCTCTTTTAACCACTTTGGCAATTATGAATACAAAAACAGCGATAAAAAGAAATATTGGACTTTTTCCAAAAAACTCATTCAAATTTTCAATATGAAACCCTTTTGAAATAATAGTTTTTTCGAATCTACTGGCCATATAACTGATCAATCCAATTCCAAATGTGATGTAACTGATTTGGAAGATTTTTTCAGAAGTAAAACTGCTAAATTGCCTGGATAGGTCAATTTTACCAGTGAGGTATATGACATTATAAATAGATAAGCTTTTGAAATTGCGATAACCAGGACAAAAGTATTAATGGCAAAAAAGGCCTGTTTGTTTCGAAGATACAATTCGCCCAGGTCTAGTCTTAAATACAAATCCTGAACCAACTCAGTTTTAAACAGACTGAAAGCAAAATTGACGCTCATTGCACCTGCCTCTATACAAAGGCCTGTAAAACAAAACCAGACCACTACGTTTAAAACCTTAAAGAAAAAGCTGCTTTTTTTTGAGATCATGATTCCGATTAAATATTAAAGCGCAAAGTAAGAAATAAAATTATTGATAAACAATAAAAATACATTGCTTATCAAAAAATAATTTAGCCATTTCAAATAAAAGTTCGGATTGTTTTTTTCTTTGCCTATCAGTTCTTAAATTCCAACTTTAAGCGGAATTCTTTCTCCCAAAAAGAAGTTTTCCATAATATAAACCCAAAAGCAATAGCCCCGCTCCAAATCCAACTGATGACCATGGTTTTAAAATTGGTTCCAAATGGTAAAACTCAGCCAGCATCCAAAGGCTATTGGCTGATATCCAAATAGATACTGCAGCATTGTGCACCAAGGTAATTTCGTCTTTTCTTTGAATCCATGTGATGATAATGGCCACCAAAACTGTTGGAAAAACCATAACAGTTCCCAATTTGATCCAGCCCTGGGCCCAACACATATCTTTGATAAGCCACAAAACAACATGGGCATATTCAAAGGGATGCCAGTTTCGGATTGGTTTGGTTTCCTCTTTATTTTCCATTTCTGATTTTAAACAGTCGGATTAATGCCGAAACATAATCATCTGTGGTGTTGATGGCCAGATAATTGGTCTTTTGTTTTTTGCAAATATCTTCCAGATGGATTTGGTTGGCCTGAAATTGTTTTTTTACATTTCTTGTAAAATCAGGCAAGGAAGTGTTGATCCAAAAAGTTTTCTTTTGTTCAGGATCAAATAGCGGAACTATACCAAGTTTTGGAAACTCTTTCTCTCTTTTGTCCATCAATTGAATCACTACCACATCGTGAACCCGGCTGATGGTTCTTAGCGCCTGGTCATAATTTTTATCTATAAAATCTGAAAGGATAATGATGATACTTTTACGCTTTACCATATTCATGGTGAAATAAATGCCTGCATTCAGATCGGTTTGCGTAGAAAGAGGCTTCATCTTAAAAAGGTCGGAAATAATTCTGTACGCATGCTGCATACCCTTGTTGGGTTTTATATACTTTTCCCGTTTGTTGCTGTAAGCAATTACACCTACCTGGCTTCCTTCCTTCACGGCAGATAAAGACAGTACACCACAAATTTCTTTACACATATCCAGTTTTTTTGAGCCATGCTTTCCAACTTCCTGTGAAGCAGAAACATCCAACAAAAAGAACACCGTTTGTTCTTTTTCCTCTTTAAAGGTTTTCACGAAGGTGCCATGGCCTTTTGCTGATACGTTCCAGTCAATGGTCCGCACATCGTCTCCATATTGGTATTCCCGCACATCGCTGAACTCCAGTCCCGAACCTTTAAAAACAGAATGATAGTCCCCTTGCATTTGGGTATTAAGCGCTTTTCTGATCTTAATTTCGAAGTTTCGCAGCCTTTGTATCGTTTCCCTTAAATCCATGAATTGCGGATTGATTTTGGCTGGCAATTTAGTGATTGAGATATTTGAAATAATACAAGACTTGTAATTAGTTTTGACCCAATGATTTCAGGCTACATTTTGATATTGGCTTTCTTCTCGGGGGCATTGGTTTTTGTGGCTGTAGGTTTCGGTCTTTCCAGGCTGCTGCAATCTCAAAAGCCTAATAGCCAAAAGATTTCACCTTATGAATGCGGAGAGGAAAGTATGCCAATGGAAAAAACATCTTTTCACTTCCGTTACTATTTGCCCGCCATTATTTTTCTGCTTTTTGAAGTGGAAATAGTGGTAATGGCTCCGGTTTTATTGGCGCAAACAGAAATCCCTGAAAATTTTAATCAAAATGGTTGGCAATTTTTACTAAAAACAGAGTCAATTCTATTTTTGGTAATCCTGGTTACAGGGTATGCCTTGGCCCTTTCTTTAAAATATTTGGATTGGGACAAACCGGAAATTAAACCGATTGTATTTGAGGGCCCAATACCAGATTTTGCCTATGAACAATTTAACATAGAGCAGGAAAAGAAGTGGGCCGAACGTTAATTTGATCCTAAAACTTTATAAATCAGTATTTTAAAATATTCTTTTTTGTAATGAATTTACAAAAAAGCAAGTTCAGAATTTCTTGCTTTGCCATATTCCAAAATTGAATCAATAAATTCCACCGGTTTCAAATGGTTGATAGCCGCCTGGTGAAAAATACAGGTAGCAGGCGTCATACCAGGCAAAGAATTGATTTCAATGATAATGGTTTCCACTTTTCCATTTTCATAAATCCGGACAAATGCGTCAATTCTGCAATAGCCCTCCACATTCAAAATTTCTGCGGTTTTCTGGAGCGTTTTTCTTACCTCAGCAGAAATTTTATTTTGCTGATCTATGTTTTTGCTAAACCGTGCCGGGGTGATGTTTTGGCCTTCACCTGCTAAAAACTTCTCTTCCAAGGATAAAACCTCACCAGAAGCCAAGGTTTCAGATGGTTCAAAAATCTCGTACACACGTTTTCCAGATGCATCCAGTTTGGTTAGCATTCCTCCTGTAATTTCCAGAAAATGCGTGGATTCTCCTTTTTCTATCAGGGTTTCTATTAAATAACCCTGTTTTTGAGGAAATTCTTCGTTGGCTTTAAGATTTAAAACAGAAGCGGGGCCTGCTGGCTTTTCTTCAGTTTCCCGAAACATCAACTCTGAAAATGCAGCAAGTTCAGCTTTTGTCTTTATTTTTTTAACGGCAGATGAACAACCATCATCGGATGGTTTGGCGATAAATGGAAAGGTAAACTGCTTTTCAATTTCATTAAAAAGAGACTCCTTATCGTTTTGCCAATCAGATTTATACACCATTCTATGACCAGCAACCAAAATGCCATTTGTACGAAGCAGTGCATTGGTTTCATATTTGTTGATCGTTGTCCTCGAACTTTCAACGCCAGATCCATTATAAGAAATTCCTTGCGCTTCCAGTTTTTCCTGTAGGGAACCGTCTTCACCTGGCCGGCCATGCAGGGCAATAAAAACTTCATCCACCAAATCTTTCAATTTTGCAATCTCTATTTTCTCAGATGAAAAATAGGCGTCTGAAGCAAATTTTTTAGTTATCGAAGAAGCTGCCTGAATTGTATTTTCTATAAATGGATGTGCTGGCTTTGGATTTTCAACCAAGTATTTTACATCATCAGCATTGTCCTTCAGCATCATTTTTACAGGCAATTTATACATCTGATAAGATTCATCGGAGCCCGTTAAAAACAAAGGAATTGGCAGGTATTTATCTGAGGATGAGAGTTTTTCAAATATATTTCTTCCGCTTTCCATGGAAATGTGCCTTTCTGTGGAATAGCCTCCCATAACCACGCCAACCCGTATTCTGGTTTTTTGATTGGCCACTTTTTCAGCTAAAAGTTGTTCAAGTTTGGCTTCAATTGCGGCAACTTTTGCACGAAGTTTTCCACTTTTCATCCGGTTTCTTAAAGAACCAAAAATGATATAGGTGAGAAACTGAGATGGATTCAAACCAATTTCGGCAGATTGGTGAAAAAAGAAGGAAGAAGGCAACATACCCGAAGTTGTATTCGGATCATTTAAAATGACTTTGCCATCTGGTTTTATAAAGCCATCTAAACGTGCATATACCTGAAAACCAAATATTTTGTACATACGCTCACAATCGGAACGAATATTTTCCAAATGGCTTAAGGGTACGTCTATCGGCGTTATTTTTCTGGAAATGCCTGGCAGATATTTGGATCTGTAATCAAAGATATCTGTGTATTTTATAATTTCAGTAGGAGGGAGGGCGATCGGTTCTGAGTCTAATCCTTCAACCACAATGCAGGAAAATTCCTTTCCTTCTATGAAACTTTCAATAAGGACTTCGTCCTCAGCATCATCTGGTTCTAAAATGATGGTTGCCCATCCAGTTGAATCCAAAAACGTAAGAAGTTCTTCAGGTTGAAAAAATCGGTGAACCGGTGGATTTAAAACTGATTTGTAAACTGAAACTGGCAAACCCACACCTGTTCTCACATCCAGAAATCCTTGAAGCCATTGAATTTTATCGGATTCTGTTTTCGATTTCCACTCGGTTTGTTTAATTTCTTCAAGAAAAAAACTTTTATACAAAGCAGCACTTAAGGATTGAATATCAGCATTTTTTACAATGCCAACTCCAATGGAAGAACCTTGATGCGGTGCTTTTACCACACAGGGAAAGCCTACTTCTATTTCAATTTTTTGAAAGATTTTCTCTATGCCATTTGGAGAAAGAAATTCATTTCTTGATACAATTTGAAACCTGGGTCCTTCAAAACCTAGTTCTTCAAATAGACGTCTTTGGGTCGTTTTATTAATTCCAAAAGCTGAAGGGAAAATACCGGAACCTGTGAAAGGAATGTTGAGCCAATCCAGAATTCCTTGAATGCTTCCATCTTCCCCATAAGGTCCATGCAAGGTTAGAAATGCAATGTCAATGATTTGTGGAATTTCTTCAATCGCAATTGGTTTGCCGATTCCATTTTGGATTTCGGTATATTCACTTTCAGAAAGGCTACCCAAAGAATCTGCATACACCTGATAAGGACGACCACTGTGGTTAACCAATGGCCCGGGGAAAAAATCACGGATGGTACCTTTATATATATGTTGCCAATCGAGCAAAGTGATTTTGCCCAAAGAGTCTATAAACAATGGAACAGGTGAAAAAAGCGCCTTATCCAGATTGTCATATACTGTACGGCCACCTGCAAACGAAATTTCCCTTTCTCTGGAACGGCCTCCAAAAAAAATACCGACTTTGATCATTGATTATACGAAGGGATAACTATGTTATTGAGAATCTTGAAGTTTAAAAACTCTTTGAAGTAAATCAGTTGTCCTTTGAAGAGGATTGTCTCTGATATTTTTTTCTTCTTCGGCTACTTTTTTGAAAAGGCCATTTAAAGCTTTTTCGGTAGCGTATTGGCCAAGATTGGTATTAACAGGACTTAATCCTAATGCAATACCAATGCCATTTGATATATAGTTATTGTAGTTTTTAAATAATGTATTCCATGCTTCTGCCGCCCCAACCTCATTCATAGAGTTGTTTATTTCTGGAGCAAAAGCAATTGAAAGTTGCCTGAAAGTCTTTACTCGCAAAAAGTTAGTTGCTGCAGTGTCGGCACCCAGTAAAATATTTTTGCCATCTTTAACTGTAAAACTATCAATTGCACTTACAAAAATTGGGGCAGCTTTAGAGGCAGCTTTTTCTGCTCCCCTATTCATTAACAACACTACTTCATCTAATAAGGGTTGGCCACCAGGAATTACACCTATATACTTAATTATTGGTTGTGCCTCAATTGGTAATAGTAATTTTAATGCACCACCTTTAAAATAACCATCTGTAAGACTTAGGCTATTTCCAGCTTTTGAAGCTCCAATTTTAAGTGCTTCTTTTAATCCGGAAGTGATATCTCCCTCGCTGATAGCGGTTTGAATTTGTTCCGCCTCCTCACAACCAAAGGGTGTAAGGCAAAAAAGGAATATACAAGTAGTAATAAAAATTCTTTTCATAATGCCGGCAAGTTACCAAATGATTGGATTTTGTCCTTTCGAAATCAAATATTCATTGCACTTCACAAAATGACCGTTTCCAAAAAAACCCCTTTCCACACTCATGGGCGATGGGTGTGCAGATTCCAAAACAAGGTGTTTTGAACCATCTATATAGCCTGCTTTTTTTCTTGCCGGACTTCCCCAAAGTAAAAAAACGACACCTTCTTTTTCTCTGGAAATGAGCTGAATAACTTCATCTGTAAAAGTTTCCCATCCTTTTCCCTGGTGAGAATTTGAAAGTCCTGCACGGACGGTTAAAACCGAATTCAGTAACAAAATACCTTGATTGGCCCACCGGGTAAGGTCGCCTGAAATTGGAATTTCCTGGTTTAGTTCTTTTTTTATTTCTTTAAAAATATTGAGTAAAGATGGAGGTTTACGAATGCCATCCGGAACCGAAAAACTCAAACCCATTGCCTGTTCAGGATTTATATAGGGATCCTGCCCGAGAATAACCACCTTTAAATTGTCCCAGTTACAAGCCTCAAATGCATTGAAAATCAACTTTGCAGGTGGGTAGATGGTTTGCGTTTTGTATTCTTCTTTTACAAACGATATTAGAAATTCAAAATAGGGTTTGTTAAATTCTGAACCCAATCTTGTTTTCCAGCTTTCTTCAATTTTGACTTCTGCCACTTTTTTATTTAAGCCGTAAATATGTAGGGAGAAAAAATGACACAAAAGCAGTCTCTGAAAAGAATTTGCCAAAAGTTGAAAATCAGTAAATTTTCAGTTTTGTTTGGCACTTTAAAACTCTATGCCGTAATTTCCAATTCAAATTTAAAAACTAAAGAAAAATGGTAGCCCAGGTAACAGACGGGGTAAAAGTGACGGTTCAAACTGAGTTTCAAAAGGATTACTCAATTCCGAATAAGGATCACTATGTTTTTACCTACAAAATTTTAATCGAAAATTACTCTAACTACACAGTCCAATTGTTGAGAAGACATTGGTTGATATTTGATTTGATGGGAGAATGCAGAGAAGTGAGTGGTGATGGGGTAGTTGGTCAGCAGCCTGTGTTGGAGCCTGGTGAATTTCATGAATATGTAAGTGGATGTAATCTCAAATCTGGTGTTGGCCGCATGATGGGAACTTACCAAATGGAGCGAATTGTGGATGGTATAAACTTTGAGGTGCATATTCCAGAATTTACTATGATTGTTCCGTGGAGGTTGAATTAGGAGTTTTTTTCTAATTTTATTTATTGTTTGTAACCTAAATGTTTTTATAATGAAAATGAATCGTACTATTTTTTGCTTGATAACAAGCTTTCTTTTTACTGCTCAACTAGCTAATGCACAATTAGACTTACTTGATGAAGCGGTAATATACTATCCGTTCGATGGGGATTGTAATGATTACAGCGGAAATGGCCTGCATGCGATAGGTCAAAATCTAATATCCGATACGGGTTATTTTGGTGTTGAAGGAACTTGTTACCGTCATAATGGAACTACATCCAGAATTAATAGGCCATTTTTAAATTTGGAAGATACCATTGCTTTGGCAGGTTGGTTTTATTCAACCTCTCTTTTTCAAAATTCGTGTTTAATGTATAATGGAAATTCAGGTGCTGATGGGTATGGATTATTTATTAAAAAATCCGGTACCACTTACGGTTTGGGAAGTAAAATTGTAGTAGTACAAGGCGGATTATCTCAAGATATTGTCGATACTTCCTATAACATGCCATTAAATCAGTGGACACATTTGACATTAATGATCCGTGGCAGTAACTTTGAGTTGTATGTAAATGGGCAACTTCAAGGAGCAGGTTTTAGGCCATTTAATCCTCCAACTTCTACATTCAGTGTTGGTATGAATCCACAACAGTTGGCTGGAGGCTTTCCCGCTTTTTTTGGTAAAATTGATGATGTAGTTGCATTTAAGAAAAATCTCGAACCTACTTTTATTGCAAGGTTGTTTTCAGAAGGTTTAACCACTCATTCAAATCCTCTTATTTCCGATAAAAATAGTTTTAAGATTTACCCCAATCCCTCAAATGGAAAATTTAGTATTGAAGGAAAAGAGATAAAGGAGGTAAAAATATTTAATTTAGAAGGAAAAGATCTTAGCAGTTCAATTGATGTTGACTTACTTGGAAATGAAGCCAAATTCAATTCTTCGAATTTAAAACCAGGTTTTTACATCGTGCGGGTTAAAAATTCTGAAAAATATGAATATAGTAGAGTTTCGATTTTTTAAAAAAGTAATTCTAAATTTAAGAAAAGCCTTGGTTGAAAAAACCAGGGCTTTTTTGTTAGTGTTTATTTTTAAAGTCTTTTTTATCGATTTATTTTAGTTTTAATTTACACCCTAATTTAATAATAAAAATTCATAATGGGTCTAGTTACCAATGTATTAAAGAAAATTTATCGGACCAAAAAACTTAATTTAGAGGTCAGGCCTTTCAGGAATGAAAGACTTGCAGAGAATAGTGAAATTATTCGGCCTTACTCCAACTATGCACCCTGGAAAATCGATAAAGATTTTATCAAAGTATTTGAAAAAATCAAAGGTCATACATTGGTTGATATTTATAGAAATTATGAATTATGGGATTTAGTATCTCAAATTCCAAATCAGATCGAAGGAGATTTATTGGAAGTAGGAGTTTGGCGTGGTGGAACAGCAGGGGTTATGGCTTCAAAACTAAATGCAGTAGCACCTGGCAAAAAAATATTTTTAGCAGATACCTTTACCGGTGTTGTGAAGGCAACAGATGCTGATTCCCAATACAATGGAGGTGAACATGCTGATACCAGTGAGCAAACTGTTAAAGATTTGCTGTCTAGGGATTTAGGTCTTAATAATTTTGAATTATTGAAGGGGATATTTCCAGAAGATACTGGATCCAGAATTTCCGATAGAAAGTTTTGCCTTTGCCATGTTGATGTGGACGTTTACTTGTCAACTAAAGATATTGTTGAGTGGATTTGGCCTAGGTTGGCTGTTGGAGGAATGATTATTTACGATGATTTTGGGTATATCGATACTGATGGAATTATTAAATTTGTTAACGAAGAAAAAATGAAGCCAGATAGGGTTATTACCTATAATTTGAATGGCCATGCAGTTGAAATAAAACTTCGATAGGATTTAGCATTTTATTCCGAATTCTTCAATATCTTTCATTATTCCGTCAATTGTTATTTCATTTATTGCAATTGGACATTGGTCTGTATAAAAATATAGTTTTTCCAAATCAGAATAAGAAGTAAATGATATTGGATAAATCGTTTGAATTCTTGTTTTCATCTCAGCCGGATATGAATTCCACCGCAAATAGTGACTACCATTTGATAGGCAAATAGTAGGACAATCAACCATAGCTGCCATGTGTACTGGGGCGGACTCATTGCTGATTAATAGTTTGGCTTTGCTCATCCAGGCAATAGATTGCGAAAGAGATAGTTCTCCACATAAATTTCTCAAATATTCAGGCTTACCAGCCATTTCAAAAATCTCATCAAACAAGTATTTCTCTGAGCCAGAACCGATTACAAAAATTTGTAATTTGTATTTTTCATGTAGTTGTTTGGCCAAAATTGCAAAACTTTTTGTGGGCCATCTTCTGAAGGCAACACTGGCGCCTGGGGCAAAAAGAATAAATGGCTGATCAGGAGTTTTATTTAACCATTCAGCTTTTACTCTGCATTTTATATTCAAAACGCCAAGATTTTCTTTGGCCAGAGAATTGAAAAAATATTGATTTCTATAAAATTCAAATAGAGGCTCTTTTGGATTTGTAATGAGTTCATTATACCAGGAATCGGCCATTTTTTGCTGCCAATCAAACATGTGTTTTCCAATCCCTGTTGTTCCGATTTTTAACTTTGCTCCACTGCATCTCACTACAGATTCTAAAAGAAATTGGCGGGTATGCATCGGGCAAATCACCACTTCAAATCCTTTTTCTCTAATCTCGCTTAAGATCTTAAATCTATAAGATGCATTATTTAAGAACTTTGGCCTGTTGATGTAAAACACATGGTCAAAAGTTTTTTCGTCAAATCCTTCCACCAGATTTTTTACAATTTCATTACAGGCAAGGCTCAGCGAATATCTTTTGAACCGTCCTATCTGGTTTAAAGGACTAAAAAAAGCTCTGGACATTACAAAGTCTCCAACCAAATCAAGCCTGAAAATTAAAACTGATTTAGGTTTTGGAATAACCTTTTTTTGAATTACAACTATATCAATCGCTTGATAAAGCAGAAATTTGAAAGGATATTTTGTCCAATACCAGAGTTTATTGAGCCAATTTGCAATCATGAACAGCCATTACCACAGGTTTTAAAATAACATATTGAATTGCAAATAAAGCTTTGATTGATCAGAATTGGCAATTAACATAAAAGCCCATTTTGACCTGATGTCAAAATGGGCTCTTTAAAACCGTGTTTTTAATTTACTTTTTTATAAATCTTATTGAGGAAGTGTTTGAATTAGTTTTTATCAAAGCAGTATATAGGCCTGGATTTAAACTACTTATATTAATGTTTGTGTGTTTTTCATTTTGACCTAAGTCTTTTTCTAAACAAACCTTGCCTTGAACATCAACAATGTTAATGGTTTGTAAATCTGTTCTTTCACTCACAATCGATAGTAATCCATTATTGATTGGATTGTTTAATATTTTAATTCCATTTAAGTTGTTTACAATTGGTTTATTATCAGTCACATTTGATTGATATACCTTTAAAACATTCTGAGCAGAAATCGCGGACCTAAAAACCATCAGTTCATCTATTCGACCTCGAAATGATGGATAACCCTCATTGATATGCTCCGTGGAAGAGCCCACGCTAAAATCTCCTTGCGGTGGGTTTGCGACAATATTGGCCATGGTTTGAAACACGCCATCGATATAAATCTCTAACATTTGGCCTCTTCTAACCAAAGCAATATGCAGCCATTGGTTTTTAGGAAGTTCAAACTGGTTGTTAAAATATGATTGATTTACACCCCCTTGAACAATAACCAGGGTTTTTCCCAGGAATCCATTTCCAAAGTTTCCAAAAGGCTTTTTAACAAAAATACCATAACCATTTTGTCCGGTGTGTCCGTTATAAATGAGTCCAGTTGATTGAGAATCCGCCTCAGAATAAAACCAGCCTGCCAGAGTGCAGCTATCTCCCAGGTTTAGGAATGGTCTGGTTACTTTGGAATCAATCCCATTGTAGGAATACGCCCCGGCAGAATCTCCGAAAACCCCAACAGCTGGGGTAACATTAAACCCAGTTGCGTGAATCTCGTTACCTGAATAATCGAGGGCATTATTGTTAAATGGATAGTACACATACAAATCATTCCAGAATGTTAGTTGTGCAAATGTTATGGATTGAGTAATTACAGAAAATAATCCGATAAAAATTAGAATAGATATTTTTTTCATTAATTTTTAAAATTAAGTGGCAAATAAATCTATAATGTGGTAATAATTCAAATACAAATTTGGTTTTGTTTATGAAAAACAAGCCTGAATAAAAATATGGGCTCTAATTCATAATAAGTCAAAACTTAAAGCTTTTTTTTAGACTTTTGCACGAAATATTATTCGTTTGCTTAAAACAAATTTTTTCTGGAGCCTAATATACAATGCTCTGATTAACAGCACAGGTCTTAGAAAAATTCCATTGATTTCAAAAGTATGGAATACAATCTGGAAATGGCAGAATTCTAATTATAAAGGATTGGTAACTAGTGTTCTACACGGGAAGGATGTAGTTTTGACCAATGGACATTGGTACAGTTTAGTTTGTCGTATGTACCCTAAATTTAATCAGCCTCTTTATGCTTTGGTTAAGGCCTTATCTTCAAAAACTGAAGGAAAATCACTGAAAGTAATTGATGTTGGTGCCGCTGTTGGCGATACAGTACTATTTTTGGAAGCAAATTTTCCCAACAAAATTGGACAATATCTTTGTGTGGATGGGGATACTGAGTTTTATAGTTTTCAGGAATTTAACCTGAAATCTGTGAAACAAAAAAGTACAAATGTATTTTCGCTTCTTTCTGATAAAGAGGAGCTTGTTAGTACTATTGATAAAAAGGATCCTACAACAGGCTCTGCCATAGGATCTGAAAAAGAGATGAGCAAAACCCTGGACCAGATTATTGAAGAAACCAGTTTTGGTGCTCCTGATCTTATCAAAATTGATATTGATGGATTTGATGGAAAAGCAATTGGTGGAGCAAGCAAAACTTTATCCACTACTAAACCCGCCATTATTTTCGAATGGAATACACCACTCTTTAATTTGGTTGGCAATGATGTTTTACAGCCATTTGAAGTGCTACAAACTTGTGGTTATGATCGTTTTATCTGGTTTTCTAACCTTGGAAATTTTCTTCATATCCAATACGGTTTTGATTCAAAGGAGTTAAAGGAAATGGAATTATTTTCAACAGCCATGTATAAAGGAAATGGTCACCACTTTGATGTAATTGCCTTACATAAAGATAGTTCCTTATCAGCCAGTGAAATTGCAATAATTAACGAAACAGAAAAGCAGTTAAGTCCATATTAATGAATAAGTTACAAGTATTATCTAAAATCGTCAGCTCAAAGATCAGATCTTTACAAAGTGATTTTGCCTCACTTGACGTTCCTGTTGAGGTAAAAGATGCCCTGGCCATTGATGTTAAAAATTTAAAGTTTGATTTAGATAAGGTTGAACAAGCTATTGATTGGTCTGGCCTGTTAAAAAATGAATCTCCGGATTCTGAAATACTATTTACAAACAAAAGTGGACAACGCTATCCTTGCTGGCTACCAGGAGATGAGTCATTGGGTGATGATTGGTTGCTTTGCGGTAACTACTATCCTTACTATCATAGGATTTATGAATTTATTGGGAAGCAATTTGATGCGCCTAAATTGTTAGAATTTGGGGTTCGTTCAGGATATTCAGGCGTTGTATTTGCAAAAGCGATTTCCGGGAAAAAGGCTTACTTTGGGGTGGACCCAAATCTATATGTTAACAATGGATTGGGTAGGGCAAAAGATACTTTTCTGGAATTGAAGTCAGAGGGCAATCCTGTTGATTTTTTCCTTTTGGAGGGTTTTTCGTCTTCCACAGCAGTTCAAAAAACTTTGGGATATTCCGGACCATTTGAGGTTATTCATATTGATGGAGAACATACATACTTAGGAAAACTATTTGATTTGTGGATTGCCAAAAATCTCATCGCCAAAAATGGATACATATTGGTTGATGATTTTAACCACCATGGCATGATCCATGATTCTGTAAAAGTTGCTTGTTATTTGGGTTGGTTTAAGTCGTTTTCTTTTGTGGATACAAAAAGAGGATTGGCAATTTTAAAGGCTTAACAGATTTTTGTCCCCTATGCAAATGCTATAGAGCAATACTATCGGAGAAGGTAGGGCCGAAGTTTTTTTCAAAATTTTATTCTATTGCTACAATTTATTGGAAATTTAGGTTATATCAAGTCTATTAAAAAATTGAACATGCCATAAATCATTTCTCTTGCCTTGTCCGCCTATGGAGGATGTGTTCGCCAAAGGCGAAAGAAACCGGAATAGTTTATCCCGCCAAAGCGGTAAGGCCATAAAGAAAAAGTATGTTCAATTTTCATTTAGACTTTATTTTAAACATGGACAAACAAGTGCAAGAGCAGAAAACCTAAACGGACGAATTCAACGATTCATAATCTCAAATTATGGAGCTAGAGACCCAGATTTCTTCTTCTACAGTACTCAGGTCTATTTCTCTTAGCACCTCAAAAAAAGAATTAACCCAGTAATTTCAAATCAATTATAGGAGTATTTTTATTTCTGATTTCACTTTGTCCTCTAAAACGGTTGGTTTAACGCTTTGTAATTAAATTCTAATTAAAAACTATTTTTCTTTTAATGTCCCGTTTACCTTTACACCAGTTCAAGGCATTAATAACACTGCTTCTCCAAGGCGGAGGATTTATGTTCAAAAGAGATTTTTCTAAATTGTTTGGTTTTGTTCTGGCTTTTTGCCTTTGCATTAATCCCTGGAAGAAGGTCTTTTCCAGCGATCCAAATTCTATATTGAAAAATCTATTTTCCTCATCGAAGTTTTCCCCATTAAATACAGCGGCTAAAGAGTTTTATCTTTCCGAAGATGAAAAACAAATAATAGCTCTTTTTAATCTGGCAAGGTATGATGGGCGGGCATTTGTAAATGAAGTAATCAATAAGTCTGGGTATGATACCAGCTTGATTGAAGTTTCAAATCTCAAAAAAGAGATGCTCACAAAAAAGAGTACATTTCCATTGATGCCAGCTTTTTCTTTGTATAAGGCCGCCATGGTTCATGCAAAAGATATGGGAACTTCTGGTTTTATTGGTCATCAAAGTTCTGATGGAAAGTCATTTAAAGATAGAGTTCATCAGTACTTAAATGCAAATACTGAAGTAGCAGAAAATTATTACACAGGTTCAGGAGATCCAATAGATGTGGTTATGTATTTTTTGTTGGACAAAGGTGGTGATGGTTCTGAATATAAACGAAATATTCTAAATGAAAATATACATTATGTTGGTATTTCCCTAAAACCCCATAGGTTAAAATGTACAAACGTTGTTGTTGATTTTGCGCAAAAACCAAATATACCGCCAGTTTCAGCTGAAATGCGTAAAAAGAACGCCGTTGACGTTTATTGGAAGGATTGTCCAACAGGAACCAAAGTGTCAACAAGAAGAAAGTCCGGCGGATTTTCACTTGCCGGATTATTTGGAATAAAACGAAAATAAATAAGTTTTGACCAGATCTGAATATTTAAGATTTAGGTATTTAAATGGATTTGATCCTGAAGGTGACAACTACAATTCAGTAATTTTTCCATAAGTCTCCGGCCTACGATCTCTGAAAAACTGCCAGGTAGATCGCACCTCCTCAATCATTTCCAGATCAAAATCAGCAATTAAAAGTTCATCATTGAATTCAGAAGCTTCTGCAATGATCTGGCCCCGGGGATTTACAAAATACGATGTTCCATAAAACCGGCCCAGATTCCATGGTTTTTCTTCGCCTACCCGATTGATGCAACCCATAAAATATCCATTGGCCACAGCATGTGCAGGTTGTTCCAATTTCCAAAGATATTGTGACTGGCCAACCGTTGTTGCAGATGGATTGTACACAATTTCGGCGCCATTCAATCCCAAGCATCTTGCTCCGTCTGGAAAGTGGCGGTCATAGCAAATGTAAACGCCGACCTTGGCATATTTGGTTTGAAAAACGGGATATCCCATGTTTCCGGGCTTAAAAAAGAATTTCTCCCAAAAACCTCCGGTATGGGGAATGTGGTTTTTCCGGTATTTTCCAAGATAGGTTCCATCTGCATCTATTACAGCTGCTGTATTGTAAAAAACACCGGCTTGCTCCTTTTCATAAATCGGAACAATAATGACCATCTGATACTTTTTTGCATAGGTCTGCATCAGTTCTGTTGTAGGGCCAGGAACGGTTTCTGCAGAAGCATACCAGTTTTTATCCTGGCCTGGGCAAAAATATGGGGTGTTGAAAATCTCCTGAAAACACAAAATCTGCACGCCCTTTTTGCCTGCCTCATCTATGTATGGGATATGTTTTTGCAACATGGCATCCATTATTTCCTGAATGCTGCCTTCTCCTTCCGTCATAGGAAGTGAAAGTTGAATAAGTCCTGATTTGATGTTTCGAGGCATAATCTTTTTAAATTAAATTTTGTTTAAAGTTCAAAGTTTAGAGTTCTGAGTTTAAAACTGGTTTTTCTAAATACTTTCTTTTGGTGGTTAAAATTATACTGCTTAGCATTTTAGTGATACTACCACATTCAACAGAAAGTGATTGAAAAGATTCAGCCGAAATAAATTCGCTGTCTTTTAAAAGGTTTAACCAATATAAAGTTTCTCTTGATTCTTTTAAAGAAATATTAAGCGTATGGATAAAGTCTCTTTTCGACTCAGCAGAAAGACCCTCATTTACATTTGCCCCAATTGAAGTACCTGACCTTAAAAGTTGTTTCGACAAGATAAATTCTTTATTTTCATTATTCAACTCCTTGTAAACCTTAATGATTTCCAAAGCGAACTGATAAGATTTATTCGCAACGATACTCCTCCCCTCCATATCAATTTAACTTTAAACCCATAACTTTAAACTCTAAACTCTTTTTATAAACCGTCCATATCCTTTTTGAATTTTGCAGTCATTTTGGTCAATGGCCACTTCTCCTCTCAGGATTACGGTTTTGACTTTGCCGGTTACTTCCACGCCTTCGTAGGCAGAATAATCCACATTCATATGGTGCGTTTTGGCAGAAATGGTGTGTTTTTCATTCGGGTCGAAGATGACAATATCTGCATCTGAGCCAATGCCTAGCGTCCCTTTTTGAGGAAACATGCCAAAAATCTTGGCCGCATTGGTGGAGTTGACCTCCACAAATTTGTTCAGGTTGATTCTGCCTTTGGCCACACCTTCGCTGAAGAGCAATTCCATTCGGTGCTCAATGGCTGGGTGGCCATTCGGGATTTTGCTGAAATCGTCTTTGCCCATCAGCTTTTGTTCCCATTTAAATGGGCAATGGTCTGTAGCAACCACCTGAACCGTACCTTGTTGAATGCCAGACCACAATGAGGCCTGGTCCTTTTTTTGCCGAAGCGGAGGACTCATTACATATTTGGCACCATCAAAATCTTTTTCATACAAAGAAGCATCCAGCATCAGGTATTGAATGCAGGTTTCAGCAATCACGTTGTGGTTCATTTTGGAAACATCCCGAACGGCATTCAGAGCACCTTCGCAAGTCATGTGCACGATGTAGCCCCTCACTCCCGTGTATTGCGCAAGCTCAGAAAAACGTCCACTGGCCTCTGCTTCTGTAACTTCTGGTTGACTCAGATAATGATACAGTGGAGAAAGGTTTCCCTCAGACCTGTGCCTGGCAATTAGATAATCAATCATATCGCCATTGGTTGCATGGACTGTTACCAGTGCATTATATTTTTTAACTTCCTGCATCAAACCAATCATCTGGCTATCGTTAATCATCAAAGCACCTTTGTAAGCCATAAAGGTTTTGAAAGAAGTAATACCCTCTTTTTCAACCATTTCGCCGATTTCTTTTTTGGTGTCTTCGTTAAAATCAGTCACTGCCATATGGAAGGAATAATCGCCAACTGCATTTCCATTGGAGCGTCCCTGCCAGGCCTCAAGGGCATTTCGCAAGGATTTTCCCTGGGTTTGCAAAATGAAATCAATGACCATCGTGGTTCCACCAAATAAAGCGGCACGGGTTCCTGTTTCGTAATTATCAGACGAATAGGTTCCCATAAAAGGCATATCCAGATGCACATG
>JBIPOE010000123.1:0-6972 GCA_044379485.1 Catalimonadaceae bacterium
CAAATTCAACTTTCTCTATAAACCAAGGCTTGGAAAGCCCCAGTGCCATGCTAAACATTTCCGTAATCTCCATGCCCCAATTCTAATGCATTTTCCCCAATTCCACTCAAAATGGAGAAGAACCAAATTATTTTTTAGTCCTAAAATTTGAAAAATATAATAAATCATTGAAAGACAATAAAGGTAGTTTTTAGTAAAATTATTTTTCTTCTTTTTAAATAGGATGAGCAGGAAGCAAGAATTATTATCAACCACAAATGATCGAAATTATAGACCTTTGTCCTTTGGAAATGGAAAATGTCTAATCAATCTCTATCCGCTATTTCGCCACTGGATGGCCGTTACTCAACTCACATTCAATCACTTATTCCCTATTATTCTGAGTTTGCCTTAATAAAATACCGCATTCGCATTGAGGTTGAATATCTGATTGCGCTTACTGAACTTAACCTGAAAAACTGTCCCAAACTGCCATCAGGAAGTCACAATACACTTCGAAAATGGGTTGAAAACTTTGACCTTGGGCAGGCTGAAAGTGTAAAAGTAATTGAAAAACAAATCAACCATGATGTCAAAGCGGTTGAATATTTTGTAAAACAAAAGCTTGAAAGTGAAGGACTTTCTGCATGGACAGAGTTTGTTCACTTTGGTTTGACTTCTCAGGATATCAACAATACAGCAATTCCACTTTTAATGAAGGAGAGCACGGAAAGCGTGCTTTTGCCTAAAATTCTGGACTTGCTGGCGGTTATAAAGGATTTGGGAAATTCATGGATAAACATTCCAATGCTGGCAAGAACGCATGGACAAGCTGCTACGCCTACCCGATTTGGTAAAGAACTTTTGGTCTTTTCTGAACGGATTGAAAAGCAACTAAAACTCTTAAATCAAGTGCCATATTCAGCCAAATTTGGCGGAGCCACTGGTGGATTTAATGCCCATCTGATTGCGTATTCAAATGTAGATTGGGTGGCTTTTGGAAATATTTTTGTGGCCAATCTTGGCCTGGAAAGAAGCCAGTTTACTACCCAAATTGAGCATTATGACAATCTGGCGGCCTACATGAATGGCCTTGAAAGAATCAATACCATTCTAATTGATTTTTGTAGAGACATTTGGCAATACATTTCAATTGATTACCTCAAGCAAAAAATTAATGCTGGCGAAGTTGGTTCATCGGCCATGCCGCACAAGGTGAACCCAATTGATTTTGAAAATGCAGAGGGAAATCTGGGGATTGCCAATGCTTTGATGCATCATTTTTCTTCAAAATTGCCGATTTCCCGTTTGCAAAGAGACCTTTCGGATAGTACAGTTTTACGAAACATTGGTGTGCCTATTGGCCATTGTTTGGTTGCCTATCAGTCCATTACAAAGGGAATGAAAAAAATAGAACTCAATACAAACTGGATTTCTGAGGATTTGAATGCACATATCGAAGTGGTATCTGAAGCCATTCAAACCATATTGCGCAGAGAACTGTATCCACAGCCTTATGAGGCTTTGAAAAAACTTTCGCGGACAGGCCAGAAATTGAGTTTAGAAGATTTTCAAAATTTCATAAACCAGCTGGACCTTAGTGAAAATGTAAAAGCAGAATTGTTGCAAATCAGACCAGATAATTATATTGGTGTTGTGCCAAAGGTTTAAGTCCAGGGCTTAAATTTTAAACGATAAATTTAAAAATATAGTACATTTTTGACCTTCGTTTTGGTCTTAGATTGACGTATAAACCATTCATGCAGAAAGAATATACCCTCGTTGTCGGTCTTGAAATCCATGCCCAACTTCAAACCAAAAGTAAAATGTTTTGTGGTGATGCAGTTCTCTTTGGTCAGGAGCCAAATACTTTAACTTCAGCCATTTCGCTGGGACATCCCGGAACTTTACCAGTCGCCAATAAAACAGCAGTAGAATTTGCCATCAAAATGGGCCTGGCATGCCATTGTACGATTAACAGGCTTAATTTTTTTGACAGGAAAAACTATTTCTATCCTGATTTGCCAAAAGGCTACCAGATTACCCAGGACAAAGCACCTATTTGTAAAGGTGGATATGTCAAAATCAGAAGCAAGGACGGAACAGAAAAATCGATTACGCTTAACCGGATTCACATGGAGGAGGATGCAGGAAAGCTCATTCACCAGGAATCAAGTACAGAATCTCAGGTTGATTTAAACCGGGCGGGAACTCCGCTCATTGAAATAGTATCGGAGCCCGATTTGCGTTCTTCGGAAGAAGCTGCCTCGTTTCTAATGGAGGTTCGCAAGTTGGTCCGGTATCTGGAGATTTGTGATGGCAACATGGAAGAAGGTTCGTTTCGTTGCGATGCCAATGTATCGGTAATGTCCAGGAATTCAACGCAATACGGAAAAAAAGTAGAGATCAAAAATATGAATAGTTTTCGATTTGTACAAAAGGCCATAGATTTTGAACAAAGCAGACAAATTGCACTTTTGGAGGCAGGAAAGGAAATTGATTCTGAAACCAGAATGTTTAATGCCGAAACTGGAGAAACATATGCCATGCGTTCTAAAGAAACGTTGAACGATTACCGGTATTTTCCTGAGCCAGATATGCAACCGATTTTTGTGGATGAACCTTGGTTGGCAAAAATAACTGAGTCAATGCCAGAGTTACCAGAAGTGCTTTTTGAAAAATTCACCAAAACGTATGCATTATCTGAATACGACGCCAGTTTTTTAACAGAAGATAAGGCAACCGCTCAATATTTTGAATCGCTTTGTGGATTAAAATTACCCCCAAAAACCGCCTCCAATTGGATGATGGGTGCCGTTCGAAGTTTTTTAAATGAACATAATCTGAACCTTAATCAGTTTCAAATTTCGCCGTCACAGCTTGGGGATTTGATACAATTGGTTTTGGAAAATAAATTGAGTCATTCAGCTGCAGCACAGCAGGTTTTTCCAGAGATGGCAAAAAATCCAAACCGAAAACCGATTGATATTGCCACCGATTTGAATCTTTTTCAAAACTCAGATGAGGATTTTCTACAAACCAGTATCGATAAAGTGCTGGCTGCCATGCCGGAAAAAGTGAAAGAATACAAGGCTGGCAAAAAGGGACTTTTGGGTTTATTTATGGGTGAATTGAGAAAAGAAACACAGGGAAAGGCCGATCCAAGACTTTCAAGCCAGCTTTTGGAAAAAGCGCTCAGTTGATTTTTTAGAAACAAAACTGGCACTTGGTTTGTAAGTGTTTCAAATAAGTTAAAAATCGAAATCTAAAAACTGAAAGATTTCGTTAATTGCATCAATCGATAAAATGAGATTCTGCCACACCAAAGAAAAAGATACCAACTTTAAAATCTTTACAGATTTGAATGAGGTCAAGCAACTTTGGGATAGCTTTTTACCTGAAAACCATCATCTTAGATCTACCAATCTCTTGATTTTTCAGGAAAGTAATTTGGCTGATATTTCTTACGCCTATTTGGTCGTTGAAAAAAAAGAGCAAATCATAGGCCTCATTTACTTGCAGTTGGTTGATTTTAATTCAAGCCACTACAGCCCGGAAATACTTGAAAACGGTGGATTGTCTTTAATCAAGGATTTTATTCTCAAACAAAAAGCAGCAGTTTTGATTTGTGGAAATCTTTTTCGACTTAATTTTCCTTGCTTTTATTTCAAGAATCCAGATGATCAACATTTGATTTTTCAATTGTTGAATCAGTTTGAAAATCAATATTCTTCAAATACCAGTTTTTCAGGGATTTTGGTAAAAGATATTCCTGCTAATTTCCCAAAGGAGATTTTTAACAGGGAGCGGTTTAAGTTGTACAATAAAGATCGATTGATGGAATTTCATCTCGAACCAAACTGGAAAACCTTTGATGATTATCTAAACGAGCTTTCAAAAAAATACAAACAAAGGGCTTCAAAAATTTTAAAGGCTGGGGAACTTTTAGAAAAACGCACTTTTAATTCAAAAGATTTTGAAAAATTCGGAGACCAAATTGAGGATCTTTATAAACACGTAGTGGAAAGGCAAATAGTAAAGGTTGGCTGTCTGAATAAAGCATATTTTCAAAAGATGCTGGAAAGGCCTGAAAAGGATTTTGAGATAATTGGATATTTCTTTGAAGGTAAATTGCTGGCTTTTAGTACCTTGTTTAAACATAATGCCGAAGTTTTGGAAATCCACTACATAGGTTTTGATTTTGAAGCCAACGAAAAGTTTGCACTTTATTTTAATATCCTTTTTGATGGCATTAAGGCCTCAATAGAAAGAAATATCAAGGTTTTAAAACTTGGCAGAACAGGCTATGATGCAAAGGCAAGTGCGGGAGCAATTGCGGTTAATGCCGAACATTTTTACCAAACCAAACGAGGAATGCCTTCTTTATTTTTCAAATTCCTTGTAAAAACCTTTTCCGAAAAGGAAGATTCAAAATTAAAAGTAAGGAATCCATTCAAGTCCCGACAAATGCTTGAATCTCTCCTGATCGAATGAGTTTAAATAAATTTTATAAAGGTTTTTTAGTTCTGCTTGCCCTTGGTTTTGGTTTAAACTACTGGATCAAGCATGCAAAGGTCCCTGATCTGCCATTTTTCCAAAATAAATTGCTTGACTTAAAAAGCAAACCAGTTTCTACTGAAGCCTGGAGAAATAAATATGTGCTGGTTAGTTATTTCCAATCCTGGTGTGGAGATTGTGCCAGAGAACTTCCATCTATTCAGGCACTTGAAGATAAAATTGGGGCAGACAATATTAAAATCGTATTGATTTCGGATGAGCCTTTTTCCAAAATCAAAAAGTTTAAAAACCATTTTCGGTCAGAACTTCCTTTTTATCAATCTGTTGAATCGTTCAACGAAATTGGTATCAGAGTTTTTCCTACTACCTATTTAATAGGTCCAAATGGAAAACTCTTGCTAAGCAAGCTCGAAGGATTCGATTGGTCCAGTCAGGAAGCATTACATTTAATCAAACAATAACAATTACATGAAAGTACTTATCTCAGCCTTGGTTTTGATGGGGATGTTTTCTTCTTGTCAAAGCCAGCCCCCAAAAGAAACAATTAAAAATAAGGACCAAAGAATGTCAACTGGAAACAAAAATCCATATTATTCAAGAACCGACACCACCACTTTAAAAGTATCAGATGCTGAATGGAAAAAAGTTTTGTCAGAGGAGGTTTTTGAAATTTCCCGAAACAAGGATACAGAAAGACCATTTACTGGAAAATACTGGAATACTGAAGGCTTGGGAAACTATTATTGTGCAGCTTGTGGAAACGAACTTTTTAAGTCGGATTCCAAATTTTCAAGTTCATGCGGCTGGCCTAGTTTTTTCAAAACCAAAAGTACAAACAGTGTAAAATATATCGAGGATAAAAGCTATGGCATGACCAGAATAGAGGTCCTTTGCGGTAGATGCGATGGACACCTTGGACACCTTTTTGACGACGGGCCGCCACCAACAGGAAAGCGATATTGCATGAATTCTGCAGTATTAGATTTTGAGCCGGAGAAATATTAATCGACTCCTTTTTTTTTAATAGTTCTTAAAGTCAAATAGTTAAACAAATTGCTTCATTTCTTGTCGGATGAATCTGTAGGAAAAAAAACATTTTTTGTTTCTGACTACTTCTTTTAAAAGTAGGAGAAAACGTATTCATGCATACATTTGTCTTGTTTAAGGCCACCTTTTTTTAAAATGTTTAAAACGGAAAAACTACCATTCGGTTCATCGGAAAAAATCGTTCTTTCACATTCATCAGGCTTAAGTGCTGACATATTGCCAAACTATGGTGCAGCCTTGAATGCGTTTTATATTAAAACCAGAAATGGCAACCTGATCAATATTATTGATGGATACAATTCTGATATTGAGCCTTCTCAAACTGGCGCATATTATAAAGGCGTATTTCTATTTCCATTTCCAAATCGATTAAAAGATGGATTATGGAATTATAATGGACAAACGCTTCAGTTCCCCATCAATGAAAAGGCTAGAAACAATGCTTTACATGGCTGTCTATTTGATGCGAAATTTGAAATTGTGGAAACCTCAGCCAGTGTGGAAATGGCCAGTGTTTTACTTCGTTATAAACCTTCTGCAATTTTGGAATATTATCCTTTTGACTATCAAATAGATATTGAATATATTTTGACCGAGGCGGAAGGTTTAGCAGTTAAAACAACCGTTCAAAATATGAACAAAGTAGATATGCCTTTTGGACTTGGCTGGCATCCCTATTTCAGGACTGGAAGTATCGTAAACGAGTTGATATTTCAAATGGCTAATGTGAAGTCTTTGGAAGTAGATAGTCAAATGATTCCCAATGGAATAGATTTGAATTTCAGATTGTTCGACCACCCGCAAACCATTGGAGAAACTAGTTTGGATACAGGTTTTGAACTTTTAGATATTGAGTTTTATAAAATTCATATTCTGGATTCTACAAATAAGTTAAAATTTTCAGTTTGGCAGGAATCGGGAGGAGATGGGTTTGGATATTTGCAAGTGTACACACCACCTCATAGACAATCAATTGCAATAGAACCAATGACTTCTAAAGCAAATGCACTTCAGGACCAAAGTCAGGGCCTGCAAATATTAGAGCCTGGAAATGCCCAATCCTATATTTGGGGCATTAGTTTTTAGTGAACTTTTATTCAAAATTTTCCAGTAAGTCCCAAATTGGCCAAAACTTCAAAGCAAAATCTAGGAAACTGGGGAGAAAAACTTGCCGAAGATTTTTTGATTAATAATGGTCATACCATTCTTGAAAGGAATTGGCGCTTTGGTAGGGCAGAAGTTGATTTAATATCTCAGGATGGTAAAACCCTTGTTTTTGTTGAAGTTAAAGTCAGAAAGAATTCCAATTTTGGAAATCCGGAAGACTTTGTGAATTCATCAAAGGCCGACCGGATAAAAATTGCCTCTGTTGAATATCAGATTTTAAAAAATTACAATGGTTTTATTAGGTTTGATATTGTGGCAATT
>JBIPOE010000007.1:0-90053 GCA_044379485.1 Catalimonadaceae bacterium
CAACCTCAAAATTCAGGAAATAAAACGAACAGCAAAAGGTTTCCGAAACCAGGACAATTTCATCACTACAATTTACCTACATCTGGGTAAACTCAATTTTCAATTCCACTCAATGTAGCGAAGAACCCAAATTGTATTGGTGCCCCAAATCAAAAAGATCGGGGTTCAGACAGAATCCTGGTAAGGCGGTATCCTTTACGCAAATCCAAAAACCTCAGCGGCCCTCAGCGTCATTCTCCTTGCTCTCTATGGTAAAATAACCTCAGGCCCCCTGGCCACCGAAGGGGGAATAAAAACCCCAAACCCTGAACTTTGAACCCTAAACCCAGAACCCTAAACCCAAAACTAACCCAGCTCCAAAACCTCCACCCCATCCTCCAAAACGCCCATTTTTCTTGCTTTGCTTAGGAATGGTTTTAAAATGGATTGTGCATCCTGTGTGTCGTAATACGATTGAAGAAATGGCTTTAAATCGCTCACTTCCAAGGCATCCTGATCGATGGGCATATAGCCATAACCGCTTATTTTTCCACTCTTTACCCAGACCAAACCCATTTCTTCTTTTTGTCTGCCCGGCATTTGAAGGATGAAAGATTTGCCTTCATTCCAGTTTTCCAATGCCATTTCTATGGTAGCATTGTACATTTCAACCGAGGCTTTCTCAAAGCAAATCAGGCATTTTTGCCCGTCTTCATTTTCATAATTGCATTGGGCATTTTTTCCTGACAACAATTGATTGAAAAACAAACACAAGCCATTTTTTATACTGGTTTTGAGAAGCATTAATGTGGCTTCTGCTTTTGTTCTGAAAACAGAAACTGGCTGGCTCCATTTTCCACTTTCGCCAACCACAAGCCGGATAAAACCCTTTTGGTCCGCATATTGGTAAATGCCAAAGTTTAAATTAAAGTCCTTATTGGTTGAATTGAATCGTGGATAATGCTTTTTAATCAATTCATTTTCAAGTAAAAGTGCAATCAATTCATGGCCCGTTTCTTTGAAATCAACCTCAAAAATATTATTAAGAAAAGCCTGTTTTCCTTTGGTATGCGTGTTGCCGGAAAAATGCTGGCTCACCCTGTCTTTTATGTGATTTGCTTTGCCTACATACACCACCTTTCCCTTATTGTCCGAAAAAATATACACCCCAATGGTTTCTGGTAAATTGGTAAAAGATTCCTTTTTGACATGCGGAGGAAGGCTCATTTCCTTTGATTTCCGGTTCAGAAATTCTTTGATAACCAATTCAAATCCAGATATTTGATTGAGTTCAAAAAATATTCTGGTTGTGGCCTCAGCATCCTCTAAAGCCCTATGCGCTCTTTGGTTTTTTATTTGGTAAAACTGGCATAAACTAGCCAGACTATGGGATTTCAAACCTGGCAAAAGTCGTTTGGAAAGCCGGACCGTACAAATTCGTTTACGGTCATACACTTGTCCTATTCTGGCAAATTCAGCTTTGATAAAACCAAAATCAAAAGCAACCGAATGGGCCACAAATACTGCGCCTTTGGTCATTTCCTCAATATCTGAGGCAATTTCGGCAAAGGTTGGCGCATCATCAGCCAGTTCATTGGTAATGCCATGAATCATAATGACATTAGAAGGAATGTGCATTTCAGGATTTACCAGACTTTGGAATTTAGAAATGACTTTTCCATCTTCAACCAGAACTATTCCGATTTCCAAAACCCTATGCGTCAAAGGGCTACCACCTGTGGTTTCAATATCTACAATGGCAAATCGCATGGAAATTATTGTTTCAAAATTAGGCAATTCATTTTTCATCCTAACTTAAATTTGGACTTGAAATGGATTGCATTTCCCTTTTGACTTTATACTTATCATTTTTAACCTTGTAATTATCATTGTTTATTCACCATTTATAACTCATTTAAGCCTACCTTTGCGGCCCAAATTTTAGTTCTTTGAAAGATTCATCAGCTCCAGCTCCGGGACGTAAACGTACTTCGGACTCCAAATCTTTTTCTCCAGGAAGAAATTCAGACAGGCCTGAAAGGCGCCCGTCATCTGGTTTTTCTTCAGGCAGACCACCCAGGTCTGATGACAGAAGAAGTGGATCATCCGACCGTCCAAGCTTCAAAAAACCAGAAGGTTCTGAAGGAAAAAGAGATTTTTCCCGGCCTTATGAAAAAAGAGGTGAAGGCAGTGGAAGTGATGATCGACCAAAAAGAACCTATGGTGCCGGAGCTGAAAGAAAACCAATTTCAGGTGGTTCCTCAGAAAGGCGATCTGAAGGAGGAAGCGGAGAAAACAGACCAAGAAGAACATTTTCAGGTGGTGGCGATAGAAAACCCTATGCAGGAGGTTCTTCAGACCGAAGAAGCGAAGGAGGAGAAAGACCAGCGAGAAGTTTCAGTTCAGATAGAAAACCATACAGCGGTTCTTCAGATAGGAGATCAGAAGGGGGAAGCGGAGAAAACAGACCACGAAAAACATTTTCAGGTGGTGGCGATAGAAAACCCTATGCAGGAGGTTCTTCAGAAAGAAGAAGCGAAGGTGGCAACAGGGAAGACAGACCAGCGAGAAGTTTCAGCTCAGATAGAAAACCATATAGCGGTTCTTCAGATAGGAGATCAGAAGGAGGAAGCGGAGAAAACAGACCACGAAGAACATTTTCAGGTGGTGCCGATAGAAAACCATATGCAGGAGGTTCTTCAGACCGAAGAAGTGAAGGAGGAGACAGACCAGCCAGAAGTTTTAACTCGGATAGAAAGCCATATGGTGGTTCTTCAGACAGAAGACCAGAAGGTGGAAGTGGAGAAGACAGACCAAGAAGAACCTATGGTGCTGGTGCAGAACGAAAACCGTATGCAGGTGGATCATCGGAAAGAAGAACAGAAAGCGGAAGCAGAGACCAGGGAAGAGGGAGGTCAGAAGGAGGTGACCGACGCGGCCCATCTTCAAAACCAGGATATTCAGACAATAAAAAACTTGCAGGACCAAGAAGTTTTGGCGACCGAAAACCATCAGATAGATTTCCAGCCAAAGGCGAGCCAGGAAAGGAGGGCGAACCTGTTAAAAGAACTGGCCGAAAAAGAATAGGCCAATCAGAACCAGCTAAAAAAACATGGCTTGGTGTTCAGGCACCTGCTCAGGTGAAAAGTTTCAGGTACAAACAAGATGCACCAGAAAAAGGAGAGGCACCTGATTATGATCCAAAAAAGATAGAAAAAGCCCCATATAAATCAAAAGACAAATCGAAAACAGATGCTGATTATTCTGATTTGATTCGATTAAATAGATACATAGCTCAGGCGGGTTTGTGCTCAAGAAGGGAAGCTGATGTGCTAATCGAATCAGGGCAAATTACAGTAAATGGAGTAGTTGTGGATCAAATGGGCTACAATGTAAAAAAAGACGATCTTGTAAAATATGGCAAACGTCTCTTAAACAGAGAGAAATTGGTTTATGTTTTGCTAAACAAACCAAAAGATTTCCTGACAACTACTGAAGATCCGGATGACCGAAAAACGGTAATGCATTTGGTTGAAAACGCTTGTAAAGAAAGAATTTATCCAGTTGGGAGATTAGATAGAAACACAACAGGCTTGCTTTTGATAACCAACGATGGTGAGCTTTCAGAAAAACTGATGCACCCAAGTCACAATATCAAAAAGATCTACCAGGTTGATCTGGACAAACCACTGACTGCCGCCGATGAAGAAAAAATCAGAATTGGTGTAGAATTGGAAGATGGTTTGGCACCAGTGGATGAATTGGAAGTTTTGAGTAAGGAGCGTGACATTGTTGGAATCAATATTCATTTAGGACGAAACAGAATCGTAAGGCGAATATTTGAAAGCCTTGGATATGATGTGGTAAGATTAGATAGAGTGATGTATGCGGGGCTTACCAAAAAAGATTTACCAAGAGGAAACTGGCGGTTTTTATCTGAAAAAGAAGTGATTAACCTCAAGTATTTTAATTAAGATCTCAAAAACAATAAAACCTTCGATTGAAAATTTGGTTCTTCAAAAGATATGACCGAATCGGAAAATAACAGACAGGCAGGAAGAGCAGTAAACATTGATCAGATAGATCTGGAAAGGATGCGGGAAAAAACCGCAGAAAATCCAGGATTGCTCCCCTATGCACATACTTCAGGCTCAGCGGTAATACGCCCTGAAGATATGAATAAAACTTTGGCCAGATCAATTTCTGCCATGGATCAGCAAACAGAAATGCAAATGGACCAGATTATGGCCCAAATGAAACTGTTGGCAGATCAGGCAAAAGCCATACAAGACCGCAAAGTTGTTTCTGAAAGGGTATATCAGGCTGAAATACGCTTTGAACCCTTGATCAACCATATATATTGTTTGTATCAAAAGGATGGAAAGGATTTACTTTCTTTAATAGCTCCAGGTGAATGGGGGCGATCTCAAAAAGACAAACTGATATTTGTAGCCAGAATGAGGCTATTGGCTGACCACACCTGGGATATTCTTGAAATGGCCCAGCCTGAAGAATCAATTCCTGTTTAAGGTATTATGAATAAGTATTTTAACCTGAAAATATTCGCAAAGGACTTCATTACTTTCATTGCAGTTTTTACGCTTATTCAAGTGCTGCTAACCTTTTTTAATAATGAAGGTCCTGAAAAATGGAATCTTATGGATTTTCTAAAAAACCGGATGTCAACAGGATTCGTTATTGCATTTGTATTGTCCATTTTCAGGACAATTAAAAAATCGCCCACATCCTCAAATTAATTTTCTGCTTTCTTTTGTTTGAATTTTGATCGAATGAGGGGTACCTTTCATACAGCTCTAAATTAAATTTCAATCAAAAAATAGAACAAAACTATTTATAAATTACTCTTTGTCAGACATTTACAAATACTTTTAAATAAAATTTAAAAATAAAAATAAAAATAAAAATTCGTATTGAACTCCGAATTTTTCCCCGGCTTATTTAATAAGTGCTTATTTTTTTGGAATAATTAAGATGAAAGCTATTTCTTTGCGGCCTTATCAAAAAAGCAAAAAAGAATCATGTCAGAAATTGCTAGCAAAGTAAAAGCTATCATCATCGAAAAATTGGGCGTTGAAGAGTCAGAAGTAGTAAGTGAGGCAAGCTTCACAAACGACCTAGGTGCCGACTCACTTGATACAGTAGAGTTGATCATGGAATTCGAAAAAGAATTTGGAATTTCTATCCCAGACGATCAGGCAGAAAACATTTTGACAGTAGGTCAGGCTGTTAGCTACCTTGAGGCAAACGCGAAATAATACATTTCTCGCAGATTTCCCTATTATCCTTATTTAACCTCACAACTTTATATGCAATTGAAAAGAGTCGTTGTAACTGGACTAGGTGCCATTACCCCTCTTGGAAATAGTGCTGAAGATTATTGGAAAAACCTTGTATCAGGTGTCAGCGGTGCTGGACCTATTACAAGATTTGATGCCACTAAATTCAGGACAAGGTTTGCTTGTGAGGTTAAAAACTTCGATCCAGGTTTATATTTGGACAGGAAAGAAGCCAGAAAAATGGATCCTTTTGTCCATTATGCCATTGCTTCAACTGATGAAGCTGTAGCTGATGCTGGATTAAACGCTGATTCAGTTGATTTTAACAGAGTTGGAGTAATCTGGGGTTCAGGAATTGGAGGTCTGCTTACATTTCAGGAAGAGGTATTGAATTTTGGGTCAGGCGACGGCACTCCAAGATTCAATCCCTTTTTTATTCCAAAAATGATTGCAGACTCTGCCGCTGGGTTAATTTCTATCAGGCATGGATTTCGTGGTCCTAATTATTGTACCGTTTCTGCTTGCGCATCTTCAAACAATGCATTGATTGATGCCTTCACCTATTTAAGGACAGGCAGAATGAATGTTTGTATTACCGGAGGCTCTGAAGCCGCTGTAACAATTGCCGGAGTTGGGGGTTTTAATTCATTGAAGGCCATGTCGGAAAGAAACGATGCGCCGGAAAAAGCTTCAAGACCTTATGACAAAGACCGTGATGGTTTTGTTTTGGGAGAAGGAAGTGCCGCTATAGTTTTGGAAGAATACGAGCATGCAAAAAAGAGAGGTGCCAGAATTTATTGTGAAGTAATCGGTGGTGGAATGTCGGCTGATGCACACCACATTACGGCTCCGCATCCTGAAGGTCTTGGATTTATACTGATGTTGAAAGATGCCCTTCGTGATGCCGAAATTGAGCCTTCTCAAATTGATTATATCAATACCCATGGAACATCTACCCCATTGGGTGATCCTTTGGAACTAAACGCAATACATGAGGTTTTTGGAGACCATGCCTTCAAAATGAATATTTCTTCAAGTAAGTCAATGCATGGGCATTTACTTGGAGCTGCAGGTGCTATTGAAGCAGCTGCCTGTATCAAAGCCATTGAGCATCAAACTGTTCCGCCAACTATTAATCTTGATAATCTGGATGATTCAATCGATCCAAGATTTAATTTAACGCCAAATGTGGCCCAGAAAAGAGAGATTAGGTTTGCAATGAGCAATGGTTTTGGCTTTGGAGGCCACAATGCTGCCGTTATCTTCAAAAAGATAGATTAGTCGGATGGGGTTTCTCTCCCAGGTTCTTAAAAAAATCAGTTTTTCAGGTTCGGAATCAGACCGCAACTTTGAATCCACCATAAAAAATCTTACCGGACTTTCGCCTGGCAATCTTGAATTGTATAGGCTTGCTACCAAGCACTCTTCGGCGGCAAACAAAGTAAAAGATCATAACGAAAGGCTTGAATATCTTGGAGATGCAGTTTTAGGGGCAGTTATTGCCGAGTTCCTTTTCAAGAAATTTCCATTCAAGGAAGAAGGATTCCTGACTGAAATCCGTTCCAGGATTGTGAATGGAGAGCATCTTTCAAGCCTTGCCAAAAAGATAGGTTTGTCCGCCTTGATTGAACATGACAAACGCCAGAAAGGTGGGCAACTAAACAGATCCTCGATGCACGGAGATGCCATGGAAGCCTTGGTTGCAGCGGTATTTCTGGATCATGGTTTTGTAAAATGCAAAGAATTTATTCTTCAGAAGTTAGTGGTGCCACATTGCGATTTGGATACCATTGTTGAACAGAATATAAATTTCAAAAGCCAATTGATAGAATGGGCACAACGGAATAACAAAAAGATTTCCTTTGATATAGTAGATGAAAAAGGTGCAAGTCATTACAGGGAGTTTGTAGCTGAAGTACGGATAGATGGCGAAATGGCTGGAACAGGTAAAGGATTAAGCAAGAAAAAAGCAGAACAAGCTGCAGCTGAAAAAGCCCTGGTTTGGTCCAAGACAAAATCCTGATTAGGTTTTTACTTAATTTAAAACATTGAAATTTAGAATATTTACGATAGTTGGGGCCAGACCTCAGTTTATAAAAGCCGCTGCAATTAGCCGAGCTATTCGCCTTCATTTTTCATTAGAATTGGAAGAATTTATAGTGCACACCGGTCAACATTATGACAATGAAATGAGCGATGTGTTTTTTAAAGAACTTCAAATTCCGAAGCCAGCGTTTCATCTACATGTAGGTTCGGGAAAACATGGCGAACAAACCGGAACCATGCTCAATGGAATTGAAAATCTACTGCTTAGTGAAAAACCGGATTTGGTTTTGGTTTATGGAGATACCAATTCTACTTTGGCAGGGGCATTGGCTGCTTCAAAAATTCACATTCCCGTTGTGCATGTGGAAGCAGGATTACGTAGTTTTAACAAAGCTATGCCTGAGGAACTTAACCGGATTTTAACGGACCACGTTTCCACAATTTTATTTACACCAACCCACAGTGGATTAGCCAATCTGGAAAAAGAGGGCTTTGCATTAAACCAAAGGGAAAAGACAGATCGAAACCATCCACTTGTAGTGCATTGCGGAGATGTAATGTATGACAACGCTTTATTTTTCAGACAACTGGCTCAGGAATCTGCTTTGGATTGGTTCAAAACCCTTGGTGTAGAAAAAGGCAAATTCTTCCTGGCAACTGTTCATAGAAATGCCAACACAGATGACAAGGAAAGGTTGAAGTTAATTTTATCCGGATTGATTGAAGCGTCAAAAGAATATAGCTGGAAAACCATTTTGCCTCTTCATCCAAGGACTTTAAAAATGATCCAAACTTTTGCTCAGGAAGACCCATTCTTTTCAAATCTTTCTGATCTTCAGATCATTCCACCAGTTTCATATCTACAAATGGTTTTGTTGGAAAGCGAATGTGGAATGGTGATTACCGATTCTGGGGGAGTGCAAAAGGAGGCTTATTTTTACGAAAAACCCTGCATTGTACTACGGCCTGAAACTGAGTGGGTAGAGTTGGTAGAATCCGGAGCTGCAATTTTGGTTGATGCCGATAAAACCAAACTATTAGCCTCCATTTCTACTTTTGAAAAATCAAAGTATCCTGCTTCTGCTGGATTTTATGGCGATGGTAAAGCTGCTGAACTGATATGCAGAACCATTCTGGAGGTTTTGAGTTAACCTTTCAGAAAAATTCAGACAGACTTTTCTACACCAAACCTTTTTAAATTTTCATCAAGCGTTTTTACGCTACAAGCCCAAATGGTTTTCTCCAGTTGATAATCCTCAGCAGAGTGGGTAACAAACAAAAGAGGAGGATTCCCTAAATCTTCGAGTGCAATTCTATTTCCTTTAGAAAGTGAGGGTCTGTTGGACAATTTGATTTCAATTGCAAGGATTACCTGAAACCCTTTGCTTACAACTACATCAATTTCAGCTCCTTGCGAGGTCCTATAAAACGAAAGTGAAAACCCAAAACGAAGATTGGCGGCAATTTGCTCTATCACAAAACCTTCCCAGGAATTCCCACAAAGATAATGTCTTAACAACGCCTCTTCAGAATTGATTAACAACAAGTTATGCAAAATTCCAGAGTCCCGGATATACAGTTTTGGTCGTTTTACCAGTCGTTTTCCATTGTTTACATACCAGGGAGGAAGCTTTCTGATCATAAATGAGCTTTCGAAAAAATCAAATATCTTCAGAATCGTGGTATTGCTTCGGCCAAGCGAATTGGCTATATCAGAGGCACTTAAAATATTTCCTTGAAGGCTTGCAAGCATTCGAAGTGTCATATCCACAATACGTGTTTCGGTAGCCAACCCAAATGAGGGAAGATCTCTGGTTACATAATTGAAGATAAGGTCATTCAAAATTATAGAACTTTCTTCTTGATTTTGAGCCAAATACGACCTGGGATAACCACCCCTAAACCACAAAGTATTTATGTTTTGGTCTGACAACTCACTTGCTAGAAAAGGAGTCAACTCTAAAAATGAAATCCGGCCAGTAAGCGATTCGGAAGCATTTTGGATTAACAAAGGAGATCCTGAACCAAGAATAATGAACCGGCCATTTCTACGATCTTCATCAATCAAACTACGGAGGTCATTAAATACTTCGGGTAAATATTGAATCTCATCCAGAATGATGGTCTTATCAGCCTTTGATTGAAGAAAGAAAAAACGATCCGTTATAAATGCCTGTCGATCAGCATAATTTTCCAAATCAAAGTACAAGATCTGGTCAGAATTGGATTTTCTAAACTCCTTCACCAATGTTGTTTTGCCTACTTGCCTGGGACCAAGTATGGCTACGGCTGGATACAAACGGAGCCTTTCATTTGCCAACTTAGATATTTGACGTTCAAGCATATAGATATTTTACCATGCAAATATAAAATAATATTTTACAATTACATGTTAAAATGTTTAAGTATTTGTATTTAAATATGTTATGATGAGTTTTTGAACCGATATTGTGCCATTGTAGAACATTGAAATTTCAAGCACCCAATAGAAAAGAACATGTAAAGTGCAAACTCAGTATTCCATATTTTCCAGCTCAATTTTCATTTACTTCGCATCCTAATAATGCAACCATAATCCATGGCCAAACTCGGCAGTTTTCATCCAAGTTCGAAAAAGAAATCCCGGTCCTGGGCCTGGCTCTTTTGGATGATAGTTCTATTAACATCAGTTTTTGGCCTGCATTTCAGGTTTGGCCTTACTCCGCCAATTGCCCGATTTTTAAGTCCGTTTGAAGGCGCACTTCAAATTACACTTCAGGATTTCCAAAAACCAGGCGTTTACACCATACAAGGCAAATCTGGTCCTATACAAATTGAACTGGATGAAAATCTGATTCCTCATATTTCTGCTGAAACCGAAGCTGATGTATTTCAAGGTCAAGGGTTTATAACTGCCAAACACAGGCTTTGGCAAATGGATTTTCAAAATCTGGCTGCCTCAGGTCGATTATCAGAAGTGATTGGCCCAAAAACATTTGAGATGGATAAATTTCAGAGGCGGTTTGGCGTTTCGGAATCTGCAAGAAAATCTGGCAAGGAAATGATGCGAAATCCGACTACAAGAAACGCACTGGAAGCATATACAGAAGGTATTAATCAAGCAATCGAGGATTGGCCAAGCCGCCAACTTCCCATTGAATTTAAGATTCTGGACTACAAACCAGAACTTTGGAAACCGGAAAATACCGGATTGCTTTTGAAACGAATGGCCTTTACCCTTTCTGGCAATTCAGATGACAAAGCCATGAACGCCATCATGGAAGCCTTTGGTAAATCGGTTGTAAACCAGCTATTTCCAAACACTTTGTACGATGATGAACCCATTATTCCAAAAGGGACGCCCTGGAATTTTCAAGCTTTGCCAATTCCTCCGGTTCCATTATCGCTTGGGTGGACAGATACCACCGATGCTTCCATTCCAGACAAAGGTCCAAAACTTAGAGATGACGACCAAATTGAAATTGGTTCCAACAATTGGGCGGTTTCAGGCAAGAAAACAAAGTCTGGTTTTCCTATGCTGGCAAACGATCCTCACCTTTCTATGAAACTACCAGCTACCTGGTATATAGCGGAACTAAAAGCGCCAGGCTACCATTGTATGGGCGCAACTCTGCCAGGTGCTCCTGGTATAATTTCGGGTTTTAATGAAAAGTTTTCCTGGGGTGTTACCAATGGCTATCCAGATGTAACCGATTGGTTTAGAGTAGTTTTTAAGGATAATTCAAGAAAATATTATTGGGCGGATGGGCAATGGAAACCAACGAGAATTGTAGTTGAAAAATATGCAATAAGAGGCAAAGGAACTGTTCTGGACACCATGTATTGGACGGAATTGGGCCCATTGGTTTATAGGAAAGGAGAAAAACCATTTCAGGAAAATGTGCCTATTGGATATGCACTGCGTTGGGCGGCCCATGATCCTGGAAATGAACTATTTGCATTTTTGAGATTAAACCATACTTCAGAAGTTGCCCAGGTTCCTTCGGCATTGTCAACTTATATGTGCCCAGCCCAAAACTTCGTAGTTGCAGATCAAAAAGGGAATATTGGAATGTTTGCCCAGCATGGAAAAGTACCTATAAGATGGAAAGAGCAAGGTAAATTTCTGATGCTGGCGGCAGATAAGGATCATTATTGGTCTGGATTTATTCCCAGGGAACAATTGCCAAAAATCATCAATCCAGAATCTGGTTTTGTAAGTTCAGCCAATCAGATTCCAACTGATACAACCTATCCATATTATTTGGGTTGGGATTATTATGCAGTTGAAAGAGGCAAAAGGATTAACCAATTTTTAGGTTCTGATTCTGCATTTAGTATGGCTTCCATGTTGCAACTCCAAAACGATTGCAAAAATCTTTGGGCAGAAAAGACACTTCCAAAAATGCTGGAATTGGCTAAAAAAGAGGCTGATAGACCAAGATGGGCTACAGAACTACTTTCAAAATGGAACTTAAACAATGAACCTCAGGAAATAGGCGCAACACTTTTTGAATCCTGGTTTGAGCATTGGATGAACCTGGTTTGGAGTGACAATTTTAAAAATGGATTGCGGTATCCCGATAAACATGTAACCTGGCAAATCCTGCTGGAAAAAGACAATTCCGATTGGTTTGATTTTGTAAAAACCAAAGAAATCGAAACAGGTTCTCAACTAATTTCCAAGGCTTTACGATTGTCTATTGATTCATTGCAAAGGCGATTTGGTCCATTTGCAAGTAACGAAGAAGCCTATAAATGGGGCAACTATAAAGGAACAAAAATCGGCCATTTGGGAATGATCCCAGGATTGGGCACCGAAACTTTATTTACTGGTGGAGGCCGGGGAATTGTTAACGCTACCGGACCAACGAATGGCCAATCCTGGAAAATGATTGTTGAATTGGGACCCAAACCAAAGGCAATCGGTATTTATCCAGGTGGGCAATCGGGTAATCCTTCCTCACCATTTTATGACAATTTTGTAGAACCCTGGAGGACCGGTCAGCAAAAATTGCTTCAGTTCAAATTATAAATGCCTGATTTAGAATCGATTCTATCTGAGTATCCAGTTTTGGATTTATTAAAACCAGATCTGGAACTGGAGCATAGAAATGACGGATTGTGGGTAAAAGACCGGATTAGGAAAAGCTGGCTAAAGCTAACCCCAGAAGAATGGGTTAGGCAACATGCCATTTATTGGCTCATTAAAATTACAGAATTCCCGGAAGGCTTACTTTCTATTGAACGTAGTTTTTCAAATAGATCTTTGCAAAGAGCTGATATTGTTGGCTTTGGGCGAAATGGAAATCCTTTCCTCTTGGTTGAATGTAAAGCTGCTTATGAACCAATTAATTCCGAAACAGCCAGGCAGGCATTACAATACAACAAGGAAGTGAAAGCCCCCTTTGTTTGGTTAACAAACGGACTTTCTCATACTGTTCTGGGGATTTTAGAAAATGGGCATTTCGAACCGATTCAGAAATTACCCAAATTTGAAGAAATGGCAGACTATAAAATCAAAAAGGACTGAAAATTCAGTCCCTTTTGATTTTTGTATTGTTGTTTGAAATGTTTTAAATCGAATTCAGACTTAATCTTTAACAAATTTAGAAGTTGCTAAATTTTCTCCGATTTTGGTTTTGATGATATAAATACCATTTGGCAAATTGCTTGTTAGTAAAGTAGCAGATGTATTGTTAGGATTTTCAGATACAACTAATTTTCCCAATTGATTGTATATTGAAACCTGAGCGATTGCATTGTTTGCATCAATTGTTAAATTGTTCTTAACAGGATTTGGGTACATTCTAATATTGGCAGTTTTGAAATCTTCAACACTAACTTGACCTTTATAGAAATACAAATTGTCGAAATAAACAGTTGTACTTGTTTGGGTAGGTGCACCTTCAAGTTTCATCTGATGTACGGTTGCCAGATTTAACCCAACAAATTCAGACAAATTAATGTCAAAAGAATTCCAACCATCATTTGAAATATTCAGAAGTTTGGTTACATCGCCACCTCCCCTATGAATTATCGAGAATTTTATTTGAGCTTGATCGGTTTTGAAAAAATCAACATGAACCTTTTCAAATCCTGTTAAATTAATTGGAGGAGCAGGAGCATCATTTACTAGTATAATTCCCTGATAATTAAATAAAGCCAATTTTTTTACTGAATCTCCAGGAGCTACTACAATATCGCTGGCATTCGTCGCCTCACCCCAATTTTTTCCAATTTTAACACCAGGTATATTTGTATAGGCATTTGAATACACTGAAACAACATCATCAGCAAATCTGGTAGGTGGAGTTGGAGCAGCAATTGTTGGAGGAAGAACTGGATCTGGTGGTGAAATTGGATCAGCCATTTTGGTTGCTGTAAATTTAAGGTTGTCGAAATAAACAACCTGATCGGCTGTTCTGTTTCCATCCTGATCAGCGTGCATTACAAACTGATTGGTTCCAGCATTATTGTCACCATTGTTTACACCACCGAAATTGGCAAAATCAACTATGTAAGTCAATGTAACCCATTGATTGATAGCTGAAGGAACTTGAGAACCAATAAAAACAGTTCCTTGTCCTGAAGGATTGGTGCTTGTAAATTTGATTACCACAGGTTTCGTTGTAGATTTATAAACATCAATGGTTACAGTAGTAGGGGCTGCTCCATTAAACTTCCACTTTCCAAGAGTTCCATAAAGTGACTCACAGCCAGCCCATTCTCCACCATCATCAGCGGCGGTAAATTTGGCAACTGTGGCGGAGGAATTTGTGCCTCCTGGAAAAGGATTGGCTACAAATGTGACACCAGCCGTGTTGGTTCCATTATCGAAATAGTTCCATGCACCTAAAGTGCTACCTGGTTCGAAATTGAAATCATAATTGACAACTTGAGAAAATGCTGATGAAAACATGAGCATTGACAAAACACTAAGTACTATTTTTTTCATTTGATTAATATTGCGGAAGTTTTACTTTATACCTTCCTGGTTACTTCTAATAAAGAGATAGAAGTCAAGCATTAACTAATCAAAATTTATAAAAAAAAATTGAAAAATTTTCGAAATTAAAAACCTATTAATCAATAGGTTATGATGGCTAAGAAATCTAGAATATAATTACTCTAAAATCCAAGGAAAAATTTGAAAATTTTCAATTAAACAGCGGTTATTATCAAAGATTAAAGCCTCTAATAAAATGCAATTCATCAACTTGAAGTGCAATCTGAAACATTAGATTTTACCAATCCAAAATTAAAAAAGTAATTTAACTCTACCCCAACATCTTCACCAAATCCTCCCTGGACAAAGACCTGAAAATATCATCCTCTGTTCTAATCAAATCGCTGACCAGCTTGTTTTTAGAAGCCTGAAGTTTCATTATTTTTTCTTCAATGGTATTTGGGCAAATCAGGCGAATGGCAATCACATTTTTCTTCTGGCCTATGCGATAGCAGCGGTCAATCGCCTGATTTTCAACCGCTGGATTCCACCATGGATCGATGATATATACATAATCCGCTTCGGTTAAATTGAGTCCGGTTCCACCCGCTTTCAGGCTGATTAGGAATACTCTGACCTCAGTATTTTCCTGAAAAGAATTTACCTTAGCTGCCCTATCCTTGGTTTGGCCGGTGAGATATTCAAACGGAATTCGCCTTGCTTCCAGTTCCTTTTTTACCAGATCGAGCATGCGCACAAACTGAGAAAAAACCAGAATCTTATGCTGGCTGGACTTACTTTCTATTTGCTCCATGAGAACCTCGATTTTGGATGAAAATTCACCTTGATTTTCTTCTCCTTTTACCAAAGCCGGAGCATTACAAATTTGCCTTAGTTTGGTTATTCCGGTAAGCACATGCATGCTGCTTTTTTTGATTTCCTCGTCCGTTTTGCTTGAAATATATTCTCTAAGTTCTTGCTCATGAAAATTATAAACAGCTCTTTGGTCCTCCCCCATTTCGCAGTAAATCACCATTTCGGTTTTGTCGGGCAACTCTTTGGCCACCTCCTTTTTGGTACGGCGCAAAATAAACGGTTTGATTTTTTCCTGCAGCTCCCTGGCCTTTCGGAAGTCCTGAAACTTATCAATGGGCGATGAATACAACTCTCTGAAATTCTGTTTACTACCAAGCAAACCGGGGCAAGCAAAGGACAATTGCCCGTAAATATCAAAAGTATTGTTCTCAATTGGCGTGCCTGTCAATACAACTCTGTTTCGGGCTTGCAGCAGTCTGGCAGCCTTATATCGCTGGGATTCAGGATTTTTAATGGCCTGAGATTCATCCAGAAAAATATAATTGAACCGATGCAGTTTTAGAAATCCAATATCGGAAAGCAACATGCCATACGTAGTGAGCACGATCTCAAATTGGTCAAAATCAGCATTAGTCTTAATCCGGTTTGGGCCATAATGGATAAAAATCTTCAGAGAAGGTGCAAATTTTTCAACCTCCGCCTGCCAGTTAAAAATTAAGGAAGTAGGTACTACAACCAGATTGCAATTACTGAGCTGTTTTTTCCTTTGAGTCAAAATAAAAGCGATGATCTGCACCGTTTTGCCCAAACCCATGTCATCGGCAAGGCAGGCACCAAAATTGAATTCATCCAGAAAATTAAGCCATTGCAAACCTTGAATCTGATAATCCCTAAGCGTGGCTTTCAGTTCTTTAGGAATTTCAACTTCCAAAATATCAGGTATTTGAAGAATTCGCTGAGAAAGCATTTTGATTTCTCTTTTCGTTTCTGTGGCAATTATTTCCTCATCAAAAAGAGACTCAATTTCCCTGAATCTTGTCTTTGGAATGTTCAAACCATTGATGTCAATCTCGCCCGATTCAAACCAAAGCTGAAGTTTTTTTATCCAGACCTCAGGTAATATTCCCTGGCTGCCATCGTCCAGCATCACATATTTACTTCTGTTCCGAATGGCCTTTTTTACCTGTTTGAGCGAAGCTTGCTGATCCCCAAACAAAATGGTCAAATCAGTTCTAAACCAGTCAATTCCACTACTCACATTGGCCAGCACTTTGCATTTGTAAGAATTGATCCGGTTTTTAGAAATCTCCTTAAATCCCAAAACCTCAATTCCCTCCCCTCTCCAGGTTTCAAAAACATCGGGAAACCAGTTTTCATCCAGGAATCGGGATTTGTGGAGATAAAAATAATTTCGCTCACCCATTTGATCCTCAAAATCAGGATGTTGTTGGATCAAAATGGAAGTAAACTGAATTTCCAGATCATTGTCCCGCTCCACTGAAAAGACATTTCCGTTGACATCTTTGTCATAAATCTGCTTTCTGGAAAAAACGGGAATTTCCACCTGACCATATAGAACAACTGGCGTAAGATAAATGTAATCCTGATTTTCAGACAGATAAAGTAACTTTCGGGGAGGACCTTCCTCTAAAAATTGAATTTGTTGTTTTTTAGTGGCTGGAGCAATGTAGGCATACTGAATTGCTACCCGGTTTTCAAGCTCAGCAAGGATATTTTTTTGAAAATCCTCAAACTGAGAGGAATGGATTAAAACCTTTTCATGGTGGGTTTTAAAATATTCCAAAACCCGAAGCAATGCCGCATCAGGCACCAGATTGAAAGTTGTTCCAAGTTGAATGAAATAAGAAAAAACCAAGGGTAAAGCCTTAATTGGATACGACTTATCGTGTATAATTAGTTCACCTGAAACTTCATGAAATGGCTCTTTTTTAAAAACAGAAAGCTTAATTTCCATTTTTTGAAGCCTCATCTCAATTGGGGATATTGAGCTGGCGGTTATGTTTTCAGAAACAGATTTATTGTGATAAAAAACATCTATGCCCTGGGGCTTTTTCACAATCCATTTCAAGGTTTGGATGTCCTTTTCCGGATCTGGATTGGAATTTATTTTTTGAAATTTTGATACAGCGGTATAAAACCTGGTTTCCTCCAATTTATCCGATTGCAAAGCGAGTTCAAGCGAATCCAAAGAAGCCAATGGATTTTTCATTTTGCCATCTTTGGTAGTTTCGCCCTCCAAAATATCAAGGCTCAGGTGCGCATAATACTTGTGCATATGCAAGACCAGAATGCGTTTTTTAACTGAAGTCTCAGCGTCTAAAATTGGAGTTTTTTCAAATCCAGATGTAAGAAGCTGGCTTTTAAGCAATTCTTTGCCAGCTGCATTTACTTTCACCAAACCTTTCAGAATTGGGTTAATGGAAATCTCTTTCTGAAAATATTTGATTTCAAAAAAACTATCCAGATTAAGCTCATTTTCCATTCCATACGCTTTGGCCTCTTCTTTAAATTTGCCTGATCGTAGTTTTTCGTCAAAGAAAATCCGCAACTCCTTTCGCTCCAGCACATTAACCAAAACCTGGGCCTGATGCACACAAAGCTTGGTTTTCAATGTTTTACATGAGCAATTCAGACAAAGTCCATCTTTTGATTGTGCAACTTCAACCAAAGGGAAAACCTGATTGGAATTTGGCAGTGTAAAAACGCCTGAGCTAATTTCAATCTGTTCTGGCTCAATATCCAAAAAATCACGTTTTCCGGTATCCAGAATTTCAGCACTATATTTTAAAATGCCAGAAAAACCCAGATCGGAAATCTGCTTATGTGGAAACCAAAATTCCTGAGGATGTGCTTGTTCTGATTTCAATAAATTTTAAAAATATGTACTCTACGTTTACTCAATAACCAAAAGTAGAGCCCTTAAAATTAGAAAGGCCAAGCCAACTTTGATTGGAAAGCGAAATCAAAGGTGAAAATAGATTTTCCAGGACCCAAACCAAACCCATTATTTTCCCAATTCTATAATTTCTAAAACCTGCCAGCCCATTTTTTGATTTACTTTGTAATTGAATTAAATTTCCAATGATAGAACTTCCAACCATTGAAGCCAACCCAATCCGAAAAAACGGCAAACCAAATTGGCTTCGTGTAAAATTACCTACAGGTCCGGAATATGCCAAAGTCCGCAAAATAGTGGATGAACAAAAGCTGCATACCATCTGTGAAAGTGGAAATTGTCCCAATATGGGAGAATGTTGGGGTGAAGGAACGGCAACATTTATGATTCTTGGAAACGTTTGTACCCGTGGATGTTCATTTTGTGCTGTGGCCACTGGCCGCCCAAATGAATATGATACTGATGAACCAAGGCGTGTAGCTGAGGCAATTGCTGCAATGGGTGTAAAACATGCGGTTATTACCTCTGTAAACCGTGACGAACTGAAGGACCGTGGCGCTGAAATCTGGTACCAAACTGTAATGAAGGTGAAGGAGTTAAGCCCAGTAACCACAATTGAAACCTTAATTCCGGATGTAAAATCAAATTGGGACGCATTGGCCAGAATGGTTGAACCAAGGCAGGAAGTGGTGAGCCACAATATGGAAACTGTTGCCCGACTTTATAGAAGAGTGAGGCCACAAGCCAAATACGAACGCAGCCTGGAGCAAATAAAAAGAACAAAGGAAATGGGCCACAGAACCAAATCCGGTATCATGGTTGGCCTGGGCGAAACGCAGGAAGAAATGTTTGAAGCCATGGACCATTTGGTTGAAAATGGACTGGATATTCTAACTGTAGGCCAATATTTGCAACCAACAAAACTTCACCTTGAAGTAGCAGAATATATTCATCCTGAAGTATTTGCTATGTATAAAGAAGAGGGAGAAAGGCGGGGAATTAAATATGTGGAGTCAGGTCCTTTGGTGCGAAGCAGCTACCATTCTGAGCGGCATGTGCATGTTTAAGGGTTTTTGAAACAACTTAAATATGGAAACTCCTGAATTTTCAAGACACATTTTCTGGGAAACGGACTACGATCAGATCGATTGGGTTTTGAAAGCCCGATATGTAATAGAACGTGTGATTGAATATGGAGATTGGGAGGATTGGAAGCATCTTAAATCTTTTTACGGTTTAGAAAAAATTAAAGAAGCTTTAATTCAGGCCCGTTTTCTTCGTGAAAAAACCCTTGTTTTTTTTAGTATTATTTTTGATGAACCTGTTGAGAATTTCAGATGCTACACCTTGAAACAGTTGAACCCGGAACATTTTCCCTCCTAAAAAAAATTGCGGCCTTGCCCGCACTTTCAAATTTCAGACTTTGCGGTGGCACATCTCTTTCATTACAAATTGGCCACCGGATTTCCGTTGATCTTGATTTTTTTTGCCAATCAGAAATAGATCTCGACCAACTTTTGGATGACTTGAATCTTGATTTTCAAATAGATGTAAATTATAGAAATCCAAAAGTGCTTTCTTGTATGGTGGAGAAAGTAAAAGTTGATTTTGTAAAATATCATTACCCATGGATTGGAAATCCAATTGAAAGTGAGGGAGTTATTTTGTGCTCTCTTTACGACATTGCTGCAATGAAACTCGAAGCAATCAAAGGGCGTGGCAGAAAAAGAGATTTCGTTGATCTTTACTATTTGCTTAAGAATTTTTCTCTTCAGGAAATGCTGGAATTCAATCTAAAAAAATATAGAAATAACGACCAAACTTTAATTCTCAAAAGTTTGACTTATTTTATTGATGCTGAAGAAGATACTGATCCAAATACTTTTGAAAAGCTAAACTGGGAAAAAGTAAAAAAACAAATAATAACTGAGGTTAAGAGCATAATAAAGAACCTATGATTGCAAAGGACGAACAAAATTAAATTCATAAAAAAAATAATCGAGACCTCTAAAGTAAAACTTTCATTTTGAAACCTCTGAACAAATGAAATACTTGCAGGTCCTATTTTTACAAAATGCGTTACACACCTCTTTCATCTGCTTTTCATTCCAAAAACAGAAAAAACTTTTATAAACACCTGAAGCCCAATTCTTTGGTAATTCTTCAATCGAATGATATTTTACCAACCAATGCAGATGGCCACATGGGTTTCCGCCAACAAAACGATTTGTTGTACTTAACAGGGATAGATCAGGAAGAAACCATTTTGATATTGTTTCCGGATTCGCCTGTTCAGGAATGGAAAGAAATACTATTCATAAAGGAAACCAGCGAGCAAATCAAAATCTGGGAGGGATATAAACTCACAAAAGAGGAAGCAAAAGCACAATCCGGGATCAGTCAGGTTCGGTGGAATTCAGAGTTTAAAGGAATGTTGCAGGCCTTAATGAACCTGGCTGAAAACGTGTATCTCGCTACAAATGAGCACCCAAGAGCAGTTGTAGAATTGGAAACCAGAAACGACAGGTTGATTAAGGAAATCAAAGCTTTATTTCCACTTCATAATCTGGAAAGGCTGGCTCCAATAATGGAAGTGCTTCGGGCAATCAAAAGTCAGGAAGAAGTAGCCCAAATTTCCAGGGCAATTGAAATAACCAAAGAAGGGTTTGAAGCGGTTTTAAAGGCTACAAAACCAGGTGTTATGGAGTATGAATTAGAGGCTGAATTTATTTATCAATTTGTAAAAAGGGGTTCCAAAGGTTTTGCCTATGGACCCATAATCGCCTCAGGACCAAACGCAAACATCCTTCATTACAATGACAATGACAAGGCTTGCGAAGATGGACATTTGATTTTGATAGATGTAGGTGCTGAATATGGAAATTACAATGCAGATATGACCCGATGCATTCCTGTAAATGGAAAGTTTTCTCCCAGACAACGACAGGTTTATGATGCTGTTTTAAGGGTGATGAAAGAGTCGGTCAACCTTTTAAAACCAGGCACCACTTTGGTGGAATATGAAAAAAAGGTAGGCAAAATCATGGAAAGGGAGTTGATTGGTTTAGGGCTTTTAACAACAGAAAATGTTGAAAAACAAGATCCTGAAAAGCCGCTTTACAAGAAATATTTCATGCATGGCACCAGCCACCATTTGGGTTTAGACGTGCATGACCTTGGTTCAAAATACCGATTCCTGGAAGCTGGAATGGTTTTTACTTGCGAGCCTGGGATTTATATTCCGGAAGAAGGCCTGGGAATCCGGCTTGAAAACAACTTCCTCGTAACAGAAACAACGCCCATCGATTTAATGGCTTCCATTCCATTGGAAGCAGATGAAATTGAAAAAATAATGCAGGCCAAATCATAGAGGTTTTTACTAAAGAAAATTCATCATTCAACATTTCTAACTCATCATTTTTTCCAATATGGCAATTCAGGTTAAAATCATCAACCAATCAGGCTTTCCACTCCCATCCTACCAAACGGAAGGCTCAGCCGGAATGGACCTTCGGGCAAATATTTCAGAATCACTTGTTTTACAATCACTTGAACGAAAGCTTATTCCAACTGGTTTGTTCATTGAACTTCCCTTGGGATACGAGGCACAAATCAGACCCCGTTCCGGCCTTGCTTTTAAACATGGATTGACAGTTTTGAATTCACCTGGAACTGTGGATTCTGATTACCGTGGAGAAATTAAAGTTTTGTTAGTCAATCTCTCTAACGAGACTTTTGAGGTAAATCCAGGAGAAAGAATTGCCCAAATGATCGTTTCCAAACACGAAATTGTGAAGTGGGAAAATTCGGCAGAACTGGCAGATTCTCAGCGAGGTGCGGGTGGATATGGAAGTACGGGAAAACACTAATTTCCCTGGTTCACCAAAAAGAAGTTTACAAGTAAGAATCTAAATTCTGGGCAAAACCAGTTCCAACCACCATATTTGAAGTCTGATAACAACGACACACCAAATATGAAGCTAGAATGCCTTTTGCCAATTCCATCTGATTCTGATTTTTCAATTTACAACTTGCCTTTTGGCATTTTTTCAACAGAAAAATGGTCGCCAAGAGTTGGCATTCGTTTAGGTGATTTTGTAATTCACATTGAAGAATTACGTCTGGCCGGACACCTGGGTTCATTGGAATGGCAATATGAAACCACTTTTGTTCAAGGTACTTTAAATGCAATGATCGAAGCTGGTCCAAACTGTTGGAGAGACTTGCGGGAAAAAGTTCAAAAACTATTTTCAATTGGAAATGAGGCTGTTACAAAAAGAGAAGATCCAGCAAGATTCTTAGTTTCGATTAAAGAGGCAACTATGCACCTACCAATTCAAATTGGAGACTATACAGATTTTTATTCCAGCGAATACCATGCTTCCAATGTTGGTGCCATGTTCCGTGATCCTCAAAATCCACTTTTACCCAACTGGAAACATATTCCTGTTGGTTACCATGGACGCAGCTCTTCCATCGTAGTTTCAGGAACAAATTTCCATAGACCAAAAGGTCAGATCAAAGCGCCAACGGCTGAAATTCCTTCATTTTCAACTTCCAAACAAATTGATATGGAGCTTGAAACCGGATTTATTTTGTCCCGAAACACAAGTATGGGAAGTTCGATTGCTGTGGATGAAGCCGAGGATTCAATTTTTGGCATGGTGCTTTTCAACGATTGGTCAGCCAGAGATTTGCAATCCTGGGAATACGTTCCACTTGGACCGTTTTTAGGCAAAAACTTTTGTTCATCCGTTTCCCCATGGATTGTAACTATGGATGCCTTGAAACCCTTTCGGGTTGAAATGCCTATAAAACAGGAACCAGAAGTCTTGTCTTATTTACAACAAAAGGAGCGGTGGACATATGATATTCAACTGGAAGCCGAACTAATTTTAGAAAATGGAAGCCGCAAAATTATTAGCCAAACCAATCAAAAATATTTGTATTGGAGTATGAATCAACAACTTGCGCACCATACCATAAATGGCTGCCCTATGCGGGTTGGAGATTTATTGGCAAGTGGAACCATTTCAGGACCAACAGCAGACAGTTTGGGATGTTTACTGGAAATAACCAAAAGAGGTCAGAATCCAATTGAATTTTCAACTGGAGAAAAACGAAATTTTATGGAAGATGGTGACAGCATAATTCTTCGTGGATATTGCGAAAAAGATGGAATCAGGATCGGTTTTGGTGAAGTCGCAGGTACAGTTTTACCTGCAATTTAAATGCTAAAAATCCGAATTTTGATTTTGGGTCAATCGATTTGGTAACAAAATCAAAACTTTACTCAAAATTGAAATACAAGGAAACCGTATGGGTATACATTGTATTTATACTTTTTGAAAAGATATTTGGATCTACATTCCGAAGGTTTGAAAGTCCATGGGAAAATCTAATTTCTGGCGAAAATTTAAAAAGAGGGTAATACAAATCAAATCCAAAACCATATTCCACGCTAAAATCAAAAGTTGTAGATCTTAATCGATCCTCCTGGATTTCACCTTTTTTAGAACCAACTTCAATAGAAGGCTTTATGCCACCTAACATATACATTCTCAAGTTATTACGCCTTTGAGATTTGAATTTCATCAAAATTGGCATTTCAATAAAGCTAAAAGTTGATTGCTTTAATTCGGTTACCAATGAATCATTCTGAAACCGGAACTCAACAAATCTTTGAAAAAAAGAAACAGTAGGTAAAACCCGAACATCCAAAAGATCAAAAAGTCTGACATTTAAAATAAAACCAGTTGTAAAACCAAGTGAAGGTTGCGGATTTATGGAGTACAATTTTTCACCTGGCTTTAAGGTAGTATCCATAAGCTGTTGATTAAAAAATGGAGTTGCCGTTGTTCTAAAACTGGACCGGTTAAAAGCCAGAAAAAATCCATAATGCAGAAGTTTATCGTCGTAGGCTTCCAAATTTTGACCTTTCCGCTTTACCGTTTTTGAATCATTGTCATCACCAGATTTTCTAAATTGGTTTTGAGATTGTCCAAAAGATTTTTCCGCCACAAAAAGTAGCAAACAAAAAATAAGGAATTGAAGAAACTTTAAATATCGGGCCTTCACGGGTTGTAGTAACGCTGCAGTTTAGGATTTATTTGAATCCTGTATAAACTGAGCTAATTCCAAAGGTTAAAGGTAAGGCCTTTCCTTTTTTGAAACCGATTGATGTGAGTATTTTTAGAAAATCACTTCCTTCTGGAAAAGCTTCTACTGATTCAGGCAGATAGGTATAGGCAGATGAATCCTTTGAAAGTAAGTTGCCAACCAAAGGCAAAAAAGTTCGGTTGTAAAACCCATATAAACCTTTGATTATTTGGCTTTTAGGCTTCGAAAACTCCAAAACCACTAGCTGTCCGCCTGGCTTTAAAACCCTGAATATTTCTGACAATCCAAGCTCAAGATCCTGAAAATTCCGAACGCCAAAACTTACCATTACCGCATCAAAATATTTATCAGGGAAAAGTAATTTTTCTGAATCGCCAAGTTGTAATTCGATTTTTTCGTTTAAAGCTTTTGCTTCCAGCTTTTTACGACCAAAACTCAACATACCCTCGCTGATATCAACCCCAATAATTTTGTCAGGCTTAAGGCTTAATGCCTCAATGGCCAGATCTCCGGTTCCAGTGGCTATATCAAGAATGAACTTAGGTTGATTGGGTTTCAATTGGGCAATAGCCTTTTTTCGCCACCAAATGTCAATTCCAAAAGATAATAGTCTGTTAAGCAGATCATAACGCCAGGAAATATTATCAAACATCGTGGCAACCTGCTCCTTTTTTGAGGCTGTTGAACTGGCATAAGGAACGACTGGAGTGGTTTGCATTAAAAGTATTGATGAGTTGTAAAAGTTGAATTATAAATTAGGACTTAATCAAAACATAAATTGATATCCAATGGTTTGAATTTAATCAGGATATGAATTGATAAGCTCCAGATTTTCAATGGCTTTAAAATCAGAAATATTTCGGGTTATCAATTTCAAATTGTGTACAAGAGCGGTGGCAGCAATAATGGCATCCCCAAGTTTTATCTTTTTTTGTTTTCGGATTTGAATTGCCTTTTGGATTACAGCTTCCTCTAAAGATAGAATTTGTAAATCAGAAAAAAAAGAAATAAAGCCATCTTCTTCCTCTCTGGAGTTTGAAAATCCAAGGACTTCAATTCTTGAAACATCACTCGAAAGCATGAAATTTCCTCCGATAACGTTGATCGTTTGTATTGGTAATTTCTTGCCAATCAGATCAATAATTACATTTGAATCTAATAAATATCCCTGTCCCATTCTGATCTTGCCTGCTTTACATAAGCCTGCATTTCATCTGCCCTTTCCGAAGAAATATTGCCAATATATTTCAAAAGTTTTTTACCGTTTGGCTCTTCGTTTCTATTTTCATCTATTAAATCTGAACTTGAATATGCCAAAATTTCAAGTTCTTTACCAACATAAGATTGCGGAACTTCAAAACTTACAGTTCTTGAATTTGGAATAAGCTTCGTTTTTACCATAGCTTTATGATTTTACTATATCAAAGTTAACTGAAAGTTCATCCAATTCCAAAACCTGATCCAAACCAGACAACTCCACAATTTCAAGTGAATTGGCCTGGGTTTCAGTACAAATATATTCACGATTGGCTTCCAGTGCTTTGGTTATCAAATCGTTGCTTACTTTTTCAAATCTGATTTGGATACGGTCCATTACTTCCAAGCCCATATCTTTCCTTTGGTTCTGAACCCTGTTCACAACATCCCTGGCTATTCCTTCCATGCGTAGTTCTTCTGAAATTGCAAGATCCAGAGCCACAGTTATTTCCTGGTCGTTTGCAACCACCCAGCCCGGGATACTTTCCGACCGAATTTCAAGATCTTCGACAACTAAGGTCATTTTCTGGCCATCTAAATCAACATCAAGACTTCCGGTTTTTTCATATTGATTGATTTGAACCTGAGACAATCCAGCAACCAACTCTCCAAATGCTTTCAGTTTGGGCCCCAATGACTTGCCCAATTTTTTGAAATTTGGTTTCGCAGATTTTTCAACCAGACCAGCAGTGTCTTCTATGTATTCAAGCTTCTTGATGTTCACCTCAGAAAGAATCAAATCTTCCACTTTTTCCAGATTGGCTCTGAATTCTTTAGAAACCACTGGCACCAACATTCTGCCAAGTGGCTGACGCACTTTGAGTTTATGATTTTTCCTCAAAGAGTGCACCAGCGATGAAGTCCTCTGGGCCAATTCCATAGCTGCTTCAAGCTCAGAATTGATAGCCGATTTATCTACTTTGGGATAAAAAGCAAGGTGAACCGAACTAACCTCATCTGAACCATCCATCATAGCCTTGTACAACCATTCACCAAAAAACGGTGCGATGGGTGACATCAACTTACTTACAGTCAACAAACAATGTTGCAAAGTTTCGTAAGCTGCTTGTTTATTTTCGGTCATTTCTCCTCTCCAGAAACGTTTCCGGCCAAGGCGTACATACCAATTGGAAAGATGATCGCAAACAAAATCCTGAATGGCTCTTCCCGCTTTTGTTGGTTCGTAATCCGCATAATATCCATCTACTTCTTCAACCAGGGAATTCAATTTTGAAAGTACCCAACGGTCAATCTCCGTTAAAGAGGAATAAGGCAATCGATTGTTTTCCTGTACTTTATATCCATCAATATTGGCATAAAGTGCAAAAAAGTTGTAGGTATTGGAAAGCGTTCCAAAGAATTTATTTCGAACCTCGGTTATTCCATCCAGATTAAACTTCAGGTTATCCCATGGATTTGAATTCGTGATCATATACCAACGCACCGGATCTGGACCGTATTTTTTAATGGCTTCAAACGGATTGATCACATTGCCCGTCCTTTTGGACATTTTCTCTCCGTTTTTGTCAAGAACCAGACCCGTGGAAACCACATTTAAAAAGGCTGGGGAAAGGGCATTGTTGATTTCGACATCGTCACTCAGCATAGCCGAAATGGCATGCAGCGTAAAAAACCAGCCACGGGTTTGGTCAACGCCCTCTGAAATAAAATCCGCAGGGAAGTTCTTATGAAAAACTTCCTGATTTTCAAATGGGTAATGCCATTGTGCATACGGCATGGCACCGGAATCAAACCAAACGTCAATGAGGTCAGCTTCTCTATTCATCAGCTTTCCAGTCGGAGAAACCAAAATGATATTGTCAACAAATGGGCGATGAAGGTCAAAGTTTTCAGACTCAGTCAGGTCCTCAGTTTGGAAGCCTGCTTTGATAGATTTTTGAATTTCGGTTTTTAATTGTGCTACAGAACCAATGCAAATTTCTTCCTTTCCATCTTCAGTTCTCCAAATGGGCAATGGAGTTCCCCAATATCGGCTTCGGCTCAAGTTCCAATCAACCAGATTTTCCAGCCAGTTTCCAAATCTTCCCGTTCCGGTACTTTCTGGTTTCCAGTTGATTTGCTTGTTTAGGGCTATCATTTTATCCTTCACAGCAGTGGTTTTGATAAACCAACTGTCCAAAGGATAGTACAAAACAGGCTTATCCGTTCTCCAGCAATGCGGATAGGGGTGGTCAAATTTTTGAACATTGAACGCCCTGTTTTCTGTTTTTAACTGAATTCCAATACGCTCGTCTACAGAAAGATACTTTTCTCTTCCTTGTTTTATTCTTTCTGATTCTTTCTCTGTATCGGTTAAATATTGTTCTTTGACTGGCTCCAAAGCATAATCCTTCACTTCTTCCACAAAGCGACCTTGCTTATTTACCAAAGGAATCTGTTTTCCATCTTCACCAGTCACCATAATTGGTGGAATGCCATTTTGCTGGGCCACCCTGAAATCGTCAGCTCCAAAAGTTGGCGCAGTGTGTACAACCCCAGTTCCATCTTCCGTTGTTACAAAATCACCCGAAATCACCCGAAAAGCAGGTTCATTAGGTTTGACATATGGCATGAGTTGCTCATATTCAACTCCTTCCAAATCAGAACCTTTACACTCCAAAACCACTTTCCATGGAATCATTTTGTCACCTGGCTTGTAACCAGAAAAGTCTGCATCTTTTCCAATCTCTGGAAAGTAAGAAGAGACTCTATCTCTGGCGCAAACAACTGAAATTGGTAAATACGTATATGGATTGAAAGTTTCAATTAATTGATAATCAATGTTCTTTCCAACCGTTAAAGCCGAGTTGGATGGAAGCGTCCAAGGAGTTGTCGTCCAGGCCAGAATAAAGGTTTCATTTTCTGTTTTTTGGAAAAGGAAATCTGATTTCTCATTTTTAAAAACCTTAAACTGAGCCACAATTGAAGTATCCTTTACCTCTTTATAGGTTCCAGGTTGATTCAGTTCATGAGAACTTAACCCTGTTCCGGCTGCTGGAGAATATGGCTGAATGGTATAACCTTTGTACAATAAACCCTTATCATACAACTTCTTAAGTAAAAACCACAAAGATTCAATATAATCGTTTTTGTAGGTTATGTATGGATCTTCAAGGTCCACCCAATAGCCCATCATTTCGGTTAGCTGGTTCCATTGGTCAGTAAATTTCATGACGGCCTCACGGCACTTCTTGTTGTATTCCTCAACCGAAATCTTTTTTCCAATGTCATCTTTGGTGATGCCCAATTCCTTTTCAACCTGAAGTTCAATAGGCAAACCATGGGTATCCCAACCGCCTTTTCGTTTCACCTGCTTTCCTTTCAAAGTTTGATATCGGCAAAAAATATCCTTGATGGTCCTGGCCATAACATGGTGAATACCAGGCGTTCCATTGGCCGAAGGAGGCCCTTCATAAAAAGTAAAGGTTTCCTGACCCTCACGACTGGAAATGGACTCTTCAAAAATCTCATTCTCCTTCCACCAGGCTAGTATTTCTTCAGATATTTTATAAAAATCAGGATTTGACAGTTGCGGATAAACACTCATACTTGACGCTTTTTCAAAATAAACCCATAGATGGCTTATCTACGGGGCCGCAAAAATAGTGAAAAGCATCGAAAGGCTGGGAAACCAAACCATTTATGTATATAAATCATGTTCATCATTTTTATCAAAATGAAGCCTAAAAATTAGAAAACAAGACAAATACCAGGCTTAGCATAAAAAACATAAACAATTTACCCAAATAGTTAAAGCCCTGAATTTTGATTCTAACCCTAAATTGATCCCTGATGACTTTTAATCCAATTTTAAGAGGTCAATGAATCAAAAAAACCACCAAGTAAAAAAGCTGGTTTACTTTTAAAGGAGAATTAAAATTATATAATAAATTGTATAACATTGCTCAACTTGTTTAAATTCAGATTTGGTAGCTTGCTTAATTCCGCTATTTTTGCAGTCCTTAAAAATTGACAGTCAATCAAGACCTTATGAGCGAAAACTCTACCCTGCCTGTAGATCAGTCATCCAACCCAGAAGAAATTGTTATGCAAGACAATTCTTCGGAAACATCACACGATTCAAATGAGTCAAGTGATATGACTGAGCTAAACGCTTCTTCTGATGCCATTTCAGAGAGCGGAGAATCAAACTTAGATTCAACCGATTCAGCTTCTCAAGAATCAAAAGTGGAAAACACATTTGAAGAAGAGCCAATTTCAGAAACAACTACTGATCAAGTAGCTGAATCGGAAATTGAAATTGAATATTCGGATGTTTTACCAGTTTTGGATGAAATTACCGAAGTTATTTCTGAAGCAGAATCAAATAACTATGAAGAAACTCCAACTGATTCTTCTATGGAAACAGAAGTAGTTATTACTGAAATTACTCAGGAGCCAACCATTTCAGAAACAATACCTTCATCAACTGAGGCAGTTGTATCTGAGGAGATTGCTTCAGAGCATGTTTTAATTTCTGTAAACGAATCAGAGTTAGATGAACTTGAAAAAGCCGAAGCAGAGGCACAAAGTGAGGATTACACTGGTCTTGACCAAGAACAAATGGTAAAACTTGCAGAGCAATTAAACCGCGATAATGATCCTGTAACCGCTTTGCGTGTCATTCAAAAACTTCGTCCATTGTTTGATACCATGTATCAGCATGACAAAAATGAAGCTTTTGAAAAATTTGTGGCTGAAGGAAATGAAAAAGAGGCTTTTGAATATAAACATTCAGGTTTAGAGTTAAGGTTCAACCAGGCTTCAAAAGGAATTTACGAAAAGAGAAAAATCAACCAGGAGTTTCAGCAAAAAGAAAAGGTTAAAAACCTTGAGCAAAAGCTGACTCTTTTAGAACAATTGCGGAAACTGGTTGACGATCATGAACATACACCAGGATATGATAAGTTTAAGGTAATTAGAGAAGAGTGGAAAAAAATTGGACCTGTTGGTCCGGAACATGCTCAGAATCTGAATGCTTCATTCTATTCTTTGATTGAAAGATTTTACAGCTTAAGTGAAATTTATCACAATTTAAGAGATTTTGACAGAAAGAAAAATCTGGATCTGAAGCTTGAATTGATTGCCAAAATTGAAAAACTGGCAAATGAGCCTTTAATTTCAAAAGCCATGAAAGACCTGATGAGCTATCAGGACGATTACAGATCTCTTGGCCCAATTCCAAAAGAAAAACTTGAGGAAGTAAAAGAACGGTTAAAAAAAGCGGTGGATGTTCTTTACGATAGAAGAAGAGTATTTAATGAAGAAAGAAAACAACTATTTGCTGAGGAGGTAACATTAAAAGAAGCGATAATAGCAAAACTTCCTGATTTTGAAACCTTTACATCTCAGTCTTCAAAAGATTGGCAAAGCAAAACTCAGGAATTACTCGCTTTGCAGGAAGAATGGAAAAAAATTCCAGGAAAATTTAGAGAAAAAACTCAGGATTTGAATAAACAATTCTGGACTGTTTATAAACAGTTTATGAATAGTAAGAATGACTTTTACAAGCAATTAGATAAAGGCAAAAAAGACGTACTTGCTCAAAAACAAGCACTTGCAGATGAGGCCCACAGCCTAAAAGATGGTGAAGATTGGGATGGAATTGCCAATCGAATGAAACAACTTCAGGTTGAATGGAAAAATGTTGCGCCGGTTTATGGCAAAGAGGGTCAAAAAGTTTATGAAGAATTCAAAGCAGGAATCGATCACTTTTTTGGCAGATTAAGAGATCAGCGTTCTGGCGAAGACAAAGTTCAAACTGAAAACTTAAAGGAAAAAGAAAATATCTGTACCGAAATTGAGGCACTTGCCACTGCCGGTACAGGAACAAGAGATATCCTGGAAAGTCTTAAAGAGAAGTTTAGAAACGTTGGATTTGTGCCAATGAAATCCATCCAAAAAATCAATGCCAGATTTTCCAAAGGCTTGATCGATTTAATTGAAAACTCAAAAGAAATAGCTGGGTCAGAAAAAGAAAGACTAAAAATCAATCTACTTTCTAACCGCTCTACTTATAGTTCTGAGGGTGTTAAAACCCTTAAAAATCAGGAAGGTTATATCCAGAAAAGGCTTCAACAACTTAGAAAAGATGTTGGAAACCTGGAGGATAACGTTTCTATGTTTAAGATGTCCAAAAACGCAATGGCAATGATTGAAGACGTTCAAAAACGAATCAATCTTTCTAAATTGGAAATCAAGGAATTGGAATCTCAGTTAAAAGAAATCAGAGCTGGAGAAAAAGCTTAATTTTATTAATTCACATAAAAAAAGCCTCATCTCTGAGGCTTTTTTATGGTGTATTTTTGCGTTTCTTATCGTTTACATTTTAAAAGAATAATAAGATCAACATTTGCTCTGGGGTATAACTTATTGTCAATCAACAACCAAGACAAATTAAAATCCATCTCAAGAAAGCTTTTCAATCGTGGAGAAATGCCCGCATGATAAAATACGGCTTGGTGCCTATTGCATTTTGCTCATCTTTTACCAAATTATGATGGATAGTTCCCATTCCACCACTTAGACGGAATTCTTCTCTAAGCATCAATCCTGTTTCAAGTTCAAAAATCCTCTGGCTGGTTTTATGGTATACAGCTTATTTTCAGGATTATTCTGATTCAGAACTTTAGAAAGTTTTCGGTAAGAATGCTCTCCATAATTCTTAAAACTCCATAAGCATGACCTTTTCCCCACCGCTCAACCTGCTCTTTTTCCATACCCGCAAACTTGTATTAGACATCAACTTTGGCTATCCAATTTTCTGTTACGAAATTGGACTTGGATTCAAGCAAACTGTTAATGCTGCTATCAATAATGAACAAACCACCACCGATTCTTATATTAATTTTGGTATAATAAAGGCTTTTTATTGCCTCCTTTGATCTTTTAACTCCCTTTTAAGCACTTATTTTTCAAGCCCTTATTTTACTTTTCTCGCTTTTTTCAGATTTAGTCTCTTTGACCTATTCTGTTACTTTTTTTTGACTCCAGCAATCGTTTCGTACCGGATAACTTTTGACCTGATACTTTCTAACAACTGCTTAGCTCCGGCAATTTTCTTTTCTTCATTATCAATGCTCATCTTTGCAGCCAAATTTGTTTTTTTAATATCAACCAACGTTTTATCCAATCCTTTTGGTATTTGCAAATCTCCTTCTGCAAGCCGACCACTTACAATTTCAATATCCAACCTACCTGCTTCCATCAGTTTAACCTGATATTCAAGATTTTTTACAACTCTAACTTCCTTTTTGGCTAAAACGTTAAGTCCTTTGAAATCTCTAAAACATCGAGCATTAATGTAATACATATCTCTTTCCTGATTGTAGAAAATCTCACTAAACTCAAAATCCTCGGTTTTTAGAGAAGCACCATTTGGATATAAAACCTTTAATTGCGAAAAGTACTGAGGAACAGCTATTTGTTGTGCGTTTCCAAACTGAAAATTCAAATCCTGATAAAAGCGCACCTCTTCATTGTCAACAAAATCAGTCTCCAATTTTCTTTCAATTTCTGCCTTTGTTGTTAAATCAAGTTCCGGACCAGCAAGGTGTTTAAGTAAGTCACCAAAAATGAGCATCTTTCTGATTGCAACATTTTTCAGGCTTGAATCTGCAACCTGAGCCTGAGCAAAATGAGAAAGAAAGAGTAAACCCATTCCAAAAAGGGTATGCTTTTTCATAAGAAATAAGTTAAAAATGGACTGATTAAATCGCTATAGCATTTTGCTATGGAAAGGAATAAAGGTGATATTTTGGAAAGTCAAGCCCACCTTTGATTTTGCTTAAAACTTACACAAATGCTTTTCAGAAATAGAAATTTATACTGAAGCTAATAATGGACCAGTTTTCGAACAGTTTTACCTTCAGCAGAACTAAGGCTAATTGTATAAAAGCCAGGTGATAAGGAAGTTAAATCCACTTTTTCCATTACAGAAACTGAAAACCATTGTTTTTTTATGGTTCCTTTTGAATCCAATATTTGAATTTGAAAACCTGGTTTCAAACCATTGATATCCAAATAATTTTCAACTGGATTGGGAGAAATAACCAAATCAGGAAGTAAAACTTTTCCCACTTTATCGGTAACCAGGGTTGAATTTGATTTGGCTAGTAAAAATCGCTCAGGGTCAAACAGAATTGAATTTGGTACAAATGGAACTTGAAAAGTGGAAACTTGTCCATTAAAACTATGATTAACAAAAACTGTGGTATCCTGATCAATTCCAGAAATTTTAATAGGAACTTTTGCTTCAAAAAATGAAACAGAAGAATGAGAACTGGTCTGATTTAAAGTTATAGCAACCTGATTTCCATTAATTAAGGAGTTGATTTCATAAATTGGATACCCTTCTCCTTTGTACCAATCTTTAAAAAATTCAGAAAGATCAAGGCCTGAACTTTGCTCCAGAAATGCAACAAGTTCAGGTGTTTTCGCAAAACCATAACCCAAAGTTGGACTTGCCATATAGTTTTTCAATGCAGACCAAAATGCCTGATCTCCCATCTCATGGCGGAGCATTCTAACCAGATAGGCACCTTTTGCATATGAAAGTCTTGAACTAAAAATCCGGAAAACATCAGTCGTATCTGAACAAAAAACAGAACCTCCAGGCTCGGTTGTTATAAAATCTATCCACTGTTGGCCCTCCTGAGGCCAGGTAGAAAGACCAGCTTTTACATATTCAAATGCTCCAAAATAGGTTGCAAATCCTTCGTTAAGCCAAATGTCATTCCAGGAACCACAGGTTATTTTATTTCCAAACCAATGATGAATAAGCTCATGCGCCTGCAAACCAAGGAAAGTGCTTCCCATAAAAGAAATTGTTTGGTGCTCCATGCCCCCGTTAAATCCAAACTGGGCGTGGCCATATTTTTCTTTTGCAAAAGGATAAGGCCCTATCAAAGTATCAAAATCCTGAATCATTTTTACAATTGGAAACATTCCGGTTTGCCATTCAGAAAGATTTTCTGGATAACTATAGTTTACTATTGGTAATGTGTCCCCAGAAGAAAGAGCCGCTTTGTAATTAAATTGGCTGTAATTGGTAACTGCCAAGGCTATTAGGTATGTTGTAATCGGATATTTATGTTTCCATCGGTAAGTCCTTATTCCATTTGATTCAGAAAATGCAACTAAAAGTCCGTTTGAAACTGCGACATTGGGTGCAGATGTATAAATGGTAAAATCAACCGAATCGGCTTTATCGCTCAATGCCTGTTTGCAAGGCCACCAATCTTTAGCTCCATAAGGCTCTGATAATGTAGATATTACAGGATTTCCATTGTGAACTTGCCTGGTAAAAGAACCAAATGGTGAAGGAATTGGCCTGCCGTAATAAAATATAACAACGCTATCCATTTGGCCAGAATTTAGGATTTGTGATCCCAGATTTATGGAAAGAGTGCTTTCACCAATAAAGCTCGAGGAAACATTGACACCCCTAAATTTTACAGAGGACACAATCATATTGCTTGCAAGATCAACAGTAAATTGACTGACAGCTAAAGATTTAGGCTTAAAGACAATAGCAACTTTCCCTTTTATAGAATCGTTTGCCGGATTTATAAACCAATGAGACCGGTATTGGATTACATCAATATTTAAGCCGTTGGCTGGTGTGGCCAATTGAATGCTTGAAAATCTTTTTGCGTGTTGAATAGCTTCTTTTTCAGCTATTTGAGATAATAGGCTTAAAGGCTGAGCAAATGAAATTTGATTAATCAGAATGCAGACAAAGAATACAAATTGTTTCATTTTATATAAAATGGTAAAGTCTTTTGCGAGGTTTTCAAACGGAAAATGAAAAACAATCAAAAATACAAGCTCAAATTTAAACTTAGGAATAAAATGACTGAAATTCACTCAAGACTCTGATAACCATATTGTTAAGATATTAATAAAAACAAAAAATTGTTAATTTAGGATTTAAGTCTTTTTTCCAGATATAAAAATACCCTTTCTTGCCTCAAATTTTAAAAAAATATGATACATAAAATTCAACAAATCAGCCTCATTCTGTTTGCTTTCATTTTCATCTTTAGTTGTAAAAAAGATAGCGATTCAAATTCTACACCATCAGAAACTAAGACTCTAATTGTAAAACCTGGCAGTCTTAATTTAATTACTGGTAGCTCTGAAGAGCTTTCTCTTTATTGGAAAGACAAAGCCGGAGTTGAAACCAAAGCTAACGAAACAGCAACCTGGTCGTCCTCAAATATTGTTACAGCAACAGTGGATGCAAATGGTATTGTTGTGGCAATAGTTCCTGGTACAGCTACAATCAAAGGAAAAATTGGCTCTAGGGAAGCAACTGCAACCATAACGGTTGTCGGACTGCAAACAACAGGAAAGGTATTATTCATAAACCAACCTTCAGTTTCTTTATCCATTGGAGAAAAGTTTTCTTTAACAACCAGATTTGTGGATCAGACAGCAACAGAAAGTACTCCTTCAGGTGTTAGTTGGAGCTCAAGTGACAATGCTGTTGCCACCATAAGCGCTTCGGGGGAATTAACAGCCAAAGCAGAAGGTGCTGGTTTTATAACAGCAAGTATTTCAGAAAGTGGTACAACCTATACCACAAAAATTCCATTTTCTGTTAAAAAAGCTGTTTCTTCAGGGGGCAGTGGGCAAAGTACCATTCAAGGAATGGTAGTTGCTCCGGCAGCCATTTTATGGTCTGATGGAAATCCAAATGAAACCTTACAACTAGAGGTTGTCTATTTTGGTAGCGGAAGTCTTACAAGTCAAACATTTACTTCCTCGAATACAGCCGTTGCTAATGTAAACTCTACCGGTCTTGTAACTCTTAAAACAAGTGGAGAAGCCATTATTACGGTTACTGCCACAGGAGGTGGAACAAGTTATAATCAAAAAATTCCAGTCGTGGTTGTCGCCATGCCGACCGTTGCTTTACCTGTTTACAGGGTAGAACTAACTCCTGGTATTCAAAAAGCTTTCATGGACAAAACCGTTCAATACACTGCAAAAGCATATAACTCAGCCGGAGTTGAGGTTACTGGCAAAACCGTCAAATGGGAAATTGAAGACACCGAACCAGATACTATTGAGAATGATCCTTTAGAAATAGAATATGCTGCTTCTGTTAATTCAAGTGGCCTTGTTACAACAATTGCCCCCAGACCTGTAAAAGTTAAAGCAACTATAGAAGGTGTAACTGGTGTGGCAGATTTAATTATATATCCAGATGGTTATTACACAGTTAATCCATTACTTTTCACCATAAGTCCAAGTGGAAGCCAATCTTTAACTGCAAGTTATTTTGAGTTTGACGCGAATTTTAATGCCCAGGCAAAGACCTTTCCGGCTTCCACAATGTGGTACACATTAAATGATCTTTTGGGTGGCTTTGGATTTCCTTTACCAATTATCGGGAAACTAACAAGTTCAGGCAATCCAAGAACCTATACGGTTGATCCTTCCAGTATGAGTCCTATTGGTGCTGATGTAGTAATTGTGGGTGATTTAACTAAGAAAAAAATACTTCCTGGTATCTCAAGTGCTAATATCCAATAAGTTCTATGAACAATTTGAAATACTTCCTAGTTTTCTTTCTTGGATTTAACTTGTCAACCTTCGCCCAAGGCAAGTTTGACAAATGGCCAGAAATTAAATCTTTCCACGCGGTCATTTCTGCAACGTTTCATCCGTCGGAAACCGGTGATCTGGAACCTATTAAAAAAAGAAGCGCTGAATTGCTAAAAAGTGCAACTGCACTTTCTACCTCAAAGATTCCAGCTGAATTTGACAAGAAGGAAGTTCAGGAGGCTTTGAAAAAACTGCAAAAAGAAGCATCTGCCATTGACAAATTGGTAAGTGGAAAAGCTAAAGATGAGGCTTTAAAATCTGCATTAGTGGGTTTGCATGATACCTTTCATACCATTGTGGAAAAGTGCCAACCTGGCGACCACCACGACCATGAGGGACATGGCCACGAAGGGCATGACCACAAACATTAGGATTGTAAAATCATAATATTCAGAGGCTTGTCCTTGATATTAGCTTTCAAAAAATGGTTATAAAAAAAGAGAGGGTCAATTCCCTCTCTTTTTTTTGTAAATATTTTCTTTATAAATCTTAAGGAAAAATTCCAAGCTCCATATAACTGGTAGCTACTTTGTTGATGGCATTTACATAAGCTGCAGTTCGCATATCTGGAATACTTGGGTTTGCATTCCAAATCTCCATAATTTCTCTGGTTGCAGAAATCATGGTTTCTTCCAAACCACTATGCACCAGGTCTATCTCATCAGCACCACGCATTATAGCCATTCGTTCTTCCTGAGAAACAATTTTACCGGTAAGCTCTTCAATCTGGGCAAGAATATGCATATTTTTATTTTCTCTGAATCGCTTTTCCATTCTGCCATAGCGTACATGGCTTAGGTTTTTCAGCCACTCAAAATAACTAACCGTAACGCCTCCGGCATTCAAATACATGTCAGGAACAATAAGAATCCCCTTTTCAGTTAAAATTTCATCTGCGTCGGGTGTAAGTGGTCCATTGGCAGCTTCAGCTATAATTTTTGCTTTTACTTTTGGGGCATTTTCTTTGTTGATTACATTCTCTAAAGCCGCAGGAACAAGAATGTCACATTCCAGCTCAAGTGCATCAGAATTTTTGGCAAGATTGGTTGCTCCAGGAAAGTTTAATATAGAACCCGTTGCCTTTCGGTGCTGAAATAAAGCTTCCTCATTGATCCCTTCCGGATTAAAGATTGCACCCTCAAATTCTGCAATTGAAACCACTTTTGCACCGCCTTCCCTGAAAAATTTGGCACTGTGGTAGCCAACATTACCAAGTCCTTGTACGACTACAGTCTTACCTGCAATTCCAACAGGAAGCCCAAGTTTTTTCATAGTTTCCGGCATTCGGCAAATTTCCCGAATACCAAAAAACACGCCTAAGCCAGTTGCTTCTTTTCGGCCATGAACTCCTCCTTGAGAAATTGGTTTACCAGTAACACAACCAGCTGCATCAATTTCACCTGGTTTGAGAGATGCATAAGTATCTACAATCCAAGCCATTTCTCTTTCGCCTGTTCCATAATCAGGTGCTGGCACATCTATTCCAGGACCGATGAAATTTTTCTTAACCAATTCTGAAGTATATCGTCTTGTTATTTTCTCAAGTTCGTACACCGAATATTTCTTCGGATTGATTTTGATACCCCCTTTTCCACCTCCAAATGGCACATTCACTATGGCACATTTGTATGTCATGAGAGAGGCGAGGGCCATAACTTCATCCTGGTTTACTTCATCACTAAACCGGATTCCCCCTTTGCAAGGTGATTTGTGCTGACTATGCTGAACACGGTAAGCCTCAATAACTTCTATTCGACCGTCATCCATTTTAACAGGAAAACGCATGGCATAAATGCTGTTACAGGCTTTAATTTGCTCTAAAAGGCCTTTTTCCCATTTGGTAAATTGGGCGGCCTTATCAAAGCTTCTTTCGACGCTTTGAAAAAAACTATAAGTTTGAGACATTGTAAGGTAGTTGCTATCAATTTGGTGTGTAAAAAGTTTGAAAACCAAAGTAAAATCTGGTCTTAAAACAGGGGACAATACTAAGTTTTTGCCTTCATTATGACAATGAAAATTTGATTGAATTTAAAAAATATTCCTCAAAAAAAATCGGTTCTAACCTGTAAGCAAGGATTTGTTTTTTTTAAAATAGGAAATTTATAATCCCAAAGCAGGTTTTGAGGTTCTATGGGCCACTCCTCTAAAGAGCCCAACGATTTCCAGGTTATTTTCCTTTTGAATTTGGATATCGTAAATGACCGAAGTTTTGGAAAAATTAAGCTCTACACTTTCTGCAATTAAAACATCGCCGAGGGATGCTGAATTAGGGAAACTAATGCTTGCCTGAAGAGAAACACTTAACAAACCATGGGAGTTTGCAGCGAAGGCAAAACAACTATCTGCCATTGCAAAAGTGACGCCACCATGTAAAATTCCAAAACCATTCAACATTTCCTTTTTTACTAACATTTTTAATTTGCAATAACCAGGCCTAATCTCCAGAATTTCAATACCTAACCACTGGCTAAAGTAATCGGTTTTCATCATTTTGGCAACTATTACCTGGGCTTGAGATATTTCAGGCATTTACTTTTATCGTTTTAGTTGATGGGAAAAAAATCGAGGCTCAAATTTCTTAAAGTAATCTATAAAATGGCTGCAAGCTGGAAATAAATTAAATTTTTTAGTGCAACTTCCTTCTTAATGCATGATTGGGATCCAGTGATTTAAAGTGGATTCATCGGCAATTCTTTAACAGGCCGTGAAGTTGAATCAGGCACAGCACCTAAACTTTGAATTAAGGATGCAGCATCATTTTTGAGCTGATGATCTGGATACTTGGCCATAAAAAAGTCCAACATTTCAATGGCGTGAACAGTGTCTTTAACAGTGTGGAACAAATTTCCTGTCATAAAAAGTGCAAATGGAGCTGCTTTTGAATTGGGGTATTTCTTATAAACCGAATAGTAAATTTCAGCGGCCCTTCCTTTATCATCAAAAACGTTTTCAATTACCTGTCCGGATTTAAACAAATATTTAGGGGATGCGGAATCTGTTGGATATCTGATTTCGAAATTTTGGTAGGCTTGGGCCAAATACATGGCAAGTTTCAAATCTGGCTCAGAAGGATTTTTTTCTGTGGCCAGCCGCATCTCATTTTCAAGGCTGTCAATCCTTACTTTATCTACATTTTCTGCCTTAAAAACTTTTGATTTACAGCCGAACATTATGGAAAAAATCAATAATATTTTGAAAATTTGAAGTATCTGGTTTTTAATCATCACGCGAAAAAAAGCATTTATACTGTGTTATGTAAAGAAATTAAGAAAAAAGTCCTAAGTAGCTGATAATCAAACATAAGTTTTTTTTTAAACTAATTAGAATCACATTGTTTTTTTTCTACTTTTGAGCCCCGTCAATCATCGGAGAACTATTTATTTTAATCCCTTGACAGACAAAAAGGTATCCAATTTTACCAAAAAGAATTAGGTTTAACCAATTCAATTTAAATACACAAAACAAAAAATATGCTCGTAATCAAACGTGATGGAAGACTGGAAACAGTAAGATTTGACAAAGTCACCGCAAGAATTGAAAAACTCAGTTATGGTTTAGACACCCGCTTTGTAACCCCAATAGAAGTCTCGAAAAAAGTAATCGATGGCATTTATGACAAAGTACATACCACGGAGCTGGATAATCTTGCTGCTGAAACCGCCGCTTCTTTAACAACCAAACACCCTGATTACGCAATTTTGGCCGCCAGAATTGCGATTTCTAATTTGCACAAGACAACGAGCAAGTCTTTTTCAAATACAATCAAACTTCTATATCAATATGTAGATCCCAAAACCGGAGAAAATGCATCCCTCATTTCCCGGGATGTATATGAAGTGGTGAAAAAGAACGCAGCACTTTTAGACAGTACTATTATATATGACAGAGACTTTGGATACGATTATTTTGGATTCAAAACTTTGGAGCGGTCCTATCTTTTAAAATTGGATGGAAAGGTTGTTGAAAGACCTCAGCACATGTTGATGCGTGTTGCGGTAGGCATTCACCACGAAGACATAGATTCAGTAATTGAAACCTATAATCTTTTGAGCGAACGTTGGTTTACTCACGCCACTCCTACCCTATTCAATGCAGGTACGCCAAAAGCTCAGCTTTCTTCATGTTTTCTTTTAACCATGAAGAACGATAGCATTGAAGGCATTTATGATACCTTAAAACAATGTGCAAAAATTTCCCAATCTGCTGGTGGAATCGGACTTTCTGTGCATGATATCAGAGCAACCGGATCTTATATCAAAGGCACAAACGGAACTTCTAATGGAATCATTCCGATGTTAAAAGTTTTCAATGACACAGCCCGATATGTAGATCAAGGAGGTGGAAAACGAAAAGGTGCTTTTGCAATTTATATTGAGCCTTGGCATGCAGATATTTCCGACTTTCTTCAATTGAAAAAGAACCACGGAAAAGAAGAAATGCGTGCCCGTGATTTATTCTACGCCATGTGGATTTCCGATCTATTTATGAAAAGAGTGGAAGCGGATGAAGAATGGTCTTTATTCTGTCCAAACGAGGCCCCTGGACTTTCTGATTGCTATGGCGATGAGTTCGAAGCTTTATACGAAAGATACGAAAGAGAAGGAAAAGCAAGAAAAACCATTAAGGCTCAGGAATTATGGTTTGAAATTTTAGAATCTCAGACAGAAACCGGAACTCCTTATATGCTTTATAAGGATCATGCAAACCGAAAAAGCAATCAAAAGAATTTGGGTACCATCAAGTCATCGAACTTGTGTACTGAAATTATGGAATACACTTCTCCAGATGAAGTTGCAGTGTGTAATCTGGCATCGATTGCCCTTCCAAAATTTATCATTAATGGTAAATTTGATCACAATAAACTGAAAGAAGTCACCAAGCAGATTACCAGAAATCTGAACAGAATTATTGATGTAAACTATTACCCGGTTCCTGAAGCAGAAAAATCAAATTTACGACATAGGCCAATTGGCATTGGTGTTCAAGGACTTGCAGATACTTTCATCAGGCTCAGAATGCCATTTGAGAGTGAAGAAGCACAGCGCCTGAACGAGGATATCCATGAAACTATTTATTATGGTGCAGTAGAAGCCAGTATGGAGCTAGCCAAAAAAGATGGTCCGTATGAAACATGGAAAGGCTCGCCAATCTCTGAAGGTATCTTCCAATTTGACATGTGGAATGTAAAACCAAAATCAAACAGGTGGAACTGGGAAGAAATGAGAGCCGAGGTAAAAGAACATGGAGTACGCAATTCACTTTTGGTTGCACCTATGCCAACTGCCAGTACTTCCCAGATATTAGGAAACAACGAGTGTTTCGAACCATACACTTCCAATATCTACACAAGAAGAGTTCTTTCAGGTGAATTTATTGTGGTAAATAAACACTTGCTCAAAGACTTAGTGGACCTTGGCCTTTGGAATGACAAAATGAAAAACAAATTGATCGAAGCCAATGGTTCCGTTCAAAATATTGCTGAAATTCCTCAAAACATCAAGGACCTTTACAAAACGGTTTGGGAAATCAGCCAAAAGATCATAATGGATATGTCTGCTGACCGTGGCGCATACATTTGCCAAAGCCAAAGTCTGAACATTCACATAAAGGATCCAAACTTTGGTAAATTGACTTCCATGCACTTTTATGCCTGGAAAAAAGGTCTAAAAACAGGCATGTATTACCTAAGAACAAAAGCTGCAGCTGATGCCATTAAGTTTACAGTAGAAAAACAAGCAGATGTTGCACTGGAGCCTGTTGTAAATGACGAGGATAAATTAGCAGCCATGGTTTGCTCACTGGACAATCCCGAAGGTTGCGAGGCTTGTGGATCTTAAGCCTTTCAGATTTTAATTTTTAAAAAAAAGCCGGCCCGAAAGGGCTGGCTTTTTTGTTGTGCCAAAAAATATCTGACTATTCTTTAAGGAAATAGTATTATATTAAGTCTATTAAAAAATTGAACATGCGATAATTCATTTCTCCCACGGAGAAACCGGAATGAGGCCAAAAAGAAAAAGTATGTTCAATTTTCATTTAGACTTTATTTAACGAATTACGGTTCATTCTGAAAGTATTTCCCTTATCACGGAAGACATACAAATAGATTTGATCCGGGTGTGCCCTGACTTTAGGCTTCTAAAAAAAGAACCCTGATTATTGAATTTTCAAATACTATTTCCAATCAAGCCTGACTTTACAAAATCAACCATATAAAATTTTATACCTCGTTACAATCCCTTTTGGAGGAAAATTCAACGCTACATAAATAAAAAAGCCTCTGATAATCAGAGGCTTTTTTATTTAACTGAAATCTTCAGTTTTTTATTTTACAGAAAGTGACTTCACTGTACTTCCTTTTTGATCGGTAACTTTTACTGAATACTGACCAGCAACGCTTGGTTTGTTCATTAAAATTTCAGCTGAATTGCTGATGTTATCAATCACTTTAGAATCAACTTTTCTGCCCAACATATCCAGAACTTCTACAGTTACTTTTCCGCTTAAATTCGAAGTAGCAATGGTGAAATTCTCAGAACTTACCGGATTAGGATAAACAGTGAAAGAAGAAGATTTAGAAACAGACTTCATAGATGTAACTGCATTTGTAAAGATAAATTCAAATCTTGTATTGTTCTCCAAAGCTGAATTGTTTACAAAAGCATAAACCGGATTTGCTTGTAAGTCAACAATTTCGCCAGTTTCGTTGTCTTTCAAATATACGTTTGAAGCATCGTTCAACACATCAACACCTGTAAAGTTGAAAGTGTAGGCACCCTGTTCTGCTTTGAAACCAATTGGGGTCACCATTTGATCTCCTGCGAAAGGAAGCGCCTGATTGGCTAGTTTGGAATTTGTGGAAGTCAAAGTATAAACGCTGATACCTGGATTTAACAATTTGTGGGCATCATATTTGGTATCGTATCCTGCCTCAGCATCGTTGTGAAACTGGAACAAAGACACGTCTGATTGACCTGCGCTGTTTTTCAACTGAATCTCCATTGCATTTTGTGCCGTGTTGGTTCTGTAGAAAGTACCACTCGTAAGCGCTTTTGCAGCTTCTGGGATGGTAATGGTAGCACCATTTGAAACTGAAAATACAAAGAATCCTTGACCACTTGCAATGGGAGAAGGTCCACCTGCAATGGAACCTGTCATGGCAGTTCCATCATATCGGTATTGGTTAACAGATGGATCCCATACCAAAATAGTATTTTGAATACCACCACCAAAAGTGAAGCCTGACCTGTTTACTGCCGAAAGATGCGGATTTACAAAAAGATTGTAGCCTGAGTACAGATTTGAACCTATTACAGACGTAGTAAGCACTTTTGGACCAGTGCTGTAAGTACCAGTGTTATCCAAAGTTACACCAGCAGGAGTAAAAATTCTGTAACCAGTATTTTGAGTAAGGGCAGAAGTGCCTGGTATTACCCAACCATTGGTTGTTGCACCAGTTCCGTAAGGAATTATGCTGTTATCAGCCTGATCAAAGCCGTAAATGTTGGAAGTAAGATAACCAGCATTAAAAACTGTTGCTCCAGGAAATGGACCTTGTGTCTGGAAATCATCATTCCAATCTGTTAAAGTCTGGCTCGCAATTGCTGTACCAGTTAAATGCCATCCAGTTGCCGGAATATATCGCTCGGCAGTGATCGTACCAGTTACACTTGCACCCACTAATGCCGGACCAATACCCGCAGTCGAGGAAGGACCAGAAAGTAATCTTAAATCTGTAAAATTGAAATTACCCAAGGTATCATTTACCAGGCCAGTTACCCTTAAAGGAGTAACAACACTAATGGTTGCACCGGCTCTAGTCATGGTTAGGTTTGCCAGGTTGCTAAATGCTCCGGCACCAAAGGAAATACTTGCAGAAGTTCCGGCACCTAAGCCTAAACTTGAAGCTACATTTCCATTTATTAGTCCGACACCACCTATATTTCCAGAAATCCTTGCATTAAAACCATTCAGACTTAAAATACCATTGTTGGTTAAACCTCCGGCAAAATTTACAAATCGCTGAAGCGTAACCGTTTTTCCCACAGGAATTGAAACAGTACAATTGGCTCCAAAAGTAATGGAACCTGTTCCTGAAATACTTGGATTGCTTGCACCTGTAAAGTTTAGTGTTCCAGCGCTTGCTGGATTAAACAATAATGGATTCAAAGTATTGTTTACAATAGAACCCGAAATATTCATTCCACCAGTCAAATTAAAACCAACTGAAGTGGCAGCGGTAATTGTTAGGTTATTTATCGACCAAGGACTTGCGCCGGTTGCTGCAAGAGCTATACTCGGAGAATTGACAATAAAATTACCATAAGTCCTATTTGAAAGGGCTGGAGTTCCAGTACCAGTATAAATAAAGGTTGAATTGGTTTCGAAAGTTATGGCAGAATTAGGTGCCCCTATTCCAAATGGATTTGAACCATCTAACTGGGTACATGTTGAGCCGTTTTTGAACAACACAGATTGATTGTGGCTCAAAGCTACCGTTCCAAAAGGATTTCCCGCGAATGCTGTTCCTTGTGTAAAAGAACTTCCACTTTGAAATTCAATCAGATTAACATTAGGGACACCTGTAATGTTAGCAAAAATTCTATGAGCACCGCCAGCCAAGGTAACGGAACCAGATACTGAACCAGTTGCACCTGCAGCAAGTTGAATTGTCAATGCATTGGCACTACTTACAGTCAAAGAGGAGCCTGAAGCCACTGAAAAATCAGTTCCCGTTCCATTTGCAACATTTATTGTATTTGTGGCAGCTGCCTGAAGCGTAACATTGGCACCGCCCTGAACCCGAAATCCACCTGCACTGAAAGCAGGAACACCTGTCACAATATAAGTTCCTGTTGTACTAAACTGTATAACATCGCCTGCAATGGGTACACCACCCGGAGTCCAATTTGCTCCATTGGTCCAAGCTCCACCTATTGCATTGTTCCAAACTTTGGCAGTTACCGGAGGAACTCCAGTGGTTGTGAAGGACCCATCTGCAGAATAGGAAGTACTTACTCCATTTACAGCAAATCCCCTGAAATAAATAAGTGTTCCTGGAGTTAGGCCGCTTACTGGAATTGTAAATGTACCAGTCGTACCAGCTATGGTGTTAATATTTCCTGTTGGATTTGAGGCAAATCCCCAGACTATTCCTCTTGATGAAATTGGACTTCCACCATCGCTTGCTACGGTGGCACCCAAAGTTGCTGTTGTATTTCCTACGGAAGCAAAGGTTGGTGTATTTAAAACCGGCGCTGATGCAAGACTCGTGGTTCCAGTGGTCAAAAATCCAATGGTGGCAGGAAGAGCGTCTGAAGAAATATTACCATTTGTATTTGCAGAACCTGCAGAGGTTCCGGCAAGATCATATGTTCCTGAAACTGTTGTGGACCGTACAATCCGCATTGATGCAGAGGTAGCAGATAAATCGTCCGAACCATAGGTAAGATTGGCAATGGTGCCAGCAGATAAAGTTCCGCCATTCACTCCAAAGGTCCAGTATCTGTTCGCGTTCAAACCATTCACATTGGTTCCTAAACTTCCTCCCGAACCTACATTAATTACTTCTGCTTGAATTACCGGAGCTGTTCCTGTAATAGATGAGAGTGTTACTGGTCGGTAAGCTGTTGCCATTCCGATTGGAAATGTTTTTGAACCAGTTCCTGTTATGGCCAATGGTCCATCTACATAAGATGTTGCTGAGCCACCTGTTACTGTTCCAAGATTTCCTACTGTAATTAAGTTTGTCGCTGAGGTAATTATTTTACCTGCTGTTAAAGTTAATGTGCCTGCAACATTGGCTGGATCATTGAAAGTTAAATCGCCAGAGGCTTTACTTACATTGATTCCACCAAATGCTTCGGTTGTAACCAGATTGGTTGTAAATGCCTGTGGACCTGTTCCATTAAAGTTAATGGTACTTGTTCCCAGATTCAGGGCCACAGTTCGGTTGTTTGAAAAATTCCCACCAATATTATACGTATTGCCAAAAAATTGTGGGCCCCAAACGCCTGAACCCGTATTGATATGCAAAATTCCTTTAATGGTAATCGTTCCTGATCCTGAATTTGGATTAAAACCAAAAGAAACAGCTGTACCTCCTGAAACGATAACATCATTAAGCTCTGCTACTATTGCATTCGCTCCGGTATTGTCTCCTACTCTTGGGCCAGTGGTTTGTGTACTACTACAAGTAAGCCTAGTAGTTCCTGTAATGGAATATCTGGCCGCAGCATCACCTCCCAAAAACAAGTTACCGCCAATATACATTGTATTTCCTCCGTCAGAGAAAGTTGAAGTACCCGTATAATTGAATGTCATATTATCTGAAAGTGAAAGCGGAGAGTTTGCAGCTAAAGTTAAACTACCTGCTGTTTTTGTTGAAGTAAATCGGAAAAAGCCTATTCTGCCACTGCCGACGCCTTGAGTAAAGGTTTGAGCACCATTTCCTGTGGTTATGATTGTAAATCCATTATTTGTAATGGTATCAAAAACAGCAGCATTCTGAGAGGTTAAATTTCCGGCAAGAATTACAAAGCTGAATGGTGTAGAATTGGCTTGAACTGTTGCGCCATCCACAATCATGTTTCCATTAACAGTATATTGATTGGCCACATTTCCGGTAGCCCCGAGAATTTTTGTACTGCCTTGTAATATCAGATTTCCAAATGCCTTTCCTCCTGTATATACGGGTAGAGTAAAACTAGTAGCCTGATTAAAATTCACTGTACTTGTTGCGGCACAAGTTCCTATTGTAGGTATTGTAGAATTTTGCAAAGTAAGGGTTGAAACAGCGGACACATCTACTGGACCCACAAAAGCAAAAGTAGAAGGGACAGTAAAATTAACTGCTCCCGAGCCATTGCCAACCACTACTTTTGATGAGGCACCAGAAACGGTCCAGGCACCTCCTATGGTTGCTGCAGCCCTGTTTCGGATTTCAAAAGTTTGACCTGAAGAAATAAAATCTGCTGGGGCAGATCCAGTTCCATCTGTGTTGGTACCCCAAGTACCAATAACTTCAAGATTTCCGCTACTTTTTGAATAATAAGTAATAGGAAGAATACCAGTCCCCGAAACCGCAACATTTTTGCTGGTGGCTCCAGTTCCGGCAATGGTAATATTTCCAGATTTGGCACCAGCTGAACCTGGAGTAAATCTAACATAAACGGTAGTATTGGGAACAGTGCCTGCAGTGGGTGAAATTGAAACTGAAGAACCAAAGCCTGAACCTGAAGTAAGTGAAACTTCAAAATCAGTAGGAGCTGCAACAGTAAATGAGGCGCCTAAATTTAAACCACTTACATCCAACAGTTGCTCAGCAGAGGATGCACTAACAGTGGTGTTTGGGAAGGTGAATGAATTGGGGTTACTAAAAACAGTGGGAGTAGCCCCAACCGCGGTGGAAGAAATCGTGATGTCATCAATGCCAAGATGGACCCTACTTCCATTTGCACCTGTAATCTGACCATAAGCCCAACGGACATGGACAATTGGTTGGTTATCGCAGGAACTTGGCAAAGTACCATTCATTGCGCCAGTTGCTGCAGCCGCACGGTAAGCTGGACCTGCAATAATTGAGTTGAAAGAAACAGGAACAGGTAAATCTAAAAAAGGACCTGTTGTTCCAACCCTATATTGCAGCTTCAATGCATAATCACGATTTTGAGTGGTCACATTATAGGTCTGGGTTGCGATCATACGTGCGGTGGAAACTACGGTTATCCCAGTTCGGCCTGCAGTATTTAAAGCCACCAAAGCGGAGGCTGCATAACCTCCACTTGGGGACAATACAGTATTGGCATTAGCAGATCCTGTTGTCAAAAACGAAACTCCATTGGTCCCTTGGCCTAAAACCCTCGAAGTATATGGTCCAATAAATGTTTGGTTGTGCGGTATGTCGAATTGATTGGGTAAGGCTGATTCTGGTGATCCAGCGTTTGTGTGGCCATAAAAACCCATGTTGGCTGTGTTGAAACTGGTAACATTGTTTGGAGCTCCTCCCATTGTAGCCGCTATAATGTTAACGCCAGCAACACCTGTTGCCCCATTGCCTGGATATCTTGTGGCACCCTCCGAGTTTATCAAACCATTAAAAGTCCAGCTACCTGAAGAAAGGTTATGAGGGGCAGGAAAAACCTGCCCGAAGCCAAGATGCGAAAGCATTAGGAATAGGCCTAGTGCCAGAGACAAAAATTTGCATTCACCAATTACCCTTCCATGATTTTTGGAATTTGCCATTTTTAAAATTGAGTAAAATTTTACCATACTATTTTTTTTTGATTTAAAATACCGACAAAACTAACATCTCTAAACCCGTTAATTTACCGACCCAATGTTAAGGAATTGTTACGAAATTGTTACAAAAATTTTAAGTGAATTGAAATAATGCTTGTCTAAAGCAATTTTTTGATCTACTAATCGATAAAATGCAATGTTATGAAGTTTAATATTTAAGGGAAAACTGCTTAAATATTACCTTTGGGTTTTGACCTGGAAAATCGGCGGCCAATTGAATTTGCAAATCCAAATCCAGCTATGATTTTCTGAATTTATAAAATTCAAAATCTATATGAAAAGATTTCTCACCAATTTTAAGGCCTCATTCAATTCTTAGAAATCTACACTTCATACCTTAAAGCCAATATTGATACCACAAAAAAAAATCCTGCTGATTGATAACTACAACTCCTTTACCAACAATCTTTGGGACTATTTTAGTGTCCTGGATTCGAAAGTAGAGGTGCTTAGAATTGAAAAAATAAAGGAAACAGATTTTGAAAATATTGATGGCGTGGTGCTCAGTCCGGGCCCTGGACATCCTGCGAATCTGCCAGAGTTAAAAAAAATTGTTCATCATATTTCTCCTAAATATCCTGTTTTAGGTATTTGTCTCGGATTTCAAGCCTTGGCTTAAGAATTTGGTTTTGAGGTTGAAAAGGAAATCCAACTCATTGCAAATGCAGCCTTGTTGAAAAAATCAATGAAGGCAAACTTACCAATGGTCTGCCCCAGGAATTTGAAGTGGTTCTTTATCAATCACTTGTGGTTAAAAAAATTTGATATCCTTTGATTCCTTTACTGCAAACCAAAACTGGAGAAATCATGGCTTTTGAACATAAAAACCTGCCTTTGGCTCAACTAGCAGGCAAGTATGGATGCAATAAAAAGACCATCCAACGGAGATTAGATTCTTATAAAGTTGAAATCAAAAGTATTAATACCAGGAGGATTGTTTTGTTGATCGACACTTCATATTGGGGAAGAAGATTTGGGGTAATGCTTTTTAAAGATGCCTTAAGCGGAGAGAATCTTTTTTGGAATTATGTCAAACATGAAACAAACCAGTTGTATTTGGATGGCTACAATCATCTTGTAAAAGAAGGATTTATTGTTCTGGGAATTGTCTGTGATGGAAGGAAAGGATTGTTTCAATTGTTTAGTAAAACCCCAGTTCAAATGTGCCAGTTTCATCAAGTGGCAATCGTCACCAGATACCTCACCAGAAACCCTAAAACAATTGCTGGCAAAGAGTTAAGAGCTCATTGCTTGCTCTTAGTTCGGACTGATAAGGAAAGTTTTGCTGGCGGTTTAGAAAGTTGGTACAGCCGCTGGAAGGACTATTTGAATGAAAGAACGGTAGATAAAAACACTGGAAAATCCAGATTTACTCACAAAAAATTACGAAGCGCTTACAACAGTTTAAAGCGAAATTTACCATATTTATTCACATGATACGATCACATCGAGTTTCAAATACCAAACAAAACAAATGCTATCGATGGGTTTTTTGCGGATCACAAGAACTAGCTTCGCTGCCATAATCGACCTTCAGATACGCGAAAACAAAAGTTCATCGATGGTTTTTTTTCAGGCATCTTAGGCTAATAAAAGTCAACAAAAAATGGGCAACCAAAATTGTCAGTTGCCCATAAAATTGACTTTCGACATCCGCTTGGAATACATCTGGCAGAGCTTGCCCCGACATGGCAGGGTGGCTCCCCAGCATATCTTATCCCGATTTATCGGGAGCCCGCTTCCTTTTATCCAGCTTAACAAAAGTGAAACAACTGAACCAAATTTGATACTTTTCAAACTAAAAAATCCAGCCTCCAAAATGTCCATTACTCCAAAAAAAAGTGGCTCAAGAAAAATCCTGAATCACTTTTTTGAATAATTGAATCCGAAAATCCCTATTTTGAAATCTGAAATCGGATGACACTTTGCCTGCCAGCCAGATCTTTGGTTTTGGCAAAATAAATGCCTTTGGGGAGAACAGGTAAAGAATACTCCTTTTTACCTACTGGCAGCATATCTGAAAATTGAGATTGACCAAGCAAATTATGAATGCTTAGTTCAACAGAAGTACCAGAAGTATTTTCAATGGTAAAATTACCATCGGAAATGCCTGGAGTCAGTCTAATGATTTTGTTTGCTTTTAAGCCTTTCACCGAAGTAACAACCGAAACATCCCAGGATGGCCAGGTTTGTATCACATCGTCCTGTGTCCAGTTTGCTGGATTGTTTATGGCAGCAAGAATCTCAGCTTGGGTTCCGGAAAAATTACCAAGATTTAAAAAAGCATTGTTTTTTTCTGTTGAAAAGCCGATTGCATTGACACCATTTACCAGATTGGGCGGTAGGCAGGTTTGATTGTTTCCTGTTCCACCACAAACTGTGGCACAATCCGTAAGCCAACCTGCTGTACTGATTCCGGCAACAAGAATTGTATCATTTCCATTTTTTTGAAATGCCAGAATCTGGTCGCCATCCTGACTAAAACCCAATCCTGCATCTGTAGATCCAATGGTTGCAGTTCCATTCTCTTCAATCGTTACAATGGTGCCTGCCGGAAAATTATCATCAGATGTCCAACTGGCCAAGCCTTCATTGCTGCAAAATCGAACTGGTGCAGGATTGATAACAGCTTTATCGGTAAAACTTATGGTTGTATTGTCAGAAATAGGTTTCAATAAAATAAAAGCAAAGCGGTCACCGTTGGTTCCAGGCGTAGATTGAATTCCTAAAAATGCAATATCCCCAGCCTGCAAACTGGTCTGGGCAAAGGAACCAAGTGCTGTACCCGCCAGCACCAAAAAAGAAAGTATTGTTTGTTTCATGACTATAATTTGATTGTTTTTTGTTTGAGTTGTTATCTTAAAAGCATTTGCCAGCCTAATCTCAGCTGATCATCAAAACGCTGAATAACCGGATTTTTTCTATCAATAAGCCGGTAATTGTATTGTGCTTTTATCATCGAATTGAAACCCTTCAACTGATAGGCATAGGCAAAGGTAAGCGACTCCTCTGTATTTTTTTGTACCAAATCGTTTGGATTCAATTGGTCATACCGGATGGAAAAAATAGATTTCAAGGGTTTGGAAGCATAACTCACAGTAGCCAAAATGCCACCTGCCTGAAAAAACCCAGTTGGATTTGCCCCTATTTTACTTGTGGTTGTACCTCTGCTTTCTCTGTATCGCAAACCTGAAGGATCTATGTCGTTTGTCGGTCTAATGTTGATGAGATGCCACTCCACCTGTGTGGAAAATCCTTTCCATTGGGCTGAGAAATCGGCAGTAAAGCAGTCTTTTCGACCCGAAATTACCCTTAAATAATAGTCATCTCCAGGCAAAAAGGAACTGTATGTCCTTTTAACTGTTCTGGCTGCGGCCCCAATCTGAAACATGGGTACGGGGCTTGAATTGATGTCATAATCCCTGTACCGGTATCTGGAAGGAAAGGCAATGTCAACCCTTCCCGTATATTCAAATTCACCAGACGGGTCGTTGTCGCCTCCATTGGTTGATAAGATTTGCTCTCCCATTCCGGTGTACATTCCGGCATATAAGTTTATTCTTTGGGCCCAAAGGCTTTTTGACAATGTTACACCAATATCCCTTCTCGAAAAAACTTCACCCCTTGTAACCTCGGCCCGCTGCCAATATGGCGAAAAAGTAAAAGGCACCAACGAGTTTCGGGAATAGGGTATTTTCTGGTACCCAAAAGTTCCATATACATATTTAAGTCCTTTATAGGTGAAATTGGCATCCATAATACCAGGATTTTCACCTACGTCAGACTGATTAACCAGATCTGCAAAATCCACCTGAAACTCATATTCAAAATCGTGGCCTATTCGACCTTCCAGTTGCAACTGCATGTCTCTTAGGCCAAACCGGTCTTTATCCTTGTTAATTGGGTTGGCCAGATTGTCATCAATTCTATTTTCAGGATTTTGGTTGTAATAAAACCTTTGGTTGTAAAAGCTGGAAATGGACCCGGATATTTCCAGATTGTGCTCTCCGTTTGTAAGGCTGATTTGAGCAAAGGAGGAAAAAGAAAAGATCAAGGCTAAAAGACTTACTAGCCAGGATTTAGGAGTCAGGGAATAGAACTTCTTATCCATTCGATTTAAAAAATTTTGGAATGACAAAAGATTCATTTTCAATTAAATAATATACTTGAATCAAACCGATACATAATACCCATATCATCGCTTACTACATACAAGCCACCATCCGGCCCAAAAGTAAGACCCTCCGGATTGACCACTTTGAGCTTGAATTTCTTTTCAAACTGGTAGGTTTCAGGATCGAATCTGAAAATGGCGTGGTCCTCATCGCTGAGTAAAAAGAGCTTATTGTTTTGATAAGCGGCAGCAGAAATGTCGGACATGCCTTTCACTTTTACCTTGTTGAGGACAGCAAAGTTTTGGTCCAGTTCAAAGGCCCAGGTCGGGTCTTTTTCAGTGAAAGCGACATAGCACTTTTTCATTTTGTTCCAGGTGAGCGATTCAAAACCCTTGTTTCGACCACCGTTGTAATTCACTTCGACAGTGCGCTTCACTTTAAGATCTGATACATTAAAGGAGTGGATGCTTCTGGTCCGCTCGTCCATCACAAAAAGGCCGTTGGTATCTGCAAACACTGCCTCAAAATCAAAACCATGAAAGGGTGATTTTCTTAATACAAGACCCTCCAGATTGGTCTCGTAGAGAATGCCATCATCAGAAACTATGAAAAAACCGTCTTTGGCCTGGTTGAGGCAAATGTCAGATGGCTCCGGAATGGAAAGTTTTTTGCTCCAGTTGTGCTTCAGTTTTTGCGCATCGGCACAGGACCAGAAGAACAGGATTGGTATTAGTAATTTATACAAATGAATGTTGAATTAAAAATGATGAATTATGAATGTTTATGGGTTGGCTTTCCCTTTTGAAGGTTCAGTATTTTCCTGATAGGTTCCATTCGATTTTCGGCTTATTGTTTTATTGGATAAAATATCAGATGGATATTTGTACGAATACTGCGAGATGGGTAAAAACTGTCCGTCATCTTTTTTATATTCGATTCTAAACATATCTGCCTTTTTATTAAGTCCGAAAGTTGCTCTCAAACTATCTATAGTTGAGGCTACAGTAGTACTGCATGTTACAACTGGATAACTATCTGGAAAAAATGTAAAATCTACATTCAGATCAATTCGGGTTGCTATGGTTCCAGAATCAGAAACAAACCATCTTCCTTTTTTCATTACAAATGGAACAGATAATTGACTTTTAAGCTCCACCCAATCAAATGAAGTTTCAGCAGGAGCAATCTCATTAATTACAAACATTCCTGCATATGGTTCAACCGGCGGTACAATAACACCATTTTTATTGTTGCTTGCATTTCTGGAAATATCCCTCAACCATTTAAAAGTTCCTCCATCTGGGAATCTGCCCCATGTTTGGTATCTATTGTTTACTGTGGAAAAGGCAGGAAAGGTCGAAGAGTCCACAATCACAACTTCACCGTTTTTCTTTTTAAAACTGAAGCTTACAAATTCTCCATCCTTATCCAGGTTTCCATTTGGATAAAGTATGTGATCATTGCTATTATCTGTTCCACCATTTTTAAAATATATGGTTAGAAATCCTCCAGGCGCAATGTTGTAGGACCTTTGAATGGTATACTCAGCCAAAGTTGCTTTCTTATTCGAAATCCAGAACTGATCTTTTTTGAGGGTAATAATTTTATCTGAACTGTTGTACAATTCAACCCAATCGGCCAGATCACCAGAATCTACTGCAATACTGTCTTTAAAATCAGCTCTAATTTCATTGATTTTTAAACCTTCTGGAAGTGTATCCAAAGGCACTACCACAATGGGTTTGTTCACATTGTTGCTTGCATTTCTGGTTATGGTTTTCAGCTTTTGAAAAGCGCCGGTTCCATCTGGCAATCGGCCATAAGTTTCATTTTGAGAAGTGGAGGCAGGAAAGGTAACTGTATCTAAGGTGATTGTATCGTTGTCGTTGGTCAGAAAATAAAAGCCTGCAAACTCCCCGTTACTGGAAAGACTACCTTCAATATTGGTAATTTCGGATTGGGAATCATCCAAACCATTGTTTTGAAAATAGACGATAAAAAAGGATTTAGCTGGAATGGAATATCGCCTTATTGGACTGTATTGAAACTTTTGGTTTTTTTCGTCCGTCATCCAGAACCTGCCAGGCTCCAGAATTAAGGCGGAATCCGTTGTGTTATAAATTTCCACCCAATCGGCTTTGTCACCTTTGGTTGAATCGAAATCATTCTGAATTTCATTAATTTTGATAAACCCAGCTTTCAGATTCGCATTGGAACCTGGTGGAATGGGCGTTGGTGGAAAAACTCTGTCTTTCAGGCAAGCTGTAAAAACAAAAATACAAGCCACCAAAGGCAGCTTGTATTTGAAACTTCTATAAAAAATACTCAAGAATTGTTGAAAATTTAAAAAGGGAACGCCAGTATTTAGATTGGCATTCCCTTTAGGATTTTTGAATTATTTAACCATTAATGATTTAACTGCTGAACCTTTGGCATCTGTAACTTTTACAGAATACTGACCAGCCACAGTTGGTTTTGCGATTTGAACCTCTGTAGTTTTTCCAAAGTTTTCAAAAACTTTGTTTTCAACTCTTCGGCCTAACATATCCAAAACTTCTACAGTTACTTTTCCACTTAAGTTGGCAGCTGCTACTGTAAAATGATCAGCAGATACTGGGTTTGGATACACAGTGAAAGTAGAAGATGTAGAAACTGACTTCACAGATGTAACTGCATTTGTAAAGATCAATTCGAATCTTGTATTGTTCTCAGAAGCTGAATTGTTTACAAAAGCATAAACCGGATTTGCTTGTAAGTCAACAATCTCGCCAGTTTCGTTATCTTTCAAAAACACGTTTGAAGCATCGTTCAACACATCTACACCTGTAAAGTTGAAAGTGAAAGCACCTTGTTCTGCTTTGAAGCCGATTGGCATTACCATTTGATCTCCAACGAAAGGAAGTGCCTGGTTGGCAAGTTTTCCATTTTCAGAAGTCAAAGTATAAACGCTGATACCTGGATTCAACAATTTGTGTGCATCATATTTGGTATCGTATCCTGCCTCAGCATCGTTGTGAAACTGGAACAAAGACACATCTGATTGACCAGCGCTGTTTTTCAACTGAATCTCCATTGCATTTTGTGCCGTGTTGGTTCTGTAGAAAGTACCGCTTGTAAGTGCTTTTGCAGCTTCTGGGATGGTAATGGTAGCACCATTTGAAACTGAATATACAAAGAAACCTTGTCCACTTGCAATAGGAGAAGGACCTCCAGGTATAGACCCAATCATTGCAGTTCCATCATATCGGTATGCATTGGATGATGGATCCCAAACCAAAATGGTATTTTGAATGCCGCCTGCCAATGTAAAACCTGCTCTGTTTACTGCAGAAAGATGTGGATTTACAAAAAGGTTGTAGCCATAATAAGCCGTTGAGCCAGTTGCAAAAGTAGTTAGGGTTTTTAAACCTGTGCTGTAAGTACCAGTGTTATCCAAAGTTACACCAGCAGGGGTGAAAATTCTGTAACCAGTATTTTGAGTAAGGGCAGAAGTGCCTGGTATTACCCAGCCATTGGTTGTTGCACCAGTTCCGTAAGGAATTATGCTGTTATCAGCCTGATCAAATCCGTAAATGTTGGAAGTAAGATATCCACCATTGAAAACTGTTGCTCCAGGAAATGGACCTTGAGTCTGGAAATCATCGTTCCAGTCTGTTAAAGTCTGTCCACCAATTGCTGTACCAGTTAAATGCCATCCTGCGGTAGCGATATATCTCTCAGCGGTTATGTTGCCAGAAATGGCACCTGCTGAATTTGCTATACGGGCAGTTCCAGCTGCAGAAGACTTCAATACAAGCCCACCATTAGAACTGAAAGTACCAGAATTAACTGTTAAAGTTCCAGTTACGTTCACCTTTCCTCCAGCGCTGATGTTGAAAGTTGTGCCTTGACCAGGAGTCAAAGCCAGGTCTGTAAAAATATTGTTGGCATTTATTATTCCAGAACCAGATACAGTTACAGCACAAGTGCTTCCTGGAACTGTGTTGTTGTTTCTTGCGAATAAAGTACCTCCTACATTTAAAGTTCCATTTACAATCAGGTTTCCAGAACGATCACCACCTGATAAACCATCTGTACCATCGAGACCAAGGTCACCATCCACTTCGGTTATAGTTAAGGTTTTACCAGTAGATACAACTGTATTCAATCGTGTATTGTCTATGTTGTTATGAAGAGCGGCACCAGCAGCAAAACGTAGATTTACATTGGCATTGATAATTAAATTGGTAGTTGCATTTACTACAGTTCTTTTATTGATCCTTGCTAAATTATAAACTCCGTTTCCCTGCAAAGTAACGCTGGTTCCTTCCGGCCCAAAAGAGATCGGGTTGAAAGTTGTACCAGTTCCAATCGTACCGTTGTTGGTCACATTTCCATGTAACAAAAGATATTTAACATCACCAGGAAGCGTTCCTGTGGCAGTTAAAGTACCACCTGAGTTGATAATTAGCTCACGGCAAAGTACTGTTCCTCCTGATTGACTCAATTGAACTGAATGTCCATTTTGAATTATTATACCACGGCTTAAAGCCAAGCCACCTGCTGCTGCCAATGTTTGAGGAGTTCCTGTCGGAGAAGTTGACCAAATGGCATCTGTGTGGCTTAAACCTGAACCTCTGGAATAAAGATTAACAAGAGTTGGTGTGGCCGTAACCTGAACACCAGCACTATAATTTGAAGAGAAGCGAACAAAAACTTTAAAGTAGTATAATGTATTCACCGTTAAACCAGAAATGATTTGCGGAGAAGTTGTTCCATTGTAAACTACTCTACCACCACCTGGAAACGCAGGTGCTAAGTTGTAATCCAGATTTCCAGTATAAGTTCCAGTAGGAGTTCCTAAAATAGGGGAGGTATGAGCAACCACTATAATTTCAGTTACGCAACCAGGATTGGTCCAACCCACTTGTACTGTTGGTTGTCCGGACTGGGCAGTTAAGCCAGTAACCTCATCCAAAACACCCAAAATGATATTTTTTGATGTTCCAGCAACTGGAGTTCCAGTTTTAACAGTAGCTACATCAGCATAAGTAATGGCAGAAAGTGCGGTAGAAGTAATGTTGATACTGCTTCCTACTGTTGCACAACCACTTACAGAACCTGCTATAAACAAATAACGTGTAGCACTTGCAGGAAGATTTTGTCCCAAACCAGTAAAGGCAAGTACCTGGCCAGGACCAGTGCTTGAAGAAATGGTAGAAAGAACTACATCACCACCATCCAGCGTAGCATCTGTAGAAAGAATCAATCTGAAATTATTGAAATCTGAACCGGCATAAGCGCCAGCTGTAGTAACGGTAACACCAGTTAAAAGAGCATTTCCGACAGTAACATCACACTGAATTCTGTATAAAGGAGCATTTGTTGTTCCCTGAGCAATGTTCGTTCCGGCTGAAGTAAATGTATGATCTACGGTTGGGGTTGGCACATCTACTGGAGCAAAAGTGACACCTTTGAACCCAACATTGGCTGCATTTGGAGATGTAATCAAGGCAGCTCCGCAAGCGGTGATGATATCAATACCATTTGACGTAATATCTGAGGTAATAGCTGAATTATCAAGAAAGGTATATATCTCAGTGGAGATTGTTGAGGTAGTTCCAAGGCTCAAATAAATCCTGCGATTGGCACCTACTGCAGTAGCCGTAATACCATAAGCACTTCTACCAGCTGGATTTGGCAATGAACCTCTTTTGGTCCAGGTACCAGATGTATTTGAAAACTTAACCAAACCAAGGTTGGCATCGGCCACATACATCACATCAGGTGTTCCGTTATCGTCCTGATCTACAAACACAAAACCATGCGGGTTTGTTAAATCAACGTTGGTGGCGGTTCCTGCCAATACAGATGTAGTGTTACCAATATTGGTTGGTAAACCTGTTCCTACTGTATTAACACTAATGTTTGATCCGGATTGAGAAGTGTTATACAATTGAGAATTGTAAATAGCGGTTCCTCTTGAATTGGTAATGGTGGTACTCACTTGTGTAGAAGTTCCTGTATTTCCTAAAACCATATATCGGGCACCTCCTGTTGATGAGGCTCCTGCTCCACCTGTCCAGAAAGCATTACCATCCACGGTAGCTGCACTTCGGATATTATTTGTTTCATAACCATCCGAAATTCTGGTGGTTGTATTGATCGTTCCATCCTGTTCTACTCTGGCTACAATACGATTGTTGGTAGCAGCAGATGTTCCAGTAACGGCAGCAGTTCCTACATTGGCATCGTATCCTGCAAAAGTAAGATACTGACCATCCGGAGAAAGGTTTAAGTATCCCTCTGATGTTGAAGTACCACTCATGGTTAATCTTCTGTTGTTGGTTCCCAATGCATTTAAAGTAAAAGGAACTGGTTTTGATTGAACAAATAGGCCGGCTGGCGTATATTCATCCAAAAATATTGGTGCACCTGCTGAAGATAAGGCAGGACCAGCGGTTTCTCCAACCCTTAAAGTTAGAAGGTTTCCTGCTGTAAAGTTGCCTGTTCCATTTCCATAAACCTGACCAGTTACAGCCACATTTACAGTGGTAGCAGTAACAGCAGCAACCGGAATATTTCCATTATAACTGCCAACTGCATTCGTGCTTAGGAGTCTGGCATAAACTGTGGTAGCAGCTACAGTACCAGATGAAGGTGTAAAGGTAAGAGAGGACAATGGCGTCGTAAAGGTTGAGGTTGTTGCAAACTCATAACCTGCCAAAGGACCTACCGTAAGATTATTTGTACCAAGATTTACCCCACTTACGTCAAACTGCTGGCCAGAAGATGCAAAAGTTGTGTTGGCAAAGAATTTAGGAAGGGATGTGGTAGATGAATTTACAGTTGGTGTTACAGAAGCTGGGGCAGTATTAAAGTAAATTTGATCCCACTCCGTAGAAATCAATGCATTTGCACCAGTAGTATGCTCATTCGCAATTCCTATATATCCATTTGCAGCAGGAATTAAAGTATTGTTTGTAGCAGAACCTTGACTTACTGCTGTATTTAAATCGGTCGGAACGCCAGTAGCAATAGCTCCTGTTCCGTTGGCTGTGGGAACTGTAGAAGTAAAAATAGACCACAAACCTGCGTTAGTTCTAGTCACCCTTACCATTAAGCCAATATCAGTCAATCCATTGGCAATTGGAGATGTAGAAGTTGCAATAACCGTAGCAGAAATCGCGTTATTGACAATGTATTCTAATCGGATATCGTCACCTCCGGCATCATCACCAATAGCGATTCTGTAACCATCAACTGTAGCTGAGGTTAAATTAGACTCGTTTGCATATAAATAAAAATATGCTTCATTCGATCCGGTAAAGGCTTGGGCTCGTCTACCAATAAAAAATCTCCAGGTTTGCTCATCTTCCCAGGTAGCAACCTGACTAGATAAATATTTGGTAGCTGCTGGTGCAGTGGCAGCCAATCGAATTGTATTTGAAGCGGTCGCTCCAGCAGCAGCATCGCTGTTTGCCTGAATACCATATTGAGCTGTACTACCCGCCCATACAGGAGAAGCAGTAAAGTCTCCGTCGCCGAACGAATCTAAGAGAGTTTGCCCAAAGGCAGCTTGATTCATCAGAACACTCCCAAAAAGAAGCATCCCAAACAAAGACAGGAAGCCCCGCCCTTTTCTTTTTAGTGGGTTGAGCCGTGAACTGGCCTCCACCATCGTTTTGTAAAATTTTGTCATACGATTGATTATATTTTAAATCAACCGCAAAACTAAGCCCGTACTTTTTTGAAAAAGTGATTGTACTGTTATACTTTTGTTAATTCTCAAAAGGGAATATTCTCAAAATTTTAATCGGTTAAGCTTCTGTAAATCAAGTCTATATTTTCCACATCAAACCGAAGACCCCAATAACACAAGTTGCAAAAAGATAATTCTCTAATATTTTGGTAACATTGGGGTAACATTGGAAAGCTGAAATTGGGTTTCCCGGTTTAAAAACTTACATATTTATTCTGGTTCAAGGTCTGTGGCTCACAGAACCATCCGGTACCCTTTAAAAATACTTGCTTTCTATTCTTTATAGTATTGGTCTGTGGGCCACAGACTCAGGTAGAATTTATAATATAGGCCCACTCACTATTTCATCGTGTTAACAATTTGTTAACATCAAACTTTATTACTTTGCAGCATGAAATCATTATACAAATTTTTTATCCTTTTCATTTTTAGTGGCCTTGACTATTTCGCATTTGGTCAAACCATTCCTACCTATACCATTGCCCAGGTGCGGGGAGACAATACCTTTGAAGGTGGCGGTGCCGACTCCAACAATGTTAAATGCAAACTGGTGGGCATAGTTTATGGCCAGAATATTGGTGTTACAGGAAACAGAATTCAGCTTGTTCTACGGGACCAAACTGGTGGGATAGGTATATTTAAAGATGTGAACAATTTGCCGGTTCAACTTTTTGAAGGAGATTCCATCAGGGCGATTGGAATTGTGAATAATTTCAACGGGCTTTCTCAAATCACCTTAGACTCTGTCAAAAAACTAGGCCAGAACAGGCCATTAAGAGCTCCCAGAGTTGTAACTACTTTGGATGAAAGCACAGAATCCGATTTGGTAAAACTTGAAGGATTTACACTTTCCAATCCTGCTGCATGGCCAGCAGTACCTTCTGGTTCTGGTTTTACAGTCAAAATAAAACGAAACAGTGTTGAAGTGGATCTTCGCATAGACAATGATTGTAATCTTTTTGGCGCACCAGCCCCAACTGGTTATTTTAATGTAGTTGGACTAGGTGGACAATTTGATCCCTCAGTTCCAAAAAACTCTGGCTACCAACTATTGCCCAGAAATGATATTGACATCACCCCGGGGCTAGCACCACCAATTCCATCTATTGGGTTTGTATCCAAAACACTTTCTGTTCAGGAATCTGCTGGTACCGTGCAGATTCCATTAAATATTTCTATTGTGTCTGGCCAGCAATTGGTTGTTCAGGTAGTTGGTCTCGATAGCAATGCTACCTCCCCCACAGATTACACCATACTGCAATCTGGTCAGGTAACCTTTCCGGCAAACTTTCCCAGCAATCAAATTCTAAATCTAAACATTGTAAACGATGCCCTTTTGGAAGGAAATGAAAAATTTAAACTCATTATCAGAAAATTAGCAGGAGGCGGAAATCTGGACATAGGCAATGATTCTGTAATGACCATAACCATAACGGATGATGAAACCGTAGTTCCTCAATTGCCCACCTATAATATTGGTTTGCTTCGTGGCAACAATGCATTTGAAGGCGGTGTTGCCGATTCTATCAATGTAAGTTGCAAAATTACAGGTACTTTATATGGTCCAAATCTAAGAGGCACAAACAATGGCATTCAGTTTACTGTGAGAGATGCCACAGGTGGAATTGGAATATTTAAAGATGCATCCAATTTTGGATTGACACTCCAGGAAGGCGATTCTGTAAGGGCAATTGGAAAGGTTGCCCAGTTTAATGGTCTTAGCCAGATTAATCTGGATTCTATTGTGGTGCTTGCCACTGGTAGAACTTTAAAATCTCCAACTCCTGTTGATTCACTTTCAGAAGCTTATGAATCTGATCTGGTTAAAGTTATTGGCTACACCCTGGTAAATCCAGCCCAATGGACCACAGGAACTGGCTCTGGTTTCACAGTTAAAATAAGCAATGGGACAAAAACTTTGGATATGCGAATTGACAACGATTGTCCACTATTTAATCAACCAGTGCCTACAGGAAACATCCTTTCAATTACTGGTCTTGTGGGTCAGTTTGACAGCAGCATACCAAGAAATTCCGGGTACCAACTATTTCCTCGAAAAGTTTCTGATATTGAAATCGGAACGAAAACTGATGCTTTTTCTAAAAAAATGGATTTACAAATTTTTCCAAATCCGTCAACTGGGCTTGTAAATATCAAAATCGGGCAAAATATTGACTCAAGGTTTGAATATGCAATTTATAATTCACTTGGAGTTCAAATTTCAAATTCAAAGGGAAACTCAATTGAACTAAGCAAAACAGTCTCTGAATCCCTAACAGCTTGTAATCCTGGAATATACTACATTAAAATTAAGGTTGACAAGGAGCTAATTATAGAAAAACTTATACGAAACTAAAGCTAGATTTTGCCAAAACTTAAGACTCCTTAGGCTAGCTTTGGTCCTCTATTTTTGGATCTACATTACTACTCCTTAATTCTTGGGAATTAAACAAATTCTATCAATTGGCTGATCGAAAAAACAAGAAATTAAAGATAAAACTGAAGGAAATTAGGTTTACTTTATTTTAACAAACGAACCTCTTTCTATTTTTATACCATTAAATCCAGCAGCCCTTAAAATTGAACCTCAAAAAAAAAATCCTGATTGTAGACAACCACGACTCCTTTACCTACAACATCTGGGACTATTTCAGCATTTTAGGCACTAAGGTTGAAGTAATACGGATTGAAAAAATAACTGAAGCAAATTTTGAAAATATTGATGGCGTGGTGCTTAGTCCGGGACCTGGGCACCCGGCAAATATTCCGGAATTAAAAAAAATCATACAATATGTTGCTCCAAGATATCCGGTTTTAGGCATTTGTCTCGGATTTCAAGCCTTGGCTTTAGAATTTGGTTTTGAGGTCGAAAAAGGAAATCCAACACATGGCAAATGCTGCAAGGTTGAAAAAATACAAGAAGGAAAATTAATACATGGCCTACCACATGAATTTGAAGTGGTTCGTTATCATTCACTTGTGGTTAAAAAACTAGAAGATCCTTTGATTCCCTTACTGCAAACCAAAACAGGAGAAATCATGGCTTTTGAACATAAAAATCTGCCATTGGCTGGAATTCAATATCACCCCGAAGCACATTTAACCGAATTCGGATTCGAAGTTTTAAAAAACTGGCTTAGTTTCTGCTAGCATTTTTGGCAAGCAGGATATTATTGGCTTATTTGGCGGCCTGAGTCAAGTCTCAATTTGAAGTGAAAAATACGGTAAAGCAATTAGGGGAATATTCATATCTGGATGAAGGTCAAGGACCTGTAGTAATGATGCTACATGGCCTTTTTGGGGCTTTAAGTAACTGGGAACCAACCATAAGCGCTTTAAAAGAAAATTTCAGGGTAATTGTACCAGTGCTACCGATATATAACATGCCTCTACTTTCAGCCACTATTGATGGCCTAAGGAAATATGTGGAAGGATTTGTAAAAACGATGGGTTTAACCAAATTTAACCTCATGGGAAATTCTTTGGGTGGCCACATTGCCTTGGTTTATACAGTGAATCACCCGGAACAGGTAATGAGCCTTACTTTGACAGGTAGCTCAGGCCTATTCGAAAACTCAATGGGGGGCTCATTTCCAAAGCGGGGTAGTTTTGAATATATTAAGGAAAGGGTTGAATATACTTTTTATAGCCCTGAAACGGCATCAGAAGATCTGGTAAAAGAAGTATTTGAGATTACTAAAAGTGTTTCCAAAGCCATGGCGATAGTTTCCATTGCCAAATCGGCCCAAAGGCACAACCTGGCTGGAGACTTATATAAAATTCAAATCCCTACTTTATTAATTTGGGGATTAAACGACACGATAACACCTCCACACGTGGGTCATGAATTTAACAGGCTTATAGCTAATAGCGAACTTTATTTTGTAGACCATTGTTGCCATGCGCCCATGATGGAACAACCTAAAAGATTTAATTATCTATTATCCAGATTTTTGAGAAAAAACCAATGAGCCTGCCAGGAATCATTCAAAGATCTGTAAAACCCCTTAGTTCAGAAACGCTTCTGGAAGGAATATATCCTGAAGATTATCCTGATAACCAAGGATATATCCCCATAGTAGATGAAGGTAAATTTGTAGGCTTTTTGCCATTGGTAGATATCGAAATTGAAAAAGAGGTCAACCAGACTATTGGACAATGTGCGCTGGAAAAGGTGGAGCAATATGTCTCCGAAACTCAGCATTTATTTGAGGTAATGCTTTTATTTCAAAAGGCAGGATTGGATATTTTACCTGTAATTGGTGAAGACCAGGAATATGAAGGCTACATAAAAAAAGAAAATGTATTCAATTGGTTGTCAGAAACTTTTGCATTTGAAAGTGAGGGCGGTGTTATTGTTTTAGGTGTAGCCGCAATAGATTATTCACTTTCAGAGATTTCGAGGCTAGTAGAATCCAATCAGGGAAAAATAATTGGTTTGGTGGTAGAAGCGGACCCCTTTACACATCAAAGACTTTTTGTCCATTTAAAAATCAACCAAACAGACCTTTCCAGGATTGTGGCGACATTAGAAAGATTTGAATATCAAATACTTGAAGTTCACCATAAATCTCAAACGACCTCACTTGACAAGGAGAGACTGGATCAATTGATGAAATATCTGGGTATGTAAATTTAATAATATGAAAATTGGTCTTCATGCTTTGACTTTTCATCAAATTCCATGGGAAACCATTTTGGTTCTTTGGAAGAAATTGGAAAAAGCAGGTTTTGAAGTGTTTTTTTCAAGTTCATTGCTAAAGCCATTTGAAAAAACCAATCACTCCATTTCTAATATCTTTTCATATGAAACAGACATAAAAAGTTTCAAAGCCATTTTAAGCCTGGGCGGTGATGGTACGATTTTAGATGCATTGCTGTATGCGGTCCCTTCAAAAGTTCCGGTTTTGGGTGTAAATTTTGGCCGATTGGGTTTTTTAGCCACTGCGCAATCATCCGAAAACGACCAAATTGTAAATCTCCTTAAGGAGGAAAAATTAAATATTAAGGAAAGGCCATTATTAGAAATTATCGACCCGGAAGAGGCTAATAAAATACAATTCAACTTTGCATTAAACGAAATCGCGATTTGTAAGCGGGACACTGCCTCTATGATTACCATAGAAACTTACGTAGAAGGCGAATTTCTAAATGATTACTGGGGAGATGGTTTGATTGTTTCTACAGCAACAGGATCAACCGGATATTCTCTAAGTTGCGGTGGGCCAATACTTTTGCCTGATAACCAAAGTCTGGTTTTAACCCCTATAAGTCCACATAACCTAACAACAAGGCCTTTGGTTTTACCCGACAGTTTGTCTATAAAAATCAAACCGATAGGAAGACAACAAAAGGTCATGCTTTCAATGGATTCAAGATCTATTCCAATAAAAACCAACCAATTCATAGAGATAAAAAAGAGCAAAATGACTGCCCGTTTTATTCAGATTCCAGGGTATTCGTTTGGAAAAACTATAAGGGAAAAACTATTTTGGGGAAAAGATTTAAGGAATTAATTAAAATAAATCTTACGTTGTTTTTAGATTGAAAAATTTATGTATAATTTTGCAAAAAATGCAGCGTGCTTGCATCCTCAAATATTTGTACCCTATGAAAGGTAAATTTTTACTCTTAGGTCTTTTAATAACATTTGGTCTTTTTCTTAATTCTATAAGTCCATCTTTTGGACAATTTGGAAAAAGAGCCAAAAGGGCAGCCTTAAAAACCAGAAATAAGCAAATCTCAAGGTTTACTGTAAGAACAGATTTTAGTAAATCTAAAAAGTATATTTCCTTTGGGGGTGGAATAGGAGCAACAAATTACTTTGGAGATTTGGCCCCGAAAAGTAGAAGGGGAAGTTCTGCAATGGGCCTTACAAGAACCTATACTACAGGGTTTTATTTACATCGTATTCACCCGCACATCACCATAAGAGGAGGTTTAACGTGGATGAGATTGAGAGGTGACGATTATACAGTAGCAGATATTACTAATCCAACTTACACAGACAAAGGCCGGTTTATAAGAAATCTTAGCTTTAGAAATGACATTTTCGAAGCTTCTGCAGTTGGGATGTTTGACTTATTTCCTACAGACAGGGGATTTTTGAGAAGAAGCTTCCTCAATCCTTATGGAGTAATTGGTCTAGCATTTTTTCATCACAATCCTCAAGCCAAAACACCTACAAGAAAATCTGATAACATAACAAGACAATCTAGCGATTGGGTTGACCTCCAACCACTTGGGACGGAAGGCCAATTCACGGGAATTCCAGGAACACCTGCACCATATTCATTGTGGCAAATAGGAATTCCATTAGGAGTTGGAATGAGATATCGTCTGGCAGATAAATGGGATTTGAGCCTTGAAATATGCTATCGTTTTGTATTTACAGATTACATAGATGACGTAAGTAGCAAGTATCCTTCAGATGAAGTCTATAAACAAATGATTGCAGATGGAAATACCTTGGGGGTTACGATGTCAAACCGAAGCGCAGAGATTTTTGCCGCAGTAGATGGAGAAAACAGATTTGTTAAGATAAACTCATGGAAAGGTCAAGGTGCTCCTTTTATGGGTCCAAATGCCAATTTAGATGAAAGAGAAAGATTTCCATTCGTTCAAGGTGTTGATAAAAATGGAGATTTGTTGTGGCAAGATGAAGATAAGAAAATTCCAATTTTAGTAGAACCAAAAGAAAGTGATTTTGTAAGAATAGATGGCAATGAAAATAATGCAGCTCCAAGAGGAAATAAAAGAAGAGATTATTGGTTGAATACCGCATTCCATTTGGCCTACATATTGGAGATCAAACAGAAACCACCTAAATTTAGATAATATTTTCGATCCCCGACCGTTATGGATAGGATGATCCTCAATAACAAATTTTACCGAGGGCTTTGTGCCCTCATTTTTTTTTATGTCCATTTTAATTCCTTTGGTCAAAGGTTTGAATTTGGAGGTGGAATAGGTGTTTTAAATTATAAAGGCGATTTGAATCCTCAATTAAATCCCTTATTATCACGCCCCGCAATTCAAGGTATTTTCAGGTATAATTTCAACATGGGGATGGTTGGGCGCATCAATGTTTTAATAGGTAATGTACTTGGTGATGGGTCCAGATCACCCAATATTTATATATCAAAACTTCAAAAAAACACTTTTCAAACACCGGTTTTTGAGGCTTCCGGTGGCTTGGAGTATAATTTTTTCAACTACCGAAATCCTAAAAACCGATTTATTTTTGGTTCCCCATACTTATTTGGTGGGCCTTCTGTTTTTGTTTTTTCACCTGAACCAGTAGAAAAAGGAGGCTCGGTTGCTCCAGTCCAATTTTCCTTGCTTACAGGCTTTGGGTATAAACACCAATTGGGTCAATTTTGGAATATTGGGGTTGAATTTGGAGCCAGGTTTTTATTCACTGATTATTTCGATAATGTAAGCGACAAGGAGGTTGGTACTAAATTTCAAAGGGGAAACTTATATGATTACGATATTTACACATTCTTAGGAGTTAATCTGACATATACCTTAAAAGAAATTATTTGCCCCTTTGACTATATGCAGGCAGACGACAACATAAAAAGATGAAAAATCCTGACTTATTAAAACAATCCAAATGGATGGCACTTTTTGCCATCGTCTTTTGCGGCATTGCTACCATTATTGCCTATTTTTCCATTAGTAGCCTGGAGGTTATTATGATTCCATTATTAGGAATAGGGATTTTTATATGGGTTTTATCTGTCATTTGGTTTCTTTGGGGGTGGCTAAAAAATGCAGATGAGGTTGGTAACGAACGCAAAGGAGTATTGGCCTCCTCCTATATACTTGCATTTCTACCATTGTGCTATTGCTTTCTTTTGGCAACTGATGAATCCAGAACAAAAATTACAGTAGATGTGCTGAATGAGTTTAAACCGATCCATTCTGTAAAAATTTATGGAAGCGGTACCATTTTTTTAAAGCCTGACACATTAAAACTTGCCGGACTTGCTTCTGGAGAAAGAGCACGCTATCTAGTCAAAGCAGCCACCGCACTCCACATGAAAGGTGAGGTAATTATGGAAGGGTTTCTTGGAGATAAGAAATTCAAGAAACAAATAGCTGGCCCATTCTCTATTGAACCCATGGACCTGAAAACCCATTGGGACTTTAGAATTAAAGAAGATATTTTAAATAGATTTTGAGTTAATCGATCTAATCCTCCTCTTCGCGTTCCCTTCTTCTGTTTAACTCTCCTTTTTTTACCGATTTTATAAACTTGCCCCAGGCAAAAGGATTGATTAACTGGGTGGTATTTGGTATAAAATTCTGGTTTACCGTATTGAAATTTTGCTGATTAGAAAAATAGGTATGATTCATTTTGGAATCTAAGCCCAAATTATATTGCATTCTGGAAAGCAAACCCTGATCCAGATTTCTGCGCATCCTATTCATATCACTATCTGGAAGTTTTAATTCCAAAAAGGCTCTTTTAAAGTCAGCCTCTGTTGGAAATGGTAATATTTCGACCTCAGGAAGTAATGTAGTATCTGCCTGAAGGTATAAAATAACCGAAATACTTTCTCGTCCATCGTCTGGAATAATGGTTTTTTGCGGTCTGAACCCTTGCGACCGGATGATACATGTATCACCAATGAGAAGTGGAAAGGAGAAAAATCCAACATCGTTTGTAACCGTTCCTCTTGTGGTCCTGGGTACATAAATAGATGCATACGGGACCCCAAAGGATTGTTCACCAGAAACAACCAGACCCGAAAATTGAATAACTTTTCTTTGGGCATTGGCAAAAAATGAAACCCAAAATAAAAAAATAAAAAACTTCAGCCAGTTTTTACTGGCTGAAAGTTTGAATGAAAATGATTTTATGAAATCCAACTGTAAGGATAATTAGAATCTAAATATGAAAATGCTTGCTTAGTTAGAAACAATGGCCTGAAAGTATCAACCATTACGGCTAGTTCTAAAGTTTCTTTTGCGCCAATACTTGCTTCAACTGTTCCGGGATGGGGGCCATGGGGAAGGCCTCCAGGATGAAGTGTAAATGAACCCACATCTATTCCCTTTCTGCTCATAAAGTTTCCATCCACATAATACAGAACTTCATCGCTGTCAATATTGCTATGGTTATATGGAGCAGGAATACTAAGTGGGTGATAATCAAACAACCGTGGAACGAAAGAACAAATCACAAAATTGCGTGCCTCAAAGGTTTGGTGAACCGGGGGCGGCTGGTGAATTCTACCTGTAATTGGTTCAAAATCATGAATTGATAGGGCATAGGGGTACAAACAACCATCCCAGCCTACCACATTCATAGGTGAAAACTGGTAAAAATAGTCATGAATAAAACCACCTTTTTTTACCTTAATTAAATGTTCTTTTTTCTCTAAATCCAATTCAATCCTGGAGGGTGGTCTGATATCTCTTTCACAATAAGGAGAATGTTCCTCTAATTGGCCCATTTGATTTCGGTACCTTTTTACTGTTTCAACAGGACTGAAAGATTCGGTTATCATAATTTTCAACCTACCCTTATTTGGTCTTAACTGATAAATAGTTGTTCTCGGAACCACTACATAATCCCCTGGTTTGAATTCTAGAAGCCCAAACTGAGATGCCAAAATGCCCGATCCCTCATGAATAAACAAAACTTCATCTGCCTCCCCATTCTTATAAAAATAGGGCATAGACAAATTTTCTGTAAGCAACATGATCAGAACTACATCACTATTTCCTAATAGCGGTAATCTGGCTTCTAAAAAATCCGAACCTGTATTCTCCAAAGTACTGGTTTTCAGGTGTGTCTGCTTCAATCCGTGTTCCTTAACATACTCATACGCATATGGTTTCATGTCCCCTACCCTACTTACAATAGTTGGTGCATAGGTATGGTAAAGGTTTGAATAAATCCCGCTAAAGCCATAAGAGCTAACGAGTTCTTCTTTATAAAGACTACCGTCCGGTTGTCGAAACTGGGTATGTCTTTTTGGTGGAATTTGTCCTAATCTGGTGTAAAAAGGCATATTAACTACTTGTTTTTTTTCTGCTTGCAATTAAAAGCTTTTGTGCTTCTTCCAAATGATAAAGTGATGATAAAATAACCGGATCCTTCCTGGAAAAAACCTGATAAAAGCCATCATCACCCCAAACCAACCTAGCAACATAGGCTTGAAGTAGATGGGTAATATATCTTTCAGTTTCAATTCTTTGTTTGGATATTGGCCAGGCAATTTTTCTACTTTCTACCAAATCTACAAATTCGACCCATGCCTGATGGTTTAATTGAAATGAAGATGCAGATGACTTTTTGCCAATTTCCTTTAAAACAGTCTTATTCTTACGATAATACATCAAGGCATATTCTCTAAGGAGGTTTTGTTGCATTAATTTGATTAAAAAAGAATTTGACAACAATGTATCCAAAGGAACAAAAATATCTGGCACAATTCCACCTTCTCCTTGAACCTTTCTACCTAAACTGGTTTCAAAATACTTCTGATTGTCAAGTTTAATGCTATCCCTGCTAAATAATTCGCCGTTCATAAAACGATCTTCCATTTCTCTGTCATAGAGATCTATATCAGATTTGTATTCCTTTTGAATACATCTTCCACTTGGGCTAAAATAGCGGGAAATAGTTAACCGGAGTTCTGAACCATCCTTTAATGAGATGGGTACCTGAACAAGCCCTTTTCCAAAAGTTCTCCTCCCGATAATAAGTCCTCTGTCATTGTCCTGAACAGCACCTGCAATAATTTCAGAGGCAGAGGCCGATCCCTCATTCACCAAAACGATCAATGCGCCATTTTCAAATAACCCATCTCCTGTTGAATAATATTTTTGATTATACTTTTTATTTTTTCCTTCTGTGTAAACAATCAATTCATTTTTTGGCAAAAACTCATCCACCAATTTTGTGGCTCTATCCAGGTAGCCGCCTGGATTATCTCTCAAGTCTAAAATTATTGATTTTGCTCCTTTTTCCTTAAGTTCTTTTAATTTGTTCTGGCACTCAACATAAGTGTTATCAGAAAATCGACTTAATTTTAAATATCCGACTGTTGGTTTGATTAAAAAGGATGCTTCAACAGATTGGGAGGAAATAGTAGCTCTTGAAACTATAAAACTTAACTTTTCAACAATGCCAGGCCGAATTATGGTTAAATTAATTTTTGACTCCTTTTTTCCACGTAGTCTGTTAAAAACTTCTTTATTGGTGACTGTGCTGCCAGTAAAACTCTGGCCATTTGTTGCAACAATACGATCCCCAGGCATTATTCCTACCAATTCAGACGGCCCACCTGTGAGTGCAGAAATCACCTGAACCGTATCATTTACAATTAAAAATTCAATCCCTATTCCCTCAAAATCTGATTCTAATGAAGCTTTTGAAAGCTCCAGATCAGAAAGAGGAATATAATTGGAATGCGGATCTAATCGCCCAAGAATCTTATTGATAGCCACTTCTGTAACCTTTTCAGGATCAATGGTGTCCACATAATCGTTTTCCAGAATTCCAATTACTTCCCTGAATTTATTTAAACTCGAGCCAAGATCTCGTGTATTTCCCGATGAACTAAACAAAGTAGCTCCTAAAAAAATCCCAAAAGAAACTGCGATTCCAATAATTAACGGAAGGCCGATTGCGTGTTTGCTTAATCTATTGTCCAACTGTATGAATGGAAGCCAAAAACTCCCCTGCTGAATGATGGTCGAAATTACTATGTTTTATTTTCACTATTCATTTCATATTGAATTCATTTTGCAAAAATTGCGCCATGGATTGGATTTTATACCTTCAACTGTTTGTTTCCGGATTATTTGCCGGCATTCTTGGAGGCCTTTTGGGGATAGGGGGTGGTATAATTTTTGTTTTGATTCTACCTCCCATTCTTTATAAAATAGGTGTAAATGAAAGTGAAATAGTTGCTTTTACAATTGCCAACTCCTTGTTTTCCACAGTATTCACTACCCTATCCGGAAATATCAAACAAGCCTCAAACAATAATTTTCATTTAAAAACCATATTATTTATTTCTGCTCCAGGAATCGTAGTATCATTTATTTTGATTCACTTTTTTATCAATACCCCATATTATTCAAAAGATGTGTTCAATATAATTTATATCAGTTTGATTTTATTTTTGTTAGTAAGACTCTTAGCAAGAATTAAGCAGGACAGAAGTGAAGAGAAAATAGTAAAAACTGAATCGACAAATCCCGTTTATTTTTTGCTTACGGGTCTTTTAGGTGGATTTGTTTCCCCTTTAACTGGCCTTGGTGGTGGCTTGGTAATAGTGCCTATTTTGCACACATTTTTTCACTTTCCGATTAAAAAGGCAAATGCTATATCCTTGGGTGTAATAGGCATTACGGCTTTCTTTTCTTCCATTTTTAATATGATAGAAAAGCCAACAAGCAATATTTCGGACCTTTCTATCGGTTTCATAATAATTCCAATTGTTGTTTTTCTTTCGGCGGGAGGCATAATTGGAGCTATGTTTGGAATTGAGTTAAGTAAAAAAATGAAATCGGGAAAAATTACAATTCTTTTTGCTGCATTTTTGGTCCTGGTTTTGGTGAAAAAGTTGTTAGAAATTTACAATCAATCTTGATAGAATCGGGCATTTTGGCAATTGAATCCAGCGGAGAATACTGCTCGGTTGCCATTTCGGGACTTAAAAATGAAACCTTTAGCTCAATTTGCTTTTTGCCAAATAGCCAATCTGCATTGCTTGGCAACCTGATTCTAAATTTACTGGCTTCTTCAGAATTAGAGATAGTGAAATTAAGAGCCATTTCAATTGGCTCAGGTCCGGGGTCTTATACGGGTCTTCGAATTGGACTTTCGATGGCAAAGGGGCTGTGCTTTTCAAATGATATTCCTTTGGTTTCTGTTGATTCCATGCAAAACATTGCCAGCCAAGCATTTGCTAAGAATTCAGAAATCGAATTGGTTATAGTTGCTTTAGACGCCAGAAGAAACGAAATTTATGTAGCCATTTTGGATAAGATGCTGAATTTCATTTTACCGACTACTGCATTAATTTTAGGTGAAAAATCGCTTGTAGAAATTGTCGGAAACAGAACAGTAGCCATAGCTGGAGATGGTGCTGAAAAAACCTTGAATTATTATGTAGACCAACAAAGCTGGATTTTGTCACCGAATATTTTTGCCAATGCCGAAACGCAATTAAAATTGGCCTCGAAAAAAGTTAATATCGCTGATTTTGAATCACTTGAAAACTTTGAACCCAATTACATTAAACCAGTTTTTATCACAACAGCCAGGTGAAAAAACTTTTACTTTTTGGCCTTGGAAGCAACCTTGGGGATAGATTTTCTTTTCTTGAACTTGGGAAGAAAAAATTGGAATACTCATTTGGGGATTTGTTGGCACAAAGTCCTGTTTATGAAACAGAACCCTTTGGTGTTGACCACAAAACTACATTTTTAAACATGGTTCTTGCATTTCAATCTGAATTAGAACCGTATGAAATTTTAAAAGTCACTGAACAAATAGAAAAAGACTGCGGCAGAAATCACAAAAGAGATTTGCAACCCCGAAGTCTTGATATTGATATTTTAAGTTTGGGAAATGTAGTTTTTGAATCCTCTGAATTGATAATTCCGCATCAGTCCATAGAAAAGCGAAGATTCGTTTTGGTTCCACTTCTGGAGGTTTGCCCCTTCTGGAGCCATCCAAAAATCAAAAAGTCAGGTTCTGATTTGCTGCAAGACCTCTCTGACAATTCCTGGATAAAACTTTGGTAGGAATTCAATCAATTAGAATTTAGCTCATTGATTTTGATGGAAACAAACGAACTCCCTCAAATCCAATCAATTTGCCAATTTTGGAAGATATTTCTATGAATCTTTGGTTGATTTAACTTTTCAATGAATTTGGCCCGGATTTATAACTTCATTTTACATTTGGCTTCCTGGTTGGCCTTTTTTATTTTGGTGCTCAGCCTATCTCCAAAACCTGGCTTCCATATTAGGTTGCCTCATCCTCCTTTTCCCCCTTTCTTTACCTTCCTTTTTCCCTTGCTGACAAGCTTTTACTATTTAAATCAGTTTGTTTTTATTCCCAAAATATTGGCGCAAAAAATGCGCTTTCTTTATGTTGGTGTCATTGCATTTTGTATTGTCCTTTTTATTTCTGTTCCACTTTTAGAGCCTACATGGATTACCTGGATATCAGACCATAAAAGACCTGCACCTCCTCATGTGATTAGCATCAATGTCCTGATTTCAACATTGTTGTTTCTCATCATTTTTATTGCAAGTTCAGGAGAGAAGATTGTAAAATACTGGTTTTCAGCAGAAAATTTAAAAAAAGAAATGGAGTTTGAAAAAACGATTACCGAACTTTCTTTTTTAAAATCGCAGATAAATCCCCACTTTTTGTTCAACACGTTGAACAACATTTACACTTTATCCATTTTGAAATCCGACAAAGCACCTGAAGCGTTATTGAAACTGGCAGATATGATGCGCTACGTATTATCTGACATTGGTGAAAAAGAAGTTCCAATAGAACAGGAGCTTAACTACATAGAAAAGTTTATTTCTCTGCAAAAAATACGACTTACGGATAAGGTTGCAGTTAACTATGAAGTATTTGGAACAGCTGGAAAACAAAAAGTGGCTCCTCTCCTGTTATTGCCATTTATTGAAAATGCTTTCAAGTTTGGCATTTCAACCAGAGAAAATTCAAGTTTGGGGATAATTATCCAATTGAAAGAAAAATCCATAACACTACAAGTTGAAAACCAGACGTTTGAAGAGAAAATATCAAAAAACTTATCGACAGGAACGGGTTTAAAAAATGTAAAAAGGCGTTTGGAACTCTTGTATCCAAAAAACCATTGGTTAAGGATAGAAAAGATAGGAAATAAATTTTATGTCGATTTAAGCATCAATCTCTAAAAACCATGTTGAAATGTATAATAATTGATGATGAGCCACTACCATTGGAACTACTTTCAGTGTACGTTTCCAAAATAGAGGGAATTGAAGTAATTGAAAAATTCAATGATCCGGTTAAGGCGGTTGATTTTATCCGGAATGAACAAATAGATCTTATGTTTTTGGATATTGAGATGCCACATCTCAATGGAATAGATCTTCTGAAATCTCTGGTTACAAAACCAATGGTCATTTTCACAACCGCTTATCCTGATTTTGCAGTAGATGGCTTTGAACTCAACGCAATTGATTACCTTCTTAAACCCTTTGATTTTGAAAGATTCAAAAAAGCAGTTGACAAGGCAATTGAGTTTAACGAATACAATTCCAGACCAAAAGGTACTAAAGCTGAACCATTTATCTTTGTTAAATCAGAATATAAAGCTGTCAAAATCAATCTGGATGACATCATTTATGTGGAGGGTATGGATAGCTATGTAAAAATTTATGCAGGGGGTAGGCCGGTATTGAGCTTAATGAGCATGAAAGCCATGTTGGAAATGTTACCGCCTGAGGAATTTATTCGGGTTCACCGAAGTTTTATCATTCCAATTTCCAAAGTCAAAAGTATTAGAAATAAGGTTTTTCTAATCGGGGATAAAGAAATTCCGGTAGGCGGAACTTATGAAGAAGTGGTTGATAAGTTTATTAATAGTAGGAAATAGGTTTGAATTATGAGTTATGAGTTATGAGTTATGAGTTATGAATTATGAGTTATGAGTTATTAGTTATGAATTATGAGTTATGAGTTATGAGTTATGAGTTATGAGTTATGAGTTATGAGTTATGAGTTATGAGTTATGAGTTATGAGTTATGAGTTATGAGTTATTTCTAGTATAAAATTCAACATTTATCATTAAAATTATCATTCATTAAAAATAAACGGCTATTTCATTTTTCAACTCGCTCATTGCACGCTGGATGGAATCGCCTTCCTTATTCATTTGCATATCAAAAATTTTCCGTGCCAAATCCACCGATGGCCTTTCCATTTCTACTTGTTGAGAGGCAGTATTTATGGTAGAAAGCACCTCTTCAAAAGCATTTCTGATCAAAGTCCAAACCACTTCTGAAAGGTAGATTTGCTGGCTCAGGTTGTGGTTGTATTCTTCCCTAAGTTCATGAAGCATAACGGCTTGCAATTCACCAGCCGTCATATTGGGTTGATTGATTCTTAAGATAACATTGTGTGGTGCAATTCTTTCTAAAAAAAGCGCCATTCTTTCATAAGCCTGCAAACGGACCGGCAAAATGATTTCGGTATTTTTTGACCTGATTTCAACTACCGTTTTTTCAAACTGCTTTTTAAGCATAGATTCGATAGTCAAATAGATACCAAACAGAACCAGACCAGCTGGCAAAAGAATTTTTATAAGATCACTGAAAACTTCAACCATAAAATAAGAACTTTGAAGCCGCGAAAGTAGTTTTGATTATCCAAACTCAAACTGCATTTTCTGTTTTTTTAAATCAATATGATTTTCAGACATTTACCTGTCTTACTTACTGACCGTGCCAGAGAAGAGGTCTACCACATTTTTCAGCATAAAAATATTCCGGGAGGATATGGGTTAAGAATTGGCGTGAAAGGTGGAGGCTGTGCTGGTGTTACCTATGTAATTGGATTCGATAAGCCCAAACCAAACGACGATATTTTTAATACCGAGCATTTTGAGGTTTTGATTGAAAAGAAGCACCTCATGCATCTTTTGGGTTTAAAGGTTGATTTTGTGGATTCTGATAAAGAACGTGGATTCTTGTTTATGAATCCAGGTGAGGATTGATCCATCATATCCATATTTATCCAATTAAAATAAAGGAGGCATATCCTTTGCCAAACCATTTTTTATTGGTTTAATTTGTTTTTGAATTAACCAACCATCAAACAAAATGAAAAAAATTTACGGGCTTTTAGGTCTGTTTCTATGTACTTTCCTTGGAACAAGCCATGCGCAAACCAACCGACTTTTCCTTGCAGGGGGAAGTGGAAATGAAAAGTTTAATACAGTTTTCCAGCTTTCTGACTCTACAGTTTTAATTGCTGGAGAGGCTGAAAATTTAAACTGGCTGCCTAATGGAACCCCAATTATAACTTTGGATACCATTGCCGGACAGGCACCAATTTCAACTTCTCCTGGGTCTTTGGGTTTTATCCTTCATTGCACAAAGGACTTAGCTACTATCGTCAGGGCTATGAGATTGCCGGCAAACACGATTGAAAGTATCAATAAAATTAAAACTACCTCAAAACCAGGCGATCCTACGGGTGAAATTTATTTTTCAGGAAGAAGGGCATCAGGCTATTTTGTAGGTAGATTGGATAAGAACTTCATCAATGGCATTCCCTCAAAAGTAGAGATGGGGGTAAATATAAGAGCTGGAATTGTTAGTACAGGAAATAAGCATCAATATGATGGTGTTTCATACCATAGACTTTTTCAACCCTGGGATGTTGATTCAGACGGCCATGTTTTGGCTGGAACAGGTGAAGAATTTGAATTTAACTGGGCTTCATTGGATAAATACAACAGAAATGGAAAGGCCGATTCCGTGGAATTTTTTCCAGCTCAATATGCCAAATTGAATGGTGGGACTCAATATCCAACAATAACAGGAAGGTCGGTGGAAGTTAATTTCCGGACAGCCTCCAATCTGCCAGACTCTCTATGGGTAAGGGTTTCAACCAATCCAGATGTTTTTGATAGTGTTAAAGTTGTTGGATCCTCAGGAAGTTCCATTGTTTTAAAAACCTACAGATCAGGTGGGATGCGTTCTCAAACTCAAGCCGAATTTAATTTGATTCAAAATGATGAAAATGGAAATTCAGGGAGAAAACACTTTAGAACTGATGATTTTCTTTTTGATACCCTTTGCGAAAAAGGAAATTGCCCTGGTAATGGACCTGGTTATACTGGGTATTCCTTAAGTAATATTTGGAATGCCAGAATTGGGGATGTTGCAATCGATCGTAGAAACGGGGACATGTATTTTACATATACCATTCCAACTCAAGGGCCAAGTCAGCAAACCATTCCTCAAGGTAAAGCAACATCCTACGACTTGCAACCAGCGCTTGTGGCCATGACAAAAAATGGCCAAATTAAATGGTGGGCCAGGTTAATGAAAGAAACAAGTGCTGGAAATTCTGCTGATCAAATAACAGATGGCCTGGCAATTGACTATCTAAATAATTCTCTTGTAATTTTAGGAAGGGTATATGATACCTGCAGCAATAATTATTGGAAAGGCAATGAAATAGCATTGAATCCAGGGGAAAACGGTTTTCAAAATCAATGGACCGGACCAGATCCAAAAATTGAATATTCCTGGTTGGGAAAATATGATCTTAACACTGGCAGGATAAAATATGCAACTTATGTGGCAGAAAACGCCAAAAATGCTGGTTCAACTGGAAGTACAATTTCCGCTCCACTTTTAGATGGCTGGAAGGATCCAAATACGGGAAATCCACGGTTATCAGAAACAGTTACTCCTATTGGTGGAAGGACTTTAGATGTAGATGCTCAGGGAAATGTGTATATTGTTTCCAATACAAAAGGTAGAGCAATTACCACAAACAATGCCTATCAAAAAGTACCTAAACCCGCCACGTCCGGCAATGCAGATAGTTTGCCTCAAAATGAATACTCTTTTGTAAGGGTTTATAATACAACACTTTCTGGATTGGTTTATAGTTCCGCAGTTTCTTCCATTTGGAATCCGCAGGATTCCAGTTCAAAAAGTCCTGTTTCACTTTCAGGGGTTTTACCAACAGGAAATGGTTTTTATCTGGTTGGAAGTCATCAAGGGAGAAATACAGTAAATGAAGTTGTGGCTGGGCCAGGTTATATAAATCCATCGGCCTGGGCAAACGATTCCCTTTTTAAGTTTTCGGGATTGGTGGGTTTGCATAAATTTTCAACAACAAACGGACTGGCAAAACCTTCAATCATTTCGGGTCCAGCCTCACATTGCACAGGCGAGACCAAAACCTATTCTATAACAAATGATGCAGCTGCAACCAATGGTTATCAGTGGATTATGCCTGGAATCAATTGGTTTATTGTTGGGCCTGCCAATGGTAATTCAGTTCAAATCAAATTTACCGGAAGCAAAGGTGGACAATTGAGAGTGGTTGCAAAAAATGCCAATGGCGTAAGCGAACCAAGTTATTTGAATATACCAGATGCAACAAATCCACCAACTGTAAGTACCTCAGGCTTTGTTTGTTCAACAGGAGGAAGTGCAAGACTTAATGCTTTGGGAAGTACCCCAGGAAACTTCAGATGGTATGCCGATTCACTATCAACTTTTTCAATTGCTGATTCAATAAATGGAAGATTAACAGTTTCCAACATTACGGCAACAACTCGTTTTTTTGTTTCCATTATTGGTTCAAATGGCTGTGAAACAGAAAAAAGAGGTATTAATGCCAGGTTTGGAAAAAGTGCTCCCGGCATCAATCCACTTCCTGCAAATGGACCGCCTTATAATGCCCTTCAATCTATCCCTTCAAGTTTGCCAGCAGGTGTAACCAGAACCTGGACAAAAAATGGCACCCAAATAGGTATAGGAGGAGTTATTGGATTGACTGGCGATGGAACATACAGACTTTGTTTTACCAATCCATGTGGAGATTCCTGTATTACGTATGTAATTAACTCTGTCGCCTCTCAACTCAGTGGTTTAGATTTCAGAATCTTTCCAAATCCAACTTCAGGAAATCTGAATCTTGGTATTTCAGGAGAAAACAAAGAATCTATTTCAGTAGAGGTTAAAGATCTGTTGGGCAAAGGATTACTTTACAAAATATTCAACAGAAAAGAAGATTCGGAAAGGGTAAGTCTTGAAACGGCTGTCTTAAGTCCGGGCATCTACTTTTTGAATATCAAGATGAAGTCGGGCCAAAAAACGATACGATTCGTGAAACAATAATTTTAAAATAGTATTGAAACAAAAGAGCTGACCAAAATAGTCGGCTCTTTTTGTTTTGCCATTTCGAAATTCCAAAACCAAGTCCTTACTTGCAGCAAAATTTTTATTTAGTCAAACATTAATAATCAAAAGTACATGTCATTAACCATCGTCAAAGGAGATAAAACATATTTTCCTTTTGTAGAAAAAGTTCAGTTTGAAGGTAAAGAATCCAGAAATCCCTTTGCTTTCAAATTTTACAATGAAAATCAGGTAGTTGCGGGAAAAACAATGAAAGATCACTTCAAATTTGCAGTTGCCTATTGGCATACATTGTGCAATACCGGAGGAGATCCATTTGGTCCTGGAACGAAAAATTTTCCCTGGGCCGTGGCTGCAGATCCCATGCAAGCTGCCAAAGATAAAATGGACGCTGCTTTTGAATTCATTTCAAAAATTGGCATTCCATACTATTGTTTTCATGATTATGATATTGCACCTGAGGCCGATACACTCGCTCAATCAGAAAAAAATCTGATGGGTATTGTGGATTATGCCAAACAAAAACAAGCGGCTAGTGGCGTAAAACTTTTGTGGGGAACTGCCAATTTGTTCAGCAATCCAAAATATATGAATGGAGCCTCCACCAATCCAGATTTTCAGGTAGTTGCGCATGCAGGTGCTCAGGTAAAAATGGCATTGGATGCAACCATTGCTCTTGGTGGAGAAAATTATGTTTTCTGGGGAGGCAGAGAAGGCTACACTTCATTGATCAACACCAACATGAAGCGGGAACTGGATCATATGGCCCGATTTTTACATACCGCCAAGGATTATGCAAGAAGTCAGGGTTTTAAAGGCACATTTTTTATAGAGCCAAAACCAATGGAACCATCTAAGCACCAATATGATTTTGATTGTGCCACTGTAGTTGGATTCCTGCGTCAACATGGCTTGGATAAAGATTTTAAAATCAATATCGAAGTAAACCATGCTACTCTTGCAAGCCACACTTTTACCCATGAACTTCAGGTAGCTGCAGATGCTGGCATGCTGGGCAGTATAGATGCAAATCGTGGAGATGAGCAAAATGGTTGGGATACCGATCAGTTTCCAAACAACATTTATGAGATAACCGAGGCTTTGCTGGTTATATTACAATCAGGTGGCATTCAAGGCGGTGGCGTTAATTTCGATGCCAAAACCAGGAGAAACAGTACGGATCTTGAAGATATTTTCTACGCACATATTGGCGGGATGGACGTTTTTGCAAGGAGCTTGCTGATTGCCGACTCAATTCTTACAAAATCTGATTATGTAAAAATGAGAACGGAACGCTACAGTTCTTTTGATTCAGGAAAAGGAAAAGATTATGAAAATGGCAACTTAAAACTGGAAGATTTGTATGGATTGGCCCATTCTGGCGGAGAGCCAAAACAAATATCCGGCAAGCAGGAATACTTTGAAAATCTGATTAATCAGTTTATTTAAAACAAACAAAAAGAGCGGTTTAAAACCGCTCTTTTTGTTTGTTTATTATCTTAATAGACTGGATTAAAACCCATTACGAATATTGTTTCTCATAATATTGTTTGTATGAACCAGAGGTGATTTCCTCCATCCATACCTTATTATCTAAATACCAATCTATCGTTTTATCCAAACCTTCTTCAAATTGAAGGCTAGGCTCCCAACCAAGTTCTTTCATTATTTTATTGGCGTCTATCGCATATCTAAGATCGTGTCCTGCCCTGTCTTTAACATAAGTAATAAGCTGAACTGCGGACCCTTCTGGTTTGTTCATTTTTCGATCCATGATCTTACATAACAAATGCACGATATCAATATTTTTCCATTCATTGAATCCGCCAATATTGTAGGTATCACCATTTTTACCTTTGTGAAAAACCAAATCAATTGCTCTGGCGTGATCCACAACAAACAACCAATCTCTTACATTTTCACCTTTTCCATAGACCGGAAGTGGCTTTCCTTGCAAAATATTGTTAATCATTAAAGGCAATAGTTTTTCTGGAAATTGGTTTGGTCCATAATTGTTGCTGCAATTGGTAATCACAACTGGCATTTTATAGGTATTGTGATATGCTCTTACCAAATGGTCACTTCCAGCTTTGGAAGCGGAATAGGGAGACTGAGGATCATAGGGCGTTGTTTCTAAAAAAAAATCTTCAGGATTATGCAAAGATCCATAAACCTCATCTGTAGAAACGTGGTAAAATAATTTACCCTCAAAGTTTCCAGCCCAAATAGATTTGGCGGAATTCAAAAGGTTTGCAGTTCCAACCACATTGGTCATTACAAAAGACAAAGGATCAGAAATAGATCGATCAACGTGGCTTTCAGCCGCCAAATGGATTACACCATCAAATTTGTGCAGATTAAAAAGCTCCTGAATGAAAACGCCATCCGTAATGTCGCCTTTAACAAAAGAGTAATTTTCAGCATTTTCTATATCTGTGATATTCGACAAATTACCTGCATATGTCAATGAATCAAGATTAAAGATTTGATATTCAGGATACTTATTTACAAAAAGCCGAACAACATGAGAGCCAATAAATCCAGCTCCACCAGTAATGAGAATATTTTTTTTCATAACAATCAGATCACAAAGAAACAGAAATAGCTTGCAATTCCCTTGCTTTCTCTTCAGGAATTGTATCTGCCATAAATGTCTCAGCACCAATTTCAGGTCCGGCTGGAAATTTTTTCAAATCTGGCTGACGTAAGGGCGGTAGAATTTGCCAATGGAGTCGGTACAAACCTTTGTCCTCCAAATCAAAAGGAGCTTGGTTAATGGTCATGACATACGGAAAACTCATGTTAAAAAGTCCGTCCATTTTTCGAATAACTGTCAGATAGACTTCGGCCAAATCTGTAATTTCTTCATTCGAAAGGGTTTCCATTGTGGCATGTGGATTTTTTGGAAAAACTAAAGTCTCATACGCATATCTGGCGAAATATGGAACAAATGCAATTGCTGATTTATTTTCAGCGATTATTCTGGAACCATCTGAAATTTCTGAACCTATAATTTTAAAAAATAGGTTATCGCCAGTTTCTTTTTGAAATTTCTCACTGGCCTCCAGGTACATTTTGTTGAGGGTCAATGTGAAATCAACTGCATACAATTGACCATGCGGATGAGGATTGCTTACACCGACAATTTCACCTTTATTTTCAAAGATTAGAAGATTTTTAATACCTTCTATTTTAGATATTTCAATGGTTTCATCTTTCCACGCCTGAAAAACCTTAATTACTTTTTCAAGAGGCATCTCAGTCATAGTCAGATCATGTCTTGGACTATAACAAATAACTTTTGCCAATCCATAAGCTCTTTCCATTTTATAAAAATCTTCAGACGGAGAAACAAACGGTGCGAGTGGACCCACAACAGGATGGTCGTTTTCGAAAATAAAAATATCCTGATAATCGGGATTTTGATGCCCACCTACACGCATATTACCGGCGCACAGATAGCAATTTGGATCATGCTCTGGTGATGAATTTTGGTTGTGATCTTGTTTGCCTACTGTCCATGGGCGGTTGTTTCGATGGCCAGCATATACTACCCAGGTTTGGCGCAATGGGTGCCAGCGTTTGTGCCAGTTGGTTTGGTTCAAGATTAATTATTTTCTTTCAAAAACTATTAAAGGAGCATAACCCATATGTTCTATCCTTACCCCCTTCGTAACATCACTTCTCATAAGAACTTTCAACTGCTCATAATCTGCATCAATTGGCCAACGTCCAGTTGCATCATCACATAAAATTACATAATTTGGATTTGCATCCATAATAGTTTCATTCGTATTCATGATACATTTAATATTTTTCTGACCAGAAAGATAAAATGCTAAACAAGTTTGAGTCCATATCTTACATGCATCATTAGTATGTAATTCCTTATAATCGGAAGCAAATTTTTCCATTTGACTTATTGCTAGTAGTGTTTTATCATTAGGTTTATTTGTTTGAACAAATTCAAAAAAAGATCTGGTATTTACCCAGAAAACTACTAAAATTAAAACATATGCAAATACCCTTAGATCAACATTTCGAAAGATATCAGATGATACCCATTTTTTATTAATACTTAAAATTTTAACAATTAATGCAAATGATATTACCATTGCCATGTCTTGATAGTGATAGGCTAAGGTGTGAGAGCCAGGTCGGTTGCCTAATAAACTAGTAGCCAATGCAGGTAAAACGATAAGAATAGCTTTAGGATGAAATACAAATAAAAATCCAACTGTTGATAAAAAGTAAAAAATAAAATTTGATTTTTCTGTCAAACAACACATTGGATCAAATATTCCATCATTAACTCCTTGAGAATTTCCAGAAAAAAGAGGCATCAGGACCTTTATCGACAATATAGAAAAGGTAAAAAAAACCGAACTGAAAACTAAACCTCTCTTTTTGTTTTCATTATAAAGAAAGTCAATTAATCCAATAGATACCAACGCAAAACCAGCCGTTTCTTTAAACCCACAACTTAAAAAACCGAATAGATAGGCTGCCAACAAATTATTACGTTCAAGGCAAATAAGTATAATCAGGATAAAAGGAATGACAAGATTTGAAGCCTGAAACTCAAATCCCATATAATTTACAACGCCAATATTTATTGACCATAAAAAAAGAACGAATGAAGTATAGTTATTATCTAATTTAAGTATACGACAGAATCTAAAAAGAAAGAAAGTCGAAATAATATAAGAAAAAAATTTAATAACAGGTAGTATAACTGGGTTTGGAAAAATTAAATAAAATGGAGTTAATAAAATTAAACTTGGACAGAAATGATCGGCAAATTCGCTTTGTCCGATTTCAGAATTAAAAAATCCATAACCATTTGCAAAATTTGCAATGGGATTAAAGAACCACCCAGAATCATAAAAGTTAAAATTAAGTGAAGAATATTCTAATACAATATTTAAACCACATAAACAAATTTGAGCTAACAAATTGATTAATACTAATCTAGGTTTGAAAATTTTTATCCACTCTGAAAAGTCATAAAGGACTAATGTTACTAATGACGTTAGACAAAAAAGTATTTTTGAGAGCTCAGCCACTTTCGGCCAAAATGTTAAGTGAAAGCCAGCAAGAAAAAAAATGAATAAAACCAAATTAAATTGAATCCAATTATCAAGACCTATTCTGGTACTAATTCTGGATTTAAATTTTAAAAAAAGTGTTTCCAACTGCAAGTCGATTTGGTAATAATTATCGTTTCAATATTAAATTTGAACTATATAGCTGTTCAAACAAATTTTTGCCAAAAATAAATATTAAATTTATTTAGATACATAAATTATTCAAATAAGGGCACTATCGAATCTTGTGGTGCTGCTATTGGGATAATGACAACACAAGTAACAGGCATAACTGCAGGAACAGCTCTACCTGGGTTCGAGTCTCTCGAATCAAAACTTCGGTTTGGATAAAAAGCTTGAATACATCTCGTTTGAAAAATGGAAATTGGTTTATTTGCCATAAACTGAAAATCCTCCAAGCGTAGCACAGATTCCTGATGCATAAACCAAACCCTAAAAATGAATTACAAAAAGCATCAACAACTTTAAAATGAAATCTATTTCGTTTCGCAATTTGCGAAATACAAAATAAATCCAAAAATTTGCAGCATGCGAAAACATAACGGCATGCGACCGCAAGATGTGGCCATTTTACTCAAAATATGTGCACTTGCCCAACAACCCTGGCAGATGGCTGGCCTTGCCAATTCGTTGCGAATCAGTATTTCCGAAGTTTCCGAATCTCTCAACCGGAGCCAATTGGCACAACTCATAGACTTTTCAAAAAAAAGGGTTAACCGGCAAAATCTGTTGGATTTCCTATCTCACGGCTTTAGTTATGTATTTCCAGTACAGCCTGGTGCATTGGTCAGAGGCATTGCAACTGCCCATTCACATCCGTTTATGAAAACTCAGTTCGCTTCTGAAATGAATTATGTCTGGCCAGATGTCAATGGAAACATCATCGGCTCACAGATTGATCCACTTTACCCGAAACAGGTAGAAGCAGTGGTGGAGGATGCTACCTATTATCAGTTACTTGCACTGGCAGACGTGCTGCGGGTTGGAAAAGTAAGAGAAGTGAAATATGCCATGGAAGAGCTAAACAAAATTATTCTGAATGAGCCAGCACACCAATATCATCCGGATTAAGGCAATAGCAAATCTTCCTGGGAAGTAGAAGGAAAAAGTGGTATTCGTTGGAGGTGCCACAGTTTCACTTTATGCTGACCGAAAAATTTACGAGGTAAGGCCAACAGATGATGTTGACGTAATTTTAGAAATATTGAATTATCGTGAAAGGGCTGAACTTGAATGCCAATTGCTAAGGATTGGTTTTTCAAATGATGTGGAGGCAGGTATAGTTTGCAGGTATCGGATTCAAGGAATTGTGGTGGATATAATGCCGACGAATGATACTTCTATAGGCTTTTCAAACATCTGGTACACCCCGGGTTTTGGTGCAGCCATTAACTTTGAAATCGATGAATTTTGCACGGTGAAAATATTACCAGCACCCTATTTCATTGCAACCAAACTGGAGGCTTATAAAGGAAGGGGAAAAAATGACGGACGGACCAGCCATGATTTTGAGGACATTGTTTTCCTATTGGAAAACCGAAGCAGCATTTGGGAAGAAATGGAATTAACCCATCCAGACCTAAGAGAATATCTTCGATCAGAGTTTTCTAAGTTTTTAAAAAGCCCGTATTTCTTTGAATGGCTCGATTGCCATGTAGAACGAAGCTCCCCGCCAGCTTCTTATGTAATTTATGACCGCTTAAAAAAATTTGCAGAGACTCCCTCTTGAAACAGATGATGCACTCAGGTTTGAAAAGGGAATGGGCCCCCTGAAAGATCTAAGACTGCTTTAAATTTAAACTTCCGAACGCTGTCTTGTGACCAGAAAAACACTAGTTGTAGCGGCTCACCAAACAATTGTTGCACATTTCTGAGTTTTTAAAAATGTGCAACATACACTGTTGCACATTTTTATTTTTTTGAGAATGTGCAACAAGCGGGCAGCATCTATTTGTCATTTGCAATCCAAAACATAATCTTCACAGAAAATAAATCTCAGCCATTTACCACTATAAAAGGTTTTTTCAACTCCAACTCTAATGCATTTTTCAGGGCTTTAAAACCGGAACTTCAAGAACTTTGGACACTTGCTTAAAATTCAAAAAACCATCGGTGGCAAAAATTATCAGAGCAAACCAAATGATACCATAGCCAATAAACTGGTTTGAGGAAAAGGATTCATGATAGATAAAAACACCGCAAATCAGTTGCAGACTTGGTGCCATATATTGCAACACTCCGATGAGAGAAAGGGGGATTTTTTGGGCAGCGGAGGCGAAAAGTAAGAGGGGCACCGTGGTAATAATACCTGCCAGAAAAAGTAAAAAACTTGTTTTTATACCACTGTGAAGAAAAGCCCCTTCGTTTCCGGATTCCAAATAAAACAGAAAAATCAAGGCGGGGATCAACAAAAGACCTGTTTCCAATGTCATGCCAAAAAGGGGATTTAGAGGCGCAATTTTCTTTACGAGGCCATACAGGGAAAATGAAATGGCAAGGGAAATGGCGATCCAGGGAAAAGTGCCAACTGAAAAACTCAAAAACAAAACACCACAAGTGGCAATACCGATTGGGATCCATTGCCAAAGGCGCAATCTCTCTTTAAAAAAAACCACCCCGAAAAGCACGCTAAAAAGTGGATTGATAAAATATCCCAGACTGGTTTCTACAATATGGCCCGAATTGACACCCCAAACATAAATCATCCAGTTTATGCCAATTAAAACCGCAGCTGCTACATAAGTCAGGATTAACCTTGTGGAAAAAGCGGATTTTCTGAACGCTGTAATTCTGGAAAGCAAGGCTATGGAAATTAACAAAGTAAAAAAAGACCAAACGATTCTATGGGCGATAACCTGCAATGCATCAACATCATGCAGCTGTTTCCAAAATATAGGAAATAAGCCCCAACACAAATAGGCACCAATTCCGTGGATAATTCCCTTTTTCATTAAATCAGTAAGGATCTTTAAATCCGTAAAAAGCAAAGGTGGTCTAAATTTGAGAAATTGAGTATTTCGATCATCGGTCGGAAACAATTTATTGGTCGAGAGCCCGGGTTAATTTCTGACAAAAACGCTTTTTTGAAGTGGGATTGTATTAAGCCGGGTTGATATTTTTCTATAGAAATTAATTGCATGATTTAGAACCCATAATCAAAGGTTTAGCTTTGCCTTCCTTCATGCCTTTACATCATTTAAAATGAAACAGCTTTTCTGCATTTTCTTGTTGATTCTTATATGTTTTTCATGCCGGGAAAATGTAGAGAAAAAGGAAACGGATATTCAAAAACAACCTAAAGAAAGCACCTTCTTTTCGAAAAACGTTCAGGGCACTTTTTCTATTTCTATTTGTTTACCAGAAGGTTATGATCCAAAAACGAAAAAAAACTATCCGGTTGTTTACCTTTTGGATGCCAATCTCTATTTTAAAATATTGGCAAGTACCTTTGAAAGTTATAGCCAGATTGGCATATTACCAGAGGTCATTTTGGTTGGGGTAGGCTACAAAAAATAGGTTTTCTGTCTTGGCCCTGTTGGTGGTTTTACAAATAATTGCGGTGCTCAGAGGGTGCCTCTTTCTGTTCAGATAAAAATATCATGGAGAGGAGTCTTTCGTTTCAGACCACAAATTCAATTGCTTGCCTTGAAATATCCAAATAATGACATTCCAGGTTTTGTGATCTGCCGCAACATTATTTTGCTTTTACCCAGCGGGGTAAAATGTCAATAGTTATAGGGTCAACGTTTTTTAGGCATCGACAGCTTGAAAACTCTAAACCTTAAACCATCAACCTGTCAGAGCCTGAAATAAGTTGACCGTTTTATGAGAACAAAAAACTTAAAAAAAACGGGAAAAAATGGCAAAATTAGAGACATACAAAATG
>JBIPOE010000064.1:0-23584 GCA_044379485.1 Catalimonadaceae bacterium
ACAGGAACCGAATGAAGGAGGGAATCTTTAATAACCTAATGCAAAGAATGATGACCTGGCCACCTAAAACCTATGCACAGATAGTAGCCTAAACGCCTAATTCAACGAATCAAAGTAAGAATCTTAAAGCTAAAAGTGCCTGCAAGGCTTTTTGAGTTAGGAGTAAAAGATCAAAAAAAGTTATGAAAGAGCCACTTGTTTTTCGGTTTTTGGCTGAACCCACCGACGTTAATTTTGGGGGTAAAGTGCATGGCGGTGCAGTTATGAAATGGATTGACCAGGCTGGTTATGCCTCAGCGGTGAACTGGTGTGGAGGTTATGCGGTTACGGTTTATGTAGGTGGCATCAGGTTTTATAATCCCATTCACATCGGCTTTTTGGTTGAGATAAGAACCCGGATTATTTACACTGGAAAAACTTCCATGCACATTGCGGTTGATGTTTTTAGTAAACCGCTTGAGATTGATTCGTTCACGCACAATACCCATTGCGTCATTATTTTCGTTTCTTTGGACTCTGAGGGTAAACCTAATGAAATTCCTTCGTTTACACCTGATTCGGAAGAAGAAAAGCGATTGGAAACCTATGCCAAAAAGTTAATGGAACTTAGGCAAGGTATTGAAAAAGAGATGGAACCATTTATTTCAAAACACGGCAATTAAGGTTTTCGTTACCATGTATTGAACAGCTTGAAATTTATTTTTGAATTGGAAAAACCAGTCATTTCGATGCCAAAGGAATTGGGTTGTATTCAAAAACCTATCGCTTTACAACCTGGAAAAAAACCGTTTGTTCCTGTTCCGGAAGTCCTTTTTATAGACGTACCAAAAGAGCTAATCAAAGTTGAGGAAGAAGGCCAGGTTATATTGCATTGTAGTTTCCTTGCTTTTCCTGGCGCCTTAATCAGGATTTGGCCCAGCACTTTTTTGGTAACCAGGGAAAGCAAAGAAAAAATTCCCATGATTCATGCTGAAAACATCACCTATGCACCTGTCTGGACCCAGCTGGATGGCTATGGCGTTTTTACGTTTACGCTTATCTTCAAAAGATTGCCAAAATCTTGTTCTTTTTTTGATATGGTTGAAGAAATTAGCGAAACAGGTTCATTCCACATTCCTGACATTGAAAGAAACAACAGCGACATTTATCAGGTCTGGATTTAGTTTTTCAGATATTCTAGCTTTACCTTTATAGAAATAACCAAAGTTTATTATGAAACAGCTTCTTTTATTACCAATCTTTTTTCTTTGTCTTTTGGGATTTTCACAGGTAAAAAAGCAAAAAGCCAAACCTGGAAAACCTAGGCAAAAGGGTGGGGTGGAGGTCATTCCGGTACCATCTCAAAAAAGGGTGGACATAAAAATTGATGGCAAGTTGTTTACATCTTATCGTTTTCCAACTGACATAAAAAAGCCTGTGTTGTGGCCGATTATTTCGTCTTCAGGCTTAGAGGTTACCAGAGGATTTCCAATCGAACCTAAGCCTGGTGAAAGGGTAGATCATCCCCATCATGTCGGCCTTTGGTTTAACCATGGCGATGTAAACGGACACGACTTTTGGAACAATTCAAATGATATTGGCAAAGAGCACAAAGGCCCTTTTGGAACTATTGTGCATAAAACCATTGATAATTATTCCGGAAGTGCTGACAAAGGTGAGCTCCATGTAACCTCAGAGTGGCAGGATAGCCAGGCCAAAATTTTGCTAACTGAAAAAACACATTTTATTTTTGAAAAGGTTGGTGATCAGCGGTTTATTACCAGAATAACCAAGCTTAAGGCTGGTGCCGACTCTGTTAAATTTGAAGACAACAAGGAAGGTATGCTTGGATTAAGAGTAGCCAGATTTTTAGAACATCCATCTACAAAACCTGAAATTTATTTAGATGCAAAAGGCAATCCTACCGCTGTCCCAATTATGAATAGCCAGGGCGTAACCGGTCAATATGTGAGTAGCGAAGGTTTGATTGGTGATTTGGTTTGGGGGAAAAGAGCAAACTGGGTCAGTTTGGATGGTGAAAAAGATGGGAAGAAAGTATCGGTAGTAGTTTTTGACCACCCATCAAATTTTAACTATCCAACCCACTGGCATGCCCGACCTTATGGTTTGTTTTCAGCCAATCCCATTGGTTCAAAAGTTTTTTCTGAAGGAAAGGAATACAATCCAAAAACACTGCCTCCCCAGGTTGAAATCGAGTTTCTCCACCGGATTTTAATAATTTCAGGTAAAACGCATACATCGCCTGAATTGGGTCAAATCTTTGAAGATTGGTCCAACTGGCAACCAGATTCTAAAAAGTAAACTCTACAGACCTATCGGTATAGATTTTAGGGATTTATCCATGAAGCCTTAAAATCACTATCTAAATAATCAATCATAGCTCTTTTATGGCCCTGGCTGCAAAGGAACAGCCAATCCATCTGGCTGATTTTCAGTGAAACCACGAGAAAGTTTGTTCTGCCGTTTTCACTTTCTTCTTTTTCAGGGTCAAAGCCATGCAGGTGTGGCGGAAGTGAATCGTAACAGTTGTTCAAAATGCCACCCGGAGGTTGTTGGCTTAAATAATATTTTCTGGCACTTAGTCTTGTATCGGACCAAATGGAATCTGCAATTAGGTCATCTGTATGGAATGCAGCTTTTGCTTTTATCCTGATTTGAATCCTTCGGTTAGGATCGTAAAATAAAATTGCTGTATCGTCCGTAAAGCCTAGTTGTTCAACTTTTGAGGCCCTTTTGTCGGTATGAAAATAGATAAGCCTCTCTTCCTCATTTACCTTTCTTAAAACAACTGTCCTTAGGTCAACACCCGTTTCTGATCTGGTTGCCAGAACGAATGTGTGAAATGGTTCTTTTCCCTTTAAACATCCAAGTTGGAGTAAATCCCAACAGTTTCGTTCTACCTGATTCAAAGAAAGATTTTCATTTTCAAGTTCTTTCGAACTTAAAGGATTTGGCGGTAAAATTTTGACCATTAAAGTTATCGGGAATTTGTAATCTCAAATTAGCCAACTTTGTTTTTAGATATTTGTTTATGATTATTAATAAGTAGTGGAATATAAAAAGGATGATATTCGTGTTCTGGATTATTGCCGAAAGCTGGATCGTGCTGAAATTCAAAAACTTCCATTCAAAAAGCTCGTTTTTTCTGGTATTGAAAATTCATGGTTGATAGAACAACACTTTGCACAGAAAGCTGCAACAAGTAAATTACCAGACTGGAGCCAAAATCCGGCTTTAATTTATCCTGACAAGATTTCGGTGGAGCAAAGCAGTTCTTCCTGGATTGCAAAATGGAAAGCATCACTTGTACCAAAAGAAACGAAACTGCTCATAGATGGAACTGCCGGCTTGGGTGTGGATTGTTTTTACCTTGGACAGCGCTCAGACCGGGTGCTAGCGTATGAAATAGATCCTTTAAGAGCCAATCTTTTAAATCATAACCTGGCTTTGTTGGGGCTTAAAAATTTTGAAGTTTTACAATTGGGTTTTGAAGAAGTCATTGGTTCCAAATCTTTTAAGAATTCTCAAAAGACACTGGTTTATCTGGATCCGGACAGAAGGCCTGATGCGCAGCAAAAGGTAAATTCATGGGAGAATTCCAGGCCAGATTTACTACTGATGTACAATATTTTAAAACAGAAGCATTGTAAATTTTTGGTAAAATTATCTCCAATGGACAATCCTTTTGAAGTAGCAGCAAAAATGCAGGGACTTTCCGGTATTTATATAGTATCTCTGCACCTGGAAGTAAAAGAGGTCCTACTTTTTTGGGATTTTGCAAATCTTCAAATCCATCCAAAGTATTCAATAGTTGAAATTCAAAGGTCAGGGCAATATGTAAAAATTGATGTATCTGATTTTCAGGTCGAAAACCAAAAGCTGGGCCATCCCGCTCAAGGTCAATTTTTATATGATCCCTGGCCTGCTTTAAGAAAAGGTTTTGTGGCCAAACATTGGTTTAAATCAAATGTATTTTCTCTACTTTCTCCTGATGCCCAGTTGTTTATTGCCAATGAAAATTTCGAAAATGTTCCTGCCAGGGTTTTTCAAATTAAAGAAGTGATTGGTAATTTTTCTGAATTCGCCAAAAAATGGAAAGGAAAAAGTCTGAATGTGATAAGCCGAAACTTTTTTGCTTCAGCTGAAGAAATTAAAAAAAGAAATCGTTTTTCAGATGGAGGTGAAAGCTTTTTATTTTGCTACCAAAACATTGAAAAAGAGAATATTTATCTACTAACAGAAAAGCAAAGCAGTTCCTATTCAGAATCATTTTGGCAAAAAATTTCTGAATAGAATTGTAATTTTCTTGCGGTAACAGATTCATTTTTTACTTTTGCAGTCCTGTTTTAAACCTGTTTAAAACAAGGGCTTGTAGCTCAGCTGGTTAGAGCACCTGACTCATAATCAGGGGGTCCATGGTTCAAGCCCATGCAGGCCCACAGACTAAAAGTTTGTGTATCAAATCCTCTGGTTTTCCAGAGGATTTTTCTTTTTACAATGAAAAAAAAGATTGTACTCTTTGGCCCCGGCCCATTTTTTAAAGGCGGCCTGGCTAACTACAACATTTCTTTGGCCAGAGCAATGGATGCTTTGGGCATTTGGGATGAAGTCCATCTGATTTCCTGGACACAACAGTATCCATCTATTGTACCCCGGGATTTTGCTGACAAAAAATCGAAGGAGGATAAATTGGCAGGTACACAAATAAAACTTCATTATGTAACCGATTACAACAAACCTTCTACCTGGGGGCAAACGGTTGATCTGATTAAGAAAATCGATCCTCAATCAGTTGTTATTCAATGGTCTATCGCTTTGCAAGGTTTGCCTTTGGGTTTTATAGTTAAGCGATTGCGAAAAGAAACCAAGGCAGAAATTCTTTTTGACCTTCATTTTGTAATTCAAAAAGAGCAAACTTTCATCGATAAGTTTTTTACAAAATTTGCCCTTCAACACGCTTCCGGATTTGTGGTACATGCCTACAAAACTGCTGAGGAGTTAAAGCATATATTTCCAGATCAAAAGTTTGAAATTGGTGAAATAGGGGAGAGGGCTAAGCCTGGTTTTGATTCCAAAACTGTGATTAAACTTTTTCATCCTGTGTATGACATGTTTAAACCAGATTCAAATTTTGATATAGAATCGGTTAAAAAGGAATTCAAATTGAAAAAGCATGTCTTTTTGTTTTTTGGATTTATCAGAAAATATAAAGGTTTACATTATTGCATTGAGTCATTTGCAAAACTTGCTGCCAAACGGGACGACGTTTCTCTTTTGGTAGTAGGGGAGTCATTTTGGAAAACACTGGATGAAACCAAATGGGCAACCAAGGCAAAAAAGGCGGTTTTTAATTTGGCTAAAAAGATTCTTGCAGGCGGAAAAGAGGATGAAACGGATTACAACCCATTGGGCCTGATTGAGAAGTTAAACCTTCAAAACGAAATTCGTGTTGTCAACGATTTTGTGCCAAATGAGGACGTTTACAAATACTTTCAGGTGAGTGAATGTATTTTGTTGTTTTACGAATATGCAACCCCAAGTGGCGTTGAATCAATGGCTTACAACTTTAAAAAACCAATTTTGGCATCCCGGGTGGGCCATTTTCCAGAAACCATTGAAGATGGTCAAAATGGATATCTGGCAAATGATGCCGATATTAATGACATGACTTTGGCAATGGAAAGGTTCCTGCAATCACCCATTCCGGAATCTAATATGGATGAAATGGCGCAGAAATTTAGCTGGAAGATATATGCTGAGGCCATTTCAAGGCCATGGATTTCAAAATAGACTTAACAGTTCAAATCGATTAATCGCCGGGTTTAATTCAGGTTAAACCGAACCTGAATACCAAATCTTGTAGTTCTGGTTGGAAATGAACCTGAAGTAAACGGGAATGTATTTACATAATTAAAATACGCCTGCAGGTTCAATCTTTGGTTAACCACATAGTTTATGGTTGGCCTGATTTGCAATTCCCGAATCGATCCTTGCTGCGGCTGATTTGCCTGAACAAATGACCTTTGAATGTTAAGCGTATTTCGGAATGAAACATCGCACCGCATGGTAACCTCATTTTTCAAAACCACCTGTTGTCCCTGCACTTTGAAAGGCAATTTTATCCCGGACTTCTGATAACCAAGGCCGAATGTATAATCCTGGGTTTTTTGTTCAGTAATAGAAGCATTGGATGTGTTCATTATCACTGTCCTATCCCGGTTGTAGTCAAATTTAAGCGTTACCTTGCTTTTGGTTCTTATGTTGATGCCTATTAACGGGCTAAACCTTTCAATAATAGAAACCTGGTTGATGTTAAAAACCGGAACCAAAACCCCAGTTTCACTAGTTGCTGTTGGAGTAATGTCCTTGGAACGACCCAATTGAATGGTATCTCCACCATATCTCAATGAACTTGTAAACTGATCAACAGAATAGGTTGCTGTGTAGCCATGCGATATATTGATGCTTGAAAATTTTTCAGCCAGAAACGGGAGTTTTGTAAGTCCCGCATAATCCAATCTCCAATTTGGAAGGGGAATTCTTGGAAATGCAGTAAGTCCGATTTTGTTAACATCCTGACCCGTATAGGCTGCAATAAAGGCAGGAATTAAAACAGTTTGTCCTTCAAGCTTGTATAAAGAATCTCGTTCTTCAACGTTTCTGGGTTGAATTCCACCTCCTTCTAGAATGGTTCTTCTTTGTATATCTCTTCTGTTTCTATCAAATTGGTCAAATTCAGGAGTTCTACTTCCTGATGTGCTATCGGTGCTGTTTTCAGAAAATGCAGTGCTTATAGCAATTGTTGAAATGGAATAATTACCTGTATGGCTTGGGGTTTGGGCAAAATACTGTGGTTTGTTATCCGCAGTTCTCCTTAAATCACCTCCGACACTATCTACTTCAGTTCTGAAATTTTCATTATAAGCATTTGTTTCTGAGCGTTTTATATCCAATTGAATTCTGAAATCCTTTATTGGTTCTATTGTAGCCCTTCCCGTTATGTTTAAGGATTTGCTTTGGGTAAATGGTAGATTTTGGTCTGGACTTTCCGTAATCCAACCGTTTCGGGCTGCTGTATAGCGAATATTAGGGTTTTGATCGCCCAAAATAAATGGCCAGCCCGGGGCAGTTGAGCTTTTATTAATACCCAAATAATCAACCGTTTGTAAATATCCAGGCAAGACCGTATTTTCAGATTGGGTAACTGAAAAGTTTACATTCCGAACAGACATTAAACCTCTGACTATGGCTTTTAGCAGTTTAAGCTCAAGTGGTTTTCGCTTGGCTGTATCTGCTTTTTCTTTGTCTTTTTCTTTTGCTTTTTTATCTTTTTCGATTTTAACTCCAGCTTTTTTCAAACTATCGGCTTTAGCCTTTTCTTGTTTTTCCAGTATTAAGGCCGCCTTTTTCTCTTTTGCAAGTTGTGCTTTGGTCTTTTTTATAGGTTTTTTGGTAGGTGCCTCCTTCTTTACTGGTGCTTTCTTTCCATCCTTGGAATCGGTTGTTGTTTTCTTTTTAGGCTTTGGTTTTGGGTTGTTAATATCATTCAGCCATTTTACTTTGTTGTATAATTTAACCAAATCAAGCCGGCCATTTATGGAAACCTCCCTTCCATTTTGAACTGTATTTCCCAGGAATCTTGCTGAATCATCGTTCAAGCCCAAAGGAGCAGCAGCCCAAATGTAATTGGCAGAATATGCGGCATCTACGCTTGTCCAATCTGTTAATGGAAATTTATCCAAAGGCAATCTATAACCCAATCGGATGTTTTGGTCAAAGTTTTTCATCCGTCCCAGTTTCCTGAGATTCTTCCAAACGGAATCCTTTTTGGTGAAACCAGGCCTTATTTCAGAATCATCAATTGCTCCTGCAGGTTCATCAATCAAAGCGGAAACATTTGCTGTATAATCTAAGGTAAGGCTCTTTACAGGGGCGTATCGCACTCCATAGTTTCGGTTAAAAAAGAAACTCTTTTCAAAGTTGAGGAGGCCTGGAGGTAATCTGTCACTAAAAACATCATTACCCCTCAATTGAGTTCTTGTATAAGTCCGGTTTAAGTCTCCTCTTACAGTAATGTTTGAAGGTAAATAGCTGAAATTTAATTCTTTGATAAACTTCAAATACGGCGATTTTAAAAACTTTACGTTTTTGAAAGGTTCAATTGGTGCTGCAGTTGAATTGTAACTGTAACCTACGCCATATAGTTGATTAGTAGAACTATAAGAATGGATATTTACATTGGTTCTCTTAATTTCAGAGACCGCAAAAGTGAAGTTGAAATTTTCAATATCCCATGGATATGATTTTGGATTTGCTCCTGTTTTCACCTTGGAAACATTGGTAAAATTTAGTGCACGTTTTTCCGTACGGTCCTGAATCAGACGCTTGTATCCCTTGTATTTTTCATTTCCGTCCAAAAGATCAACTCTTACATCAGGATTTAAAGGGTCAAATTTTGGGGTTATAACTGTGTTCTCATAAGAAACGTACATAGGAAGTTTAATGCCTAATTTCTTGGGCAAGAACTTATCAAGAACGACATTAGATGAAATATTAAATGAGCCAAAAGTTTCCCTGCTTCTTTCAGAAATTCTCTGCTCAATGGAGCCAAAACCTGGGGTCGAATATTTGCCGGAAACGTTTACAACTGCCAGATCTGCTAGTTTTAAATTTACCCTTCCAGTGGCTGCCCAACCATCATTTTTATCATAATCTGTTACACGTAACTCATTGAGCCATAAACAAACTGATTTGGCCAAGCCATCATTTTGCTGACCTGGTTTGCAATTTCCCCGAACATTACTTGGGTTCCTGACGCCCAACATAACAGTAACTACGGAATTCAAATCTGGATTACCTACCACGGTGATCAACATGTTTTGACCGTTATTTGGATACTCTTTTGAATATCTTATTTGAAAGTTTACTCCTCTTTGATTTCTTTCCAGTTTGGTTTCTATTAGTTGCTGAAATGCGAGATTTAGTGCATTTTCGGTTGGCCAAATCGCATTTTCGTCTGTTGAGCCCAAAGGGGTAAGCCTTAAAGGAATACTGACCTCATAATAGTTTTCATTAAAATCTGTTCCTAGTCGCACAAATAACTCGGTTTCGCAATCTCCAGTATTTGAACCATTTGGGGTTTCCGCATGCACAAACATTTGAAGCCTTTTATAGTTCAAGAAATCAAAAGCTACATTTTTAAATGCTGCTTTTGCATCACCATCTGCCAAATTATCACCACATAACAAAAGAGATTGCTCGTTCAAGCGCCTATTGACACCAGAAGTAATATCTCGGTCTCTTTGTTGTGCTCCCGGTGGAATAACATAAGGCGTTTTTTGGCCTTCTACCTGACTTCCATTTTCCTCAATGTTTACAGTTCCAATTCTTAATGCCCCTTTATCTTCATTTAATGTAATAATACCATCTCCTGGCAGCGGTTTTGGATATGGTCTCCATTGACTACCCACATACTGAAATTGAACCATTCTAAGCACAACAGGATCTGCAAATCCTGTCATTCGCATTCTAACGAACCGAAGGGTTTTAAAGTCGGAAATATTTCCGGTTACGCCTCCAAAATTTGGATGTGTCTTATCTTTCAGGGGAATTCTAAATAAATACCAACTAGCCCCATTACCCTCTACTTTATCTATAATGTAGTTTTGGCCTACAGTCATATCACTTTCGTTTAGCTTTAGATTATAGCTATAGTAGGCATCCAATTCATTTAAAGTATTATCCTGATTGATATCCTCCATATCTGGAAGATTTGTGAAATTTGTATTTAATGTTGCCCCGGTAGAAACTGGTGAGTTATTCTGAAGGTTGTTAAATTTTTTATAACGCTCTAATATTTTTACATCATTGGCATCATAATCAGCATTGAAAAATGATGTAAAATCATCATTTGAGGGGTCTGCTTCAATTTGTGTAGCTACTACAGGGTCAATATTTGGAATTGCTTTTACCTTATTTAGAAAATCCCCAAATTTCCTTTTTTCATCCTCGTTGCTAAGACCGTCCAAGCCAACATCCTGAATTGGTCTTAGTTCTGGGTTATTGTCAAATGCATTGGTTATAATTTGGCCTTTTGGTGCTCTTCCAAATGGAGTTGTATCAAGTTCTGCCCTTACTCTGGTTAATCCTTGTTCAAAGCAAAGTTTGGAATCGCGTAAAACATCTTCTGAAATATTACCAAGATCAAGTGTAACAGTTCCTTCTCTGGACCTTGTCGAGCGGTCATATTCTTTTCCCCCAATTGCTCCTAGTGGACCTGTAATAAATGGATCCATCATCCAAAATTCAACATATTCAATATTGGCAGCATCAAAATCTGTATCCGTGCTGATAGAGCGCATTACTCCTCCCCAGTTTTTTCTGGGATTCTTTAGTTTTCCTTGAGGGGTTAAGTCCGGATTGTAATTATATTGTCCCCTTTCCTCTGGGTAATAAGCAATATCAAAAACTGTTTCGTTAACATTTACCGCATTTAAATCTCTGCTTTTAAAAACTTCCTGTGGGCCTATTGCCCTTGAATAGTGAAGTTTCAAATCTTCAGGACCTAAGTTTGGAGGTTTTGGTGCGCCACTAGCTCTATAAAAAGCATTGTCAACGATGTACCAGGATGTTAGTGCTCTTCTATGGTTGAGATTTAACCAACTACCTTTTGATCTAAGGCTATACCCAGTTCCTTCAAAACCAACCGGAACTGAGGCGATTTTCCATCTTGCAACCTGTCCTCCAAGAGTATAAGGTGTTCTAACCCCTTCAAAATCATCCAGATATGATATGCCTTTTCCTGAAGCATCCACAAACTTGTTTGTACCTGGAAAGAGGTGGGCATATTCTGCAGAAGCTGTAACGCTGGAAGTTTCTTTGGTTTGTATTAATGGGAGTAAGTCAACAATTTTGGTAAGTAATCGACTATCTGACTTATAGTTGGCATCAAAACCCAACATTACGTTTTGAGAAGGTTCGTTTCCTGCCTGAACCCTTCGGATTATGGGTCTCTCATTCAGATAAAGGAGTGTACTACCAAAGTTTACATTTCTGGAATATTGATAGTCAAATCTTGAACCAAAAAAGGACCTTTGCTGAAATGAAAACAGGTCGGCTTGTTCGTAATCCACACGAATCTCCTGGCCGGAGCTTAAAATTCCCTGATTGGTGATTTTGGCCTTACCAAGTGGATAATCTATGGTATAATCATCACCTTCCGTTAGCAAGGTAGTTCCGGCAAATATTTTTACAGATCCTGGAGCAATGTTTACTCCCGGCAAAGTGATATCAGAGCTGGAAGTACTTTCCATTCGCCCTGAGATGAAAAATTTCGCTTTGTTTGCGGCTTGTAGTGCATCGGGCTGGGTTAAACGATATAGTTCCTTAAACACCAGTCTATCAGATAGTTGAATTTCATCGGGTAATACAAACTGTTTTTCTAGTGTCGATCCAAAAGGTTCAAGAACGGGGAAAATTATTCGCCCATTTCTGGAGTCTATTGTCACATCCTCTATAAAATCAAAATTACCATCTGGCTGAAGTTCATTTCCCGGATTTAACCTATCCAAATTAAAAACCTGTACCAAAGGTTTGTCTTTTAGCAATCTACCTTTTGCCATTGCCGGGTTGTCCACCCCAGAGGAATCATCTCTGTAAACCACCCTTAGCTGAAAATTGGTTTTACTAATCTGTGAGGCTCCAAGGTTGTAAATGTTTTTCATTTGCAAATCCCAGGTGGGCAATTTGGTATTGATAACAGAAGGTCTGATTAGCTTCATAACAACAACACCTGTATCACCTCTAACTGAATAGTCCTCCTGCATTTCACCAACCTTATAAACTCTGCCATTTAAGCTATACTCATAAGATGCACCCAAAACTTCATCATCCCGAAGTGCAAAATTTAATGAAATATAACCCAACTGTCTTTGCACTTTAAAGTCCCTTCCTTCAAGTAGTTTTCTGGCACCTTTAAGAAATTCAAAATCAGTACTTCTTGCTAAACCTAAGGCAGATAATTCATCGCTTGTGCTAGTCCCATTTAAAATAGTTGTTTTTCTTTCAAGCATGGTCTTATACAACCTGTTATTTCCATTATCAGCTGGAGATCTTGCCTTTATTTTAGGATCTACCCAGGTATTCTTAATGGGCGTTTGTTCGCCTAAATCGATAAGAGACAAAACACTTCGTAAAGTTTGAGTAGTTTGCGCTCTATTGGTAATATAAACCTCCACCCTGGTGATATTTAAGCCGGATGTTATTTGTGGCAGGGTTCTTAAAGCTTTTTCATATCCATTTCTAAATTCCTGAGCGAGGAAAAAGTGCCTGTTGGCTTCATATTGGTTACATGCAACCAAAAAGTTTCTTTGTTGGCTACCACCATTTAGTTTCAAAGTATTGGCTCTGCCTCTTTGGTTGGAAGCAACTGTTGTTACCTTTAATTTTCCAAACTGCATGGTCGTTTTGATACCAAACAGATTTTGAGCACCAGTTATCAAGCTCGAGCTCAGTGGCATACTTACATTTCCTGCCTCCAGTTTCTGGATAATCTCGTGGTCTTTTCCGGTGTAGTCCAGTTTTATTTGGTTGTCAAAATCAAAGGCTGCCTTGGTATCATAGTTGAGGTTCATTTTCATTTTCTCACCTATTTTTCCCTGAACGCTAATATTGATTTGCTGATCAAATTGAAAGTTTCCAAAACTTTGTTGTCTGACAGGCAATGCAGGATTGGCAACTTTTTGAAACTGTCCACCAAAATCAAGCATTACAGAACCATTTGGTCTGATATCGATAAAGTTACCTCCAAAAATCCGATCAAATATCGGACTTAAATAGATTTTTGGAATGAGAGATCTACCTGTAGTCGGACTTTCTCCATCTTGTCCTTCTGCTTTTGCCTTCATGTAGCCCTTTTGCAATTTGGCCTCCATGTACTTATCGTATTGTTCAAAAGTCATTGTGGAAACAGGCCTGAAATCCAGATTTCCTGTTTTTTCGTAAATGGTATAAGTTCTTGATTGTGAGTCTACTTCTACCTTAGTTTTTATATTTTCCGGATCTTCCAGAAATAAGGGAGACCTACTAGGTGGATTTGAAAATTTATCACCAAGTCTATCTGCCCAGTTTAGTGTTGGTCTTACACTTGGTTTATAATCCTTTGATTTTGTGCTGTCATCATCCAAAAATCCCTGACCAAATCCAGATGTAGAAAATAGCAAGACAACCCACATGAAAATGAGGGTTGTGAGCACTTTTCTGGTATTTGGAATCAAAAAATACAAGTCCAGGTTATATAATTGAGAATGCTTTTGGACTTATTTTTTTGAAGAGGGGTGAATAAAAACAGGGTTTTTACTTTTATAATTATCTGAATTAAAATGTTTTATATGCATTTCTATGGATGTCAATGTTGTTATTATAAATAAGGTTATACTTTCAAATTTCAATGTTTAATTACTTCTTTTGAGTGCCAAACGAATAAGTTCTTCAGTAGTGTAAGATTTTTCGGCCTGTTTCAGTATGGCATCCAAGGTTTTTTCGGCGGTTGGTTTTGGAATTCCTAGCGTTACCAAAGCTGAAAGGGCATCGTCCAACTGGCTGTGCTTCTGTGGAATACCAGCAGCAACCTGGCCTGAAATGTTCAATTCTTTTCTTATTTTATCCTTTAACTCCAAAACAATTCTTTGTGCCGTTTTTGGTCCGATTCCTTTCAGAGTTTGAATGGTTTTTACATCTTCTTTTCCAATGGCTTCGGCCAATTGTTCCGGAATGATTGAACTTAAAGCCACTAAGGCAGTTCCTGGCCCCACACCATTTACAGAAATTAAGTGTAAAAAAAGAGCTTTCTCCGATTCTTTATAAAAACCGAAGAGCGACATGCCATCTGTCTGACTATAATGCAGATAGGTTTGAACAGTAGCCAATTCTTTTTGTTCTTTTAAGGCAGAAAATGTACTTAAGGATATACGCATTGTGAAACCAACGCCACCAACGGCAATGACCATAAACGTTGGTTCTATCTGTTTTATTTGACCTTGCAAAAAAGAAATCATCTGGCTGAGTGTAAAAGCAACTATATCCTCTCAAAAAGAGGCGCAAATTAGAATAAATTAAGCTTTTAGACCGCATCAAATTTTAAGACTATCTTAATTTTTTGTGGTGTTTTTTTAAAATAAATGGTTTTGGGATAAATATTTTTTGGTCTTTCAAAATAATTTGAAGACTGTTCCCATCTTGCCGACTTATTTTTTACATCATGCGTTTTAATATTTTAAGTTTTCTTTTTCAATTTATCGTATTTTCGAGTCTTGGCCAGTCAGGTGATTTTCCTTTAGGTTATGGTCAAAAGGAGGATACAACTACATTCTATTTCAGCACTTCAGACTACAATTTAGCTCCGACACGGGTTTCGGTTACCGGTGCTTTTCGAAATTGGGACACCAATATGGATGATCCAAAATGGCTTTTAAGAAAGGAATCGGAAATTCTTTGGTCTTTAAAAGTTTTTAACCCCAAGTTAAGCGTCATTCCTGTTTCTTGCCCTTTTAAATTTAGAATTGATTCAGGGAAATGGTTGGATCCGCCAGCCAAAGCCCAAAATGTAGAAGGTGGAAATTTAATTTTTATGAGAGGTTTTCAAGCACCAACGTTAAAAGCAGAAATTCACAGGTCTAAAACCATTTGGGCTTGGGTGGGAGGCCATGGTTTAACCAGGCCATTTGATAAGTCGGCTTACAAATTGAAAGATGCAAAAGGAAACGAAATTCCGATTGCATCTGTTTTGCCAAACGATAGTTCCAAAACTTTGATTACGCCAGCCATTGAGTTGGATATCAGACGGGTATATTATCTTGAAATTCCAGCCTACAATTTAAAAGCTTTTTGCTCTTACGACGGTTGGATGCGGGATTTGCATTCAGATAAAGAGTTGGGCGCCAATATTTCTGAGGATGGAAAACAAACAGCCTTTCGATTATTTGCACCCCGGGCATTGAAGGTTATATTGTATTTGTACAACAACAATGAAGACACCACACCTTATGAAATAAAGGATTTGGAAAAAGATAAAGATGGTGTTTGGGAGATTTCGATGCCAGGGGATTTACATGGTCAATGGTACGATTATACCATTCATGGTCAGGTAGATCCGGGGAATTACTTTTTTGAAACACATCCATATCATGTTTCCGATCCTTATGCCAGAGTTGTTGAAGAGTCTTATGGAAAAGGCCGCGTTTGGCGAAAAACAAAACCAGCTGCACCGCTTGCAAATGGCATTCCAAAATTAAAGGACCTGATCTCTTATGAAGTTCATGTTGAGGATTTTACAGGTCTTTTGCCTGTTCCGGAAAATATAAAAGGAACCATTCCAGCGATGGCAGTTTCCGGACTTAAAAATTCAAAAGGGGAGAAAATAGGATTTGACCATTTGGTTGATTTGGGAATTAACGCTGTGCACCTGATGCCCATACAAGAATTTGTGCATTACCCAGATGCAGAATGGAAATCGGCCTTTCAAAATGATCCATACATGAAAGAGCAGGGCATTTCGGAAAAGGATTACAACTGGGGATATATGACCAGCCATTCTTTTACAATTGAAAGCAGGTATAGAGATCGAAAAACGGAACCAGGCGCCCAAAGAGATCAGTTTCGGGATTTGGTACAAGCCTTTCACAAAAAGAATATTGCAGTTCTGGTTGACTTTGTTTTTAATCACACAGCCTCCAGCATGTTGGAGCGTGGCTGGCTATTTCCTTTTCAGGGCATTGATCAGCAGTATTATTACAGAAACAAAAACCTGAATTTAATTGGTGAATATGGCAATGAAACCAAGTCTGAAAACCGGCCCATGGTTCAGCGTTGGATTGTGGACCAGTGCAAACATTTTATCAAAGAGTTTGGTGTTGATGGTTTTCGGATAGATCTGGCAGGCCAAACTGATCAGCAAACTTTAAAAATGTTGAGAAGAGAACTTGGGCCAGACATTATTTTATATGGTGAACCCTGGATTGCCTCCAATGATCCTGACTATGAGGCCCATCCAGATTGGGATTGGTACAAAGCAGATGCGCCCATTTGTTATTTTAATGATGATGCACGAAATGCTTTTAAAGGAACTGTTGGAAATCCTGAGGATAAATTGAAAGATCGAGGTTTTGCCGGAGGAAATGTAAAAGAAAGAGAAAATACCAAACGAGGTTTAACATCCACATTTCCAGATGAAAAATCACCTTTATCCGGAATCAAATATCTGGATATTCATGACAATTGGGCCCTTGCCGATCAGTTTGCAAAAAAAGATTGGGACGGGCGCTTTGGGGTGGATGAACGGGCATTTAAAATTGCAGCCACTTTGCTTTACACCAGTACGGGTCCAATTGTAACGCACGGAGGCACAGAGTTTATGCGTTCAAAAGGCTTGGCACCTTTGAAAGAAATTGTGAAAAAAACCGCCAAATCAGGACCTCTATATTACCATGGTAAGCGTGATACCTATAATGTGCGTTTTGCCAATCAATTTGTTTGGGAAAATTTAGGCAAAACCAAATCAGAAAAGGGTATTTTTTGTGATTTTAAAGGCATGCACGCTTTTTGGAAAGGCCTGAATACCTTTAGAAACTCAGAATATGGAAAGCTTTTTCGTTTGGAAGAAAAGCTTGGGAAAGATTATTTCCAGTTTTATTCCCCTGAAAATGAGGCACTTTTGGGATACTTGGTAGATGGAAAAGTTTTGGTTTTACTAAACGTGGGCGAAAAGGCAGATTCATTCAAAGAAATTGAATTGCCAGCTGGAAAATGGAAACAAGTAGGCAATATCAATCAGATTGATCTGAAAGGAGTTCGGGGAAACGCATTGAAGGGTGGTACAAAAAATGAAGTTTCGATAGGAGGGAAGGATTTGAAAATTTGGGTAAGAGAGTAAGGAGTTTAGAGTTTAGAGTTTAGAGTTTAAAGTTTAGAGTTTAGAGTTTAAAGTTAAATTTCTCCCAATTGATTATCTAAAAAGTAACCTCGAAGTGGGGGCATTATTGTAAAAAAAAATGATTTGAGGAAAGGAACCCTGAAGGGGTGAATTATATTTACTTTTTAGGAATTGAAATTTCTCGTCCCTTTTTTCGTTTTCGAATCAAATTTTAAGAAACAATAAAAAAAATGAAATCAAGTACAAGTAAGTATCTTATATTCAATTTATTACTGTTTGGTTTGGCCATCCAATGTCATTCTCAAGATAAAAAGGAAAAGAATGAAAACTGGAAAATGGATATGGCATTTGCTGGTTGGAAAAATGGATTTTATATTCCCTTTTCAGGAATCTATAAATTTCATTTCGGAAAAAACAATTGGTTTTCAATGGGTCCGGGATTGAGATTGACACAGGTAATGGCTGCAATGCCCTCAACAAAAAAATCGGAAAATAAAAATGACATAGGGCCGGCCAATGTTGTTGATCAAGAAATTAAACCGGAAATAAATTCCCTTACACTTTTTAACATCATGTATCATGCAGATGCCAGATTGTATAAAAAGGCTGGGATTGGCGCCAACATCGATTTAGCTGGCCTTGGTTTTGATTTTATAAACATCACCAAAGGTTCCAATAAATTTATCCCGTATAAAAATCTCCTTCTTGGTCCCTATGTAGATAGGGGAATGTTGGTATCTGATCTGTATGTGTATTTTCCGATAAGCCCACTTTCTGAAATGCGGTTAGGTATTTCACATTACAGCTTGGAATATGACGATTATTCCGGAAAGAAAACTGCCGCCTATGGAACTTTGCTTTTGCTTGGATTTAGATTTCCATTTTAAACAGTCATAATCTCCTTTTCCTTATCAGCAATCATAGACTCAATTTTTTGGCTATGGCTGTCGGTCATTTGCTGAACTTTTTCCTCTGCACGTTTTACATCATCTTCAGATGCCCCTTCTTTTAAAAGTTTCCTTAGTTCCTCGTTTGTTTCTTTTCTGACTGATCGAATACTCACCTTACCAGCCTCACCTTCATTTTTGACCTGTTTTACAAGATCCCTTCTCCGGTCTTCTGTCATAGGTGGAACAATAAGGCGTATAACTTCTCCATCGCTTTGCGGATTCAACCCAAGGTCGCTGTTGATTATTGCCCTTTCAATATCCGGAATCAATTTCTTTTCAAAAGGCCTGACTATAATCGTACGTGCATCGGTTGTGTTTACTGTTGCAGCCTGATTTAATGGCGTTGGAATGCCATAATATTCAACCACAATTCCATCCAACATAGAAGGATTGGCCTTGCCTGCACGTATTTTATTGAATTCAATTCCTGTGTGTTTCAAGGCCTTTTCCATCAGTTCTTTGGCCTCCTCCAGAAACATATTGATCTCTTCCATCTATCTGATTGCTAACGTTTTTTTGAATTTCTTAATTGGTTACAAGGGTTCCGATTTCCTCCCCCTGAATAAGTTTTAAAAGATTGTTTGGCTTGTTCATATCGAAAACGATGATCGGCAAATTGTTTTCTTTACAAAGCGTAAATGCGGTCATATCCATTACGTTCAGTCCCATATCATACACCTGGTCAAATGAAATATTTTTGAACCGGGTAGCCGTTGGATCTTTTTCCGGATCGGCAGTATAAATGCCATCCACTCTGGTTCCTTTCAATACCACATCTGCTTCGATTTCAATTGCCCGAAGACTTGCTGCTGAGTCAGTTGTGAAATACGGACGGCCAATACCGGCACCTAGAATCACAACACGACCTTTTTCCATGTGGCGAATGGCCCTGCGTCTGATAAAAGGTTCACATACTTCTTCAATCCGGATTGCCGACATCAACCTTGTATAAAGTCCCTCATTTTCACATGCACCTTGAATGGCCATTGCGTTTATCAGAGTTGCAAGCATGCCCATATAATCCCCGGTTGCTTTTTCTATACCAGTTCCTGCGGCATCTTCACCTCTGAAAATATTGCCACCACCAATCACAACTGCGATTTGTACACCAAGTTTTGAAACTTTTGAAATTTCTGCGGCATACAACTTTAGCATTTCCGGATCAATTCCATAACCTTTTTTACCTAAAAGTGCCTCTCCACTAAGCTTTAGCAATATACGTTTGTATTTCATTTTTGGTGTTTTTGTGCCCAAAGGCGACGCAAATATATAGGTTTGACTTTTTGTGCCTAATGCAAGATTGATTTTACTTGATTTCAACCCGATATTTCCAATTGTAATTTCCCGGTTTGATTCTGTAAGGTTCTAAGGGTAAGGTCATCCAACTGTCCACACCTGCCAATCCACATTGTTTATAATCTATGTGAATGTGCGAAAAAGGAGAAGGTTCGAGTTCCAAAGAGTGATATTGCTTTTTCTCAATATTTGGATCCAATTGTTCCAAACTATACGGAATGGCTGAACAACTCAAATCCATTCCAAACGAAGAAAAAAAGAGGCCATTTTTTGCTTTGTTATAAATTGAAAATTCCCGCACATCTACATGGTTTCCAGATTCTTGTGGACGAATATATGGATGGTATTCTTTGGAAACCAAGGTTTTGTAAAATGCCACAGCTCCGGTAGATTTTCGGTCTGAATAGGTTTCTTCGGGTCCTCTGCCCCAGTATTCCAGGGAATCATGCTCGGCACTTAATTTCCAATTATCTCCCAATCGGAACATAAGCGGAAGTGAGTCTGGCATGCTTACTGAATTTTCAATAATGAAAGCACCATTTCCTTTGTAAAAATAACTAGCAATGTGTTGAAAACCAGCAAGTCTTCCTTTTTGGATATTTCTGGTAACGGTAAATTTCAATTGCCCCGATTCAGTATTTTCTACTTTTTTAACCTCTGTTTGGAAATTATAGGGCGGCCTCCATCCTCTCCATTTCTTCTGAAGCCAAGACCCAAAATCATTGTCAGTGGGTGCTCTCCAGAAATTTGGTTCTGGTCCAAGAATTTCCCTTTTGCCATTTTGTATTTTCGAAATCAGGCCAGTCTTTTTGTTAATGCCTATTTCCCTGTTGCTTTCCTGAATCAAAAAAAGTGAATCATTTTCCAACACCTGAACGGTTTTTGCCTTCTCCATAGCTACTTCAGCATTCCTTTCTGATTCCACATGGACTTCTGCAAAGGTTTGATAAACCAGATGTTTTGCAGGGATGCTTGGTTCTTCTGAAATGGTAAAAACTTCAAATTCGATTCCGCAACCTTGCAAAGGTTTGCCAAGTATTTTACTTAAAAAGTTTTTTGGATATTTGATTTGGATCACAGTGCTTTCGCCTGATTTTAGTTTTTTCAAATCCAGTTTTTGGCTTTTAAATAGCCTCCCCTTCTTATAGAATTTCAGGTTACCTGTAAAATTTGAAAGGTCCTTAAAATCAAATTTGTTTTCATAATTCAAACTGGCATTTTCCGGATTTAAGGTCAATTTAGCCTGAATGGGTGCATACCAATGTTTTACTTCCAATGCGTGTGGGTGCAATTCCCGATCTGGATTTACCAAACCATTGCACATAAAATTGTTGTCCGAATTTACATTTGGTGGACCCCAATCGCCACCGTAACCAAAAATCATTTTGTCATTTTTATAGGTTCTAAAACCCTGGTCCACCCAATCCCAAATAAATCCACCTTGCAATTGCGGATTGCCATAAATCAGCTCCCAATATTCTTTGAAGTTTCCAAGAGAATTTCCCATGGCATGGGCATATTCACACATTATATAAGGTCTGTCTCTTTTGGTTTTGGCATAAGCTTCCAATTCCACTGGCTTTGGGTACATTGGGCAAATAATGTCCGTATTTTTATCAAACTCAGCCCTTTCATATTGTACAGGCCGTGTTTTATCTCTTATTTTAACCAGGTCAAAAGTAGATTCAAAAGTGGAACCCTGTCCTGCCTCATTTCCCAAACTCCAAATGATGATACAAGGTTGGTTTTTATCCCGTTCCACCATCCGCATAGTTCGTTCAATATGGGCTTTTCGCCATTCTGGTTTGTTGGCCAAAGTCAGCTCTTTGGAATAGCCCATGCCGTGGCTTTCAATATTGGCTTCATCAATTATATATAAGCCAAATTGGTTGCAAAGCTCATACCAACGGTCGTCATTTGGGTAATGGCAAGTTCGTACTGCATTAATATTGAGCTGCTTCATCAGTTTAATATCCTTAATCATGGATTCTTCAGAAATCACATGTGCATTGTCCGGATCGTGCTCATGTCGGTTAACTCCTTTAAATTTGATCGGCTTTCCATTCAAAAGATACAGACCATCCTTGATTTCCGTTGTCCTGAATCCTACCTGTTGTCTGGTTACCTGAACTACTTTACCTGCACTGTTTTTAAGTTTTAATTCCAATTGATACAAGTTTGCCGTTTCTGCAGACCAGGGCAGAACGTTGTTTATTTTTCCTTCCAAAATTTTGGTTTTACTGTTTTCCTGCATGGCTCTGCTTTCCAAATTGGACTCTGCTTTCCAAATTGTTTTTCCTGAGGCATCGTTCAAGATTGCCTGTATAGCAAATGTTTCAGTTTTGGATTGGTGCGATTTCAGGCTGGCATCAATTTCAATCAAGCCATTCGTATAGGTTTCATCCAAAGGTGTTCTTATAAAAAAATCCTTTAGCCAAACAGGTTCAGTAGCAAATAAATACACATCCCGTTCAATGCCTGAAATGCGCCAAAAATCCTGGCATTCCAGATAGGAAGCATCGGAATACCGCATCACCTGAAGCGTAATGAGGTTGTTTCCCTCAATCAAATACTTGGTCAATTCAAACTCAGCAGGCAGTTTACTATCTTCGCTGTAGCCAACCAATTGGTTGTTGCACCAAATGTAAAAAACAGATTTTACAGCTCCCAGATGAATGAAAACCTGTTTATCCTTCCAGCCTTTGGGCAATAAAAATTTTCGTCTGTAAAGTCCAACCGGGTTGTCATTTTCCGGAACCTGAGGAGGCGTGGGTCTTAACATGTTTCCTTTTTCATCCTTTTTGGAAAACTCATACGGAATGTTGGTATAAATAGGTATGCCATAGCCCTTAAACTCCCAGTTGGAAGGCACCTGAATATTGTCCCATTCAAAATCTTCATGCAGAATTTGGGTAAACCCCATTGGAATGTCAGCAGGTTTTGGTACCCAACGGAATTTCCAAAGTCCATTCAGACTTTCATAATTACCCGCCTTTTCCATTCCCTTATTTGCTTCTTCTAAAGACCTAAATGGAAAACCGGAAGCCCGCATGGTTTCCCTGTTCCTTTCCACAATTTCCGGATTTTTCCACTCAGGAAGTTGTCCGAAGGCAGAAAGACTAATGGTTAAAAGAAAGAGTGTTTTATATATGAATTGGTTCATGGGGCCAAAATAGAATAGAAATCTGCATTCGTCCCAAAGTATGTTTCCATTATCTTTGCCCCATGCTCGAAAAGATAAAAGAAATTAAAGGCGATATAGAATCATTTGTAATTGACAGTCCAGGCAGGTTAGAAGAGTTTCGATTGGCCTATCTTTCCAAAAAAGGTGTCATTACAGATTTAATGGCTGGCCTGAAGGATGCAGTGCAGGAAGAAAGGAAGGCTTTGGGTCTGGCTTTGAATGAATTAAAGACTTCAGCATGGGAAAAATTTGAGTTGATTCAAACCAATCTTGGAAGCGTTAAATCCGAGATAGAAGTGCCTGATATGAATTTGCCGGTGCAGGTTTTTCCGATTGGATCCCGCCATCCTTTGTCTATTGTGCGCCAGGAGATGATTGAAATTTTTGAGCAAATGGGCTTTGCCCTTGCCGATGGACCAGAAATTGAGGACGATTGGCACAACTTTTCAGCCTTGAATTTCCCGCAAAATCACCCTGCAAGAGATATGCAGGATACTTTTTTCATTTCCAAAGATCCGGATGTTTTGCTTCGTACCCACACATCTACAGTACAGGTTCGTTTGATGGAAAAGCAAAAACCGCCGATCCGGGCTATTATGCCAGGTCGGGTGTACCGGAATGAAGCCATTTCAGCAAGGGCCCATTGCCTTTTTCATCAGATAGAAGGTTTGTACATAGACCGAAACGTTGGGTTTAAGGACCTAAAACAAACTGTTTACCACTTTGTGAAAGAAATGTTTGGCAAAGATCAGAAAATCCGTTTCCGACCTTCCTTTTTTCCCTTCACCGAACCAAGTGCTGAGATTGATATTTCCTGTTTGATATGCAACGGTGCAGGATGCAACATTTGCAAATACACAGGTTGGGTTGAGATTGGTGGCGCTGGCATGGTAGATCCGAATGTACTCATTGCCAATGGAATAGATCCGGAAGAATTTACTGGTTTTGCATTTGGCATGGGGATAGAGAGGACCACGATGTTGCGATATGGCATTAAAGATCTCCGTCTTTTTACAGAAAATGATGTTCGATTTGTGAGCCAGTTTGCTGGTTTGAGCTAATAGATATTTGATTTTTTATGGATATAGAATCATAGAAACCGGAGTAATGGACATTTTGGAGGCTGGATTTGAGGACTTGCGCTCTAATGGACATTTTGGAGGCTGATTTTTCATTGGAAAAAGTATCAAAATTGAATCAGTAGTTTCACTTTTGCGCTGCTGGATA
>JBIPOE010000065.1:0-23481 GCA_044379485.1 Catalimonadaceae bacterium
CATAGTCACCAACATACAAACAGGCTGCAAAGATTCTGCTACATTAAATGTTAGGGTAAATCCACTTCCTCAGGTGGATGCTGGGCTTGATAGAGCCATATGTTCAGGAGCAAGTACCCAACTAGGCATTTCTTCCCAATTTGGTTTTGGCTACAATTGGGAAACCAATCCTGGATTGTCCTTTTCTGATATATCTAATCCAGTTTTTAGCATGACCAATGCCAATGAACCTAAAAATGACACCTTGTTATTAACGATGACTAATAATACGACTACTTGTAAAAAGTCAGATGAGGTGATTGTTACAACCAACCCGAGGCCTGTGCCAGTTACTTTTGGTTTATTCAGCCCAACCATTTGTCCTTTTACAAAAAATGTAAATTATTCCGCAACCAATTTTATTACTGGAAATACCTACGTGTGGGAAGTTGGTGGAGGAGTTCAATCTGCGGGAACCAATACAAATGCCATCAATGTAGATTGGGGAAATACAAATCCAAACGCCAGAGTATATACTACTCCTACCAATATTTTTGGATGTGTTGGCAAAAGGGATTCGATTTCTTTAGCGATTAATTCTAATCTGACACCTGTTAAGCCCTTTGGTGATACAGTGATGTGTTCATATTTTAAACTGAATAAATTGTATTCCACAGTTCCAACTCCAGGTTCAAATTATAAATGGAAATATTTAAATCCAATTTTAGATTCAGCAATTACTTCAGCAAGTTTTACCAGTTTAGATTGGAATACCAATGATGGAATAGGCAAAATCTGGATTCAGGAACAAAGCAGCACAGTTGATCCAGGAACAGGAACGCCAATAAAATGTTTTGGTATTTCTGATACCCTTTTTGTTCGTATTAATCCTAGTCCGGATAGCACACTTTTGGTGGCTGGAAATGGTCAGGTTTGTGGAAGCGTTTTTAATCAGGAGGTATTCAACTTAAATGGTGTAACCACTTCTTCTTACAACTGGGAAATTTCCCCTACTGCAAATATTGTAAGCGGACAAGGAAGTGATAGCCTAACTGTAAACTGGAATACACCAGGAAATTATATTGTTCGGGTTACGGAAACAAGTAACAAAGGATGTGTAGGAAAGCCTATCTCAAAACCAATTGAAGTTAACGCCTTGCCAGCACCTGGTTTGGTAAGTTCAAGTTTAAACATTTGCCCCAACGACCGTTCAAAAGGATATCTGGCAACCTCAGCGCCAGGGTTTGCAAATTCGACATTTGAATGGACCGTAAGCGGCGGAACATCCGCAGCAAAAAATAACGATTTTATTGCTGTTGAATGGGATCAATCTGGTGTGTATGGTTTGAAACTGACTGAAACAACGGTTAAAGGTTGCAGAAAGGATACCATTCTTCCCCTAAGATATGATGGTTCAGCCCTTGATCTTCAAAACGTATCTTTGTTGGAAAACGATGACAATCAGGTAGAATTGTCCTTTAATATGAGTAGCCAAGGTACAAACAACTCGTTCATTTCAATTTTAAGAAGAGAGTTATCCGCCAATCCTGGAAAATATGATACAGTTCAGGCAAGGATTCCAAGAAATATTGAAACATACATTGACCAGCCTGGAGCTACCAATTCACTTGCCTATCAATATGTTTTGGTTTCTAAAAACATTTGCAACAAGGTAATTGAGAGTTTTCCAAAAAATACAATTCTCTTAAATGTAGCCGCCTTGCAAAACGAAGGTGGAGCGAAGTTGAACTGGAATGCCTTAAACGGTTGGCCAAATGGGGTAAGTGATTATTCAATTCTAAGGAAAGTTGACAAACAACAAGCCTTAAGTCCATATGAAACCATTGCTGATACCTTTAAAATGCCTCCAGGGCCTCAGGTATTTTACAAAGTAGCCTCAGAGGGATTTGAGCAATGCTGGCGGGTAATAGCAAATGAAAAAGATGGAGAATTCAAATCTTTTTCAAATGCAGTCTGTGTTAAATTCCTGAATCCACTTGAGTTTTACAGTTTGATTACGCATAATGGTGATAACCTGAACGACAAATTCGAAATCAGGAATCTGCATTTATATCCTGAAAATGAATTGCGAATTTCCGACAGATGGGGTCAGGAACTTTACAAAAGAACCAACTACAACAACTCTGATCTTTGGGATGGAAGCGGTCTTGATGGCGATGTATTCTTCTACAAATTTACAATAACCAATACTGGTCAGGAATTCAATGGCTGGGTAACGGTAGCCAGAAAATAAAGTCATCTGTTTACTTATAAAAAAATGCAGCTCCAAAAGCTGCATTTTTTTTTGCTGGAAGTTCCGTTTTAATTCGAAAAATCTCAACGATACTGTTCAAAAAAATACTGTTTAGATACTGTTCAAAAAAGTGTGTAAAGCTCAAAAGTTTACGATTTTCGAATCGATAGTTCTGAAAAAAACTTCAACAATAAAATTCCGCAGACTGTGCAAAAAATCTATCCAAGGGCAGGCCCGAGTCATACCAAATCATTTACATTTACAAATAGAAAACTCCATTTTAGAAGACAATTTGAAAATCATGTTTTAAAAATCTTCTAAAATCTAAAAAACATATATAATGATTCTGATTTACACATTTATAATATTTGTCTTTATTTTTTTATTTTAAGAGGCATTTGGTTTAAAAGTTCAAAAGCAACCAAGGATGAAAAAATCATGCAAATAACTACAATATCGATATTTTGTGGTATCGTTGGAATACTTGCCATTTTGATCAACACTTATATGAGTGGAAAAATTACCAACCTTTTCAAGATAGCTTTGCCATTGACCTCCCTGGCAATCATTTTCTACATACGAAGGTTAATAAACTCAAAAAAAGTCGCCAACAAATCTTAGCTGGAATATTGAAACGATGTCTTATTTCAGTTAAGTGATTAGGATTGAATGCCAAATCAATGGGCTTCAAACCAATTCTCTCCAACTCCCAAACCCACTTCCACCGGAACTATTAATGGAATGGCATTGGACATGAAATAAGGAACCTTTTCTTTAAGTAGGTCTATTTCAGATTTATCCGCATCAAAAACCAATTCATCATGAACCTGAAGCACCATTTTACTTTTCAGGTTTTCCTTTTTCATCCAATCGTGCAAGTTGATCATAGCCAATTTGATCATATCAGCTGCTGAGCCTTGAATTGGGGCATTAATCGCATTTCGTTCCGCAAATCCTCTTTGGGTTTGATTGCGGCTATTGATATCTGGTAAATATCTGCGGCGTCCCAGAATTGTTGACACAAACTCCTGCTCCTGAGCCACATGAATAACGCGATCCATGTATTTTTTTATGGACGGAAATTCTACAAAATACGCTTCGATCAAATCAAAAGCCTCCTTTCGTGGTATCGATAAACGTTGCGAAAGGCCAAAAGCTGAGATTCCATAAATGATTCCAAAGTTTGCCGTTTTTGCCTTTCGCCTCATATCAGAATCAACTTTGTTCAAATCCACCTTAAAAATCTTTGCAGCAGTGATGGTGTGAATGTCTTTACCTTCTCTAAATGCCTGAATCATAGTGGCATCTTCCGCAAAATGGGCCATCATTCGGAGTTCAATCTGCGAATAATCGGCACTTAAAATCAAGCGATTGGAATCTCCAGGGATAAAAGCTTTTCGAATTTCCCGTCCTCTGGCTGTTCGAATTGGAATATTCTGAAGATTGGGATTCGTAGAACTCAACCTTCCTGTGGCTGCAACTGCTTGGTTAAAAGAAGTATGTACACGTCCATCTGGTCCAATCAATTGCGGCAAAGCATCAATATAGGTTGATTTCAACTTTTGCATTTCCCTGAATTCCAGAATCTGAGAAACAATCGGATGCTCATCGACCAACCTGGAAAGGACCTCCTCCCCTGTTGCCCATTGACCTGTTTTTGTCTTTTTAGCTTTGGGATCAAGCTTTAGTTTTTCAAATAAAATCTTGCCCAATTGCAATGGCGAACCCATATTAAATTGTTCACCAGCTGATTCATATACTTCCTTTTCTATTTGGATGATCTCTGTCGCCAATTCTTCAGAAAGTCCCCCCAAGGCATTGGTATCCACTTTTATACCAGCTCGTTCCATAGATGAAAGCACATAAATCAACTTTCCTTCCACATCCATCAGCAAGGATTCCTGCCCAAGATTATGAATTTCAGGGGCCAGGGCTTTTTTCAATTGAAAGGTAATGTCCGAATCTTCTGCTGCATATTCTGCCAGATCTGAAAGCTCAGCATCTAACATAGTTCCCTGATTTTTACCTTTTTTCCCAATCAAAGTTTCTATACTTACCGGACTGTAATTCAGATAGTTTTCTGCCATTACATCCATATTGTGCCTTTGGTCTGGATGCAATAAGTAATGCGCCAACATGGTATCAAAAATTGGACCTTTTACTTCTATTCCATATCGGGCCAAAACGTTGATGTCAAACTTTAAATTCTGACCAATCTTTACAATGGCTTCATTTTCCAGAACGGGTTTGAATTTTTCCAAAAGAGATTTGGTAGCCTCAAAATCAGGGGAGCAAGGCACAAAATAACCTACCCTTTCCTGCCATGCAAATGACAATCCAACCAGATTGGTAAAGCTGCTTTCCAAAGAATCAGTTTCGGTGTCAAAAGTAAATTCCTTTTGAATGGCCAGATAGGAAACCAACTCTTCAATATCCTCATTACTTTGAACAATGTGATAATGATGTGGAATCGTTTCAATTGTATTTCTTGATTTTACAACTTCAGATTCAGGATCTGTTTCAGATACCGGTATGGTTAAATTCTCCTCACTTACAGCTCCAAAAATTGAAAGTTGCCCATTCTTATCCACAGCTGGCGTTGGCCTGGAAGGTGTTGAACCAGGCAATTCTTCTCCCAAAATTCGTTTCGCCATGGTTCTGAACTCAAGCTCAGCAAAAAGAGGCATCAACAAATCCCGCTTTGGCTCTGAAATAACCAATTCCTCAGCCTTGAATGGTACATTTACACCCAAATGAATGGTGGCCAATTCTTTAGACAATAAACCTTGCTGGGCAAAATTTTCCACATTCTCACGCATTTTGCCTTTTAACTTGTCCGAATTGGCAATAACCCCTTCTACCGAATCATATTCTTCAATCAGTTTTTGCGCAGTTTTTTCTCCAATTCCAGGAATTCCAGGAATATTATCAGAGGCATCACCCTGCAAACCAAGTATATCTATTACCTGTTCCGGCCTTTTAATATTAAACTTTGCCAACACTTCTGGAACACCAAGTACATCATAGCCTTTGCCCATGTAAGAAGGTCTGTAAAGAAAAATTCCTGGTTCAACCAGTTGTGCATAATCCTTGTCCGGCGTCAACATATAAACTGTAAACCCCTCCTTTACTGCCCGTTTTGCAATGGTTCCAATGATGTCATCTGCTTCAAATCCTTGCATTTCCAAAATTGGAATGTCCATACCAACCAAAAGCTTCTTTATATATGGAATTGCAAGTGTAATATCTTCTGGCTGCTCCTGACGTTGCGCTTTGTATGCTTCAAATTGCTCATGCCGGAATGTTGGTCCAGCTAAATCAAAGCCAACACCAATGTGACTTGGTTTTTCTTTTTCCAGAACTTCAAGTAAAGTATTTGCAAATCCGAAAATTGAACTGGTATTCAATCCTTTGGAACTTATTCTTGGATTTTTACTGAAGGCAAAATGTGCTCTGTAAATAAGAGCTAATGCATCTATTAAGAAAAGTTTTTTCATAAATTAAAACCTAGGTATAGGTTCCAAACACAGATTTAAATATGTAAATTTTAAAGATCAAATAACCATCATTTGGATTCTTTCAGAATATCCCTGATAATTTTATACAAGCCTAGTCCAAGCATTATCAAAATACCTATTGCTGAACCAGTGGAAGGATTAAAATGAAAATAAGTTGCAATCCACTTTCCAAAATAGTTCCCTGCAAAAATTAAGAGAATCAGCTGAAAAGCAAGATTGGTATATTTAAGGTATGGATTCATAAAAAAGGCCGGAATACCGGCCTTTAAAATTCATTTTAAGTTTTCATTAAACAGAAGCCAAAACCTGCTTCTTCATATTTTCTGAGCCATTTAAAGAAATCTCTTTGGAAACAGCTCCCATTTTGCAACTTCCGTTGAATTTTGCTCCAGCTTCGATCACCAGTTTTCCTGTATTGATATCACCATGAATTGTTGAGGTACTCTTTAAGTTCAATAACTCGGAAACTTCAACCTTGCCAACAATTTCTCCAGAAATCTCAGCATTTATTGCTGAAATATTGCCTTCAAGAACTGCCGAATTTCCAATAATAACTTTTGCCTTGCAATACAGATTGCCATCCAATTTACCATCTATTCTGATATCATTGCTGGTTTCAATATCACCAGTTATGGTGGTCCCTTTTCCGATCACATTCATAGAATTGGATGTTGATGTATAAGGATTTGGCGTTTCAGCTACAGGAGCTGATGGTGTGGGTGGGGTGTAACTTTCTTTTGTGTTATTTCCAAAAAGTGCCATAGTTTCAAAATGCTAAATTACCTGGTTTTATATATTTTTTTTGTCCATTAACTATACTAAAATTCCTGATTCAACCATTGCTTTTCGCATGGTCTCACCGATATCGGCAGGGCTATCTACCACCATTATTCCATTTTCCCTCATAATTCTCATTTTGGCTGCGGCAGTGTCGTCTGCACCTCCAATAATTGCCCCGGCATGTCCCATTCTTCTTCCAGCTGGCGCAGTTTGACCTGCAATAAAACCAACAACGGGCTTTCTGTTTCCATCTTCCCTGATCCATTTGGCGGCATCGGCTTCGTAGGTTCCACCAATTTCACCAATCAAAATAATTCCTTCAGTTTCTGGATCATTCATGAGCATTTCAACTGCCTCTTTTGTTGTGGTTCCAATAATAGGATCTCCACCAATTCCAATAGCAGTGGTTATACCCATACCAGCTTTCACAACCTGATCAGCAGCCTCATATGTTAGGGTTCCTGATTTTGAAACGATACCAATATTTCCTTTTTTGAAGACAAAACCAGGCATAATTCCAACCTTGGCTTCATCCGGAGTAATAACTCCTGGACAATTTGGCCCAATCAAAATGGAGTTTCTTGCTTTCAGATATGCTTTAACAGGAATCATGTCCTTTACAGGAATTCCCTCTGTAATGCAAATAATGACAGCAATACCCGCTTCAGATGCTTCTAAAATGGCATCCGCAGCAAAAGCTGGCGGAACAAAAATAATCGAAACATTGGCACCTGCTTTTTCCACAGCCTCAGCTACAGTATTAAACACAGGTTTGTCAAGGTGGGTCTGGCCGCCTTTGCCTGGAGTAACACCTCCAACTATATTGGTTCCATACTCTATCATTTGCTGTGCATGGAAACTACCTTCCGAACCTGTGAAGCCCTGAACGATTACTCTGGAATTTTTATTAACAAGTACACTCATTGAAAACGGATAACTATTTTTTTAAGAAGGCACAAAATTATCCGAAAAAGATCGTGTACCAAATTGAAAATTAAGATTCATTATAGTTTTGATAATCCGAACTGATTCCTTCTATATTTGCACATCGATTTTTGATATGACAAAAAACATTTTAATAGCTGGTATTCTTGTAGTTACTGCCTCATGCGGCCGGTATAGCAAAGTTTTGGATTTACCGAAAAAAGAAGAATATAAAGAAAACACCAGAGTTTATGGTGAGCATGGTGCTCCGGCTCACCAATCTAAGAATACTTACACTGCTGCACCTGATGCAGCAGAAAAATCAGTAAAAATAAAAGAAATTTTATTTGGAACTGCAGTTGCAAATTCTCAAGAAACCGCTCAGAATCAAGCGCCTGCGGCAGTTTCAACAGATTCAGCTTCGGTAGATTCAATAAAAAAATAAAAAATATTTGGCTCGGAGTATTGCAATCTAAATTCATACTCCTAGTTTTGCGCCATATTCTTCCTTAGCTCAGCTGGTTAGAGCACCTGACTGTTAATCAGGGGGTCCTTGGTTCAAGCCCAAGAGGGAGAGCTTAATGGCAGCCTAAGGCTGCTTTTTTTTTTATCCAAAAACCAATCGAAGCGCATTATGCAATTCATTGTATCTTCTTCATTACTACTTAAAAATCTATCCCAGATATCTGGCGTAGTGGCTTCCAATCCTGTTATTCCAATTTTAGAGAACTTTCTCATTGATATAACGGATGGAACTTTGACAGCTACCGCTTCTGATCTTCAAACTACGGCAAAGATTTCTATGCCTGTTGAAGCAGATGAAGTAGGTACAATAGCCGTTCCTGCAAAGATTTTTCTTGAAACTTTAAGAAACTTGCCTGAGCAACCCATAACTGTAAGTATAGATGAAGAGACCTATAGTATTGAAATCACTTCTGAAAATGGACGCTACAAAGTTTCAGGGGCTAATGCAGTAGATTTCCCAATGGTGCCAGCTGTTGCCAATGCGTTTTCTATTTCTTTGGAGGCAAATTCGCTAAACAGGGCACTAAGCAATACACTTTTTGCAACAAGCAACGACGATATGCGTCCAAGTATGAGTGGGGTTTATTTGCAATTAAAGTCTGACAAAACAGTTTTTGCATCTACTGATGGCCATAGGTTGGTTCGCTACCAACGATCTGATTTGATTTCTGCAAACGAAACTGCAATCTTATTGCCAAGAAAAGCTCTGTTTATTGTAAAAGCGTTATTGCCAACAGATAAAACCAACGTAAAACTCAATTTCAATTCATCCAATGCCTTTTTTGAATTTGGAAATATTGAATTGATCTGCCGTTTAATAGATGAGCGATTTCCAGAATATGAGAATGCAATCCCATTAAACAACATCAATATTATGACGGTGGAGCGGTTGGATTTGTTAAATTCTCTTAAGCGGATCTCAATTTATTCTAACAAAGCCACAAACCAGGTTCGGTTTTCGATCTCCGCAAGTGAGCTTCAGATTTCTGCCGAAGACGTAGATTACAGCAACGAGGCCTCTGAAAAATTGAAATGTGAATACACAGGAGAGGCCATGGATATTGGATTCAGCTCCAAACTGATGATGGAAATGCTAAACAATATTTCATCCAATCTGGTTGATTTAGAGATGTCTGCACCAAATAAAGCTGCGCTTATCATTCCAAAATCTTTGGAAGATGGTGAAGAAATTTTGATGCTCATCATGCCAGTAATGTTAAATAGCAGCAATTAAAAAATAATTGTCCTTTTATTTGAAAAAGCCTCTTTTTGAGGCTTTTTTTATGGCTTTTCAAATCCGATACCCCATTTATCAACCAATCCATCATTTTGGATTCTCATATAAAAAGTAGAAATTTGCAATGAATTCTCAACCACCATGAAAAAATTATTTTTTGTTTTAGCGTTATTACTAACAGTTAGTGCCTCACATGCCCAACAAATATGGTCTGAAGATTTTCAAAGCTACCAAGGCTTTGGAGATCAACCAACTGGCGGTTGGTCAACCAGTGGAGTTGGCGGTTTTAAAGTGTATATCAGGGGATCAAGCAACGGAAATATCAAAGTTTGCGAAATCACCCTTACTCAAAATAAAAGGTCTGATTCTTTAACAACACCGTCTTTTGGTCCACTTTCAGACAATGCTACTTTATCTTTTAATAGCAGATTATTAGATAGTTACATTGGAAATTTTCCTGGTTTCAGGCATGTGAATGTTGCAGGAGATAAAGTAAGTGCTTATATTTCTTCAAATGGTGGCCCATTTCAATTTTTGCAGGATTTATTATCAGGTTACCCAACTAGTGGAACAGACTTTGGTAGCTTTACCCTACCTTTAAATGGTTTCTCAGGCGCTAGTGTAAAAGTGAAATTTGTAGTTGCCCGAACCTCAGGAGAAATGATTCCAAGTTTTGACAATTTCGTAGCTTCAAATATTACATCCAACAAATCTATTAAGATAGCATCGGAACTCAATCTCTACCCAAACCCAAGCAATGGACAAGTTTTGTTGACTGCTCCAGGTTTTAGCAACAGAGCCCAGGTTGAAGTTTTTAATATTTTGGGTTCCAAAGTCCATTCAGGAAATTTAAACAATGAAAAATCAAACCTGGACCTTAGTGAATTAAAGTCTGGCGTATATTTAGTTAAGGTTACCGAGGGCAAACAAGTCGCCGTAAGCAGATTAATTTTAAAATAAGGAATTATAAATTTTTAAGAAAAAGGCAGAATTCCTTCTGCCTTTTTTTATTTGTAGAGCAGGCATACTGCTTTCGCTTCAATGCCTTTCATTTCTCCTGCAAATCCCATTCTTTCAGCAGTTGTTGCTTTTATGGAAATCTCATCTTCATCAATCAGCAATATTTCCGCAATCTGCTTTCGCATTTCAGGCACGTAGGCTGCTATTTTGGGAGATTGTAAAATCAGTGCACAATCCACATTTCCGACTTTCCAACCCATTTTCAAAATCAGATCAAAAGTTCTTTGCAAAAGAATTTTACTATCAATTCCTTTAAACTGGTTGTCAGTATCTGCAAAGTGAATTCCAATATCTCCAAGTGATAAAGCGCCTAAAAGTGCATCGCAAATGGCATGCAACAAAACATCTGCATCCGAATGCCCAAGTGCGCCTAGCCTTGAAGGAATCAACACACCACCAAGCCAAAGTTGCCTGCCTTCAACCAATTGGTGCACATCATAACCAAGCCCAACCTTAATATTTGGCTTCATTAATTGGAAGATAATGATCTGTAAATCAAAGTATTTTCTCTTTCCGGAGAAATTAATTTTTTAAAAGTGGCTTCCAAACTAGTTTTACTAACCTTGCCGACCTTTTCAAGCTCCTGCTCAAAACCATCAGGATTGCCCAGTAAGGTAAAATAGGCCAGATTAAGTGCCCTGTGCAACAATTCCACATCAGCTCCTGCCAAGGCTGTTTCCGATTGGTTTTTTACTTTTTGAAGTTCTTCTTCGCTTAAGCCATTTTTTTGAAGCTCAAATATTTCAGCCATAAGTTTGGTTTCAGCATCCTCAATGGAAACCCCTTCATTTACTTTTCCTTCAATAATAAGTAAGCCCGGATCCGTACTTCCGGTGACATAGGCATTTAAACTGTGAAAAATCCGATCTTCTTTTACCAATTTATTAACAAGTCTGGAGGATTTCCCATGGCCAAGAATATCAGTTAAGAGATTGGCAGCATAAAATTCCTCATCCATTCTTCCTGACATTGGATAAGATTTATAAATCGCTGACATCGGTACATTTGCTGAAACCTCCTTTCTCCTTGCCTGCAACTGAACTGGTTCCACAGGTAAACTTTTTACAGATTCTTCTCCTTTTGGAATCGGGCCAAACCATTTTTCGGTCAGAACTTTTACTTCGGATTCTTCAACATTTCCAGCTACAACCAAAATTGCATTATTTGGTCTGTAAAAGCGGAAGAAAAAATTCTTCACATCCTCTATTTGAGCATCTTCAATATGCTCAAGATTTAAACCAATAGTTGGCCAACGATATGGATGTTCTTTATATGACAAATCCCGCAAATGGTGCATGGCATCACCATAAGGTTGGTTTAAATATCTTTGCTTAAATTCCTCTACTACAACACCTTTTTGAACATCCAGAGATTTTTGACCGAATGCCAGGCTTAACATTCTGTCACTTTCCAGCCAAAAAGCAGTTTCAAGATTCTCAGTTGGTATTTGAATATAATAGTTGGTAATATCTGGATTGGTAAAAGCGTTATTCTCCCCCCCCACCCTTTGCAAAGGTTCATCATATACAGGAATATGAACAGATCCACCAAACATAAGATGTTCAAATAGGTGGGCAAATCCGGTTTGGTTGGAGTTTTCATCCCGTGAGCCCACATTATACATAATATTTACTACAGCCATTGGACTGGTCTTGTCTGGCAAGACCATAACTCTAAGGCCATTATCTAAAAAAAACGAGGAATATTTTGACATAATTTCAGGCTGCAACTAAATCTATTATAGTCAAAAGACCAATTCAAATTACAATTATTAATTTGTTTCTCCAACGAATTAAACAGTTCCAACTTCGATGGTCTTATTTGGATTATTAATCATTTTAGCGAATGGAAATTGACAAATCCAAAGTGCAACTACAAAAGGTAATAGATTAATATTCAAAACCTGAGGCAGCAAAAACCAGAAGACCAAAACAAAGCTTAAGTAAAAAAACAAAATGTCTTGAAAAGTTTTGCCTACCTTCTTTAAAACCAAATAAATAATTCCCAGAAAAAGAAAAGAAGGATTTGCCCATAACAAATTAAAATTCCAGGCAGCAGCTTTATGGTTGGTAAATAACCAAATGAGCAATTCAACCCAACCCAACACTCCGGCAAGCAAAAACAAAACTCCTTTCCACATTCTAAATAAACGACTGAATTCCAATCGCTTAAAACTCAAGAATAAAGAAATCAAAAAGATTATAGAGAAAACAAATGCTGGTGATATGAAAAATGAATCAGCAGCAAAAAATACGGGAGATTGGTACAAAACTGAACTGCTTGCCACCAATGGAAATTCGATTAGACCCCTTCTTATTTTTGCTCTGGTCAAATCTTGCTCCACACCGTCTGGTAAAAATTGCAGTTGTTTACCAGTCATAGGTTTGTCGATTGGAGAACCCAATCCAAGGTCAATTCCAAGTCTGCCCCAAGGTTGAAAAACGGTGTATTGGTATATTAATTGTCTGTAACTAACTTTTCCCTCTGGCTGTGCCAATTCCCAATTTATGCTTCGGTTTATGGCCGAATCGAGTAAGTCTATGATTTTTGTAGAGCAATTATTGTAAAAATAGTCATAAAGGTACTCCTTATTTTCTGGCCTGAGGTTAATGCTCAAATAATTTACAACCGCCTGACGCTCCAATGAATCCAGATTCAAAACTTGCTCACGAACGGATCTTTTATAGTGTTTGTATTGAAACATGAAGTCCTCAAAACTGCTTAATCCCAACATATACCGCATAGATCCTTTGGCAAAATTTCCATAAAAATTCTCCTGATTGAAATCAAACATTCCATAGTTAAATACCAGATCCAGAGATTGTAATGGATCGGAAACCCTAATTGCAGAATGCCCAAAAGCCTCATACAATTCTGGTCCTGGACCACAGGTAATAACAGAAACTCTTGCCTGGCCTGAAAGCCTGGGTTGGGCATCGGATTCAGTTTGCGCAAAGGCAAAACTTTGAAACAGAAATAAAAAAAAGAAGCTAAAAACTTTGAAGCTGGAAACAATTTCAAAAAGTAACCGCTTTTTTTTATTTAACTTGTATATAAAACTAACAGGCAAATTTTTGGTTTTCATTGTGTGAATTTAAGAAGGGCTTTAATTTTACTTTGCCAAAAGTTAATGAGAAGCTCAAAACCAAATTTAATTTTAAAAGAATACAGACATTGCACGATACAAACATAAATATTGTATCTTCACCAACCGAGCTGAATTTACGAATTCAGGGTCTTGACTTTGTTTCCAGAATGAAAATTCTGAACCAAAATATTTGGGAAATGCGGCATATGGGTGCAGGTCAATATTTTGATCTTGCAAAAGATGCGTTAAAATATGCCATCGACAATCAAAATAATATTTCAATTGTAGAGCTTGCCTTAGCTTACCTCAATCTTGGAAACACAGCATGGAGCAGATCTGATCCAAACGTTGCTTTTGATTCTTTACAAAAAGCCCAAAGGTTATATAGAAGTATAGCCGATATACCCAAAGCAGGATTTGCTGAAGCCATTATGGCAAACCTATATAGCCAGAAAGGTGAATATGAAAATGCATTCGCCATTATATACAGAGTAATGGATGAAATGAAAGAGGAAAATGAGTATGAAGTTCTTGGTTTGGCAGAATTGTCGGCAGGAAGCTTTCATTTCGATTTGGAATCCTACAAAGATGCTTTCGACTATTTTAATAGAAGTAGCAAGAGTTTTGCAAAAATTAATGATGAAATAGGCCTTGCAAGATCCACTAACAATGCTGGTATGGCCCTTCAAAAACAAGGTAAAAATAAAGAGGGCCTCGAATATTGTGAAAGAGCATTAAAAATATATGAACGCCTTGATCAGGATCAGGGAAAGGCAAAAGCGAAAAGGGATATTGGAAAAATCCTTGAGAGTCAAGGATCCAATGAGGAAGCTCTGATTTACTTTAAAGATAGTTTAAAAATAAGGGAACAAGCACTTAAATCCAAATCCAGTGGTGTTGATGGTATAATTACTTGCTTAATGGATATTGGGTCCCTGCTTGTTCACATGGATAGACTTGAGGAAGCAAAGGAATATTTAAGCAATTCTTTGTTACTTTCCCAAAGTCATGAATCAGTTCCTAAAATAATAAAAATACATAAAAGGTTATCAGAAGCATATAAAAAGGAAGGAGATTTTGAAAGTGCATTAAAACACCTGGAAAAAAATCATGACCTGAAAAAGGAAATGCTTGGCCAGGAAACTGCCAATAAAATCAAAATGATGCAAACCAGGTATGCCCTTGATCTTGCCCAAAAAGAAACTGAACTTGAGAAAACAAAACATGATGAACTAACATTGGCCTATGACAAAATTAATGTCATAAACAAGAACATTACAGATAGTTTAAAATACGCCAAAAGGATTCAAAATTCATTTTTACCATCCAAACAACGGTTCAAACTCACTTATCCTGAATCATTTATTCTGAATTTACCTAAAGATATTGTTTCTGGTGATTTTTATTGGACAACTCAAAAAAATGGTTTTCATCTATTAGCGGTTGCGGATTGCTCAGGCCATGGAGTACCAGGCGCATTTATGAGCATGGTTGGCATTTCCCTACTTAATCAGATTGTAAACGAAAGAGGTGTTTTGCAACCAGGCAAAATCCTGAATCAATTAAATCTTGCACTTATTAACAACCTAAATCAAACTTTTGAAGAGGCTTCCGGAGAAGGTATTGATATTAGTTTATGTGTTTTTGATCCAAACTTTAGTCAGGTGGTTTATTCAGGCGCCAAAAGACCAATGTATTATCTAAAAAATGGATTAATTGAGGAGATAAAAGGAACACCTTCAAGCATTGGTTTTGATCCTTATACAGACTTTAGTGAAAGAACAACCCGATTAGATCTGCATGATATAGACCAAATATTTCTTGCTACAGATGGCTATTCTGATCAATTCAGTGGAAGTAATGGAAAAAAATTAATGATTAGTAAGTTTAAAGAGCTAATCAAGTCGCAAGCAGAAAGCACTTGCGAAGCCCAGGAAACATTTTTAAAGGACTACTTTTATTCCTGGATGGGTAAAGAACCTCAAACTGACGACGTTCTTGTTTTGGGTGTTAAATTAGTAAAGTAGCAAACCTTAACTACAAAATATAGTTTCGGCCAGGATCGTCAAAAACCAAGCCAAATTTAAATTACCAATTTCTTTAAATAAAAATCATTCTAAATTACTTTACAATTTGGTGTTTATTTTTAAAGAATTATTGCTATTTTTGCACCCTAATTTTAGAAACGCTAAAATTTCAAAAGAAATTGAGCAAAAATATAACCAGGTCAGGTAGGATTTCATTTGCGTCGGTGAAGCCTATAATAGATTACCCTGACTTCCTAGACGTTCAGATTCAATCATTTAGAGACTTTTTTCAGCTGGAAACCCCAGTTGAAAGACGAACCGCCGAAGGCTTGTTCAAGGTGTTTTCAGAAAATTTTCCAATTTCTGATAGTCGCGACAATTTCGTGCTTTCTTTCATCGACTACAACGTTGATCCTCCAAAATATTCTCTTGAAGAGTGTATTGACAGGGGCTTAACGTATTCAGTTCCTTTGAAAGCAAAGCTAAGGTTGGTTTGTAATGATAAAGACAACGAAGATTTCCAAACTATAGAGCAGGAGGTTTTTCTTGGTAATATTCCATACATGACCAGCCGTGGATCATTTTGTATCAACGGAGCAGAAAGGGTTATCGTTTCTCAGTTGCACAGGTCACCAGGCGTGTTTTTTGCTCAAAGCAAGCACACAAACGGAACCAAGCTTTATTCTGCCAGGATTATTCCTTTTAAAGGATCCTGGATAGAGTTTGCAACAGACGTTAACAACGTAATGTATGCTTATATCGATAGAAAGAAAAAGTTTCCTGTAACTACTTTGTTAAGAGCAATTGGTTACGGTTCAGATAAAGATATACTTGATTTATTTGGTCTTTCTGAGGAAATCAATGTTAACAAAACCAATCAAAAGAAACTTTTAGGACGAAAGCTTGCTGCAAGGGTTTTGAAATCCTGGACAGAAGATTTCGTGGATGAGGACACTGGTGAAGTAGTTTCCATTGCCAGAAATGAAGTTCTTTTAGAAAGAGATACTATTATTAAGGATGAAGATCTGGATGTCATTATGGATTCAGGTTCGAAATCGGTAATTGTTCACAGAGAAGATGTGAATGCCACTGATTACACCATTATTTATAATACGTTACAAAAAGATCCTTCAAATTCGGAAAAAGAAGCAGTTGAGCAAATCTATCGACAGCTTAGAAATACGGATGCACCCGATGAGCAAACAGCAAGGGATATTATCCACAACTTGTTTTTCTCAGACAAACGATATGATCTAGGAGAAGTAGGGCGATATAGAATAAATAAAAAGCTTGGTCTATCTACTTCAAGTGCTACCAGAGTTTTGACCACAGAAGATATTATCATGATTGTGAAATATCTGATTGGTTTGATCAACTCAAAAGCAGTTGTTGATGATATAGATCACCTTTCAAACAGAAGAGTTCGAACTGTTGGCGAACAATTGTATTCTCAATTTGGTGTTGGACTTGCCCGTATGGCAAGAACCATTAAAGAAAGAATGAACGTTAGAGATAACGAAGATTTCAAACCAGTTGATTTGATCAATGCAAGAACACTTTCTTCGGTAATCAATTCCTTCTTTGGAACCAATCAGCTTTCTCAATTCATGGATCAAACCAATCCACTGGCTGAGATAACGCACAAAAGGAGATTGTCAGCACTAGGGCCAGGCGGTCTATCAAGAGAGCGGGCGGGTTTTGAGGTTCGGGATGTTCACTACACCCACTACGGTCGTCTTTGTACAATCGAAACACCAGAAGGTCCAAATATTGGTTTGATTTCTTCACTTTGTATTCATGCAAAAGTTAACGGAATGGGTTTCATTGAAACTCCTTACCGAAAAGTGCAGGATGGCAAAATTGTAGCAGATATGCCTGTTAAATATTTGACTGCTGAAGAAGAAGATGGACACAACATCGCCCTTGCCAAAACAGGGATTTCTGAAGATGGTACTTTAACAGATGAAAAAATAAAAGCAAGATACGAAGGAGATTTTCCTTTGGTGGAGCCAGGTAATGTAACCTACATGGATGTTGCACCAAATCAAATTGTATCAATTGCAGCTTCCATGATTCCATTTTTGGAGCATGATGATGCAAACAGAGCTTTGATGGGTTCAAACATGCAACGTCAGGCAGTTCCTTTACTTCGACCTGAGGCACCTATTGTTGGTACAGGTCTTGAGGCTCGTGTAGCTGAAGATTCTAAAACTCTTCTAGCTGCAGAAGCAACCGGTGAAGTGATATATGTGGATTCAATGAAAATTGTTGTTCAATACGAACAATCTGATGATCAAAGGCTTGTTGAATTTGACAATGACATCAGATCTTATTCTCTAACCAAATTCAGAAGAACTAACCAGGATACTTGTATCAACCTTCGTCCGATTGTTAACAAAGGTGATAAGGTTGAAAAAGGTCAGGTTCTTTGTGAAGGATATGCTACACAAGGTGGCGAACTAGCACTTGGTCGCAATATGATGGTTGCATTCATGCCTTGGCAGGGATATAACTTTGAAGATGCGATCGTTATTTCTGAAAAAGTAGTTTCTGATGATATTTTCACTTCTATTCACATTGAAGAATATGAACTTGAAGTTAGAGAAACCAAAAGAGGTGAAGAAGAGTTGACTTCAGAAATTCCAAACGTAAGTGAGGAGGCAGTAAAAAATCTTGACAAGGATGGTATAATCCGAGTTGGAGCTGAAGTAAAAGAAGGTGATATCTTGGTTGGAAAAATTACACCGAAAGGTGAAAGTGATCCTACACCAGAAGAAAAACTTCTAAGAGCTATCTTTGGTGATAAGGCAGGAGATGTGAAAGATGCATCAATGAAGGCGCCTCCATCTATGAGGGGCGTTGTGATTGATACAAAACTTTTCTCCAGACCTAGAAAAGATAAAGACCTTAGAGCTGCTTCTAAAAAAGAACTTGATGTTTTGAAATCAAAATATTCACGAGATCTTTCTGAGCACAAAAATAAAGCTATCGACAAATTGCTTGCCCTACTTGAAGGAAAAACCTGTAAAGGAATTAAGCACAAGTTTGGTGATGAAATTATGTCTAAAGGCGTTAAATTCAGCAGAAAAAACATTACTGAAAATCTATTTCCAGATAAAAATCCATATAGAGATGAAAGTAATTACAACGTAGCTGAAGAAGCAAACTTAATTTCGGATGTTGTTTTAGAAAACTGGACAGATGATTCCCGTTTGAATAAAATGATTTTTGACCTGGTAAAAAATTACGTTAAAAAACGAAATGAAATTGCTGGTCGATTCAAAAGAGAAAGAGTTGCCATTGAAGTTGGTGATGAACTACCAACAGGAATTGTAAAACTTGCCAAAGTATATATTGCCAAGAAACGAAAGCTAAAAGTTGGTGATAAGATGGCAGGACGACACGGAAACAAAGGTGTTGTTGCCAGAATCGTTAGGCACGAAGATATGCCATTCCTTTCTGATGGCGCACCAGTAGATATCGTATTGAATCCTTTGGGTGTTCCTTCAAGGATGAATATTGGACAGATTTATGAAACCGTTCTTGGTTGGGCAGGTAGGAAATTGGGCAGAAAATATGCTACTCCAATTTTTGATGGTGCTACTGAAGAGCAAGTTGTATCTGAATTGAATGATGCGGATCTTCCTTCTTTTGGCCGGACATATTTATATGATGGTCTTTCCGGAGAAAAATTTGATCAAAAGGTAACAGTAGGTATTATTTACATGCTGAAACTTGGTCACCTTGTTGATGATAAGATGCACGCACGTTCCATCGGACCATATTCTTTGATTACGCAGCAGCCTCTTGGTGGTAAGGCACAATTTGGTGGTCAGCGTTTTGGAGAGATGGAGGTTTGGGCACTTGAAGCATTTGGTGCATCACACATCCTTCAGGAAATCCTAACCGTAAAATCTGATGATGTTATTGGTCGTGCAAAAGCTTATGAAGCAATTGTAAAAGGCGAAAACATGCCAAAACCAAATATTCCTGAATCTTTCAATGTATTGGTTCACGAATTAAGAGGTCTTGCATTGGAGATCACTTTGGATTAAATTAAAAATAATCTTATAATAAAAAAGCCCTCTTATCCAGAGGGCTTTTTTTATGTGTAGACCTTGACTATAAGAGAGGAAATTTCAAAAAAAATTGGTATATATCAAGGCATTAAATTATTCCAAACTTCACTGATTTCAATATCTTCTGCACATTTAAAATGATCTAGAGGACAATCTTTGTGCCCATGCAAACCGCAAGGACGACAGTTTAGATTTGAAATTTCTATAATTCTTTTTTGGCTTGAAAGTGGCCCAAAGCCAAACGAAGGAACAGTTGAACAATATACGACCGTCACTGGTGCATCCATTGCAGATGCCAAATGCATGGGTCCTGAATCGTTCACAAAATTCATTTTAGCCATTTTCATTAAGGCTGCCGATTGAAGTAAACCCAAACTTCCAGCTAAATTTACTACACTATCTTTTGGAAATGAACTTGCAATAGATGCACATAAATCTACATCTGGCCCTCCACCAATTAAATAAACTGTAAAGCCTGGTAAGGCCTTTTCTACTAAAGAAATCCATTTGTGGGCTGGCCATTGTTTGGTAAACCAAATGGAAGCCGGAGCAATGGTTATAAATGGTTTTACTACTAATTTATTTACAATTTCCAGATCCTTTTCTGAAGGATATATTCCAGGCATAGAGGAAAGACCGTCCGTAAAATCAGCAATAAGCATTTGATTTCGATCCACCTCATGCCTGGAATCCAGATGATGGGCAACCGATTTAGAAAATAAGCCAGAAAAAGGATTCTTGTCAAATCCGATCGTAAAGGCTGCACCCGAAAAGGCTGTTAACAAACCAGAAGTGGCAAACCTTTGCACATTTACCACAACATCATATCGTTTTTTTCTAATGGTATTTAGCAATTCCAATATGCTGGAAAATTTTTTCTTTTTATCAAGAGTAAAAACCTGTCTAAGATGTGGATTACCAACAAGAACACTTTCATTTCCTTTTCGAACCAAAAAATCAATCGAAGCCTGAGGATGATATTGTTTTAACTTTTCAACCAAGGCAGTGGCTAAAATTACATCGCCAAGAAAGGCGGTTTGAATAATGAGGAATGATGAAGTCTGCGGAATCAAAAAAATGTAGGCTTTGGTTTTGGTTTTTAAAATGATTAAGCAAAGAATTTTAATTTCCTAAATTTACTTTAATCTGTTACAAACCGAATTGTATTTTCTGAATTTTTACTCTTCAATCTCAAAAAATATAATCCTGATTTTAGAGAATTTTCAAATATTAAAACTTGTTTATCAACCTTCTTATTGATTGCATGTTGCCAATTACTAACCTGCCTTCCAAAAATATCGAGCACACAAGCTTCAGTAAAATCATCATCCTTTGAAAAAAATAAGGTCAACTCCTTACCTCCATTTAGAAATAAGCGAGTTGAATTACTATTGGATAATTTTAATTCGGAAATTGATGTTGATGTTTTTGACAAGGCTAGTGCCATTTGCCCTTCTTTAAAACCCTTGAAAATAAAATGACCTGAACCAAAGGCAATAAATTCGCAAGTATCCACAAACTGCCACTCATCTGAAGAGCTGAAGGGGCGGTTAAAAACTTTAATATCAGAAGGTTGATTGGCATTGATAGTAAATTCAGGAGATAAAGCACTGTAATCAAGACGCATACCTTTACTTCTAAACGACTTTCCTGTATCCAAAGCCTGAATTATCCAATATGGATTACTTTGAGTAATAAACAAGTTTGAATCAGGTTTGGAACCGCTAAAATTTGCATTCAATTTCGTGAACAGTAAAGGAAACGATCGGTTTACACTATCCATTTGAAGGGCAACCAAGCCTGTTTCAATTGAATTAAAAAATTGGCCAGAACCTGCCTGTATATTTAAAACTGTAGATATACCTTTTCCAAAAGGAAAATCTGATTTTTGAACCTGGGGGCTCAAAATTAAAGGAGCCCATTTTCCAGTTGCAGCGTTTAAGGTAGAATCACTAACTATTTCTTTAAATTGATAATAGTGTTTTAGCCCAGGTTCATTACCAGAGAGCGGATGAAACATATTTTTCTGAATTTGCTCTGAACTTCGTTCTATATTCCAAACCCTAACTTCATCTACGCTTCCATTAAAATACTCCTGCGCACCACTTAGAGATGAGTGTTTACCAATTTTCAATGAGGTATTTTGTCTGCTTGGGGAACCTCCATTTATGGATTTTTTAGTAACAAGTCTTCCATTTGTATACGTTTTAAGTGTGTCACCATCATAGGTTCCAACAAGATGATACCAGGTATTTGCTTCTAATTTTCCAAAAGTGGCAGATTGCCAACCACCATTAGAAACATTCACTAACAAAGCATTACGTGCACCAGATGAAACATGGTCCCAATTAATTTGAAAGTTTTTTTCATAGTGAACCGGACCTTTTCCCTGTAAATTACTTGGAGCATTCGGACTTTTAACCCAACATTCTACGGTAAAATTGGTGTATAAACTGGTATCTCTGGTGTCCACAAAATTTGTAGATCCATCAAAATACAAATGCCTACCAGCAAGTGTATCAATGTTTTGACCATTGGATGGCAAACTAAGCAATCCAAATAAAATATAGGTTAATGTGAGTTTAAATGTTTTGGTTTTCATTGGTTAATACCTTGTTTTTCAAATTCAAATGTGGAAATATTATCATGAAAGAAAAATTGAATTTAAAAATACTTCATATATATTCGATCCAAATCAATTGGACGTTCTTGCGCATTATTTGAAATAAAGATTATGAATCATTGGGATGACACGATAATTGCCCTTGCAACTCCATCTGGAATTGGGGCTTTAGCAGTTTTACGAATTTCAGGACCAAAGGCATTTGAAGTATTTCAGCTAATTTCGCCAAAATCAAGGATGGCTGAAAGGCCAAGCCATCAGGCATTTGTTGCCCGGATTTTCAATTTGGACCAACAATTGGATGAAGCTTTAATTATCAAATTTTCCAGACCAAACTCTTTTACAGGAGAAGATGTTGTTGAGATAAGTTTACACGGGTCCCAATACATTGTTCAGGAAGTTATTAAAATTTGTTTGACTTCAGGTTGCAGATTGGCCGAACCAGGAGAATTTACGCAAAGAGCTTTTCTGAATCGCAAAATGGATCTTGCTCAGGCTGAAGCGGTTGCTGATTTAATTGCATCAGAATCTGAAGCCGCCCATAGAACTGCCCTTCATCAACTTAAAGGTGGATTGAGCAAAGAAATTCATGCATTAAGACAAGATTTGATTGACTTCACTGCCCTGATTGAACTGGAACTGGATTTTAGTGAAGAGGATGTTGAATTTGCAGATCGCACCAAACTTATGAATCTGGTTCAAGGCATCATTTCACACCTTAAAAAATTAATTCACTCATTTTCAACAGGTCAGGCCATTCGAAACGGTATTCCAATCGTTATTGTAGGTCCACCGAATGCTGGAAAATCCACTTTGTTAAATGCCTTACTTCAGGAAGAAAAAGCAATTGTTTCCCATATCGCAGGGACTACCAGAGATGTAATTGAAGATGTACTGATCTTAAATGGCATTACATTTCGGTTTGTAGATACTGCTGGATTACGAAAAACTGAAGATTTTGTAGAAAATATTGGAATCAGCAAAACCAGAGAACAACTGGACAAGGCTTCTTTTGCCTTGCTTTTACAGGCTCCAGATTCATTGGAAAAGGAAGTGGAGTCCATTGAAGCTGAAATTCAGAATAGGGCTCTCCCCTACCTGAAAATCAGGACGAAAGCTGATTTGATTGAAAGCAAAAGTCTCAATGATTTTTTTCTTTCAGCGGTTTCAGGTCAAGGTTTGGAAGAATTAAAAACTAAAATTGTAAAACGATCTGTGGATAAACAAATGTTGCACTCTGAAACTGCACTTATTACCAATCTGAGACATTTTCATGCATTGACTTCAACATTGGAATCTTTGCTTCAGGTAGAATCGGCTATTGAATCAGGATTGACCGGAGATTTACTTGCTACAGATATTCGGGAAGCGCTTTTTCATCTGGGAAGCATTACAGGAGAAATTACTGTTGAAGATGTTTTGGGTTC
>JBIPOE010000124.1:0-6677 GCA_044379485.1 Catalimonadaceae bacterium
CACGACTTTTACGTGTTTTTCAAGAAAACCCGTGCACTTAATTTCTAAAAATGATTGATAAACTATTGAAAATGAACCAGTAACGACTTTTTCAGCAGCCCCTATATAAAGTCTAAATGAAAATCGAACATACTTTTTCTTTTTAGCCTTCCCGTATTGGCGGGATAAACTATTCCGGTTTCTTTCGCCTTCGGCGAACACGTTCGCCAGGGCGAACACATCCTCCATAGGCGGACAAGGCCAGAGAAATGATTTATGGCATGTTCAATTTTTTAATAGACTTAATATAATTGCGCTACGCCGGATGTCCAGATCTATTTCAGCAACAATGGCATTACGCCATTCAACACCACTCCGGCAGCCCGATTGTATGCTTTGCCGTTCATAGTTGGAAAGTCAATGCAGATCAAGGCCATTGCTTACAGAACAGGATTTCAGTCCAGCGTTGTGGGTGTAGGAAACTACACGATCGGGCCAGGAAGACTGGCTACTGAAAACGAGAACAATGCCTATTATTTTGAAACGGATGAATTTGAAACATTGGCAGAAACGGACAATATAAAACTTGTTCCCAACCCAAATACAGGCAGGTTCTTTATATTGACAGAAAAATCCAGTGAAGAAGCAACTGTTTCCGTAATCAATATGCCGGGGCAAACCGTTTGGACAGGGAAAATGGAATCGGGTGTCAACAAAATGGAAATTGACATCACCGGAAAAGCGACAGGTGTGTTTTCGGTTTTATACAATACCCATTCTACATCCAGGAAAATCAGGATCACAAAGCAATAGCACGATTCCTCCCAATACAACAAAATGCCGGATCGGAAGGTCCGGGATTTTGTGTTTTAAACCGATTTGGATTGAATACAATTGAGCATCCTGAGTCTATAAAAGCAGAAAAAATCAATTTTGGAACACCAAACGCTGGCTCAATCTTTACCGGAATCTATTCAAAACCTACCGGATACTAACCCATATCCACCGGATTGTTTTTGTGATGTAATGCTGAATAAAACATTTGTTTAATTTGCTTTAAAATTTATTAACAGACAGTTGCTAACAAATTTTTCGTCCCCTTTTCAAAAAAAATCAACAATATGAAAAAGTATGCAATTCTATTATGGGTGATCCTGTTATCACCGAAAACCTTTGGACAATTTGGCCAGAGCATGTGGGAACCAAAGTTTTACCAGTCATCTTCTTCTTACAGGGCATCATTCTGCAATTCGAACGAAGGGTATAGTATTCAGGGCACCCGAGTAATGCGAACCTTAAACGGTGGCAAAACTTGGGAGCCTACAACTTGGCAAGAGTCATTCAGCGGCTCTTTATTTAATCCTTCTCCGGGATTGGTTTTTATCAATGGATTCAAAACAACTGATCAAGGCAATGTATGGGTTTCTGTATTTCCCGGTTCCAATGCTATCAGTTTCTTTGATGCCACCACTGGCTATGCCATAAAAGATAGTAAATTGTATTTTTCAAATAATGGTGGAAATTCATGGATACTAAAAAACTCAGTTAATTCACTAACTGCTGGGGTCTTTCCAGCCTATCTGTGTTTTATGGGCGATGTCAACAAGCTGCTGATGATTGATAACTTTGGAAGGGTTCATAAATCTGAAAATGGTGGTGTTTTTTGGTCCATAACCAATTTCACTCCACCATTCCCTGCTGATATATCTAATGGGATTTATTCCCCAGAAGTCAATATCCGTTTTTTTAATAACACAGGAACTGGTTTAGCAGTAATCAGAAACCAGGCAGGGAATAACACAAGTATTTTGCACACAGGAAATTTTGGCCTGAGCTGGGAGCCTTTGTATTCATCCAGCGGATGTGAATTGAAGTATTTCCTCAATTTTCCCTTCATCTTTTCGAATGGAGTTGGCTACCTCCATGCCTCAATTTCTTCTTGCGAAGCGGGCTCCAGAGGTGTTTTTAAAACCACAGATTTTGGTTCAACCTGGAATCAATTGACCAATCCTGTGGGGGAAGATTTTAATGACTTCACTCTTATGTATGCTTTCAGTCCAGACATAATTGTTTCCAACAATAACCAAAAATCAACAGATGGTGGTTTAACATGGTCACCAAATTTCCCGGATAGAAATTTTAGTGGTTTAGCACAAGGGTTACGTATTGTTGATGATAATATTTTGAGCATACCATTGAGAATCGACAACGGTCTTGGCAATCAGAATACTTTTAAAACCATGAAAAGTACCAATAATGGTGAGGATTGGTTTCAAGTTGGACCTGTAAGGAGTCAGAGTGAAGAGGATGGCTTAGCTGTAAACAATGAGTTTATCCGAAAGGGGCCTAATGGTTTTCGACTAACGAACTCTTCTTTTTTCTACACCAATGATGATGGAGTCAATTGGAACATGATTTCCACTGATGGTAATATTCTGAATAGATTTAATACAGACCTTCTGGCCCAGTTATCAGCTACCAAATGCCTGATTAAAAATGGAGGAGGGTTGAAGTTGGTGGAGGTAAGTGGATCTGCCGGAACTTTTACAGGTACGTTAACCAGTATTTCAGGAGGAGAATCTTTCAGTAGAATGTCGTTTTACGACGAATTGAATGGAGTAGCCATCCTCAGTACAGCGGGTTTATCACCATTTAGGCTTTCCAAAACCACAGACGGTGGCCTGACATGGACCACACCCTGGGCTTTGCCAACCAGTATTTTAACCCTTGGAAAAATGGTTTATTCATCCGATAACCATGTGTATATCCAGAAAACCACAAGCACAACACCTAGCAATACCCTTTTTAAAATCAATGTCTCTTCATTGTCATTTTCGCTTTCTGAGGTTTACCTGGTTGGAAATTCAACACAGGAATATAATAACACCATTATTGATTTTGATATGACCGGAAACAAAGGAGTTGCCATAAGTTGCGGTAACAATATTTACGAAACCGGAGATGGCTGGCAATCCAATCGAATGATTTTACAATCTAATGATGTTTGCCAAAATGGTCAGGTAGGTTTTATGCCAAGGTATGTGGCCAGCCGGCAGATAGGTGGAAATGTTTATTTTTATTTGGCAGCTGGAAATGTTGAATTTACCAGATATGGATCTGCTAATTTTTCAGAAAGTTATGATAAAGATGGGGATGGATTCACAGGTGCTTCCGTTAAATATAATGTATTTTCTTTACCTCCTTTTCCAACAAACCCTGTTTCCAACGATTGTGATGAATTGAGGGCTGATGTGAATCCGGGTATGCCAGATAATACCTGCGACGGGGTTGATAATAATTGCAACGGATCAATTGACGAAGATGCCACTTTTGTTACCTATTACCGGGATGTAGATGGCGATGGTTTTGGGGACACCATTAATTCTAATTACGTTTGCTCTAATCCAGGTTTTGGTTGGGTGACTATTGGTGGCGACTGCAACGATACCGACCCCGCAATTACAAGGCCTTTACGTTGGTATGTGGATTTTGATCAGGATGATTTTGGCGGTCCTGCAAACTTTGTAAACGAATGTTTAGATCCTTCCGTTCCCGGTGTAATAAAATACGTCCTCAACAACAGCGATTGCGACGATTCCAATCCGTTGGTCAATCCTTCTCAAGCCGAATTGGCAAATGATGGAATTGATAACGATTGTGATGGAGAAACAGATACTGATGCCTTTGAGCCGGGTACTACATTTGCAGATTTGGATGGGGATGCATTTGGTGCAGGGGATCCAATTCCACCTGGTGGTATGATGGTAATGAAAGGTGGTAGGATGCAATTGCTCACCGTTGGAGTAGCCAACAACCGGGACTGTAACGATGCTGATCCTCAATTAAATCCTCTAAATTTTGAATCTGCAAACGGCATTGACGACGATTGTGATGGCTTAGTGGACGATGGTGCCGGCCCAACCATTAGGTATTTTGATGGAGATGGAGACGGCTTTGGAGTTGATTCAATCACCATTCTTTCAGATATAGCTGTTCAAGGGTATGTGAATATTGCCGGTGATTGCAAAGACAACAACCCCAACATCAATCCAGGTGCCGATGAAGTTTGTGGCAACGGAACAGACGACAACTGCGATGGTTCAATTGATGAAAACAATCCATTCATATTAAACCAGGTAGCTACGAGACAAATATGTGCAGGACTGCTTTCGCCAAGTTTGTTTCTGGGTTCAAATGCCAATGCCCAGTGGACAAACTCAAATCCTTCAATCGGATTGGCATCTTCAGGGACAGGTGCATTTTTACCCTCGTTTACAGCAATTAATAATGGAACTCAACCAGCAATAGCAACTATAACTGTGATACCCTATTCAGTCAACGCAGATCAAAGTGAGTGTTTTGGTCAGCAATATTCATTTCAAATTACGGTAAACCCAAAACCAATGGTTTCTGCCGGTTCGGATGTGTCCATCACGGCTGGAGCAAGCACAACACTCACAGCAACAGGTGCTTCATCTTATATTTGGTCGCCACTTACCAGCCTTAGTCCTTCCAATGGCGTTGGTGCATCGGTTTCAGCTTCACCATCGCAAACTACGCTTTACACGGTAACCGGAACAGATGCAAACAATTGTGTCAACAGCGATCAGGTTTTGGTCACAGTTAATGACAATCAAGGTCCTATTTCAGCGCCGGTAATTTCTCCGGGAACAGGCACTTACACGTCCGCACAGTTGGTTTCCATAACTTCAGCAACATCAGGAGCCATCCTGTATTATTCAATCAATGGAGCAAATCCGGTAATTGGAGCAAGCAATACATTTTTATACACAAATCCATTTGGTCTGGCATGCAATACAGTAGTAAAGGCCATTGCCACAAAAAGTGGTTTTGAAAATTCAGGTGTAACAACAGCAAGCCTAACCATTTCTTCTGCAAAACCTGGCGTTCCAGGCCTAATTTCTGGCATCGCTACGGGTGCCTGTTCAGCAACTGATAGAACATATAGCATCAGCCCTGTGGCCAATGCTACTTCATACAAATGGCTGGCTCCTGCCAATGCCACCATTGTAAGTGGACAAGGCAGCACATCCGTTGTAGTCCGTTTTTTACCTGGATTTACTTCCGGGTTGCTTGCTGTAGCTTCTACCAATTGTTTGGGAACCAGTGGAAACAGAACGCTAACACTGAACAAAACCCTCCTATCACCAGTTTCTGTTTCTGGCGCCACATTGGGTGTATGTGCAGGTTCTACACAAACCTACTCTTGTCCATTGGTGGTAGGGGCTACCTCATATGAATGGTCAGCACCAGCTGGGTCAATTATCAACTCTGGACAGGGTACCAACTCAGTTTCTCTGACCTTGCCAGGTATATTTGTTTCAGGTTCAATTGGAGTAAAAGCACAAACAGCCTGTTTCCAAACTGCGATCAGGTCAATCCTTGTCAGATCTATTCCTGTGGCACCAACAGCCATAACCGGTCAGTCAATTGGGGTTTGTTCTGGAACTGCAAAGACCTATTCTTGTCCAGTTTCCGTTACCGGAGCTACTACTTTCAATTGGACCGTACCTTTAGGTGCTGTCATCAGTTCTGGTCAGGGAACCAACAATATTTCAGTTTCATTTCAACCAGGATTTTCATCAGGCATTGTTTCTGTGGTAGCTGGTAATGCCTGTGGTGTTGCCGCAGCCCGGAATTTGAATGTTTCTTCTGTGCCGCCGGTTCCGGGCGTCATTACCGGCCAGGCCAATGGCATTTGCACTGGTGGAACCTTACAATACAGCATTGCGCCTGTAACAGGTGCTACCAGCTATACCTGGACAGTTCCTGCAAATTGTACAATATCAAGCAACGCGGGCACTGCCATATCCGTGCAGGTACCCAACGGTTTCACTACAGGTTCTATTACAGTTTCTGCTACAAATGCCTGTGGTGTAGGAAAATCCAGATCTTTGACACTTCTGGGTCAGACACAAACACCTGGTGTTATTACAGGGCAGACTTCCAATCTTTGTGCCGGAGGTGTTTTTACCTACTCCATTGCGGCGGTGCCTGGTGCATTGTCCTACAACTGGACACCACCTGCAGGTTGTAGCATTATAAGCAACACAGGAACAAGTATTTCACTCAGCATACCTTCAAATTTTCAGGGAGGGACAATTTCAGTAAACGCAGTTGGTTCATGTGGAAATTCAGCCCAGCGCAAACTGGCTTTGACCGGTTTACCAGCCACACCAGGAGCCATTTCTGGTCAGGCATCCAACCTCTGCGCAGGAGCAACGCTTACCTACAAAATAGCCGCTGTTTCAGGTGCTACAGGTTATAACTGGTCTGTTCCAAATGGGGCTACCATTACTTCTGATGCCGGAACGAGCATTACACTTTCTATTCCTTCTCAGTTTGTTTCTGATACCATTTCTGTGGTTTCATTGGGTGGCTGCGGTCAAAGTGCGAAAAGGAAACTCTTCCTTTCTGGTTTCCCTGCTTTGCCTGGAGCGGTTGCAGGTCAGGTGAGTAATCTTTGCGGTGGTGGAACTTTCAACTATTCCATCGCTGCGGTTTCTGGTGCGGCTTCTTACAATTGGACGGTGCCTGTGGGTTGCAACATTACCAGCAATACCGGAACCAGCATTTCGGTTTCTGTACCTACCAACTTTGTTTCGGGAGTCTTGTCGGTTTCAGCTTCCAATGCTTGCGGTGTGGGTAAGGTTAGAAATGTTTCTATGACTCGTTTA
>JBIPOE010000066.1:0-22507 GCA_044379485.1 Catalimonadaceae bacterium
ATTCTTACCTGGGAATTATCAAACATTGCCAAGGCAAGAAGCTGGGTATAAAAATGATTCAAAGGCGGCTGCACCCTTCCTGGTGGGGCTATGGTTTTTTCAATATAACCAAGTGGAAATTTGTGTTTTACAAAAAGCGGAAACAACCGGTAGTTTTCACTTCTGGTGGTAGTAATAGTTAAGTCCCGGTTAAAGCATGGCAGTAGGTTTGATTCAGTATCGGATAACGTTTTGCGGCTTGGCGATGGGCGGGCTTTTCAGCACAAATGTTTGTTCGAAGAACTGAACTTTCGGCTACCACAAAACTGTCAAGCGGAGACGAAACCCCGCCTATAGCCAATGTGCTTTTATGCGGTCGTGCTTTTTTTGTCTTTGCTACTGTCCAACGAGTTTAGTTTTACTGTCTGCAAGTTGTTGTTTGATATATGCTTTCAACTCGTCAAAAGTCATATTTTGAGTTTCAGAGCTTATTTTATCTCTGATGTCTCTCATCATTTTTACAGCGTCAAACTGTTTTTCTTTTTTAGTCGTTTCCATAGTTTACAAGGTCTTTTGGGCTTCTGATTTCTATTATTGAATAACCAAGTCGCATATTTACAGAATTGTAGCCCTTAATTCTGTCAAGGTTTACGATATGTTTAAAATTCCAACTTGCTAAAACGTCCACTTTGTGAATGGTCGCTAAGGCAATGTGTCGGCAGTCTTCCAGACTTGTTTTACCAACTACTTTTTCTTTGATATATGTGTCCGCCAACTTTATTGCTTCTTCTGTCAATTCTATTCGTTGAAATTTGTCCGTTGAATAATTATGTAAAAGTTGTCGAACATGTTGTGGTGCGTTTAATAATTCAAGGTCAAGAAGGTCAGAAACTACAAAGATTATTTCGTTTTTGTCGAGCCTGTCAAACAGCATAGTTGTAGCCTCTTTAAACTCTTCGTCAAAGTAACCGCCAACTACCGATGTGTCTATGTAAATTCTCTGTTTCATTTATTCTTTTGTCATTACAAATATAGTCAAAAAGGTCTTACTATCAATTAGATTATTGTCGTGATTAGGGTCGTCCTAGCATGCCGCATAACGCCTGGTGTATTTGAGAAGAAAGGCTGCGAAGTGACTCATTTTCAATCTACCACTGAATTTCCTGCGTAGTGACTCCTCTCCAAATTAAGCACAAAATCCTTTTTTCTCAAATATGCCTGTTATGCCCAGTGCGGTTTGTCATACACCCATTTTTGCCAATTTTTCAAGCCCTTTTTCAAACTCGTCAAGAGTATCTTCAATACCTTTTAATAATAGAGACTTAAGGCCAATTATATCTTCAGTACCCATGTCAGATAGTTTATAGTTGTTTCCAGTCCAGACACAAATCCATTGCGACCAGTTTTTATTTGTGCCCAGAGGATTCCCAAATGAAAACGCATTCTGAACTTTTTCAGTAAAAGCTTGACGAGCAGTTAAATCTTTGTCTTTTTGATTTGCATTCCAAATAGCTAATCGCAATGTAAAGATGTCATCGAAGTCAGGATTTGTATTTTCGCAACGCAAGATATACCAAGCATGCAGACCTTCTGTTTGGCAAATTTCACTTAGTTGATCAGGCCTAATTTTAAACTCTTGAGGATTTTGGCTTTTCCTTGGATGGTAGTCAATGGATTGGTCGCTTAATGTAAATTGGATATTTTCTTCATTTTTAATTGAAAATGAAATCTTGTCAAAAACTTTCTTTATGCTTGGCGAATATTGGCCAATCAACTTAATGGCTTGTCTATATTCTGAATTTTTATAAAGTTCTGTTATTAGGTGCTCAACTTCTTTGTCCATAATTTGGTTGTTTGTGAGTTTGTCAATGTGATTTTTTAAAACAGATAAAAATACCTGAGCTTGACCATTAGAATTTGGAATAATCAGTTCGCAAATGGTCGAAATAATATTGTAGGAAATTGAGAAACAAGGACATTCTGGATTTTCATCGGAAGTTCGAGTAATTCTACCATCTGGAGTTAGGTAAAGCAAAACTTTAGGTACTCCTTGAAATCCAAGAATTATGGAGTTTTGGTAATCACGAATTTGATTGTCTTGTTCACCACTATCTACTTTGTTTTCAATTCCAATAACGCCTTTTGTGTTTCCGTTTTTGTCAATAAGTTTAATTAGAATATCAATTCGTCTCCCTTTCTCAGTTTTCCATTCGGTGATACAAATGGTTTTTGTATCGGTCTCTATTGGCAATGAGTTGCGAAAGGTTTCTAACTCAGGAATCTGCCCTAAAAGTTGTCTAAAAACAGTTTGTGAAAGTCCATGATTTTGAGTGGAGTCAAGAACATATGCAAAAAGCCTTGACCAAGCCATTTCATCAATTAGGTCTTTATAAACTGAAAGTAAATCAAACTGGCGCTGGTCGTCATGCAGTTTTTTACCTAAAGTTTGAAGACCTTTAAACTCTTCTGTGTTCGTCAGTTCGTTTATCTGTTCGATTTTATTCATGTTTTTTGTCGAATGCTAGCATTGGGCATAACTTATAAATATACGCAACTCAAACCCATTTTCCCAGTTGCGTTTATTTTTGCAAAGCTCTAAAATAGAATCAATTAAAAAAATATACGCAGCTGCTTTTTATATTTTTTCTGTTGCGCAAATACACAGCAAAGCCCTGAAATTTTTAATCCTGTTCATCATGTTAGTGTGTCGGGAGACTGCAAATTTGCACAGATTCCGGCTGCTTGCAAATACATAAAGTATTTGGGATTGCAGGTGGTTGTGCCCAGGCAATGCGTTGCCATGTTCAATGAAAAATGAGATGCATGCTTTTGTTGCTTTTTTTCAAATTTTTCAAAATGTGCAACACAGCTTGTTGCTTATTTTTTATTTTTTCAAAATGTGCAGCAATATTTCGTCTTGAATTTAGTGTGCCCGCTGAGCGATATTTGTAATGTCGTTTTACTATCGTAGGATTTAGAATCCGCACAGCTTCCTGCTGAACATTCTTGTGGCTTTTCTCCTGCCAAAACCAACCCGGATTTGAAGAAGACCGTAATGCCATCTGCGCAGATCCGGAGCCCAGCATGAAATAAGGTATAAAGGGAAAGGTTCCTGATAGTAACTGCTGACCAGATAGAAAAGCATAAAAAAAAGCAACCAACTAGTTGATTGCTTTTTTTTGTGCGGTGGGAATATAAAATGAATTAATAAATTTTATTCCAGGCCGATGGTTTTAATGAAGGAACCACGTTTGCCATTAAGAAAGACTTATTGATTTTATCAAACGATACCGGCCCATTGGATTCGGTTAACTCATCCTTCCTCAACTGCTCATGAGAAAGCACCGATTTTGATGGTAAACCCGTGATATCTTCATATTTGGTGGTAAAATCATTTGAGTAAATGGTAAAGATCTCAAACAACTCTTCTTTTAAGTCATTGTTTATGGAGCCTTCGGAAAGTAAAACTATATTTTCCTTTTTTTCGTCCATAGAGGCGGCAAAGTCAACCAACCACTTATCAAGTAGTTTACTGGTTTTCTTGTAACTTTGTTCCATTGTCTTAAGGTCTGACTCTGAGATGTTTTCCATATTTTTTACAAAATATGCTTTCTCTTCAAGGTCTGTTTTAAGTTTTTTGTACTTCTTTACCCACGAGTTGGCCATTATAGATTTCAAAGTCTCTTTACTTTGACCTGTTGATGGAACAGCAATGAATAAGGTAAGTGCAAGAGCGATAACGTAAATATATTTTTTCATTTTGGTCTTGATGGACATGGGGTGGTTTGTTGTGACAATAATAGTGCAAAATTTGAATAGTGCAAAAAAGAGCTTAATTATTCCTTAAAATCTTAGAATATTTATATTAATATCTTTGAGCAATACAAGCATTTTATTTAGAAGGCACGAATCCAGCCTTTCAAAATTTTTAAGGAGGATACATATTGTTTGGGCCACATTTTGGTGGCTGTTTGGCTTTGTAATTCTTTTCCCGTTTTTTTCATTTTGCATCTGGCAAAAACGTTTTGAGCATTGGATGGCCTTTTTTAATCAGATCTGGTGCCTGATCTTTTTTCCAATTGCCTTCCTAAGGGTTAAAACCATTGGAAGAAATAATATCCCTAAAAATCAAGCTGTTGTATATGTGAGCAACCATGGTTCATTTCTGGATATTCCTTTGTTGACCTACATTTTACCAGGTTTTCCAGCATTTATGGGCAAGGCATCCCTGGGTAGAATTCCTGTTTTTGGTTTTATGTTTCGAAATCTACACGTGGTAGTTGAAAGAAGCAGCAGTGCCGGAAGGGCTCTGGCCTTGAAAATGAGCAGAAAAAAGCTTTCAAGAGGCAGAAGTCTGATCATTTTTCCGGAAGGAAGCATCCATTCCAACATCCAACCAGGATTGTCAGAGTTTAAAGATGGGGCATTTAAAATAGCCATTCAAAAGCAAGTACCCATTGTTCCTGTCACCATTTGTTACAATTGGTTTATTTTGCCGGATGATGGCAGGTGGCTACCAAATTTTCACTTTTGTGAAACCATAATCCACGAACCAATTTTTACAACCGGACTTACAGATGCGGATTCTGAAAATATAAAAGGCACAGTCTATGAATTGATATCCAATACGCTAAAGGAAAAAAATATAGAATTGATTAATAAAATTTCGAATGAAAATAGATCAAAACACAATTGAAAAAATTAGCCATCTGGCCCGTTTAAAGCTAAATGAGCAGCAAACTGAGGAAATGAAAGGTAAAATGGAGCAGATTCTGAGTTGGATGGAGAAGCTAAATGAGCTCGATACTACAGGTATAGAGCCACTTACGCACATGTCGGCTGAATTAAATCATTTGAGAGAGGATGTTGTAACTCAGCATTTGAGTAAGGAGGAAGCATTAAAAAATGCGCCTTCGGCTGACCAGAATTTCTTCAGAGTTCCACGAATCATTGAATAATTCCCTTACTTTACTTTTTTAGAATTGTCCATGTAGTAATATGATTCCATCAATTAGAAATGCTTACAATCAGGCGTTTACAGATAAAAGATATCAGGAATTTTTGCATTTTTTGAATTCAAAATACGATTATGACATTGAATTTCGGATTGCTGAAACGCCGGTTTTTATCCCCAAAGCCTTGAAGCATCGCTTGTTTGAGGCATGCGATGAAATTGTGGATGTAATCACAAAACCTGATTTTATTGCATTGACCGACAGAGCAATTCCTGATGGGAAAAATGTGCCAAATGAAGACCAGCATGCCCAGTTTTTGGCCATAGATTTTGCCATTTGTGAAGATGAAAATGGAGAGCTTATTCCTCAATTGATTGAGATGCAGGGATTCCCGTCCTTATTTGCCTTTCAGGATTTGATTAGCCAGGCCTATCGGCAGTTTTTCGATATTCCAGCCAATTTCGATTATCTGTTTAGTGGCCTTAATTCGAAAGAATATTTGGCCATGTTGGGAAAGGTAATTACAAATGACCATCCTGCTGAAAATGTAATTTTAATGGATGTAGAGCCACATTTGCAAAAAACCAGAGTTGATTTCTATTCAGTAAAAGAGTTCTTTGGTGTACCCTCAGTTTGTATTTCAGCCTTAAAGAAAAGGGACAAAAAGCTGTATTATGAATCTGAAGGTAGGGAAATAGAAGTGAAAAGGATTTACAACAGGGTCATTTTTGACGAGCTGGATAAGCGAACAGATTTGAAATTAGAATTTAATATGTTGGATAATGTGGATGTGGAATGGGCTGGACATCCAAATTGGTTTTTCAGAATTTCAAAGTTTTCTATGCCTTTGGTAAAAAGTAGATATGTACCTGAAACCAAATATCTTTCTGAATACAATGGCGTATTTCCGAAAGATCTGGAAAATTATGTGCTGAAGCCATTGTTTTCATTTGCAGGTGCGGGCGTTATTTATGATGTGAAACCAGAAGATGTCAATTCGATAACAGACCCTGAAAACTTCATATTGCAAAAGAAAGTATATTACGCCCCGGCAATAGAAACACCTGATGGTGATAAAATTAAAACCGAAATCCGAATGCTTTATTTATGGCCCTACGGCGAGCCAAAACCAATTGCCTGCACCAATTTGATTCGTTTTAGCAAAGGTGTGATGATGGGCGTAAAGTTCAACAAGAACAAAACATGGGTAGGAGGGAGTACAGCTTTTTTTGAACCAGACAATGGATAGTCGTCTTGATATTGACCAGGTAGCCGACTTTATTTCAGGCGTTGGGCATGTTCCGGAAATTTCACTTCCAATTTCTAAGAAAAATTGGGTGCTTCTTCCGCACGTTCATGAAGATGAATTAGTTGAATTGAATTCTGTTCAAGGTTTGCATCCAACCGTTGCAATTTTGCTGGCCCAAAGAGGCATTCTGGATGAGGCTTCACTAAAGAGACATTTCAATCCAACTTTGGAAGATTTACATGATCCTTTTTTGATGGCTGATATGGACAAGGCAGTTTCCAGAATTTTATCTGCCTTTGAAAAAAATGAGCGCATCATGATTTTTGGTGATTATGATGTTGATGGTACTACTTCAGTTTCATTGGTTTATAAATATCTTTTAAAGTATTACACGAATCTGGAGTGCTATATTCCAGACAGGTATGCTGAGGGATATGGCATTTCTACAAAAGGAATTGACACTGCCAAAGAAAATGGAGTATCCTTAATCATTGCCTTGGATTGTGGAATTAAGTCAATTGATAAAGTTAATTATGCCAAGGACTTAGGCATTGATTTTGTAATTTGCGACCACCATTTGCCGGGCGAATTTATTCCTGAGGCTTTTGCGGTATTAGATCCAAAAAGAGTAGATTGTAAATACCCTTACAACGAGCTATCCGGTTGCGGAGTAGGATTTAAACTCATGCAGGCCCTGGCAAGCCATGAGGGCTGGCCTGAAGAAGAGCTTTTTGATTTTCTTGATCTGGTTGCCGTTAGCATCGGTTCCGATATTGTGCCGATAACAGGGGAGAATCGGATTTTGATGCACTTTGGTTTGGAAAAGGTGAACAAAAAGCCTTCGCCCGGGATAGAAGCTTTGTTGCAGATCGGAGGTTTTAAGACCAATGTTGATGGCCACTACACTTTAAAGGTAGATCGCCTGGTGTTTGGAATTGGTCCCCGAATAAATGCGGCAGGGAGAATAGGCCATGGTTTTGGTGCAGTACAATTGCTCACTTCTGAAACCTTGGAACAGGCACTTTCCTTTGTTGGCAAAGTAGATGATCAGAATATTGAGCGGAAAGAAATTGATAAAAATATAACTGAGGAGGCAATGGTGTTGATTGCATCCACTCAGGAATCAACAGATGCCTTTTCAACAGTTCTGTTCCAACCGCATTGGCACAAAGGCGTAATTGGCATTGTTGCATCCAGATGTATTGAACATTTTTATAGACCTACCATCATTTTAACTGAATTTGAAGGCAAGCTAACCGGTTCTGCAAGATCTGTGTTTGGCTTTGATATGTACAATGCCCTGGATGCCTGCAGTGAACATTTGATACAATTTGGTGGACATTATTTTGCAGCAGGCTTAACCTTGTATCCCGAAAAACTGGAAGATTTTAAAAAAGCATTTGAAATGCAGGTTCAGGCTGTATTGACTAAAGATCAATTGAAGCCAAGGGTTGTCATCGATGCGGCCATTGAACTTCCTCAGATAAAAGGAAATCTGCTTAGGCAAATTCAGCGGATGGGGCCCTTTGGTCCTCAAAATATGAATCCTCTTTTTATGGCCTATGGCGTGAGAAACACTGGCTTAAGTCGGTTGTTGGAGAATAAAAATGGAGGCCAGGGTCACATAAAGTTTAGCATAACCATTGATGGTTTTGAATTTGAAGGTCAGCCCTTAGCCTTGGATGGAATAGGTTTCAGTTTGGGTGAGTTCTGGCCGATAGTTGACAGCGGAATGCCATTTGATATTGCTTTCCACATTGAAGAAAACGATTTCAGAGATAAAAAAACTTTGCAATTGGTGATAAAGGAGATAAGGATAAACGAAGTTGTGTAGAGACCCATTTGGCGTTTCTTTTGCCAAAACCAAAGACAAAAAAAGAGCCCTTATGAAAGGGCTCTTTATAGATTGTAAATTCTTAAAAGACTAAACCGAAAAACTCTCCCCACAACCGCAAGTCCTGCTGGCATTAGGGTTTACAAATTGAAAACCTTTGCCATTTAATCCATCGGAAAAATCCAATACGGTGCCTGCTAAATATAGGACAGATTTTTTGTCAACAACGAGTTTAACGCCTTTGTCTTCTATCAGTTTGTCAGTTGGCTGGAAAATTTCATCAAACTCCAGGTCATACATCAAACCTGAACATCCGCCGCCCTTTACACCTACACGAACGTGGAAATTCTCACCTCTGTTCTCAGATTGTTTGATTTCCAGTATTTTATCTTTTGCCTTTTCAGAAACTTGTATCATGGCTCGTAGATTATATGAATTACAAATGTACAAATCAATTTTCGTTCCAACTTTGAAATTTACAAATTGAAGACTATTGCAAACTTTAGAATGTTGACTTTTAATTTTTGAATTATTACTTTATTTCAGGTCCTATTCATCCTCCTCAAAATCCATATCGTCCAAATCTATCATAGAGCTAAGCAAATCAGAAAAACGCGTTTCGTTTTCTAATATCTTTTTGCTAATCAATGAATATTCTGACAATCCAAACAGGATAAATTCTTTCCAGAACAACCTTTCTTTTGGTTGAATACTCAGTTTGCTATCAAAAATCAAATCGTCCATTGCTGGAATGGCATCCAATTTTTCCTGATACTGTTTTTTAGTATCGTTGATTAATAATTGAACTGTATTTCCTTTGGAAAAGAAATCGGAAATCGGCGTGTAGGCAGAACCATCTTTTTGTTTTTTTGCCTTTTCAGGATCTGGAAAATAGGATACAAACAAAGTTCGGATTGCTTTGCCAATCAGGTTTCTGGCCACTATGCCTGCGCCTTCCTGTTCGCCTTCATACACCAGTTCAACCTTTCCGGTGATGGCAGGAACAATTCCGTAAATATCTGAAAGTCTTATATTTGCCTCCGATTCCCCATTCAAAAGAGACCTCCTTTCAGCGGAACTCAATAAATTTTCAAACGCAGCAATGGTCAATCGGGCCGAAACGCCTGATTTTGCATCTACAAACTCTGAACTTCTGGCTTCTACTGCAATTTGTTCAATTATATCTCTGGCCAATTCAGGAACTGAAATATTTGCTTGTCCATCTTTTACCAAAGCCTCCTGTTGGGTGATCTTTTTTCCAATTTCAATTGAACCCGGATAATGTGTAATGATCTGGCTGTCAATTCTGTCTTTAAGCGGGGTCACAATGCTGCCGCGATTGGTATAGTCCTCAGGATTGGCTGTGAAAACAAATTGAATATCCAGTGGCAATCGAAGTTTAAATCCCCTGATCTGAATATCACCTTCCTGCAAAATATTAAAAAGTGAAACCTGAATTCTTGCCTGCAGATCTGGTAATTCATTGATTACAAATATGCAACGATGGGATCTTGGAATTAAACCATAGTGAATAACCCTTTCATCGGAATAGGACAACTTTAAACTGGCAGCCTTTATGGGATCAACATCGCCAATTAAATCAGCAACAGTTACATCAGGCGTTGCAAGTTTTTCAGTATAGCGGTCATCCCTGTGAATCCAGGAAATGGGTGTAAGTTCGCCTAGTTCAGAAATCTGTAGCTTTCCAAACTGGGTAATCGGATTTAAGGGATCATCATTTAGTTCTGAACCATCGATAACAGGCATCCATTCATCCAAAAGATTCACCATAAGTCTGGCAAGTCTGGTTTTAGCCTGGCCTCTGAGGCCCAATAAGTTAATATTGTGTTTACTTAAAATAGCCCGTTCCAGTTCTGGAATTACGGTATCCTCATACCCATAAATTCCTTTAAAAACGGTCTCCTTGTTTTTAAGTTTAATAATTAGATTTTGCCTTAACTCCTCTTTAACTGATCTGCTGTTCCAGCCAGATTTTTTAAGTTCTCCTAATGTTTTAATGTTTTGAGTATTCAAAATTTCGATTCTAAATGGTTGATTTGTTTTTATTTAGCGAGTATCAAGGCAAAAACAGAATAGTTAAGCATGTCCCTGTAATTTGCTTCAATGCCTTCGGAAACAATGGTTTTGCCTTCGTTGTTTTCAATTTGCTTCAGTCTGTGAATTTTCATCAGGATAATATCGGTAATGGAGCTGATCCGCATATCCCGCCATGCCTCCGCATAATCATGATTTTTTTGGCCCAGAAGTTCTATATTTTCAGATACTGCCTGGTCATACATCAATTCCAGTTCCTTGATATTCAAATCAATACTAGCTTCTTTGCCCTCCAATTCTGCCTGGATTATGGCAATGATGCAATAATTGATTATCCCTACAAACTCCGAATCAATTGAATCGGCCACCATTTGGGAACCTTTTTCCTGAATGCTTCGGATCCGCGAGGCCTTTATGAAAATTTGATCTGTAATTGATGGTAATCTCATTATGCGCCATGAGGTCCCATAATCCTGATTCTTCCTGATAAATAGTGATTTACACGTGTCAATTACAGCTTTATATTCTTTTTCTGTCCTGGACATAACCTTATGAACTGTTGCAAAATTTAGACTGCAAAAACGCTTCAATACTTTGTTTAGGCAAGTTTAAACTGTAAGAATTCTTATTTGAGAAATTTTGAGAACTCATCAGAAGATTGAAAGCTTTGTTGCTTAGATCGTTGTAGCATTAATTTAAAAGTCAATTTATATCCTGTTTTTTCTCTTGACTTACTTTGAATTGAAATTAATTTAGGTTTTCTTTTCTATAAATCTGAAATCTGGAAAAGATGAAAGTTAAATTGCCTAAAGCTCCACATCTTTGCCATCGCATTTTACTCATATGGCAAGATATTTAACAGGAATTCAATCTTCAGGTGTCCCTCATTTGGGCAATATTTTAGGGGCAATAGAACCCGCTATTCGATTTTCAGAGGATCCTAAAAATGAATCTATTTTCTTTATTGCTGATTATCACTCTCTTACAACCATAAAATCTGCTGAAGAACGTATCCACAATGTACGCTCTGTTGCGGCCACGTGGATAGCATTTGGCTTTGATTATGAAAAAAACATCCTCTTTCGTCAATCTGATGTAAAGCAGGTTTTGGAGCTAACCTGGATTCTGAGCTGCTTCACGCCTTATCCTATGTTGGCCAATGCACATTCTTTTAAGGACAAAGCTGACAGACTTTCTGACGTTAATGCAGGCCTTTTTACTTATCCTGTTTTGATGGCAGCCGATATTTTGTTGTATGATTCTCAATTAGTTCCAGTTGGCAAAGATCAGGTTCAACATATTGAAATAGCGTCTGACATAGCAAGAGCATTCAATTTTACTTACAAAACAGACGCATTGGTTTTGCCTGAAGCTGCTGTCCAGGCGGAATCCATGACCATTCCAGGAACGGATGGTGCTAAAATGAGCAAAAGTTATGGAAATTTCATCGATATATATCTGGAGGAAAAGGCATTACGTAAAGTGGTGATGTCGATCAAAACAGATTCAACCCCATTAGAAGAACCAAAAAATACAGATCAGGATACCACCTTTCGTTTATATAGTCTTATAGCCACAAATGAAGAAACAGCACATTTAAAGTCTCTTTATGAAAATGGAAACTTTGGCTATGGAACTGCAAAGCAAATGTTATTTGAAAAGATCTTGGAACGGTTTGGACCAGTGCGGGAAAAATATGCCGCTCTTATGGCAGATCCTGATAAAATAGATGAGATACTGGCAATTGGAGCAGCCAAAGCATCAAAAATAGCAACTTCAGTTTTGGAGAGAGTTAAGCCATTAACTGGCTTCTGATTTTTTATGGAGAAACCATTTCAGTCTTTTCCGATAGAAGCTGATTTTAAATTGTATTTAGAAAAGAGAGAGCAATTAGATTTGTTAAGAACCTTTGGTCCCAAAAGAGATTTTGGAAAGGTTGATTTTTATTCCAATGATTATTTAGGACTTTGCCAAAATACAGCGATTTTACCTGATTTACAAAAGGATATAGAATTAGGTATTTTACTTGGTTCATCAGGCTCAAGGTTGGTTTCTGGTCAAAATGAGATTGTAGATGAACTGGAGTCTGACTGCAAAACTTTTTTCAAAACTGAAGCCGTCGTTTTTTTTTCAAACGGATATTTGGCCAATTTAGCCTTACTCTCATGCGTGGCTGGCCGTCATGACACTATATTGTATGATGAGCAATGCCATGTAAGTCTTAAAGATGGAATACGGCTGTCAATGGCTGAGAAATTTTCATTTAAGCACAATGATCCAAACGCATTGGAATATAAACTTTCAAATGCCAAAGGACGAAAGTTTATAATAGTTGAATCTATCTATAGCATGGATGGTGATTTGGCACCGCTTCAGGATATTATAGAATTGGCCCAAAAATATGAAGGCCATATCATTGTAGATGAAGCCCATAGCACTGGGACAGTAGGAGAGAAGGGAGAAGGGCTTAGTTTAAGTTTAGGCCTGGAATCAAAGATTTGGGCACGTATTTATACATTCGGAAAAGCCTTAGGGGCCTCAGGAGGGGCTTTGGCTATAAGTCAGAATACAAAAAACTATCTTATTAATAAATCTCACCCTTTGATTTATTCCACAGCCCCAATGCCACTCCAGGCTTTGGTTTGCAAACACCAATTGTCATTTCTAAAAAACAATCCCGACTTAGTTGGACGGCTCCAATTAAAAATTAATTTTTGGAATGAATTAATTTTTCAAACAAATAATCAGGTTTCTAAAAATGTCTCATCACCAGTTCAATTTTTTAAAGTTCAGGGAAATAAGCAAGCCCTTCAATTGGCTAAAAGGTTACAAGATGCTGATTTTCAGATTAAAGCAATGCTAAGCCCCACAGTAAAAGAAGGTACGGAAAGAATTAGAATCAGCCTTCATAGTTATAATACTGAGAGTCAAATGCGTTTATTGAAAGGATTCCTTGAAGAATTTGAAAATATTTTTACACAGACGTTTTGACTTTCAAATCAAAAACTCTACTTTTGCACTCCCTTTTCAAGAAGGGCTGTTTTTTAGCAAAATTTATGGTAATTGATCCGATAGCTGATTATTTGACCCGCCTGCGTAATGCCATTAAGGCAAAGCATTTGGTAGTAGAGATCCCTGCTTCTAATATGAAGAAGCGAATCACTGAAATCCTTTATGAAAAAGGATATATACTTAGTTACAAAGTAATTGAGGAAGGTCCACAAGGAAGTATTAAAATAGCCTTGAAATATAGCTATCCTTCAAGAGAACCAGCAATTGTTAAATTGGAAAGAATTAGCAAATCAGGTCTTCGAAAATATGCTGCTGCTTCACGACTACCAAGAGTACTAAACGGTCTTGGAGTTGCTATCTTGTCAACATCCAAAGGTGTTATGACTGATAAAGAAGCAAGATTGAATAATGTTGGAGGTGAAGTTTTGTGTTACGTATATTAATACTGATCAGAAATGTCTAGAATTGGAAAACTACCACTCGAAATACCTCAAAACGTTGATATTTCGATTGACAAAGCAAATAATGTTACAGTAAAGGGACCAAAAGGCACTCTTTCTCAATTGGTTGATAAAGATATTACAGTTAATATCGAAGGTTCTACTTTAACAGTTACCCGACCAACTGAACAAAAAAGACATAAGGCAATGCATGGTCTTTACAGATCATTGATAGCAAATATGGTAAAAGGAGTTAGCGATGGAATAAAAGTTGACTTAGAGCTTGTGGGTGTTGGTTACAAATCATCTCTTCAAGGCCCTAACAACCTGGAGCTATCTTTAGGATTCTCTCACAATCTTGTGATTGGTCTTCCTCCGGAAATAAAAATTTCAACTATTACTGAAAAAGGAAAAAATCCTATTGTAACCCTGGAAGGTATTGATAAGCAATTAATCGGGCAGGTAGCTGCCAAGTTAAGAAGCCTAAGGGAAGTAGAGCCTTACAAAGGAAAAGGTATTCGATTTGTTGGTGAAATTGTTCGTAGAAAAGCTGGTAAAACTTCAGCAAAATAATCATGGCACTTACTAAAGTAGAACGCAGAAAAAGAATTCAGCTGCGCATAAGAAAAAAAATTACTGGAACTGCAGATAGACCTCGGGTATCAGTTTTTAGAAGCAATTCACAGATATATGTTCAAATCATTGATGATACTGCCGGCAAAACATTGGTAGCAGCCTCTTCAGCTGAGTTGACAAAATCAAAAGAACCAAAATTGGCTATATCTGCAAATGTAGGTAAGGCCATTGCCACAAAGGCTTTAGCAGCTGGAATTTCAAATGTAGTTTTTGATAGAGGTGGTTATTTATTCCATGGCAGAGTAAAAGCATTGGCAGATGGAGCCCGCGAAGGCGGATTAAAATTTTAAAAAATGAGTACTAGTAATAGAGTAGTTCGCTCCGTAGAAGGAGATTCTTTAAAGGAAAAAGTAGTAGCCATCAACCGGGTAGCCAAAGTGGTGAAAGGTGGTCGTAGATTTTCATTCTCTGCAATTGTTGTAGTTGGTGATGGAAATGGTACGGTTGGTTATGGATTAGGGAAAGCAAATGAGGTAACGGATGCCATTCAAAAAGGTATTGATGATGCCAAAAAGAATTTGGTTAAAATCCCAATGTATAAAAACACTGTACCTCATTCAAACTTAGGTAAATATTCAGGCGGTTTTGTTTTCTTAAAACCAGCTGCACCTGGAACAGGTATTATAGCTGGTGGTGCCATGCGTGCTGTACTTGAAAGTGCAGGCATTAAGGATATTCTTGCAAAATCTAAAGGTTCTTCAAATCCTCACAATGTGGTTAAGGCTACAGTAGATGCTTTGATTACCATGAGAGATCCTGCCGAAATAGCAAAAATCAGAGGTATTTCATTACAAAAAGTATTTAACGGCTAATAAGATGAATCTTCACACATTAAAGCCTGCTGAAGGCTCAACAAAAAACGAAAAAAGAATTGGTCGTGGAACTGGTTCTGGAAGAGGTGGAACCTCTACAAGAGGTCACAAGGGAGCTCAGTCCAGATCTGGTTATTCTAGAAAGCCTGGTTTTGAAGGTGGTCAAATGCCGCTTCAAAGAAGGGTTCCTAAATTTGGTTTTAAAAATCCAGGTAGAGTTGAATTTAAAGTATTGAATCTTGACGATCTTCAAAAGATGGCCGAGTCTTACAAAACAACAACCTTGGATATTAATTTCTTCCTTCAACATGGTCTTGTTTCAAAAAATGACAAGGTAAAAGTTTTGGGCAGAGGTGAAATCAATCAAAATGTTTCTGTAACAGCTCATGCGTTTTCAGAAACAGCGAAACAAAATATTGAAAAAGCTGGCGGCTCCACTAACCTGGTCTCCTAATGAACAAATTAATAAAAACTTTTAAGGATATATTTTCAATTGAGGATTTGCGAGAGCGGATCCTCAATACTTTGTTATTCCTTGCCATTTATCGCCTAGGTTCGTACATCGTACTTCCTGGTGTGGATGGAGCAAGATTCCAAGGTAGCTCTGAAGGTATTTTCGGATTATTGGATACTCTCCTTGGTGGAGCATTTAGCAATGCTTCCATTTTTGGTTTGAGTATTATGCCGTATATCTCGGCATCAATTGTTCTTCAATTATTGACTGTTGCTGTTCCATATTTCCAAAAACTTCAAAAAGAAGGAGAATCAGGAAGGAAGAAAATCAACCAATATACACGAGTACTTACAATTGGGATCTGTTTGGCCCAATCTGCTGCATACATAGCTTCAAACATTCCTGCTGAATATATTTATCCTGAATTTCAAGGAGCTTTATTCAATGTGTCATCAATGATTATTCTTACTGCTGGTACAGTTTTCTGTATGTGGATGGGAGAAAAAATTACGGATAGAGGCATTGGAAATGGTATTTCTTTGTTGATCATGGTTGGAATTATCTCTCGTTTTCCAGGAGCAATCATCAAGGAAGCCATGGCGAGAGATATTAATGGTGCATTGATCTTTATTCTTGAATTGTTCATTCTGTTTTTCGTAGTTATGGGTGTTGTTATTATCACTCAGGCGGTTAGACAAATTCCAATTCAATATGCAAAACAAATTATCGGAAATAAAGTGTATGGTGGACAAAGACAATATTTACCGATTAAGGTAAATTCTGCAGGTGTAATGCCAATTATATTTGCCCAATCCTTAATGTTTATTCCTGCTTTCCTTGCTGGTTTATTTCAAGAAGGAAGTGAGGTTGCAAACGCAATTGGAGTTATGTTTTCTGATTTTACAAGTTGGCAATATAGTGTTGTATTTGGTGTTTTGATTATTGTGTTCACATTCTTCTACACTGCGATTGCCATCAATCCAAATCAGATTGCTGATGACATGAAACGTAACAATGGGTTTATCCCAGGTGTTAAACCAGGACCACAAACCAGTGATTATATAGCTACTGTTATAGATAGAATTACTTTGCCTGGAGCGTTTTTTCTTGCATTGATAGCGATTATGCCATCCATTGCTACAAGATTTGGTGTTAGTAGGGACTTTGCTCAATTTTTTGGAGGGACTTCTCTATTAATTATGGTTGGCGTTATACTTGATACTTTGCAACAAGTGGAAAGTTATTTGCTTATGAAGCATTATGAGGGTTTAATGAAAACCGGAAAGTTTACAGAGGCATCTGAAAATGTAGCAATTGCTTAAAAAGAATGTTGAAGGTTAAAGAAAATATTTATATCAAAACGGCTACAGAAATTCAAGCCATTCGTGAAAGCGGCGATATTCTCGCAAGGCTTCATGGTGAGATTTCCAAAATGGTGGCTCCCGGTATAAAAACACTTGACCTTGATAATTTTGCTGAAAAGTTTATTTTGGATCATAAAGCAATTCCTTCTTTTAAAGGTTACAAGGGTTCCCAGGGTTCAATAGCTTTTCCAGCCTCTTTATGTATATCTGTGAATTCAGTCGTTGTACATGGTTTTCCTAACCATTACGTTTTGAAGGAAGGAGATATTATTTCTGTGGATTGCGGTGTTTTTTACAATGACTTTCATGCAGATAGTGCTTACACGTATAAAGTGGGTACAATTAAACCAGAGGTTGAAAAACTGCTTAATGAAACATATACTTCTTTGATTAAAGGTGTTGAAAAATGCAAAGCTGGAAACAGAGTTGGAGATATCAGTGCTGAAATTCAAAAACATGCTGAATCTTTTGGATACGGCATTGTTAGAGAATTGGTTGGTCATGGAGTTGGAAGAAAATTACACGAGGCCCCTGAAGTTCCAAATTTTGGAAAACAAGGAAAAGGCCCTAAGTTAATGAATGGTATGGTTATTGCTATTGAGCCGATGGTTACAATGGGAAAGCGTACAGTAAAACAAGAAAAAGATGGCTGGACAATCAAAACTGTAGATGGTTTACCTTCTGCACATTTTGAGCACACAGTTGGAATAGTAGATGGAAAACCTGAGGCACTTACGACATTTGATTACATTGTTGAATCTCAAAAAGTAAAATACAATGGCTAAGCAATCGTCAATAGAGCAAGATGGAACAATTATGGAGGCTTTGTCAAATGCCATGTTTCGTGTGGAACTAGGTAATGGGCACCAATTAATTGCTCACATTTCAGGAAAAATGAGAATGCACTACATAAAGATTTTACCCGGTGACAAAGTACGGCTTGAAATATCGCCTTACGACCTGTCTAAAGGTAGGATAGTATACCGTTATAAATAGAAAAAAATGAAAGTCAAGACTTCGGTAAAGAAGCGCAGTGAAGACTGCAAATTAGTCCGACGTAAAGGGAAGCTTTACGTTATTAACAAAAAGAATCCAAGGTTTAAACAACGACAAGGGTAATGGCGAGGATAGCTGGTGTTGACATCCCTGGAAATAAGAGAGGGGAAATTGCTTTAACCTATATATATGGGGTAGGACGTAGTGCCGCAACCACCATTCTTGGGAAAGCTGGAATCAATGTGGACAAAAAGCCAAATGATTGGTCTGAAGAAGAGGCAAACGCCATTCGTGCAGTCATCACAGCTGAGTTCAAGGTTGAAGGTGTATTGAAATCTGAAGTTCAGCTTTCAATTAAGCGACTAATGGATATTGGTTGCTACAGAGGACTTCGACATAGAAAAGGTCTTCCACTTCGAGGTCAAAGAACTAAGAATAATTCCCGTACCCGAAAAGGAAAGAGAAAAACTGTTGCCAACAAAAAGAAGGTAACTAAATAATTTTTAGGATGAATCAGAAGAGAAAAGACAAAGCCAAAAAAAGAGTTGTTGTTGTTGAGGCAGTGGGCCAGGCTCACATCAGAGCTTCTTTCAATAACATTATCATTGCAATAACCAACATTAACGGAGAGGTTGTTTCCTGGGCCTCTGCCGGAAAAATGGGCTTTAAAGGTTCAAAGAAAAACACACCTTATGCTGCTCAAAAGGCAGCTGAAAACTGCTCTCAGGTAGCCTACGATTTAGGTATGAGAAAAGTTGACGTGTTTGTTAAAGGTCCCGGTGCTGGAAGAGAATCTGCCATCCGCACCATACAAAATTGTGGCCTAGAAGTGGCAGTAATTAAAGATGTAACACCGCTTCCGCACAACGGATGCCGTCCACCTAAAAAGAGAAGAGTTTAATAAAATGGCAAGATATACCGGCGCCACCACTAAAATTGCACGACGTTTTGGCGAAGCAATCTTTGGGCCCAGCAAAGCTTTGCAAAAGAAAAACTACGGTCCTGGTCAACATGGTCGTGGAAAAAGGCGAAAGCAATCAGAGTACGCCATTCAGTTGGCTGCTAAACAGAAGGCTAAATACACTTATGGAGTTTTGGAGCGTCAGTTCTCAAACCTGTTTGTGAAAGCAGCGAGAAAGGAAGGTATTACAGGTGAGAACTTATTGAAATTTCTGGAAGCCAGACTTGACAATGTTGTTTTTCGTTTGGGTATTTCTCCAACTAGAGCAGGAGCAAGACAACTTGTTCTCCATAAGCATATCACAGTAAATGGTGAGGTAGTAAATATCGCTTCGTTTAGTGTAAAACCTGGTGATGTTGTGGCGGTAAGAGAGAAATCAAAATCTCTTTCGGCGATCACCGACAGCCTTGCAGGTAGAAATTCAAGAAAATTTACCTGGCTTGAATGGGATGCTAAGGAATTGAGCGGAACGTTTATTTCGTTTCCTCAGAGAGACCAGATTCCGGAGAATATTCAGGAACAACTTATTGTAGAACTTTACTCTAAATAATTAGATAACATGTCATCTATTCTTGCATTTCAGATGCCTGACAAAGTCGTGATGGAAAAAGCCGACGACTTTCACGGCCTGTTCGAATTCAAACCTTTAGAGAAAGGATACGGAGTTACCATTGGCAATGCGCTTAGAAGAATTCTTCTTTCATCTTTGGATGGTTATGCCATTACTTCAATAAAAATCCCTTCAGTACTTCATGAGTTTTCAACCATTGAAGGTGTTGTAGAGGATGTTACTGAAATTATACTTAATCTTAAGCAAGTTAGGTTTAAAAAATTAGTTGATTCTCCAGATCAGAAAATCAATATCTTCTTAAAGAATCAGTCATCATTCAAAGCGGGTGATATAGCTAAATTTACTAATTCTTTCGAAATATTGAATCCAGAGCTGGTTATTGCCAGAATTGACTCTGCTTTCTCTTTTGAAATTGAAATTACAGTAGATAAAGGAAGGGGCTATGTTCCGGCCGAGGAGAATAGAAATTCAGAAGCAGTTTTAGGTTTGATTCCTATTGATGCAATTTTCACTCCGATCAAAAACGTTACATATAGTGTTGAAAACACAAGGGTAGAACAAAAAACCGACTTTGAAAAACTCATTATTGAGATCAAAACGGATGGTTCAATTCACCCTGAAGATGCCCTTAAAGGAGCTGCTTATATTCTGATTCAACATTTTATGTTGTTTAGCGATCAGGCAATTACTTTTGAGATGGCAAGACCACAGGAAGAAGAAACTGTGGACGAGGAGTGGTTGCAAATGCGTAAACTTCTTAAGACTTCACTTACTGATCTTGATCTTTCTGTTAGAGCTTACAACTGCTTAAAAGCAGCTGATATTAAAACTCTTGGAGATCTTGCTTCTTTGGAAGTATCAGATATGATGAAGTTCAGAAACTTTGGTAAAAAATCATTAACAGAATTGGAACAGCTTATCGCAGAAAAAGGTTTAACTTTTGGAATGGATGTGGCCAAGTACAGATTAGATGAAGATTAATAATGAGACACGGAAAGAAAAATAACCACTTAGGTAGAACCACGCCACATAGAAAGTCAATGCTTTCTAACATGGCTAACTCTCTCATTCTTAGCAAAAGAATAGTTACTACTGTAGCAAAAGCGAAGGAGCTTAGAAAATATATTGAGCCACTTCTTACAAAATCTAAAGAGGATACGACACACAATAGAAGGGTTTTGTTCTCTTACCTAAAAAGTAAAGAGTCAATAAAAACTTTGTTTGGTGAAGTTTCTGAAAAGATTGCAAATCGCCCAGGAGGATATACCCGTATTATTAAATTGGGTACCCGACAAGGAGATGCAGCTGAAACAGCTTTGATTGAGTTGGTTGATTATAACGAAATTCTTTTGTCATCAACTGCTGATGCGCCTGCTAAAGCAAAAAGGACAAGAAGAGCAGGTTCTAAAAAGTCTGATGCTGTTGTAGCTGCTACTACTGAAACAATTGCAGATGCAGTTGTTGTGGAAGATAGCCCAGTTGCTGTTGTTGAAGAAGAATCTCCTATTGTTGCTGAGGATTCGGTGGCAGATGTTGATAATTCAGATGCAACGCCTGACAATGAGGCATCGCCTGATGAAGACAAAAAGCCTGAGGCATAAAATTTGAAAGGGAACTAATAGTTCCCTTTTTTTTTGAGAAGGAACTACATTTACACGCTTGGTATGACACTTACAGACGAAGAACTTAAAGAAACCGTTAGGAATGCAATTAAGACCATTTATGATCCTGAAATTCCTGTGGATATTTATGAACTTGGCCTTATTTATGAAATTGAGGTATATCCTGTAAATAACGTTTATGTTAAAATGACACTTACTTCTCCCAATTGTCCGTCAGCTGGCACCATTCCTGAGGATGTTAGAACAACAGTTGGAGGAATTGAAGGAATAGGTGAAGTACATGTAGAACTTACTTTCGATCCTCCTTACCATCAGGACATGATGTCTGAAGTGGCAAAACTTGAACTTGGTTTTTTATAAAAAATAATAAAAGTATGTATCCAGAACATTTGGTTGCGCCTATGCGCTTAGATTTAACTTCTGTTGGTTTTAATGAATTAAAATCTGAGGCAGAAGTTGATGTTGTATTATCTGATCAATCCGGATCAGTATTGGTTGTAATTAACTCGGTTTGCGGCTGTGCTGCCGGAACGGCGAGGCCTGGCGTAAAACTTGCTCTATCCAGATCGGCAAAGACTCCTGAAAAACTTGTAACTGTTTTTGCTGGAGTGGACAAAGAAGCAACTGCAAAGGTTAGAGAATTTACACTTCCATATCCACCATCTTCTCCAGCTATGGCTTTGTTCAAAAATGGCGAATTGGTACATTTTGTTCAAAGACAACACATTGAAGGAAGGTCGGCTGAAGTGATTGCAACACACCTTGAAGGTGTTTTTGAAGAAATTCTGTAATTTTTTTTATCAATGATCTTAAAAAGCCATTTTCAGTTGAAAGTGGCTTTTTGCTTTAAATTCAATTTATTCTGGTTTGAATTTAATCCTAACCCAAGTTGCAGTTAATCATCCATAACCAGTTGGTTTTTTATTGTTTTTCAATTTTTTTGATTTCCGGTTTCCCGATAAATCGGGATAAGTCGTGTACTACGGATTTTCGTTTGGTGAAGGGGTAGTTTTTGTATTTGAGCACTTCATAGAGTTCCTTGAGATCCGAGTCTGGTTCTGAGCATTTGGTTATTTCTACGGGCTCATCTTTTTGATCCTTGGCCTGAGTTGTTACCAGTTTTTGGGTGCTGGCTATTCTTTTATTCTCTGTCCAATTATGATGTATGCCCTTGGTTCTGAGCTGATATCGGATGGTGTTTACCACCCAATAAGCCAATAAGCCCAGATGGAGATGCGCCATGGTTGAATCGTCGTTTTTGTGATAAATGGGTCTTATATTAAGTCTATTAAAAAATTGAACATGCCATAATTCATTTCTCTGGCCTTGTCCGCCTATTGAGGATGTGTTCGCCTTGGCGAAAGAAACCGGAATAGTTTATCCCGCAAATGCGGGAAGGCCAAAAAGAAAAAGTATGTTCAATTTTCATTTAGACTTTATTTAAATCCAGATCTGTTTTCAGGCTGCGGAAAGTCTATTCTATATCCCTGATAATGTTGTAGGTTTTCCACAGATTGGCCTCCTGCTCTACCTGCATATTGGTTCTAAGAAAATAGACGCCAATCTC
>JBIPOE010000067.1:0-22482 GCA_044379485.1 Catalimonadaceae bacterium
TTCGTCGGCTGGTTTATCCATGGTTGCCCGCCTCCCACAACAGACAACTTCTCTTTCAACACAGCAACAGCAAATTTCAAGGCCTTTTACTATATTTACAACCTGTCTAAATTCTCAGCCACTTACCGATTCACCAGTTTTTAGAGGGCATTCAAAAAAAAATCCCCTCGTTTGCACAAGGGGATTTTTTTAAAGGTGGCTATCAAATTGAATTAATTCTTCACCACCTTGATAGAGCGGTTCAAATCTTTACCTTCAAATCGGAAGAAATAAGCACCAGCTGGCACATCTACCAGGTTGATATCTAATTCACTATCTTCAATATGAAGGGTTTTTTGCATTACTTTTTTGCCCAATAAATCAAAAATCATCAGCTGGTCACCATCGGTTATACCCTTAGTTTTTAAAACAAATTTACCCGTTCCTGGATTTGGAAATACAGAAAGACTAACCTCGTTTTTCTCAGCATCTATTTCATCTTCAATAACTTGTCTGCAAGGCAACAAAGAAACTGCAAGTGTTCTGCTTGAACTGGAATTGCCACATGCATTGGCAGCTCTTACACTTACATTTCCTGCAAATGTTCCCCAGTTTGCAGTAATGGCTGCAGTTCCTTGACCTGTTACCACTGTTCCACCACTTGGTAGTGTCCAGGTATAAGTTAAGCCTGGGGTTCCCACCAAAGTGTATGATATTCCCGTTGCCGACGGGCAAACTGAAGTTGGGCCTGTAATAGTTCCAGGAGTTGTTGGGAGTCTGCTTAATGGAAGTGTTCTTGCTATTGAGTTTCCACAAGCATTGGATGCAATTACAGATAAAGTTCCACTGGTAAATCCGGAAGGCACGCTTAAACTGATGTTGGTTCCATTATCAGCCAAAATGCTGTAACCTGCTGGAACAGTCCATGTATAAGAAGTTGTTCCGGCTACAGCTGCAATGCTGTAAGAAAAAGTTCCCCCTCCACAAAGATTGGATGATTGTCCTGAAATTGTACCTGGCTGAACTGGATTTGAACGAATTGTGGTAGATCTTAATGTACTTGTCCCACAGGCATTTGAAGCAGTAACACTTAAAGTACCAGAAGTGTAAGCTGCAGGCAAGGTCAAACTTATCGAATTTGTTCCCTGGCCACTATTAATCACCGAACCTGCTGGAATGGTCCAGTTGTAACTGGTGCCACCAGTTGTAGAAAGCGGACAAGAATAGGTTTGAGTTGTGCCATTACAAACTCCGTTAATCGCACCGGTTATTGAGGTAGGCGCAGTTGGAACTGACTGAACTGTAATCGATCTGGCTGAACTTGTAAAGCAAGCCGTTCCAGACTTAACCGTAACAGAACCACTGGTAAATGGACTTGGGAATTTAACCGAGATAGAATTTGTTCCCTGTCCGCTGTTTATGATGGCATTGGCTGGAACGGTCCATGTGTAAACTGTAGCACCGGACACTAATGAGCTGGTATAAGTTTGAGTAGAACCAGCACAAACTGTATTCAAAGGACCGGTTATGCTTGTTGGAACTGCCGTACTTGAAGACAATGCAAGTGTTCTAGCTGTACTTGTCCCTGCACAGTTTGAGGCAGTAACAGAAAGGCTTCCTGAAACAAATCCTGGTAAAAATTCAACAACCACTGAAGAACTTCCTTGACCGCTTTGAATGCTTGCATTTGCTGGTGCTGTCCAGTTGTAGGAAGTCGCGTTGGCTACTGATGCAGTCGTAAAAGTTCTGGTCGAGGCTGAACATGCGCCACCTGTTGTGCCTGAAATGCTGACCGGAGTTCCAGGTCTGGCTGAATAATAAATAACACTTCTGCAGAAATTTGTAGCCTGCCCACATGAATTAGACGCCCTTACACAAATATTTCCAGTTACATAAGTGGATGAGAAGGAAACTGTAATGGAATTGGTAGTTGAACTTCCTGTAGCGCCAGCTGGTAAAGTCCAAATATAAGAACTTGCTCCTGCAATTGCCGGAGTTGAAAATACCTGATTGGTAGAATTTCTACAAACACCAGCTGGTCCATTAATTACTGTAGAGGCAGGAAGAGCAGGAATTCCATTGTCGATTGTACCATCGCAATTGTCATCAATTCCATTACAAACCTCTGTCGCAGCTGGATTTATAGCGAAAACTGCATCATTGCAATCTGTACTATTCGTTACATATCCGGAAGGAACTGTTGGATTGTTTGAAGAAACGAATGAGGCCAGGTTTCCAAATCCATCAGCATCAGCATCCTGATAAAAAACATAAACGATGCAATTTTCATCAATTTGACCATTGCAATTGTCATCTATTCCATTGCCACAAACTTCTGTTTGTGATGGATTTTCGTTGGCATTTCCATCATTGCAATCCAATGAATTTGTTGAGTAACCAGCCGGAGCAGTTGTGCTGCAAAGCATGGCAGTTGTGGTAGAACCAAAACCATCGTTGTCAGCATCTACAAAATAAGATTGCGGTGCATTGATAGCGGAATTGTTGTCATCACAATCTGTATTGTTGCTCGAGTAACCAGCAGGAGCACTTGTGCTGCAAAGCATAGCAGTTGCTGTAGAACCAAAACCATCGTTGTCAGCATCTACAAAATATGATTGCGGAGCATTGATTGCAGAATTGTTGTCATCACAATCTGTATTGTTACTTGAATAGCCAGTTGGAGCAGTTGCGCTACAAAGCATGGCAGTTGCAGTAGAACCAAAACCATCATTGTCAGCATCTACAAAGAATGATTGAGGCACATTTACCGCTGAATTGTTGTCATCACAATCTGTATTGTTAGATACATAACCAATTGGTGTTGAGCAGGCCTGCGTTGAATTTCCAGCATCCCCAAAACCATCTCCATCCTGATCTCTGAAATAGAGGCTGGCAGCTTGAGGAATCACCGATGCAGAACCATTCATATTGGCAAAGCAACCAGTGCTTGAATTGGTTGCCAGAACCGTAATGGTACCCACTCCAGTTATTCCGGTTGCAGTTAAGCCTGAGCCAGTTCCAGATACAGTGGCTGCAGTTCCTCCTGCTGTAAACTTAAATTCATAAGATACTCCCGTTTGAGAACCTGAAAGATTTACACTTGTACCCGTTCCAGGAACTGTGCAGTAAGAACCACCACCAGAAGTATTAAATACTGTAGGATTTGGATTTACAGTCACCGTACTTGAGGCGCTTGCCGCACAACCATTTGCATTCGAAACTGTAACTGAATAATTTCCAGATGAATTAACTGTTATTGATGGTGTTGTGGCCCCATTACTCCAAAGGTAGCTGGAACCGGCGCCTGCAGTTAATACCACAGAACCGCCTTGGCAAAATGTAAGTGGACCTCCAGCGGTAATGTTGGTGGTAAAGACAGGATTATCCCTTTGATTTATAGAAAGGACAATTGAACCAGTTGCGGTTCCATAGCCTTCTGCCACAATAAAATAAGTGGTATTAGGCGAAACCAAAAACTTCATTGAAGCCCTCGTTCCTGTACACAAAGGACCATTGTCATCATTGGATGAAATCCAGGTTCCGGAAGAATTGAGCAAATGCAAATACGTATCAAAGGCAGAAGCACATGTAGAAACGGTCATACTATCTGTACATGGTCCTGTGGTAAATCTGAAAAAGAGATCTGCCGACGCTTGATTATTTGTACCCGTATAGGCATTTGTAAATCCACTTGCATTGGAAACCGTGGTAGAAAATGGAAAGCTTGAGATAATGATTGGATTGCCTAATACATCCCCAACTGGAGATGTTACGGTTAGATTTAATACATTTGAATACGAAACAGTACAGTTTATTCTGGATACTGCTGCTCTTATCAAATATGTACCACCAGCCAAAGTAAAGGCTGAAGTTGCATTGGTCGCCCCACCAATATCAGAGTAAGAAGTTCCACCATTGCTGGAAGCCTGCCATTGAATATTAGTGCCATTTGATCCGGTCAATACAAAAGTACCATTAGATCCTGAAGCAAAACTTGCTGGACCAGTCGCAGTTCCGCCTACAGTTGGTGTCGTACACGGTTGTGGATTTGCCAGTTGTAAAGCAGTAAAAGCATTAACTCTTCCATGGCCAAGATCTGTACTCCAGGTTCCGTTTGGTTGGCCGCTTACATTGCTGTTGTAGGTATAACCACCAACTTTGTCGCAGCTGGATTCAAGAATCTGACGAGCCTGAGCATTGGTCAAATTTGGATTAACAGACAATATCAATGCCATAACACCTGCAGCGTTTGGACAGGCAGATGATGTGCCGTTAAAAGAACCTGTGTAATTACCTGTCGAATAACCAGCAGAACCGGAAATATCGCAGGTGTAGATTTTTACACCAGGTGCAGATACATCTACACCAGTTCCAAAATTAGATCCCCACCATGTTTCCTGATCGCAGGAGGAAGGATTTTTGCGTTGATTGCACATGCTCATTGCCACAACAGAAACCACATTGGATAATGTGGCTGGATAACTGTTTGCACCATTGCTATTTCCAGCTGCAAAAAGAACTGGCGAACCCTTTCCACCACGCCCTTGCGTGACAGCTCTTGTGATAGGATCGTTAATTAATGTAGATGAACTACCGCCTCCCCAACTATTACTTAACACATCGGCTCCTCCTTGATTCCAGGCCCAATCCAATGATGTTCCAATTACTGAATTACTTGTAACCCAACTAGTCCCGGAAGAATATGCTATGCGGACAGGGATAATTTTACAACCGTAGGCTACACCTGCTAAACCAGTATTGTTATTTCCTACTGCTGCCACTATACCTGCACAAGCTGTTCCGTGGGCATCGTTTCCACTGGGACCACCATTGCTACCCAAACCAGTGCCATCAAAACCGGGAAGTAAATTGGCTACCAAATCTGGATGCACCAGATCCACCCCTTCATCTAAAATAGCAACCTTAAGGGTGGAAGAACCCGTACTGATTCCCCAGGCTGAAAAAACCTTCATATCTGCACCTATTGTTCCTCCGGCATTTACTCCATTGTATTGAGCAGAAGATCCCGTATTGTTGAGAGACCATTGAAGTCCTACGTTTGGATCGTTTGTGTTATACCTCTTTAGTAATTTAAGCATATCAGGCTCTGCTGTAACAAAAAGGCCTGTTTCTGCAAATTGATTTGCCATTTCCAAAGACCTCATTTTTGAGTTTTTGGTAACTTTTATAAAAAATAAATTGGGATCATATTTGTATTGCTCATCAATAGTAGCACCGTAAGATTTCACCAATTCATCCATTTTGCCAAAATCAGAGCGGTCTTTTAATTTTACAAAAAACCTGTCCAGAGCCGCTTCTGAAGTACCATCCTGGTAAATGAGAAACGGGTTGGCATATTCAATTTGTGGAACTGCATTTAGTTTTTCAATCAAAGCCAGAATTTCCTTTTCTGTTGCGCCTTTTTGCAATTCTGCCATCAAAACCTTTGGAGCCGGAAGTGCCATTTCTTTGGTAATTGGCATCAACATTTTCTCCTCAGATAAAATCCTGGCTTGCTCCTCCAAACTAATCTCAGGAGCAAATTTGATTAAGATCTTTTGACCCGAAAGTTCGAAATAAGTTCTTCCATCAGGTGTGTGGTGGTAAATTTGGTTGGCAATTTTCTCCTTTTGAGAAATGGCTGTTCCGGATGCTTTTTGTGCATTCACCTCCGAAAAGAAGGAAAAAGCAGTTAGCAATGCTGAGTATACAAATGATTTTTTCAAGGCAAAATGGTATTTGGTAATGTGCAAATCTATTTAAAAAAAGTACATAATATTGAGCAAATCTATTTAAAAAAGTACACGAACAAACAATTGCAAAACATGTAAGGTCAAGCCATGTTGACCATCAGGCAGCTTTTCGCTGATTCTAAATTGGTTTTAGCTTTAGTCTGACATGTGCTTCGCTAAAAAGTCTGACTGCGGGTTTCAAATTACTTTAAAAATGTTTTTGGGCATGCGGTGGAATCAAAAATAGGTACTAAGCTTGCAAAGCAGAAAAACCCTTAATGTAATATAATGAGGGTGAAAATTTTTAATCTAAAAAAGCTTATGAAATCTCAAGAAATACTTAAGGAAAAAATTGAAGAAATCGCAAAATATATTGAAGATAATCGCAAAATTCCGATGTCCGATATTGACTCATATCAGATTAAATTACAGGTACTAAAAGATATTTATGGAAAATCGCTGGAGCAAGTAAAGTCAGAATATATTGATGCTCATGCACTTGACCATGAATTAAAAACTGCTCAACGGTTGGTCGATCCAAATTTGATAGCTCCAAATTATCCTCTTGATTCTAACTGGACAAGGCTTAATACGCTATTATATGTTTTGCGAAATGATGACCCTTTAGATGACATATTTCCTTAATACAGGGTCATTCAATAAAAAATGGGGCTTCATTTTAAATATCTGAATGTAAATTAAGAATTTTCGCCTTGATAAGTTTATGAATTATAAACTAAGAAAACCATCTTCAAAAGTATCTCTTTCTTGTATATTGGGTAACTTCCTGCCATTTAATGATTCATTTTCTCGATTTTCTCGGAACTCGTTTAGATCATGTTGGATTCTTTGAACAGCTTCCTTTAATTCATTTTCATTTTCGATTTTTTCTATTTGAAGTGTATTAATACTGTTTTCAACAAATTTAAGTAAACCAACTTGGTTAAAATCTTTATAATCAGGAATTGTTTTTAACTGTTTTTGATGGACAAATTCCCAATCTTGAGTTTGAATTGTGTTTTCGTCTCCCTCGGCTGCACTTTCTATTTGTCTGGAAATTAGGCCATAAAAAGGATCAGGGTAAATGAACTTAATATTATATACTGGATAACCATACTTTTCACTCTTAAGTAAATCTCTCAGACTAATGAGGTAAGTTCTTAAAATTTCTAATTTTCTCATTATTTGAACATTGCAAATCCACTTTATCTATTTTCCGACTTACCTTACGCAATTAGGGCTGACAGCAAGATAGTTATTTAATCCATAAGGCAGCGAACACTAAAGCCATTACGCTGTTGGGTGTTGGTCCGGAGCGAATTGCCATTGGTGTTTTTCAAATACCGGGCATAGGCTTGTGTAATAGAACCAACGGTAGAGGACCACCATAGGCCGTTGTAGCCAAATAAGTAATATATATTATTACCACCGGCGGGACGGTCGCCGCCCGGAAGACCAGAAAAACCACTTTCATTCGTTGCTTCTGTGTTTGGAGTTTGCCAATAGCTTAATGATGTTGATTTCATTTTGCCCCCTGCTACAGTTGAACCCCCTAAGTAGTTTTCTAGGGTAGTCCATTCTGCATCGCTGGGAACGTGCAAACCTGCTGGGCATAGGTTTCTACTATCTATTACTGCATACCAATTGTATAGCTTGCCGTAAGTAGTATTATTTGCTTCATTGTTATCATAAATGGCGTAGGCACCTGTTGACGTGGTGGACCATTGGCTGCCACTCAAACCAGTGGGTATTAGATCCCCATTCCGGTATTTGCTGGTTTTTAGATTTTCCGCCATCCAGGTTTGGGTGCCTATAACAATGGTTTTATAGGTGTTACCGTCATTGTCAGCAATGGTTCCGTAAGTTAAATTGGGGTTAAAAATACCATTTACTACCGTACTTGTAGTTAACGTTTGCTGGTTGCCATAAGCTGTTCCCGCAGAATTCGTAGCATAGGCTCTTACATAATAAGTAGTAGCTGTGTTTAGGCCCGTCAGGTTGCTGGTAAATGTTCCTATTCCCGTACCATCTACTGTTTTGGTGCTTAATGCTATTGTTGGGCTTTGAGATGTGCTCCAACATACGCCTCTAGCTGTAATGCTGCCACCGCCATCATTGCTAATATTTCCACCAGAGGTGGCTGTCGAACTAGTAATATTCGTAATAGTTGAAGTTGTTAGAGTTGCCAAAACTACAGAACATGGGCCCCAATTTGGTTTGCCATTACATACAGTAAGTGTTTGGCCTTGAGTACCAATCTGTAAAAAAACCCACTGACTCCCATTCCAATATTGCATATCCCCAATATTTGTTCCAGTAGGAAAACTACCTTTTGGCCCAACCAAAGATATTCCAGTTCCTCAACCTCCAGCAGTTTTCGGGCCGTACAATGTATCTGTAACAGTATTGATATAAAAATCACCCAAAGTTCCAATAGAAGTTGTTGGTTTTGTGCTTCCGTTCAGAATGCTTTTACCATTTGATCCATTTGTGCCTGTAATTCCTTGCGGTCCATTTGGTCCTCTTGCTCCGGTATCCCCTTTTAAACCTCTTGGCCCTGGCGTACCACTTGAAGCAAACAAAGCAAAGGGCACTGCATTTAAAGGATTTGTACTGATTAAGGTAAAATTGTTTCCGCCTGTCGGGTCTATTTCGGTTTTTACGAATTTCGGTCCATTACTCCAGTCAAGGGTTAAATAGGTTCCGCTTAAAACTGTCCCAGCTCCGATTTGTAGGGCAAAAAGTCCCTGACCAGTTGTTGTGGGTGTATGTGTCTCGGTGTACAAAGCGTTGGAGCTCGTTGCCGTTTCCAGTAATGAAAGCTTAATTTTAATGCTTTGATTCGGAATTGGCTGGCCTGTTGCATTTCTCGCAACGCCTTGATAGGAAATTGTTTTTGGGGTTTGTCCGTAGCTTAAAAGTGTAAAGCAAAAGGGCAATAGAAGAAGAAAAAGGTTTTTCATGTTATTGAAAGAGTTGAAATTATTGATGAATTACTTTAGAGCTGATTGTTTTTCCGTTCGCTAATTGAACCTTCAATTGATAAAAGCCTTTCGGCAAAGTGGATACTTTATATTCGAATTCCCTGCCTGCTGTTTGAGCTTGAAATACTTCTCGTCCACTGGCGTCAAGCAGAAAGTAGCTTTGAATTTCTGAGCTTGCCTCAAAACGGAATGCATTCGAAAACGGATTAGGAAAAATTTGATAGGCTGATATTTCCGACTTTAAGACATTAGTAAAAAAATCGTAATAGGGTTGTTGAAAACCAATATTGTAGGTAAAATCAAGACTTGATATGTCTGCCACAATTGGTTCACCAATCGAAAAATCAAACGGATTCTGGGTATCCGACAAAGTTCCACCTGTTGCCCCAAAAAGAGTTTGGCAAAATGAATGAAGCGGCAAAATTGCGATTAGGAAAAGAAAAAAGACTTTCATTGCTAATTAGAGTTGAGGTAAAACAACGCAAAGTTTTGGAGAAAGGCAAATTTGTAATAAGTTTCATCTGTCCGAGTCATGTTTTATTGTCTATGTGGTGGTTGGGTTCAGTTGCGGTTAACATTTTCGGGCTTTGTGTCCGTGCAGGTTTCGTAGTACAAATCTGTCAGTTGGCACTAAACTTAATACGAAGCACAAAGCTTCATTTAAGCACTGAAACGCCAATTTTTTGTAGATGCTATTAGGTGCTGGCGATTTTTTACTCCAGTATTTCATAGTCAGGATAAATTTACAATACAATGTCTTGTTGAGCATACATAATTAACCCTGTGTCGTCTTTGAATTTTTGAAGTTCTATATTGTTTCCTTGATTAGCAAATGGTTTTACTCCATTACAAGCATATACTTCAATTTTATCATAGTCAGTTAAATTATTTTCTAGTTGAAATTTACCTAGAGTAATTGTAAGTTGCGTCCTTGCTTTAACTAGCCAACCACTGCTTCCTCTCATCTTTAATTCTACAAATACTATACTATTGTCAAAATGAAGAATACCGTCACATCTACTTTCCTTGCTAACTCCATCTGCTTTTAATATTTCTACACAATTGTCAATAGCATAAAAATCCACATCCTTATTTGAGGGATTTGTTACTTTTCCAATCCACTTTGATCGGTCATTTTCGTCAATATATGCAGGTTTTTCAGGTGGAGGGGTGTCGTCACATAATCCAAATTGACCCTTATTTGATTCTGTTTTACAAGCCCCATCAAAAAAGTTTATTGGCATAAATCTTCAATTTCTAAAAGGTTAATAAAAATGTCATTAGATTTTCCTAAACTTTCATTTAGATAATTTTCATCTGAAGGGAGTTCTTTATAATTGTCAAGCTTAATTATAGAACCGTCATTTTCATTGAGCTCATAAACCGCCCAATCTGTGGGTTTTATTAAGGATTTTAAAGGTACTACTTTATTTATTTTTTCAGCTAGGTCAGTCTTGTTAGGTGCTTTATTAATTTTTTCAAACACGATAGACGCTTTCACCGAATGGGTTAAATAATTAATTAGATAAGGACTATGAGTAGTCATAATTAATTTATTCCCTTCATTCATATTATTAAAATCTAATAAGGCATTTAATATTTCTCTTTGAGAACTTGGAAATAAATTTTGTTCTGGTTCTTCGACAATATTAATAAATGCTGTTTTATTGAATTTAGAAGAAAGAATTGAAAGGGCAACTCGTTGTTGCTCGTATGTTAAATTGTTATTTGACAATATTTCTTCTGCATTCTTTTTGAACCTATCTAACTCATCCGCACTCATAGGTTCTGATTGTTTTAGCGATTGCTTTTTAACAGAATTTGATAAATAGGAAGATACTAAATATAAGGGAACAATAGATTGAAAACCGCTTGATGCATCAATTAATCTGACCTTATAATCTGTATCTTTTACTTTGCCTTTTATATTAAGAACATCATTTAATTTATCATATTCTAAATCTACATTATTAATTGGCAATTTAATTGTGCTTTTGATATCATCTTTAGCTTTTTCAAACTCCGTCAAAAACTCTCTTAAAGAGTCAGATGCAATTTTAAGTTCCTTTGTGTTTTTTACATAAGAAATGAAATTTCTTTCGGCAGGAACGTACATAATCTGAGGTAAAGGATATTTTTTTCCTTTTACTTCCTCAATATTTAGCACTCCATTTTCAAAAATGATATGAAATGAATCGCCTAAATATTCTATATATGGTTGGTTAACATCGTCAGCATTTGGAAAATAATTTTCAAGTCTAAAATATGTCAGGAATTGATTTTTTAGCTTGTTTTTTCTAGTAAACCATTTTTTATTATAATCTCCTCTTGTCAATGCCTTTTCTATCCAGAGGAAGGTCGTTATTAATTTTGCAATAGTACTTTTACCTGAACCTTGATTTCCGATAAATAAGGTTACTTTTTTCACATCTATCCAGCCGTCATTGTCTTGGTAGCCTTGTTTTATAGGTCCGAAATTATATATTTTTATTTTGCTCATTTTCTGTATTTATTCTGCGTCAAATATACTTTTTTATCTTTTTATAGTTTGTCAAGGTGAATAGTTTATGTCCTGATGCTGATTGTCTTTGGGTGGTACTATGCATGCACCTAACTCATAAATCCACGGAAAACCCACGCCATTTTCCATCTTGGCATATTTTTGCAAAACTCTAAAAAAGAAACAATTAAAAAAATAAACGAAAGCCCTTTTTCAAAGTTTAGAGTTTCGCAAAGCCAACTCTGCAAATCCAGAAAAATGGCATTCAAATTGTCATCCCGTTGTCTGCTATTTTTGCGAAGCGAATGTTAGACTAATTTATACGGATACTCATCCTTCCTATAATGCCCCATAAGAGGTATATGAATCTGGGTAGCAGATCCAAGTTTATGCCAGATGCTTTTCATAATTTCAGCATGAAAAACCGGGGAAAGAATTAAAAGATGATCTGGATTTGCCGGAAAAGCTTCAGGTGACAAAACCGGAACCTCTAAACCTGCAGGAAACAAACCATGAATGGCTGCGTTTGAATCAAAAATTGCCTTTGCTTTTATGGCCGCAAAGGAAAGTTGAGCAAAAATTGACAAAGGCCTTTCAGCAGCACCCCAGCAAATGATCCAGCACTTTGTGGTATTATACGCAAGGGCTCAAAGGTCAACCAATAAAACTTTATCAATTCAGTCCCTTAGAATTAGACAAGCAATCTTATGTAAGATTTGTTTTCCAAGAGACCCAACAAGGAGGAAATATTGTCTTCAAATCTCATGATGTAATCAGCCATCTGCTTGAAAACACAAAAAGGATTCACATTACTGCAAATCCTTCTTTTTTATTTTGAATTTAATCTTTTAAAGCCTTTCAATCTTCGCACCAAGTGCATTCAGCCTTTTGTCAATATTTTGATACCCTCTGTCTATTTGCTCCACATTGTCTATCAAACTGGTGCCTTCAGCGCTCATCGCTGCCAGTAAAAGTGACACACCCGCTCTGATATCCGGACTGGTCATCCGAATTCCTTTAAGTGGAATCTGACGGTCAAGGCCAATAACTGTGGCTCTATGGGGATCGCACAAAATTATTTGGGCGCCCATATCAATCAGTTTATCCACAAAAAACAGCCTGCTTTCAAACATTTTCTGGTGGATAAGCACGGTTCCTTTGGCTTGGGTAGCGGTTACTAAAACAATACTCAAAAGATCAGGCGTAAATCCAGGCCAGGGTCCATCGGCTACAGTTAGCGTGGAACCATCTATAAATGAATTGATTTCATAGCGTTCGTTACCATAAACCCGGATGTTGTCGTCCTTAATTTCCATCTGGATTCCAAGCTTTTGAAATACATCAGGAATTTGCCCAAGCATATCCAACCGGCAATTGGTAATGGTAATATCAGAATTGGTGATGGCTGCCATCCCAATAAATGAACCGATCTCAATCATATCCGGCAACATGCGGTGGTCGGTTCCAGACAGTTCTTTTACACCAGTTACCTTTAATAAATTCGAACCGTGGCCTTCAATTTTAGCACCCATACGGATGAGCATGGCCGAAAGCTGTTGCAAATAGGGTTCGCAAGCAGTGTTGTATAATGTCGTGGTTCCTTCTGCTAATACCGAGGCCATTAAAATGTTGGCAGTACCAGTAACAGAAGGTTCGTCCAATAAATGGTAACAACCCTTCAGGTTTTTGCCACTTACCTGATAAAATTGCGTATCGGGATCATAATCAAATGTAGCACCTAATTTCTCGAGGCCCACAAAGTGTGTATCAAGTCTTCTTCTGCCTATTTTATCTCCTCCTGGTTTTGGAATTCTTGCGGTTCCAAATCTTGCCAGAAGTGGACCAACAATCATGACTGAACCCCGTAAAGAAGAGGCTTTATCCTGAAATTCAGACGTTTGGAGATAGTCCAGATTGATCGCATCTGCCTGAAATGTTACAGAACCAGGACCATTTCTGGTCACTTTTACACCCATTGAGTTTAAAAGCTCAATCAGTTTGTTCACATCTCTGATGTCTGGAATGTTGGTAATGGTAACTGGTTCTGCGGTAAGCAAAACGCAACATATTATTTGAAGGGCTTCATTTTTAGCACCTTGTGGCTCAATAGAACCAGAAAGTTGGGTGCCTCCCTTAATCCTGAAAGTTGTCATCCGCTTTTACCTTCTTCTCTTGTTACTTTGAAAACGTTGATTTCTGTTGTTTCTGCCCTGGCCACCACCTTGATTTCTATTAGACTGATTTTGAGGCATCTGCAATGCATCTTTTGGATTGATGCTTAAAAGATTTAATGAAGAAACTTTTTCTGCATCCAAAGCAAGTTTTCCTCCTGATAGCTTTTTTAAATTTTCTATGGCCACGCTATCCTCCATCATATCTTTGGAATGGCTTAGAACAAATAACTTCATCAAACGACAGATATAAATGCTCGCATGCTCTTGCTCTTCAGGGTCTTGCACATTCATTGCCTTTTGCACCAAAAGTTCAATATTGCGACCATAGTGCTTAAAACGGGCATCTCCAATTCTATATGGAACGGTTTGGGGCTTTTTTACTAAAACTTCAGAATCTGGTTTTGGAAAAGGTCCATCCACTTCCAACTTCAAATCTGTCATTACATGCAGGTGGTCCCAAAGTTTTTGATAATAATCGTTTGGTTCACCAACTACCGGATTGAGCTGTTTCATCAACTCAATAAGGGTAATTGACATTCTGCTTCTTTTTTCCCTATCTTCTATGGTAAGCAAGTGGCGAGCCATATTCTGAATATTGCGGCCATATTCCCGAAAGGTGACGGTTTCTTGCTCATTGGCATAGTGAAATTCTTTTTTCACAGCCTGATTGTAATTGAATCTTCTTTCCATTTTTCAGCATGCAAAGGTGGTTACGATTTTTTTAGAATACCAACGAGTTTCGGACTAGAATTTGAATTTTAAATCTGATGAGAATTAATTTGTTATTGATTAATGAATACAACTACAAAACATGGAAGATTTAGTCCACTTCCATGTTAAATTTACGTCTTCCAAAATTTCTTCCAAAATTTGGTTTCTCAGCAAATTATTTAAAACTGCAATCATACATTTGTCAAAACATACATTCATTGCCAGTTTATAGCCTTACCGACCTCAATCTTCACATCCGGCAGACGCTTGAAGATGCTTACCCCGAGGCGGTTTGGATTACGGCTGAAATTAATTCCTTTACAATCAACTCTTATTCAGGACATTGCTATTTAGAGTTAAGCGATGGCGAAGGTCAGTCCGCAAGGGCAAAGGCAATGATATGGAAAAAAACTTTTGAGATTGTCCATCGAAAGTTTCAAATCCTGACTGGTAATAGCCTACAAAAAGGATTAAAAATTCAAGTTCTGGCCAAGGTTGAGTTTAATGTTCAATACGGTTTGAGCCTGATCATTTGGGACATAGATGCTGAATTTTCGCTGGGTGAAATCGCCAGAAAGAGAATGGAAGTTTTGCAACGACTGGAGTTCGAAGGACTTACTGGTAAAAATAAAGCTGTTGAATTGCCAGACTATATTCAAAATTTTGCCATCATATCTTCTTCTACAGCAGCTGGTTTTCAGGATTTTACAACGCATATTAAAGAGAATATGTATGGATACGCATTTAATTGGAAACTCTTTCCAGCTCAAATGCAAGGTAAAGAAGCCTTGGTATCAATCCCACAAGCCATAAAAGAAATAGAAAAATCAGAGTTTCCTTTTGAGGCTATTTTGATTCTTCGTGGTGGAGGAAGTAGTGCGGATCTTCAGGTTTTTGATTCGTATGAAATAGCAAAAGCAATATCCAATTGTCAATTACCAGTTTTAACGGGTATTGGCCATGAAAGAGATGATTCAGTGGCCGATCAGGTTGCCAATCAGAGATTTAAAACACCAACTGCGGTTGCGGATTTTCTGGTTGAAAAAATGATAGAGGTAGAAACTGAAATGTTGCTTATTGGCCAACGCATAGCACAAAGTTTACAAAGCACTATGCAAGGCAAAATATTTGAATTTCAAAGCCTTATGCAACAATTATTTAATTCAACTGCCAAATCAATCCAATCAGAAAACAAAAAATTTCAGAACATTGGAATTGCTTTTACCCAAAGTTTGCAAAGGAAAATATTTGAAAAAAAGGAGGAATTTTCTCAACTTGAAAATCAATTGATACAAGGAAATCCTTTGGCCATTTTGGCAAAAGGCTATGCCAGATTGAGTCAAAATAAGAGGAAGCTTTTTTCAGTAAAAGAAGCCAGTACCGAGGAACCGTTGGAGGTTCAATTGATAGATGGAAATTTAGTTGCCAAAGTTTTAATCGTAAATAAAAAATGACCTACCAGGAAGCATTTAAAGAACTAAAAGAAATTGCACAAAGAATCGATTCTGAGAACTTAGACTTAGATCAAATAGAAAAATTATTGAGTCGGGCAGACGAACTCAGTTCCATTTGTAAAAATTCCCTTCGAAGGGTAAGTGACAAGCTTAACGATTTTCAGCAAAGTCAATTTCTGGAATAGGTTAAGATAAATTCAGACCAGGGTTTTGTAGAACAGTTGGTTTGAAATGGCCTTATTTCTTCTGATCCAATTTTTTCATGAGTTCAGCAATTAGTTTTTCATTCTCCTCAATCTTCTTATCTTTTTCCTCAATCTTCTTATCTTTTTCAAGGATAGTTTGTAGAAATTCAGTTTCCTTATCTTCAAACATGGCATTTAAACTTCGCCAGGCCTCTTGCTCAATCTCTATTTTTTTCTTTTCGTTTGAATCCGTTCCTGCATAATGTAAAATATCTGTAGCAATTTTTATTTCTTCTATATCAATGGTATGTTTAAATTCCTTAACAATACCATTTTCATCAATAAAATTATTTTGTTCGAAAATACTAAGTAATTTTTCTAATTTGGATCCATATTTGTTGGTTATCCGTTCAACCTGAACTATATAGGAATCATGGCTTAACTTTTCAATAAATTCACTTCTATTTTTAATAAATGCTTTATTGATTAAATCAATATAACTTCTTTCAACTTTCAAACAAGGGGAATCAATTTCCACTAAGTTAAATCCTAATATATAAACAGTTGTAATAGGTAATATTACTTTTTTACTGCTTATAATATCAACCTTTTTGTACTGTTCTGCCAAATAATTCCGGAACCGCATTAAATCCACATGATTTCTGGCCTTCTGGATTTCTATCAATATCTTTTTATACCCACCATCTTCTGTTTTAATAGTTGCAATAAAATCCAAACGAAAAAGTGCAATACCAGCCGCCTCATTTGTATATGTAAATTCATGAGGTTTTACTTCCAGCTCAAGAATGGTTTCTTCCAATAATGTGCCGATGAAAAATTTGGCAACTTTTTCATTTTCCATCATTCTCTTAAACACTACATCATAAATTGGATTTGCAATTATCATGGAATCTATTTTTCTGCAAATTTACAAATTGTTTAGCGTAGGTAATTTTCAATAATTTAGTTTTTGGAAATTTTTCAAATAAAAACCTTTAAATCAGTAATTTGTACTTCTAAACTTCTCCAAAAGTATTAATTTTTTTGCTAGCAGATTGCTTGCAAATCGAAGTCTATTCACCTTTGTTGTTAATTGATGTTTTTAATTTGAATTCTATGTTCAGATTTTTTTCATCAAAATTTGAAAAATGAAGAAACTTATTCAGGAAAACGGACCTTCAAAAATCTGGGTTCAAACCTGGCACCATGGCCAATCTGATGAATTGGAAGCAGCGGAACCTTCTGAAATGCAAGATCTTGACGATTGGACCGGTCAACTATTTAACTATTTTTTTCTTTCGCATTTTCCTTCCGATAAAGAAGGTGGTCTAAATGTAAATCATGATCGTTTTTCTGATTTAAAACCAGCTTTGGATGCCTTTTTTCAGGATGGAGAATTAGGCAAAATTCACAGCCAGGTTTCAGAAAAGTGGGCCGAAGTTTCATCCGCTTCCGATGAGGATGCCTTTTGGTTTACAGTAGCCTGGGATAACTTTTCAGTTGACGAATATGTAGGCCGGGCCATTGGCTTTTTCTTTGCCAGAGAAAAAAGTAACTTCTTGAATATGAATGGTGCAGACCCAATGGTTTTGCATGGTTTACCCATAAAAAAACCAGAATTTGGTTGCCTTTTTTATCCGGATGGAATGGATGGTTTTACTACTTTTATGCTGGATTCCGGCAAAGCAGATGCTGGAGGAACTGCCTGGTCAAAGGTGCTTTTTCCCTTTCACCAAATAGTGGACGATGCCTTTCATGCCAAACAGTTTTTCAAAATGTGTAAATCATTTAGCGAAGATGTGATAGTGAAAGAGCAGCAACAACCAAAGGAAAATCAAGTTAGTTTTTTATCCGATAGTTTAAAATATACTTCTGATAATAAAGCGGTTAACTTCGAGAATTTCAAAACCGAAGTTTTAAAGGAGCCATCCATAATAGATGCGTTTGACAACTACCAGGAAAAATATACCGAGCAGCGACAGTGGAATCCGCCAGACCAATTCGCGGTAACAGATGCAGTTCAAAACCAGGCAAAGAAATTTGTGAAATCCATAATCAAACTGGATAAGAACTTTCATATTTATGTCCACGGAAATAAAGAGAGATTGGAAAAGGGATTTGACAAAGATAAAAAACTGCACTTTTATACCCTTTGGTTTGACGCAGAAGCCTGACGGAGCATTTATTACAAAAAAGCTTTTATTCTTTATAAGCTTCATTTTGTGGACTTCTATTCATAATATTTTATTCGGCCAGGCGGTAATTGGTCAACCAAAGGAATTCCCTGTCAGAGTGGCCATTCGATTGGTTGATATGGGTACTCAAAAGCCTGTTTCGTATGCAGCAGTAAGATTTTTAGGAACTAAAAAAGGTGTTGTGGCTGATAGCAATGGCTTTTTTTCTGTTGTAATTTCTCAAAAAGACACCCTGAAAATAAGCAGTCTGGGTTTTCATGATTTTTACTTTGTGAAAGATCCTTTACGTCAAACCAGCTATTTTCAGATTATTGAATTAAGGTCTAAAATTTTTGAATTGAATGCAGTTCAAATCCTTGGAAAAAGAACCTTAGACCTTGACAATCCAATGCTTAGGTGGGAATACAAAGCCAAATTTTTACCCAAATTATGGTTGTTTTATACTCCAACAGGCGAAGCCCCTGAAGCTCCAACCTTAATGTCTCCAATTAGTTTTTTGTATGACAGGTATAGCAGAAGGGGAAAAGATGCCAGAAAACTTAGAGATATGGTCGCCGAAAGGGCCAGGAAAAAATCCAATGCCATTCGATATAATGCAGCCAAAGTGCAAAAGTGGACTGGTTTGTTGGATGATGAAATTGAGGAGTTTATGAGATTTTGTCCCATGCCGGATTTGTTCCTTGATGCAGCAACTGAATATGAAATCATAGAGAAAACTTTCCGATGCTTAGAAGATTTTGACAACAGAGAAGAAAGAAAGTGATACCCATTGAGCATTTCCAGAAGTTGAGGGCTATGTATTTGTCCGCTCCAATTAATCAGAAACTCTACCCGGAAACTGAAATTGAAATAGGAGAGGGGTTTGCTGAGATTTCCTTGCCTTTGAACCCGGATTTTCATCATGCACTACATGCTTTGCATGGCTCCGTATATTTCAAAATGTTGGATGATGCGGCTTTTTTTGCGGTACAAAGTTTGGTGGAAAGCCATTTTATTCTGACATCTTCATTTCAGATAAATATCTTAAAACCAATACGAACTGGAAAAATAATTGCAAAAGGAAATGTAAAATTCGAATCCAAAAGTTTGTTTTTTGGAGAGTCCGGATTATTTGATGAATCAGGACGTGAAATTGCTTTTGGAACCGGAACTTTTGTTAAAAGTGAGGTGATTCTTGGTGAAAAGATAGGGTATAGGATGGAATAAGGTCTATCCAAAACACGGAAAATTTTACAAAATGGATTTATTCCATTACGACAATATCCTCTTTTTGAAGAGGTTTCTCTCTCCAAACCCAGTCTATCAAATTGAGCAAAGGCCCTGTCATTAAAGTAGTTGCCACCGCCATTATTACCAGAACCACAAATATCTCTGGTGAAATTACACCTAAATCATAGCCAATATTCAAGACCACAAGTTCCATTAAACCTCTGGTGTTCATTAAAGCACCAAGGGCAAATGAATTTTTCCAGGATTGATTCATAAGTTTTGATGCAGTTACGGTTCCAATTATTTTTCCAGCCACAGCCACGAATAAAACCAATAAACAAACACTCCAAAGTCCATCTGAAACCAGGAGGCCAATTTGAGTGCGCAAACCAGTGAAAGCGAAGAAGATAGGTAGGAAAAGAAGCAGGCTGACATCTTCAATTTTTTGCCTGAGGGTTTCTCTGATTCTTTGATCGGCTGGTATGGTAACGCCCGCCAGAAAAGCACCAAACAGGGCGTGGATGCCAATAATTTCGGCTACATAAGCTGAAATAAGTAAAACCAAAATCGCGAATGCAACAAAAGGTCTTTTGATCTGCCCGGTTTCATCACCAAACTTTTGAGAAAGCCTTAACATCATAGGCTTCACCACCTTAAACATGACCATTACATAACCTGCAGCCAAAATCAAAGTAAAAATAGCAGCACCCAAATTTCCGGCTTTGGCTATGGCAATTACCACTGCCAAAATACACCATGCTGTAATATCGTCTGTGGCGGCACAGGTAATGGCCATTATGCCCAAAGGTGTTCTGCTTAAACCTCTTTCCTGTATGATCCTGGCCAAAACCGGAAATGCAGTAATGCTCATACTCACCCCCATGAACAAACCAAAAGTTAAAAATGTGACGCCACCGGGGGCAAAACCAGAGTATAAATGATAGGCCAGTAAAACGCCCATAAAAAAGGGCACGAAAATACTCGCATGGCTTACAAAAAGTGCAGTTTGAATTCGTTTTCTAAGGATGGAAATATCTAAATCCAAACCTATAATAAACATAAACAAACTTAAGCCTATCGTGCTCATTGCGTGTAGATTAGGCAAGCTTGCAATAGGAAAAACAGATGACCATACCAAGGGAAAAGCCGCTCCTAAAATAGATGGCCCAAGAAAAATTCCTGCAATTATTTCACCCACAACTGCTGGCTGCCCAGCCAATCTCATAAGATATGAAAATAGTCTGGAAAGACTGATGATGATGATGATTTGTAGAAGGGCGATGCTTAAAGGATGCGTTAGGTTTCCTATTAGTTGCTGAAATGTTTCATCGATTATTTCTTTTGAAATAGGTGAATGAAGCGAAACCGATAATGGCTGGGTTGTTGTTTTTGATGTATTTGTTATTTGAGTCCAGCTATGATTTTCTAATTTTTGCCCACTTGAGATTACAAAGTAAACACCAGCCGAAAAAAGGCCTACCATTATAAAATAGAAAAGGGCTCCTTTTTTAAAGGAAGTTGTTTCCACTTGAAAAGGAGTAGAATTGTCCATCTTTAAAAGTTTGCTAAAAAGGGAACAAAGGCAATTTGTTACACAGGTGAAAGCTACGATTCATTTTTTTGAAAAAAAAATGTAATCTTTTCAAAAGGGAATGATGTTTTTTGAAAATGTAGTTTTGTTGAATTCCATAGTGCTCAAATCGATTTGAAGACTAAATTTGCAAAATTAAATTCTGTTAAAACCATGATAACAAATAGATTACAATTAATTCTAGTCTCCGGATTTTTGCTTTTGTTTGCCAAACAAACATTTTCTCAGGTAACAGATTCTACCAAAACTGAACCGGAAGAAGATTATAGCCAATATGGAAGCACAGAGGAAAGCGTAAAATTTTGTACCCAAAAAGTTCGTTTCCTTTCCCCGACAAAGTTAATTTCGATTGGGTACGAGTTTCAGGCTCCCTTTACTGCAGAGTTTAAAGATGAGGAAAGATCGAATCAACCTCAAATTGTGGTTTCTCCTCAAGAACAAAAAATAGAGTTTGTTGGAGGGGCAAGATGGCAGGCAAATGCACCAGTAATTTCAAATAACAAGTTCATTCTCAATCTTTCAGCAAATTACTACGAGAGTTTTTTTAAAACCAAAGGAAGTGATCAAAACACTTTTGTAGAAAGTAATGTCCTTTCTTCTTTAAAACCTGGTTTACGAACCATGGGTTTAAGCGCAACCGCATTTAAGCCATTGGATGACAAACATTTTATCATTGCCTCTGCCATGGGAGATTTTAACGGGAACTTTACCTGGGATAATTTTTCCGATTATTTCCCAAGGCCAACACTTACGTTTGCGGCTCTGTATGGCTGGAAAAAGTCGGATAATTTTATGTGGGCACTTGGGGCAACCCAAACATGGAGAGGTGGTGAACTTTTGTATGTTCCCCTGTTAATGCTTAATAAAACTTTTAATGACAAATGGGGTCTTGAAATGCTCTTGCCGGCCAGAGCCCATGTTCGTTATAATTTTTCACCACAATCTTTGTTGCTGGCAGGATTTGAAATTGAAGGAAACAGTTATCGAATGCTTACCGAACCAGATGCAGTTTTTGAGAAAGGTATTTCACATTTGCGCCGTTCTGAGCTGAAATTCAGAATGATATACGAGAAAAAGCTGTTTGGCTTTGTATGGATTTCGGTTCAGGCTGGTTACCGCTACAATTTTAAGTTTAATTTTTCTGAAGAAAGAGATAGTAAAAGGGGCGATTTTGCGGTTACCTCAAAACTTGGAAATCCATTGTATGCAGGGATCAGTTTGAATTTGGTGAGTCCTTAATTCAAGTTAAAATACCCACCACCAGTTTTAAAACAAAACTGAGCCTAAACAGAACTGCGCCCAGTTTTAAGGCATTCTTCCTAAACACCTCGCTATCAGACAGTTTTTGAAAGAAAGGACCAAAAAAATCATTGCTGAGAAAGGCAGAAAGTCTTTTGGAATATTTTAATATGATTAAAATGGAAATAATCATAAATGCAGCTACAAAAATATTCCATTGCGTTAAACCGAATGTTAACCCAATGATTGTTCCTGAAATACCGAACATAAGGTTTGGCATATATGGTTCAGCTTTGCGCACCGCCAATTCAATATTTTTCATCCTTTTTTCGCCTAAAAGCTCCGGAGCAACCCTCCAGAATGAAACGAACTCCAAAACATCAATTAATATGTTTATAATTTTAAGCATCAGGCAATAATGAATGCCGGATTCAAGTCATAAATGCAACATAATTTTCAAATATATCTAAAGGAGTTTTAAAGTCAAATCTTTTTCTGGGTCTGTTGTTAAGCTTGTACTCAACTGCCT
>JBIPOE010000125.1:0-6645 GCA_044379485.1 Catalimonadaceae bacterium
ACAGCAAAAGGTTTCCGAAACCAGGACAATTTCATCACTACAATTTACCTACATCTGGGTAAACTCAATTTTCAATTCCACTCAATGTAGCGAAGAACCGATTAAATTTAAGTAAACATGTTAGACATAAAAAAATAATCAAAGTTTAAGCCTTTTTTAAGTTGGATTAAAAGAGTGGTTTTACCTTCAGTACATTTACAATTTCAAGAAATTGTTTCCTTAAATTGTGATTAGATTGCAATACAATTTTTTCACTTCGATAAATTCTACTACTTTTGCGGGCTAAAATTTAAGGCCTAAGCGCTTTGAAATTCACCGAAATAAAAATATCAGGTCTGAAAAATGGAAACCACGATTTCCATTTTGAGTTGAATTCCAGTTTCTTAACGGAATTCTCCACCTTATTTTTTAATCAGCCAAGGCTAGTGATTGATGTTGTTTTAAACATGTCAGAAACTATGATTAAAGCAGATTTAAAATTGAAAGGAACAGTAGAGCTAATATGTGATAGAAGTGATGAAACATTTGATTATCAGATAGATAATGAAGTGGTTCATTTTTTTAAACTCGGTGAAGAAGAAAAAGAGTTAAGCGATGAATTGGAAGTGATTAGCAAAGAAAGGATTGCGATAGACCTTGACCAGTTGATATACGATACCGTTGCACTTTCAATTCCAGCAAAAAAACTTCATCCAAGATTTGGCAATGAAGATTTTGACTCAAATGAAGAAGGTTTTTTAGTTTACACCTCCGAAAAAGAGGAAAAAATAGAAAATGAAACAAGCGACCCCAGATGGTCGAAATTAAAAGAATTATCTAGTTTACAATAAAATGGCACATCCTAAAAGAAAGATTTCCAAAACAAGAAGAGACAAGCGAAGAACGCACCATGGAGCTACTCCAAAGCAACTTGCACTTTGCAGCACCACAGGTGAAACACACCAGTCTCACAGAGGTTATGTTGTTGAGGGAAACCTATATTACAACAATAAAATGATTGTTGCTAATTTTCAATAAAAAATCTGAATAAGCTCGGAAAACCTCTCTTCACGCTGAAATGATCATAGCACTGGATGCGATGGGTGGCGATTTTGCGCCCAAGGCCACAGTTGAAGGCGCAATTCTTGCTCAAAAGATATTGAGTAATGAATGTGAAATTCTTTTGATTGGAGATCAGGACGCCATTCATGCCGAGTTAATTGCACACAATGTGCCAGCTGACAAATTCACCATTATTCACGCTTCTGAAGTGATTGAAATGGGTGAGCATCCAGCAAAAGCTTTTCCTCAAAAACCCAATTCCTCCATAGCAATTGGGTTTGGTCTTTTGATGAAAGGAAGAATTCATGCCTTTTGCAGTGCTGGTAATACTGGCGCTATGATGGTTGGTTCTATGTTTACAATTAAGGCTTTACCAGGAATTATCCGCCCGGCAATTATGGGATATTTGCCAAAAACCAACGGATCCGTTGGGGCATTGGTTGATATTGGGGCAAATGCAGATTGTAAACCAGATCAGCTCAACCAATTTGCGGAACTTGGGGCAATTTATGCCGAATGCATTTTGGATATAGCAAATCCTAAAATCGGATTGCTAAATCTTGGTGAAGAGGAACAGAAAGGAAGCATTCTTACTCAGGCTGCATATGGTTTATTAAAAGTAAACCCATCTATTAATTTTATTGGCAATATTGAAGGTAGGGATATTTTTAATGAAAAAGCCGACGTAATTGTCTGTGATGGATTTGTTGGAAATGTAATAACCAAAATGGCTGAACATTTTTATGAAATTCTTCATGAAAGAGGTGTTAAAGATGAATTTGTAAACAACCTGAACTATGAAATTGTTGGCGGAAGCCCAATTTTAGGAGTAGATGGAAATGTGGTAATTGGTCATGGCGTTTCTAGTCCCTTAGCTATAAAAAATATGATATTGGTGGCCCAAAAGATGATAACATCTAAAATGTTGGAACAACTTAAGGCTGCTCTTTCAAAAACTATTGCTTCTTAATGGCAAATAAAATTCAAGCCGCAATAACGGCTATCGGTGGATATGTGCCACCCGATAAGGTTACAAACGCTGACCTAGAAAAATTGGTAGAAACCAACGATGAGTGGATTTTCTCCCGAACAGGAATAAGAGAAAGAAGAATTTATAAAGAAGAAGGAAAGGGTACCATGAATATGGTTATGCCTGCTATCTGGGATGTGTTGGAAAAATCTAATACAAAACCAGAAGAGGTTGACTTTATAATTTGTGCAACTACTACCCCTGATTATGTTTTTCCAGCAACTGCCAATTTGATTGGCGCTGAAATTGGAGCTGTAAATGCGTTTGGTTATGACGTGCAAGCTGCATGCTCTGGATTTTTGTATGCATTAGTTACTGGTTCACAGTTTGTTGAAACTGGAAAACATAAAAAAGTTTTGGTTGTTGGTGCTGATAAAATGTCAAGCATTATCAACTATCAGGATAGGGCTACCTGCATCATTTTTGGAGATGGAGGTGGCGCTGTAATGTTAGAGCCAAGTACTGATGGAAATGGAATTTGCGATAGCATTTTGAAATCAGATGGAGTTGGCGCACAATTTCTTATGATGGAAGCTGGAGGTAGCAGAAGGCCACCATCTCACGAAACAGTTGATGCGAGACAACATGTTGTAAAGCAAGAAGGTTCAACTGTATTTAAATTTGCTGTAACCAATATGGCTGAAGTTGCCGCCGAGGTGATGGAAAGAAACAATCTAGTAGCAGATGATATTTCCTGGTTGGTTCCTCATCAGGCCAATAAAAGAATTATAGAAGCAACTGCCTCAAGAACAGGCATTCCCATGGAAAGGGTTATGCTAAATATTGAAAAATTTGGAAATACAACAAATGGAACCATTCCTTTGTGTCTTTGGGAGTACGAAAAACAATTAAAAAAGGGCGATAATCTTATTCTGGCAGCTTTTGGAGGGGGATTTACCTGGGGAGCTGTTTACCTTAAGTGGGCCTACAACAGTTAATAGCACCGAGAGAAAATGAAACCAAGTGAAATAAAAGATCTGATTGACTTTATTGATAAGTCTAATCTTGATGAAGTAAATATCGAAACTGAAAACTTTAAGATTTCAGCGAGAAAAAATGCAACCAAAGTAATTGAACAAGTTGTTACTCAGGTTTCTGCTCCAGTGGCAATTGCTCCAGCTCCAGTGGCTTCAAGGCCTATAGAGACAATTCAAACACCAGCCGAGGCACCAGCTGTTCCACAAGCTCAAACTGGTAAAAAGCTTCTTGAGATAAAGTCCCCAATGATTGGAACACTTTATCGTTCTCCATCTCCAGACAAACCGAATTTTGTAAATGTAGGAGATGAAGTTAAAGTTGGTCAAACAGTTTGCATTGTGGAAGCTATGAAGCTTTTTAATGAGATTGAATCGGACATAGCTGGAAGAATCGTTGAAATCAAATGTGAAAATGCCTCACCTGTAGAATTTGATCAAATTCTATTTATTGTTGAGCCAGCATAATTCATTTTAAATCAGGACTATACATGTTTAAGAAAATTCTGATCGCCAACCGGGGCGAAATTGCATTGCGCATTATTCGCACCTGCCGGGAAATGGGAATTAAAACTGTCGCAGTATATTCTACAGCAGACAAGGAAAGTCTTCATGTTCGGTTTGCTGATGAAGCGGTTTGCATAGGGCCACCACTGAGCAAAAGTTCATACCTGAATATTCCTAACCTTATTGCTGCAGCTGAGATAACCAATGCAGATGCTATTCACCCAGGATATGGATTCCTTTCAGAAAATGCAGGTTTTTCAAAAATTTGCCAGGATTATGGAATAAAATTTATCGGAGCCACTCCAGAAATGATAAACGCTATGGGAGATAAGGCTACAGCCAAGGCAACCATGAAAAAGGCTGGCGTTCCAACGATTCCTGGTTCGGAAGGTTTATTGGAATCTGTAAAAGAAGGAATTAAAATTGCCAATAAAATCAAATACCCAGTAATTCTGAAAGCTACCGCTGGAGGAGGAGGACGAGGTATGCGGGTTGTAAATAGTGATGATGAGTTTGAAAAAGCATGGAATGATGCCAAAATGGAATCAGGAGCGGCTTTTGGAAATGATGCTTTGTATCTTGAGAAATTTGTAGAAGAACCAAAACATATTGAAATTCAAATAGTTGGAGATCAATTTGGAAAGGTTTGTCACCTTTCTGAGCGAGATTGTTCCATTCAAAGGCGCCATCAAAAATTGGTTGAGGAAACACCTTCTCCAATTATGACCCAAAAACTTCGGGAGAAAATGGGTGAAGCTGCTATAAAAGGTGCTAAATCAATTCGATACGAAGGTGCTGGAACCATTGAATTTCTGGTAGATAAAAATGGCGATTTTTATTTCATGGAAATGAATACCAGAATTCAGGTCGAACATCCAATAACTGAGGAGGTAACGAATTTTGATTTGATTAAAGAGCAAATTAAAGTCGCTGCTGGAATTCCAATTTCAGGAAAAAATTATTTCCCTGAGTTTCATGCAATGGAGTGCAGGATCAATGCCGAAGACCCATCAAATGGCTTCAGGCCAAGTCCGGGAAAAATAACCAATCTGAATTTACCTGGTGGGCATGGCGTCAGAGTGGATACCCACATTTATGCCGGTTACACCATTCCATCCAATTACGATTCCATGGTTGCCAAGTTGATTGTAACTGCAAGAACAAGGGAAGAAGTAATTGTCCGAATGAAGAGAGCTTTGCAGGAATTTGTAATTGAGGGTGTGAAAACAACCATTCCATTTCACATCAAATTAATGGATGATCCGCAATTTCAAGCGGGAAAGTTCACTACTAAATTTCTGGAATCCTTTGATTTTACGAATTTATAAAGATCTTAAAATCTTAATTATATTAATGAGTTTTGCCCTTCCAGTTGAAGGGCAATTTCATTTTTCGAAAGATTTTAAATCTAAAAATAAGGATGTAAGAGCTGTTTATGAGCGTTTTGCAAAACTTCCGGAACTCAGAGGATCCAGTTATGGTGTCATTGTAAAAGATGCCTCAAGTGGGCAGAATCTGATTCACTACAACCAGGATTTGAATCTGATTCCAGCATCCAATATGAAGCTATTCACCAGCTTGAATGGCTTGAAAAATCTGGGTTCAGATTTCACTTTCAAAACAAAATTTTGGGTATCAGGTCCAATTGAAAATGGTATTTTAAAAGGAAGCCTGTGGATAGAGGGTTCTGGTGACCCTAGCATTTATTCACCTGATAAAGAGAAATTTGGCGACAATTTTTTTACCAAACTAAACAAGGTTTTGAAGTCTGCAGACATTCAAAAAATTGAAGGGCAGATGTATGCAAAAGAAATCAATAATCCTTACTCCGGAATTCGATCTGACTGGAGTTGGAGCGATGTTGGAAACTATTATGGAGCGGGCATTTATCCATTAAATATCAATGAAAATCAGTATTCACTTTTTTTATCTGCTACGGCACAGGGAAAAGCTGCAAAAATAAAAAAGCGGGATTCAATTTCTGATGTAGAGGTAACAAATGAAGATGTTATAACTGATGGCCCAAATACGCCTGACCTGGCATATATTTACTGGAAACCAGGATCTACCGATGCTAAAATTACAGGTTCACTTCCTCAGGATTCCAATCTGCAAAAGGTAAAAGGCGCATTACAAAATCCGGAAAAAGTCTTTTTTAAGGTTTTAACTACTCAACTTTCCAAAGCTGGGATAACAGTAGAAGGAAAGCAATTTGAAGTGGAATCGCTCAAAGAAATTGGTTTTGTGGAATCGCCCCCACTAAAGGAAATTGTGAAGGAAGCCAACCTGCTTTCAAATAACCTGATGACCGAATCCATTGCCTTTGCTTTGGCTAAAAAGGAAGACAAGCTGGACGAAAGTGGCTGGACCCAATTGACCAGATTTGCCAATCAAATCAACTGCCCGCAAGGGTTTTATCTGGCTGACGGCAGCGGCCTTTCTCCATCCAACCGGATTAGTCCTGAGGGATTTTGTAAAGCTTTGTTTTGGGCTAAAAAACAAACTTTTTATGCGGATTTGATGGCATCGCTTCCGGTTTCTGGCACCAGCGGAACGATGAGAAATTTCTGTAAGTCTCCAGCAGCAAAAGGTAAAATCCAGGCAAAAAGTGGAACGCTTACCCGAACCCTGTGCTACAGTGGATATGCCAAAGCCAAAAGAGGGGATCTTGTTTTTTCTATTATGATTAATTCCTATTCAGGAAATTTTAAAGCCATGAAGTCTGAGCTGGAAAAAATCATGGAGGCGCTGGTGGAGATTAAATAAACTTCCTTTTTGATTTTTTTCTGGCTGGAGAAATTTCAGGATACACTGCTGAGTCAGGACATGATTTATATAAGGTTCATTATATATTTACAATTAAATTACTCAGATTTCTACCAAGTTCATTTTGAACTTCGAACTCCTTCATTAGAGATCTAAAAGCCAATATTCGAGTTTCCATTTCTTCTATGTAGCGATTGTGCGTTATTTTTTTTCTCATGTACCACCAGATTCTTTCCATGGGATTTAAGTCTGGGGAATAGGCTGGCAAAAAAACCAATTCTATCCTTTCCTTATATTTCTCCAAAATGGGTTTCAACCTTTTGGCAT
>JBIPOE010000068.1:0-22064 GCA_044379485.1 Catalimonadaceae bacterium
TGAAAATATTTTAGTGGCTTAAAATTGAATACTTTAGCTACAACTACTTTTGAACTAAAAACTGAATACTGACTACTTTTGACTGATTACTTAAAGCTTTTGACTTTTTCAGCAAGCCCTAATTAAATCAGGATTATAAAAAGTTTTTAAAAAGCAGGTCAGAAGCCTGATAAAAAATACTTTTGATCAGTTTGGTACAAATACATTCAAATCCGTTTTGCAGCCGCCCTTTTTAATCTGTCTTTTATCGCTTTCCCCAAACCAACTTCCGGGATGTTAGCCACTACAATTACTTCTATGGGGAGCGCATCCAAATAATGTAAACCTTGAAAAAGATTCCGGGCGGCTTCATCCAGTTTACCAGTTTCTGACAAAACAACTTGTTGATTTTTTGGAAGTAAAATAGAGAATTGATCAAATCCTAAAAACCCAATTTGATTCGGTTTGTATTGGGTTAAAACTTCTGTCAAAGGCTCTAAAAGCAACTGTTTCTTAGGTGCATAGTGGCTTAGCATACTTCCCGGGACTATTTGTTTTTCTGTTGTTTCTGTTAATGAAAGTTCAGCAAAAAGCAATAAGTTCTCTTCTGGAATCCCTCCCTGTCTTAGAATTCTGATTTCCTTTTCCTTTTCAATTTGGACAATCGTAGATTCCAGGCCCACCTGGCAAGGTCCACCATCCAAAATGTATGGAATTTTAGCACCAACTCCCTTTTGCACATGTTCGGCTGTGGAAGGTGACAGGGCGCCAAAAGAATTTGCACTTGGAGCAACCAAAGGAAAATCTATGGATTCTAAAAGTTGAAGGGTTAAGGGATGATTTGGAATTCTAATGGCTACGAATGCTGAAGAATTGGTAACCAAATCAGGTATTTTACCTGATCGTGGTAACAATATAGTGATTGGCCCTGGGCTAAAAGCTTCAAATAGTTTTCTGGCCAGATCTGGGATTTCCTTAACCAAGGGGGTAATGGCTTCAATATTAGCCACGTGAACAATCAATGGATCAGATAAAGGTCTATTCTTAACTTCAAAAATTTTCCTGATGGCTTTTTCGGAAAATGCATTTCCAGCAAGGCCATACACGGTTTCAGTAGGAATGGCTACAATATCCTCCTTTTTTAATAAGTCTGAGGCCTGTTTTACATCTTGCCCAACTTCTGCCATTCTTTATACCAATTCGAAATTTTGTCCCCAGTCTGGTATGGTTACATTTTCATAACCACTCCAAGTAAGTGTCTTTTTGAAATCTTCCATCACATTCTCTTCTCCATGCACAAGAAAGAGATTTTTCATTGGTCCATCTTTTTGTTGGTCCACAAATTGCATAAGTCCTGTTAAATCAGCATGGCCAGAAAAGATATCTGTTTTTTCAATCCTGGCTTTTACTTCGACTTGTTTACCTTTTAAAACCACCTGCTTTTCACCAGTCATCAGTTTATTGCCAACGGTTCCTTCTGCACTGAAACCAATCATAAAAATGGTGCAATATGGATTTTCAAGATTTTTAAGTACGTGATTTTCAATCCTTCCTCCATGAATCATGCCTGAAGATGAAATGATGATGCAAGGTTCATAGTAATTAGATATGGCCTTACTGCCTTCCAAATCGGGCACATAAGTCAGATTTTCAAAATTGAAAAGATTGCCATTTTCCTTATAAAACTCCTGTGCTTCTTTATTCAAATGGCCCCGATACTTCTCATAAATCTGAGAGCTTTTCAGTGCCATTGGACTATCGGTAAAAATACGGATACCTGGAAATTTCTCACTGAATTCCAGCTTGTTAAGAACATAAAGAAGGGATTGTGTCCTTCCAACACTAAAGGATGGAATGATTAGTCTTCCAGGTATATCAATCAAGGTAGATTTTACAATTTCGCACAAAACATCCTCAGGAGAATCGGTTGTTTCATGTTTTCGATTTCCATAGGTGGATTCGCAAACCAGATAATCAACTTTTGGAAATGGTTGAGGATCTTTTAAAAGTGGGTAATCAAATCGCCCAATGTCGCCTGAAAAACCTATTTTAGTCCATTTGCCATCCTCTCTTGCCTCAATCAAAATACTGGCGGCACCAAGTAAATGTCCTGTTGTATAAAAGGTTACAAACAGATTTTCATGAACTTTGAATCTACGTTCAAACCCTATGGCAACAAACCGTTCCATGGATTCCCGCACGTGGGCATCGTTGTATAAATCAGCCGTGAGTTTGTTTAATGTTTTGGGGTTTATTTTTTTTCCTTTTCCATGTATGGCATTCAGTTTTATTTTGTTGATCCTGGCAGAATCAGACATAAGCAAACCCGCCAACTCCACAGTAGGTTGTGTGGCAAGTATCTGACCTTCATATCCTTCTTTAATCAGATTTGGGATATTTCCAGAATGATCCACGTGGGCATGGGTGAGTAGAACCAGGTTTAACTCAGTAACTTCGAAAGGAAACACAAAGCCATTTTCCTTTTTGAAATCAGGATTTTCATATTCAGTTCGTTCTTTGTCAAAGTCCAAACCACAATCTATCAGAATTTTATAATCCTGGTCAACTGTCAATAAGTACATACTTCCGGTAACTTGCCTTGCGGCTCCCCAAAAACTTAAATTCATCTAAAGGTTTTTCTTAAACGGGGTACAATTTTACAGAAAAGCTGGGCCGTTTCCTTGTTGTTGCGTAAACTTGTTGCTTAAAAATCAAAAATCATGGATTTCAATCAAATTAAACAGATTTTATTTCTGGATATTGAGACTGTTTCTCAACAGGAAAACCTGGATCAGTTGGATGAACGCTTTCAGCATTTATGGGAAAAGAAGTTTAAAAACGCAAAATCAGAAAATACACCTGCGGAATATTACAAAGAAAGGGCCGCCATTTCTGCAGAATTTGGTCGGATTTTGGTAATAGGCGTTGGCTATTTCATTATGCAGCAGGGTGTGGTTACTTTTCGATGCAAGGCAATAGCAAATGAAAATGAGAAGGAACTTTTAAGGGAATTTAATACCCTTCTGGAGCAATTGACCGCAAAAGAATCCTGGAAACTTTGTGCCCATAATGGCAAGGAATTTGACTTTCCATACTTGTGCAGAAGGTTTCTGATCAATGATTTACAGCTTCCAAAAATGTTGCAAATCATGGGTAAAAAACCATGGGAGACAGCCCATTTGATTGATACAATGGAAATGTGGAAGTTTGGTGATTACAAGGCTTATACCTCTTTGGAACTGATGGCGGCAAGTTTAGGCGTTGCCACAAGTAAGGGAGATATTGATGGCAGTGAAGTTGGAACTGTGTATTTCGAAACTGGTGATGTGAAGCGAATTGCCTTGTATTGCCAGAAAGATGTAGCAGTTATGGCTCAGGTGTATATGCGGCTTATGGGTCTTGGTCATTTGGATCCAGAGCAGATTTTACTTCAAGGGTAAAAAAAAGCCCAATCCTGGGATCGGGCTTTTACTTGAACTAAAATAAAATTAAGCTTTTCCTTTTAAAAGCGGAGCGGCAACTGTTTCATCCGTTAAAACCTCCACATCAGCTAATACACGTCCGCAATGTTCGCAAACGATGATTTTCTTTCTTTCTCTGATGTCTGCCTGACGCTGAGGTGGAACCTGATTGAAGCAACCTCCGCAAGCACCTCTTCTTACTTTTACAACTGCCAATCCATTGATTGAATTCTGACGGATACGGTTGTAGCTGTACATCAATCTTTCTTCGATTTTGCTTTCTGCAGTTTCTCTACCAACCCGAAGTCTTTTTTCTTCTTCTGTGCTTTCTGCAACAATTGAATCAAGTTCTGATTTTTTGGCTTCCAAATCTGATTTACGACCCAACATTCTGGCTTCGATGTCAGCGATTTCTATATTTTTCTTTTCTATCCTGAAAAGGGTTTCTCTGTTTTTCTTTTCAAAAAGTTGAATGTCAAGCTCCTGAGACTCCATTTCTTTGGAAATGGCTTCAAACTCACGGTTGTTTCGAACATTGTTTTGCTGATCCTGATATTTTTTAATCAGTTTCTCAGCCTCCTTCATGCCCGCTTTTCCCTTTAAAACTTCCTGATTTAGTTCTTCAATTTCTGCCTTGAATTTTCCTATTCTGGTTTCATAACCAGCTAGTTCATCTTCAAGATCTCTTACTTCTTCAGGTAGATCTCCTCTGATTTTCAACAACTCATCTATTTGAGAATCAATTTTCTGAAGAGCCATTAAGGCATCTAGTTTCTGCGAAACGGTACTTTCTGTTGACATTTTCTAAGCGTAAAAAACTGGATTTGTCACTGTTTTTGACAAAAGGACCGCAATATTAGGAAATTGATTTGACAATTTCTCCATAATTAATTCGGAAGTAAATTGTTCGGATTCGAAATGGCCAATATCCATGAGCATGAGTCGGCCTTCAGCATCGAAAAATTCGTGGTATTTGATGTCTGAAGTAATGTAAACATCTGCCTGTTGGGCAATTGCATCCTGTAAAAGAAAAAAACCTGAACCGCCGCAAATGGCGATTTTTTGGAATGATTCTTTTTCAGTTCCTGTAAAGCGCAACATTTTTAAATTGAATTTCTCTTTTACCAATTCAATAAGTTGGGCTTTGGAAATGGCTTTTGAAAGAAAACCAATCATTCCAGAACCCGCATCCTGCCATTGGTTTTCTATTTCAGTTATAAAATAGGCAACCTCCTCATAAGGATGTGATGCGAATAATGCTGATAAAACCTTACTTTTCAGATGTTTTGGTAAAATTATCTCGATTTTAAATTCCTGCACTTCTTCCAGTTTTCCAATATTTCCAAGTCTTGGATTGGAGTTTTGGTTGGGTAGAAAACGGCCTAAACCCTCCGTTGAAAAACTGCATTGACTGTAGTTTCCAATGTTTCCAGCACCAGCCAAATGTATGGCCGACAGCACCTTTTCTTTATCGGGAACAGGTACAAAAAATGAAAGTTGTATTAGTTTTCCAGAAGCAGGGCGTAAAGGTTTTAAGTTTTGGAGACCTAGTTTGGCGGCCATTTTAAAGTTTACACCCGATTGGACAGCATCCAGATTGGTGTGAATGGCGAAAAGGCCAATTTGGTTTTGGATGGCTTTTTCTACCGTTCGGGCCACATAGTTTTGGCCATTTAGCTTTTTTAAACCTTTGAATAAAATAGGATGGTGGCTGACAATGAGTTCACAACCAAGATCGATGGCTTCCTGAACTACTCCTTCTGTGGCATCCAGAGAAACCAGAATTTTGGAAACTGGTTTGTCTTTTTTACCCACCAAAAGGCCCACGTTGTCATAGTCTTCTGCAAGGGTAGGAGGGGCCCAATTATCCAGAAAGGCAATAATGTCTGATGTTTTCATAAAATATTTTCAGGGGCAAAGTTCTCAATTTGAATGAATGGTAAATAAGACCCAAAAGTCGCAAATAGTATTTAACTTTTTGATTTTCACCTTGAAACATTTCTCCCGGCTGTGTTCGCCAAAGGCGAAAGAAACTGGAATAGTTTATCCCGCCTCGATATCCTAGAATACGGGAAGGCCATAAAGAATAGAAAATCAAAAGGTTAAAGAGGTAATTGAAAATTACTTGCGACTTTTGGGTAAGAATAAATATATAAGTCGGTCACAAAAATTTAATACTTGTTAAAGTATGGATTTTTTCTAAGTTTTCAAAATTAAATGGGAAATATTTACCCATTCCAGGATTTTCTTTGTTTTGCCAAAATAAAATATGGGAGCTGGAGTTAAAATCAAGCTTAATTAAACAATCCCAATTTGGACAGGCTGGAAGAAAAGAAAGTAAGGCAGAAAGTATTTGGCTAGGCTTGTTGTTGGGTTATCGGTTTTAAAGGCATTATTTTGAAAATAGACATCAAAAAAATGCCTGAAATTTTGAACAGCAATATTTGCCTTTTGTAAATACATGTTTCCATGTTTAACAATATTGTATTCTTTTCATGAGTCTCAATGTTCATTTGAAATGAACATTTTTTAAAAAATGAAAATTTTCCTGTACATCGTTTTAGGCCTCGTTGTCATTGTTTTAGGAATTGTTGGGTTTGCGTATTACAAACTCAAAAATGTTGAAGACACAAAAGATCTGGAAAAAAGATTGGAAACTATGGCATTGAACTTCATCAAAAAGGGCCATGCTCCAGGTTTGGGTTTGGCTGTTGTGAAAGGCGATAAAGTGTACGTTCACGGTTATGGAAAAAGCAATATTGAGAAAGGTGAAGCAGTAACAGAAAATACCATTTTTGAAATAGGCTCGGTTACCAAAACATTTACAACCTTAATGTTGCAACAATTTGTAAATGAGGGCCAAATGAAATTGTCAGATCGGATGGACTCGTTTTTTCCTGCCGGATTTGGCCCAATTCCAAAGGATTCTGTCACCCTTTTTAATCTTGCCACCCATACAAGCGGTTATCCACGTGTTCCTGAGGCTTTACTTAACCAAATGAAAGACAGTTTGGATCCATATAGAGAATTAACGGAGGAAATGCTTTTTGCCTATCTCCGAAATCCAACTGATAAACAGCAGGTAAACTTAAAAGAACCAGATTATACAAATCTGGGGATGGGGCTTTTGGGCCATATTTTGGAATGGAAATCAGGAAAATCCTATGGCAGTTTACTTCAGGAAAAAGTGTTGAATCCTTTGGCTATGCAAAATAGCTATTACCAGGGTTTGGAGACCGATACCCATCCAAATCTGGCACAGGGTTATGATGAAAATATAAAACCAACCCCTCACTGGGCATTTCAGATATTGGGTCCTGCCGGGGCCATTCGTTCAACACCTGCAGATATGGCTAAGTATTTAAAAGCCAACCTGATGGAATCTTTAGATTTGGTTTCAAAAGTATTAAAACAGGCGCACAAAAGTTGTAATGAAAAAGCCAGTATTCCCCAGGGATTGGGCTGGTGGATTGACAACATGAGCGGAAAAATTCTGGGCCTTGGAGATATCGTTTGGCACAATGGCGGAACTGGAGGTTTCTCAAGTTACATTGGATTTTGTCCGAATGAAAAGGTTGGCGTGGTTTTACTGACCAATAGATTTAATGAGGAAACGGATAAACTGGCGGTAAAGATGTTGTTTGAAATTAAAAATGTAAGCTTTGCAGGAAAAGATTGAAATATACCATCTTGAATTTCAAAAGAAGGGGATGCCATTGGTGCTTAAATTTATGTTTTTTTCAATTCTAACTGCAGGAAATTTTGGATTATTTTTCTTCTGAATTCATTAGCATTTAAGCTATAAATTCCTTTTTCTTGCGGGTCAATACGTTGCCAAACCATTATGAACCAAAACCTCCGCCTGGAAAAAATTCCAACACAGATATTCAACACATCTGAGCAAGCCTCCATCGCTGTTGCTCAGGAAATTGCCTCCGTTATCATAGCCAAAGAAGCGGAAGGAAAACCATGTGTCCTTGGTTTGGCCACTGGCTCCAGCCCAACCCGGGTTTATTCGGAATTGGTTAGTTTGGTTAAAAGCGGAAAACTAAGCTTCAAAAATGTGCATACTTTTAATCTGGATGAGTATTATCCCATGAATCCGGATTCATTGCAGAGCTATGTGCGGTTTATGTTTGAGCACCTTTTTGACCACATCGACATTCCGAAATCGCAGATTCATATTCCGGATGGCACTTTGACCAAGACAGAGGTACAAAACTTTTGCCTGGATTATGAAAAGCAAATTGATGAACTTGGAGGTATTGACTTACAGGTGCTTGGCATTGGCCGAACAGGTCACATTGGTTTCAATGAACCAGGTTCACCCAGGAATTCCATCACACGGATGATTACTCTGGATGAAGTAACGAGAGTGGATGCCGCAAGCGACTTTTTTGGAGAGGAAAATGTTCCCCAACGAGCCATTACCATGGGTGTGGGCACCATTTTGAAAGCAAAACGATTGTTGTTGATGGCCTGGGGCGAAGGAAAATCCAGCATCATCCAAAAGGCAGTAGAAGGTCCGATTACGGAAAAAATACCTTCCACTTTTATCCAGAATCACCCCAATGCCACCGTGTTTCTGGATGAGGCATCTTCAGCAGAACTTACAAGAATCAAAACGCCCTGGTTGTTGGAAACCTGCGATTGGTCAGACAGGAGATTGGTCCGCAAGGCAGTGGTCTGGTTATGCCAAAAGGTGCAAAAACCGATTTTGAAACTCACAAACAAGGATTATGCCGAGCATGGCATGTCTGATTTGGTTACAGAATTTGGGCCGGCTTATCAAATCAACATTGACATTTTCAACAAGTTACAACATACCATCACCGGTTGGCCAGGTGGAAAACCCAATGCCGACGATACCCACCGGCCCGAAAGAGCGACGCCTTTTCCCAAAAAAGTTGTCATTTTTTCTCCGCATCCAGACGATGATGTTATTTCAATGGGTGGCACTTTTATTCGTCTGGCTGATCAGGGACATGACGTCCATGTGGCCTACCAAACCTCAGGAAACATTGCTGTTTTTGATGAAGATGCCATTCGGTTTGCAGATTTTGCCAGAGATTACAATGAGATGATGGGCATGAGCAAACAAGAGGCGGAATCTGTTTTTCAACGCATTCTCAAATCCATAAAAGACAAGAAACCAGGCCAGATAGACACAGCTGAAGTGCAGGCCATCAAAGGTTTAATTCGTAGGGGAGAGGCCAAAGCAGGTTGTCGCTATGTAGGCATTCCAGAAGCCAATATCCATTTTCAGGATCTTCCTTTTTATGAAACCGGCACGGTAAAAAAGAAACCAATTGGGCCTGAAGATGTAGCCATTACAATCGATTTACTTCAATCCATCAAACCCCATCAAATTTATGCTGCCGGCGATTTGTCTGACCCGCACGGCACCCACAGGGTTTGCTTAACCGCAGTTTTTGAGGCTGTTGAAAAGCTTAAAAATGAAGCCTGGATGAAAGATTGCTACGTTTGGTTGTACCGCGGTGCATGGCAGGAATGGGACATCGACCAGATTGAAATGGCAGTTCCGCTTAGTCCGGACGAACTTTTCAGAAAGCGCCGGGCCGTTTTCAAACACCAAAGCCAGAAAGATTCCGCTATGTTTCCGGGGGCCGACAAAAGAGAATTCTGGCAACGGGCCGAAGACCGGAACCGCGAAACAGCTGACCGCTATAAAAAACTAGGTCTTGCCGATTACGAAGCCATGGAGGCTTTTGTGCGGTATCATTTTTAGTAATTTTTGGGCAGCGGCCAGGCTTTCGGCAGTCGCTTTTTGGCCAGTTTCGTTTGTATAATCTCAAATTGAAGAATGGCCAAAAGAGCTCCAACAATGCCTCAATCCCTGCTGCGTGGGGAGTAAAAAGAGCATATCCTTTTAATTTTAAAAACTGGCCTTTGGAAAATCTCCTTATTCCCTTATATTATTTTGACTTACGGAAATATTCAAATGTTGCGTTGGGTTCAGCTTTATCGAATTCTTCCGGGTCAAATTCTTCGCCTATCCATTCAAGTGTTTCTTCGTACTCTTCATGCGCAGGGTTTTTCAGAATTTCCAACATATTACCATATCCCCAAACTCCACCACAGTCTTCCGGCGGACATGCCATTTTTCCATCCAGGCAAACCGGAACCGTGGTGTTTTCATCAAAAGGAAGCACTTTTTCAAGAAGCAATTCATGCTCCCAACCATCTCCAAAATCATATTCATATTTCAGTTTCGATTTTGCTTTTGGAAGCACATCCATAAGAGTAGTTTTTTCTTGACTATAATTTATGGTTGTAATTTTTCCAAAGGTTCCGAAATCGGGATCTTCATCTTCCACATAAAAGGTTCTCCCACTCATAAACTGATGTAAATGCCCGTTTTCCCAGCCCATTGCAATTTGTATAACCATGTGAAAATCACCCAAACTCATATTGGAAGGTACCAATACGGTTCTCCAAATAGTTGGCGAAAAATCGAGAAGACTAATTTTGATTTGATAAAGTTGGTTTGCCATAGTTGAACTAAAAGTCAAATGTTGGGAATTTTTAAAAAATGCCCAACATTTTTAAATTATTCTCCATTGGTATTATGCTGATCCAAAGGACCTGCATAATCCAAAATCAACGTCTTGCATGATTTTTTTTAAATGGACACTGATTCTTCTCATTTTAGCTAAAGACTCCGCTTTTTTCATAACTGGGTAATATTCATATTTGTATTCAGTTCAATTGTGTTTTGAAAGTCAAAAAAACCACACATGATTTGGCCAATAAGGAAAAGGAGGATTGGCATTTCAATTTGACTCCTTTGGAACGTTTGGCCCATCACCAGAAAATGCTGCAAAAAATTTATGGCAATAGGTACAACCAGCCCCCAGGCCCAGATGCTTTAAAAATTAAAATTAAAAGAGGGTAAATTCCCACTCAGATAAAAAGTGAAAAATAACCAAATACCAAACCGCCGTAATGCATTGAAGGTCATGGGTTCAGCTATGATTCCAAGCCTTTTTTCCTTTCCGTTATTTTCAGCGCCTTCGGCTGGAGAGGAGAAACAAAAACCTGTTACTGTAATCACCATAGGGGCTGGAAATAGAGGCTCTACCTATAGTGCTTATGCCAAAGACCACCCCGAAAAAATGAAATTGGTTGGAGTGGCCGAACCTATTAAGGAAAGGCGTGAAAAATATAGAACTGGCTTTCAAATTCCTGATAAACAGTGTTTCAATACCTGGGAAGATGTTTTTAAAGTACCCAAATTTGCCGATGCAGTTATCATTTCTACCCCTGATAAGTTGCATTTTGGTCCGGCAATGAAAGCCCTGGAAATGGGCTACCATATTTTGCTGGAAAAACCTATCTCACCTTCATTAGAGGAGTGTATTACATTGCAGCAAAGGGCTAAACAGTCAGCCTCAATTGTTGCGGTTTGCCATGTTTTGCGCTACACACCATATTTTAAAAAGCTGAAATCTATTGTTGAAACCGGTGCATTGGGTGAATTGGTAAGCATAGACCACTTTGAACCAGTAGGTTATTGGCACATGGCGCATAGTTATGTCCGTGGAAATTGGAGAAAGGAATCTGAATCCTCGTTTATGCTTTTAGCAAAAAGTTGCCACGACCTGGATATTTTGAGGTGGTTGGTAGATAAACCTTGCAAACAAATTGCTTCATTTGGTTCGCTCAAACATTTTAAACCGGAAAATGCACCTGAAGGACATTCCAAACGCTGCATAGACAACTGTAAAGCGGAACCCAATTGTCCTTATTCTGCCTTAAAAGTATATCTGGACATGAATCGCAAAGGTTGGCCGGTTTCTGTAATTACCGAAGACCTGAGTTTGGAAGGCCGAATGAAGGCTCTAAAAGAAGGTCCGTATGGGCGCTGTGTATATCACTGCGATAACGATGTCGTTGACCATCAGGTGGTAAGCATGCAGTTTGAAAACGATGTTACTGTAAATTTTACCATGTCGGGATTTACCCCGCAAGCAGGTATGGGCATGCGCCAAACCCGGCTAATGGGTACGCATGGTTATCTGGAGGGTGATATGAATGCATTGAAACTCACTGCTTTTAATGGAAATAAAATTGAAGAATTCAGAACTGACCAATTGGGTGGAGATGCAGGATCCGGACATGGCGGTGGGGATAGAGGCATCATTACCAATTTTGTGGATGCTGTTCGTGAAAAAAATCCAAAACTGTTGTCTTCAAATATTGATGTTTCGATAGAAAGTCACATCATGGCATTTAAGGGTGAAGAGAGCAGAAAGAAAGGGGCAATTATTTCTATTCTATAAGTACTGAAGTTGAAAATAAGCGACCCAGAAACAACACAATTTATTGTTTTTAAAATCTATGAAAATAGGATTTTTAATTAGCTCAACTGGCTGGGGTGGGCTTGAAATGAATACTTTATTGCTAGCCCAGGCACTTTCGGAGAAGGGTTTTCAAATCACTCTTTTTACTATTGAAGAATCGACCATTAATAAAAAAGTAAAAGGAGAATTTGAATCTGTTTTCGCTTTTAAAAAAATCAGGAAGTATTTCGATTTCAGTATTGCCAGAAAAATTGCCAAAAGGTTAGAATCAAATAATATTCAAACCCTGCTTGTCTTCGATAACAAAGATCTTGATGTAGCGTCATGGTGTAAAAGATTGTTTTACAAAAACTTAACTATTATTTATCAACAGCACATGCAAATTGGAATCAATAAAAAAGGATTGCTCCATACCTTTAGATTCGATGCTATTAATTGGTGGATTACCCCTTTGCATTACCTTAAAAGAGAAGTCATTGAAAGGACCAATTTTCCCGTTCATAAGATTAAAGTAATACCTATTGGACTGAATGTGGAATATTTTAGTTCACCAAAATACACCAAAAGAGAAGCGTTAAAGTTGCTGGGAATTAACCCACAAGGAACTCTTTTGGGAATAATTGGAAGAGTTTCTGAGAAGAAAGGTCAGCTTTTTATTTTAGAAGCCGTGCAGCAATTAAGAGCAATGGGTCACAAATTGGAGCTGCTCATTTTTGGCTCACCTACAATAAATGATCCTGAAAGTTTGGTTTACTATGAAAAGCTTTTAAAGAAGACGGATAGTGAAGATCTTAAAGATGTAATCCATTTTATACCACATAAGGAGGATGTATTACTCTTTTATAATGCTATTGATATTTTTACGCTTGCTTCCCACAGCGAAACGTATGGTATGGTTACTATAGAGGCCATGCTTTCTAAAATTCCGATTATTGCAACGAAATCAGGAGGGACAAGTGAAATCCTTGAAGATGAAGCACTTGGATTTCTATATCATTATGGAAATATGGGTGAGTTTTGTGAAAAATTAATTGAACTTGAGAATTCACCTGCGAAATCAAAATTGAAAGTGGAAAATGCGTTTGAAACCGCAAAAGAAACCTATGCAAAAGAGAAAGAGGTGGATGCTATTTCAGAGGTTATATCAAATTGGTAAATTTCAGATCTAAAAATATGTATATGTCTTCCTTGAATCATAATATATCCATTCGCCTCGAAAGCCTGGACATTCTCCGTGGCCTCACCATTGCAGGAATGATTTTGGTGAACAATCCGGGAAACTGGCAAAATACATGGCCAATTCTCAATCATGCCCAATGGGATGGTCTTACTTTGGCTGATCTGGTATTTCCTTTCTTTTTGGTGGTTATGGGCATTTCAACTGCATTGTCAGTTAATAATCAGATGGATAAGGGAAAATCAAAATCTGAAATCCTTCAAAAAGCCATAATTCGCACTTTGAAAATGTTTGGTATTGGTCTTTTTCTTAATCTTTTGTGGGATTATCATTGGGAAAGTTTCCGCATTCCAGGCGTATTGCAACGCATTGCCATCACCTATCTTTTTTGTGTAGTTGCTTTCCTTTATCTGCAGCCTGGTATTTGGATGGCATATCTGGTTTTCAGTACTTTATTGGCTCTTTATTTGTTAAAATGGTTTCCACCAGAATCTGGTCCCGGTTGGTATGGATTGGTTGACCAATACCTTTTTGGCAAACATGTTTACCAACCCACAGCCCCAATGGATGCAGAAGGATTGATGTCAGGGTTTACTGCTTTTCAATCTGGCATTTTTGGAATGGTTGCGGGTATTGGTCTATTGGGACTGGCCAGAATTAATCCCTGGAATCAAGCCATCACTATTTTTCTCATTGGCCTTCTCATCCACATTTTTCTTTTACCAATAAACAAATTGCTTTGGACACCTTCCTTTGCTCTTGTTACCTCAGGCATGGCTTTGTTTTTGCTTCAAATCTTTATGGTTCTTGAGCAAAATCCTGTTTTCCAACTTATTGCAGAACCTTTTAGAAGAGTTGGGAAAAATGCTATCCTCATTTATACCAGTTCCGAAATCCTTGAACACATCTGGATAGGGCATTGGTTCAAGAGCTTTGCCCCAAGGAATATCTTCAGGGATTTTTTAGACCATATTTCACCATTTTTGTACTTCAATTCTTTGCTTTGGTCCTTGGTTTTGGTGTCCTTCTTTCTTAGTATTGGCTGGATTCTTTACAAGAAAAAACTTTTTGTGAAACTGTAAGTGAAATGGTCAGTTTGTTTTTAGCCTAAGCTTAATTTAGACCTTATTTCTAAATTAATTGCCTCAACCTGAGCTAATAGACTTTGCTGCTCATCATTATAAATCAGTAAATCAGCCATTCCTGCTTTTACTTCATCAGACATTTGGCTTTGAATGATTTTTTCTATCTGTTCCAAGCTCCTTTGAGGGTCGCGTTTTAAAATCCTCTCTATTTTTAGTTTTTCTGGCGCAACAACCAATATATTAAGATCCATATTTTTATAAATATCAGCCTCAAATATCAGTGCCGCTACTTTTAATATATATGGATGCTTTTGTTGAGCCAGCCAGTTTTGATAATGCCTGCCGACTGCAGGGTGAATGATTTCGTTTATAGATGTTCTTAAGGAGAGATTTGCATATATCTGTTGTGCAATCCATTGGCTATTCAATTCACTTTCAGACAAATAAGCAGCATCTCCTAATAGAGAAATTACCTGTTTTCTGATTTCTGGTTCAAAGTATAGCAGTTTTGCCGACTCATCCGATTCATAAACAGGAACATTTAACAATTGAAAAAGCCTGGCCACAGTTGATTTTCCACTGCCAATTCCACCGGTTAATCCAACCTGAAAGGGAAGTTTATCTGGCATACACACGCGTCTTTTCTATGCCAATTTGTACATCTGATACGGCCTTTGGACTTTTAGCCAATTTCACTTCTACAGTTGAATCAGCTGGGTTAAAAGTTTGAAAATCGGCATACACTATAAAATCACTTGATTTTAAATTCAGCTTATCTTTATCAGATACAAGAAAAGTTAAGGAAACCTTCTTTTCCTTTAGGTAAAGCCTTGGTTGGGCATTTTGATGTAGCAAAGAAATTGGAATTTCAAGCTCCTCCTCAAGTGAAGGTCTGACAGAAAACTGAACATTGATGACTTCCTGGCTATAGTTAAGTAATTGATTTTTAGGATATTCGTCTGAAAAATCAATGGGTACATTCTGATCAAAAGACTCACTCACATTTCGGGCATCTACCTTTAAGGGCAACATCTCGGGCAGGTTTTTTGTAATGGAGGCCGCACCAACAAACTCTATAAATTTAGGGTTAAGCCGAACTGGACTTGAGATTTGATATCCAGGCCTTAATTTGATATCCTGTAAATCCACATAAAGACCAACCAGCTTTTTTTCAATCCGATCAAAACGGCAAAAAATGGTATCGGTGCTTACCGATATTACTTTGGCAGCTACAATCATTTCTGAAAACTTCCCAGTCCAATTTCTTGGTGCCAGAAAATTAGTTTCCAGAGGCTTGTCTATTTTTACCTTAAAAACGGATGGATCAAAAGCCCAGATTTGCCTACCCAAATCCCAGCCCCTGCCTTCCACCTCAACTTGTATTTCTGTAGGAAGACTACTGACTGCAACAAATTTTTTGGCATCATATACATATTCAATCGGAACGGAAATTCTATGATGATACACCTTGCCCATGGCATTGAGTATCCAAAATAAGGAGGCAGTACCCAGGCAATAAAGAATAATTTCCCAGTCGTGTTTGTCCTTTTTAAGGGCAGAGTGGTAAAAATGCTGCAGAAATCCTACCAACTGGTTCATAACAAAGTTTTTAACTTGCTTTTTCTAGCACCTCGCTTGCTTTTTTGGAAGCATCCAAAGAGATAGAAGATCTGTCAAATTTCAACTTTGTGCCTCTGTCAACTTCCAGAACCACAGTGAGTTCATCCAATTCGTAAATCTTTCCATGCATTCCGCCAATGGTAACAACTGAGTCGCCTTTTTTCATTTCGTCAATGAATTTTTTAGCGTCTTTGGCCTTTTTTTGTTGAGGTCTGACCATGAAAAAATACATAACAATGAAAACGGCTCCCATTGTTAAAAGGAAAGTCATGTTTCCTCCTTGTGCCTGCAATAAAATATATAACACCTTGATTATTAATTATTCTGTTTTATTTTCTTTGATCACCTCGCCCTCAATAAACACTTCTGTTTTCTCAGGTTTGGTATTTGCGGTTATTGTAATGGACTTATGCTGTTGTCCGGATTTGCCAGTGGTATTGAATGTGGCTTTTATTTTGCCGCTAACTCCAGGTGGAATCGGTTCTTTTGGCCATTCAGGCACTGTACATCCACAGGAGGCAACGGCATTGCTAATAAGCAAATCGGTTTTGCCCTCGTTTGTGAATTCAAAATCGTGGCTAATTTCTTCTCCTTCTTTGGCAGATTTGAAATTGTAGGACGATTCCTTAAATTTTAAAACCGGTTTTTGATCATCTGGAATGACCTGTCCTGCGCCAACATTTTCACTAATTTTTTCACTTGGTTTTTTGTCGCATGATCCCATTGAAAATGCAAAAGCAAGAAAAACCAAATTAAAATTTAAACGATTTAACTTCATACCCAAAGCCTGAATCTAAACGGCTTTACCTTTAATTTGATTGATCTGACCCATTAAGGCTTCTACATCGCTCAGCAATTTTTCAGCCTCGGCTTTGGTTTCTGATATGATTTTTTCACCCTCTGATTTTGCAGCAGACATCGGTAGTTCCGACTGACTTTTAAGATTGTTAAGCATATCTAAAAGTTTTTCCCTGTATCTATCCAGCTGAAAACTGATTTTATCACGGGTGTTTTTTCCTTCGTCTGGTGCATACAAAACACCTACCAAAGTTCCGGCAGCCACACCGGCCAGAAATGTTAAAAGAAAGGTTGTTGGCTTATTCATTTTTTGATTTGTATTCTAATTCGGGGGCAATTTATCTATTATCCATTAATCCACGTGCTGACTTTTTCAGTCCGCCTTCTGCTTTCATCAAAGATGCAATTTTATCCACCACTCCATTGATAAATCCAGCTGATCCTGGTGTGCTATACGCCTTGGAAATTTCCAGATATTCGTTCATTGTTACCTTCACGGGAATGTGTGGAAACTGGCGCATCTCATTGATGGCCAAATGAATAATCCACTTGTCCAAAACAGCAACCCGATCAGCGTCCCAATTGGTAATTGCCTCCTTCATGAGCTCTTCATCTTTTTCGAAATTTTCCAGACTGCTTGAAAAAAGGGTATTAAAAAAAGAAGCAAATTCTTCTTCTTCCTCCTTTCTGGCGATAAAAACGGGTATATTTCCGTTGCAAAGTTCTTTAAAAGTTGCTTTCAAAGACACTTCAAGCAAAATTCTGTTCTCACTCCAATGCATGTCCATTTCAGTCATAGTTTCATTGAAAATTTCAGAACGGAAAAGCTTTCGGTACATCACTTTCCAGATATCTTCCTGGTCCTGTTCGCTCACATCCTGCTTCTCCTTGTAAGCAAGATATTCCGGAAGTTCTTTAAAAAGACTGTTGTAAATCCGGTGGACCAATTCTGAATCAAATGGTTTAAGTCCAAGTGGTTGCGGACCAGTTTCCGGATGCAGAGCCAGGTTTAAATTGGAATTAAACGGATGGTGGGAAATCTTTAATTCATGAGAAGGAGAAGGCGTATTGTTGAGGTAACTCTCCAATTTCCTGAACTCTTCGTCCGTAACAGACTGGATTAAAGCAGATAATAGGGACCAAAACGAAATTTCGGTAGCATTCTGGTTATGAATATCCTGAAGAACTCCATGGCGGATGCGGTTTACCTCTTTTTTGTTTTCATTGTTCCAATCGGCAACTGCCTGTTGGGCAAGCATACCCAGCCATTTTTGGTTTTTGGGTAATTCCTGAACCTCTAACTTGGATTCAAATGCTTCGTCCAATAAAACCGGAAGCAGCATTTGGAAACCAATTTTGTCCTTGGGATCCGCTTCATAAAAATTCTTATTCTCTATTAAACCATCATAAACCTTTTGCCTAATATCCTCCAGATTGACAGTTTTGTTATTATAATAGGTGTACAGGCCTTGCATGGCCTTAATCCTGATTACCCTTCTCATACTTTTAAAGAACGAATTTTGGTGCAAAAAAAGCCTTTTTTAAGGTGAAAGGCAAATGGAAGCCAAAACTAAAAAGTAATTCCGCTTGCTTTTTTGAAAATATTGGGTGTTGCAGACTGTTATGGAAATTAATTTGAACCAGTGAACCAATTATAAAATCCTTCATTTCGTCTGGTTTGAGCAAATGGATCCATTTATGAATTGTAGCTGCCCCAAAAAAGATTTCACCAAGCCCTTTGTGTGATTTCAGTTTTATCTTAAACAACTCATCTTACATTAGTAAAATGTACTGTATATTAGACACATAACACAAAATTAGTTTTGATTCGTGAAGCCACGAACCAAGGCGGTGGCCTGATTTATCGGGATGATTGGGCCTAATCACAAGAGAAAAAACGTCAGTTTTTCCAGCATTTGACAAATGTTCCAATGCCCCATCTATCAAACCTTTCATTTTATCAGGTTTGAGCAAATGGATCCATCTATGAATCGTGGCGGTCCAAAAAATTGGATTTCATCATGCTCCATGTTGGATTACCTTTTTATCCTGAACAAATCAGTTTCCATAAATCAAACGAAATGAATGTCAGTCTTATATTAAAAGGAAAGTGTTGATTGGTGTAGACTGGAACTCAAGCGAAAAATGCATTTAAAGATTTCCAGTCTATTCATTTTGAATTTGAGGGGAATGGCCTATCTATTCCTTAATGAGTTTTACCAAACTTTTACTTTCATCATTGCTGAAGTAAACCAGGTACATACCTGAGGTTAATGAAGAAATATCAAAGGTTAATGTATTTGATCCCTGCGTTAGGTTTCTTTTTTCTTCCAATACAACCCTGCCCTGCAAATCGGTAACCTGAATGGTAGATGTAGCAGGCTCCTCGCCTGTCAATTCCAGAGTAAATTTGTTTTGGGCGGGATTGGGATAAAGAGTTGCCGACAAAGTCGGGTTGCTAAATCCAATGCGGGCTGAAGTACTTTTGGCACAGCGGACAGATAGACCACTTCGGTTCTTATAATAATTGTGAATACTGGTACCCGAACTGGTTGAGCTCATCTCAATTGAATACGCTTCTGAACCCGATTCGGAAAGGGCAGAACTCCACCAGGCTCCCTTGTCTGAAAATCCCTCGAAATTCCAGGTGACATCGCAGCAAGAAATCCGAAGTCCACCCGGAAGTCCGGAAAATCCCGAACTGTTTGTTGCTCCAGTATTTGGCGCTGCCCAATAAAAATTTCCAGTGCTTTTCAGTTTTCCACCGGCGACGGAACTGCCACCTAAACTGGTCACCATATTATCAATAAAGGGAAAGATATCGCCTGCGGCCGGAACAACCCAACCGGCAGGGCATAATCCTCTGGGATCACGAACGGCAAAGAAATTATACAACTTACCGTAAGGACACTCATTCGCCGGATTGTTGTTCATGTGGCACCATGCACCTGTTCCTCTGGCACTACCGTAGGGTAGTTCTGCAGTTGCCGCCCATTCGGCATTGTTGATGATATTGGGTATCGGATCGCCATTTTGATATCGGCTCGTTTTCAGATTTTCAGCCATCCACCGTGTTGATCCTATAACCACAGTTTTGTAAATATTGCCATCAATATCCATAACCGTTCCATATGTTTTAGAAGGATTATGCACATTGGTTGCTCCGCAAGTGGCCGGCGAACCAGAACCGTCGCTTGCCACTGAACGATAAAGCGTGCAATTCTGACCACCAATGGCTATTACAAAACTTGCAGTTCCACTTCCGGTTGGAGTACCGGTGATGGTGAACATCAGACTTCCGCTTCCAGCCAAAAATTTACCCGCAACAAGCGTAGCCGTGAGGCCGTCGACGCCCATTGACTGTACTGACTGGACGTTGTAAGACCCACCATTTCCTCCTGTGTATGGAACGCTGCTCGTAACTCCGCCTGCTTCCAATCCTTGAGTCAGGGTACCACTATGGGAGGCAGAAGAGCAACTAAGCCCTGTTATGCTACCTGGCAAAACCGTTCTTGAAACGGTACAGCTTTTTCCTCCAATGTTTAGGGTAAAGATTGCCGCTCCACTTGAAGACGGAGTCCCTGAAATATAATAGGTCAACAATCCTAAACCATTTGAAAAAATACCAGGAATTAGGGTTGCTGTCAGGCCCAAAACCCCCGATGAGGCTACGGTTTGACCATTGTATGTTCCCCCATTTCCACCAAAGTAGGTAATGGTGCTGCTTACACCTCCTGATGATAAAAGGCCCGAAATCAGTGTTCCTGAATGGGTTGGTGACGAGCAGCCGAGAGAAGAAACCGATCCTACCTTGTAAATGGTGCGTGTCAGAACGCAGGATTTACCACCAATATTCAAAGGAAAACTGGCCACTCCAAAACTGGTTGGGGTGCCGGAAATGGTATATGTAAGTTGTTGTCCCCCAACCCCAAATTTGCCAGACAAAAGAGTGGCAGTGAGTCCTCTAACGCCAGAACTCACAATCTGACCCGAATGCAATCCCCCATTTCCACCTTCATATTGCACAACACTGCGAACATTGCTGGCGGCCTGATTCTGGGTTAAAGTACCAAAATGTGAGGCGGCAGAACAATTGAGGGATGCAATTGATCCCGCAAGAACGATTCTGGAAAATGTGCAGGTTTTACCTCCAATGGATAAAGCAAAATTTGCGGTTCCGATCGCATTTGGAGTTCCCGAAATGGCAACATTCAAATTGCCGGAACCATTAGCGAAATTTCCACCTAGCACGGTAGCGGTAAGTCCGGATACGCCTGTTGAGGCTACACTGCGGCCATTATAGCTACCACCATTTCCACCAGAGTACGGCACCAAACTATTGACCGAAGAGGCCGATACTCCTGCTATCAAAGAGCCATTGTGGGTAGCCGTTGCACAATTTAGCGTGGCAATTGTTCCTACCGGGACCACGGTTCGCGATATGACACAAGATCTGCCACCAACTGAAAGCGAAAAACTAGCGGTTCCAAGGCTTAATGGGGTACCGGTTATGGTGTAGGTTACCGTGCCTGAACCGTTGGCAAAGGTTCCAGGTGCCAGGGTTGCGGTTAGATTTGTGACTCCGGATGAACTACGGCTTTGACCTGTGTACGATCCTCCATTGCCACCAGTATATGGAATTATAATACCTGCCGAAAACGTTTCAACACCAGATGTTAGGGTGCCAATGTTGACTGAACCGGCGCAGTTCAAAGTAGTAATTGTTCCCTGGCCAAATGCAGGTAAACTAAGAAATAGGGCAACGATTATTGGTGAAATTCTGATTTTCATATTAAAAAATAATTAAATTGATCCCGCAATATTTGAATCTTAAACCAATTGAAGAAGGGCTATTTATCATCCGGTGGGTTTGGCTGAGAAATCGGTAGGAAATGGCGGAAAGCTATTCATTTTCAATGTCAAAATTGTTCACTTTTATCCTGAAGTTTAGCCATGCGCTTTCAGGATCATTAATAATTTTAAGTATATCTAACACGGGTTTAAAGCAATTTTTCATACACCACAAATATTTGTTTTCAAATGTCAATTGTAAAATTCTCCTGAATCCCATTTATCGTTCACAATTTATCATTGTATTCCAATGTCAGCTCTTCGAGGTTTTGGTCGGTTTTTCAATTCGTGAGCTATAATAATTTCAGCTCTGCAAGGTTTTAATTGAATGACATAAGCCTGAATTTCAATTCATAATTCATCATTTATAATTCACCTTTCATAATTCATCTTTCTTCCTTTTGCTCCAAACTCAATTTACATTGTCACCTTTTCTTTTCCACGTGGTTTCCTTTCCTTTGGCCTCTGGATTAAGTGATCGAATGCAAAAACACACGTCTTTGGAAATGTCAATGTTAGCTGATTTCAGATGCTTAATTAGCAGAATTGGCCTTTTTAGTTTGTTTTTGATTTCAACCACTTCGCTTGCCAAACAAGAGGATAGCCTCTTTATTAAAGTAAATGCCTGGCTAAAAAACAACGGAAAATCTTTTCAACTTTTAAAAACAGCTACTGAAACCATTGGCCACAGATTGACAGGTTCACCCAATGGAGCCCTTGCCGAATCCTTTGTTTTTGAACAACTAAACCAAGCGGGACTGGAAGAAGT
>JBIPOE010000126.1:0-6522 GCA_044379485.1 Catalimonadaceae bacterium
AACGCCTCCTGAATTGCAGTATTAAAAACCCGGTTTTTTCCAAATTTTTGGGCCAGGGTTGCGGCCTCTCTGAAAACCCCTCCCAATCTTAAACCCACATCCTGGCCATATAACAAACAGTCCGGGTGTTTTCTCATAAGCTCTTCAATTGCATGAAGTGCCTGATCTACCATTACTTCCTTTTGACCGTTTTCTGGAACCCGTACTCCATTTTCCTGAAGAATTGGGGTTGGGGCAAAATCATGGAGAAATAAATCTTCTGGTTTTGGATCCTCAGCCTGAAGGGCTCTTTTTAAATCCTTTTTTACCTTTTCAATTGCTTTCTTTTCGATCTGAAGCAATTCGCCTTCTGAAGTTCCATTCTCCAGAAGTTGCTTCCTGAATTTTGGAAAGGGGTCTTGTTTCCGATCATCTTCCAGGTCATCTCTATACCATTCCATGCGCACACCAGAAGTATGGTGGTTTAAAAGCGGGACCTTGGCATGAATTAAAACCGGACCTTTTCCATCTCTTATCCTTTTAAATACTTCTTTCAGAACCAGATAACATTGAAAAAAATCTGTCCCATCAACCTGGATTGCATGAATTCCATGAAAACCTTTGATAAATTCGAAGGCATTCTGGGCCCTGATTTCATCTGCTGAAGCGGAAATATCCCATTCATTGTCTTGTACCAAATATAAGATTGGCAATTGATGAAGTCCTGCCATTTGAAATGCTTCAGAAACCTCACCTTCGGTAATGGAGGCATCGCCAAAAGAACAAAGTACAATTGGATCTTCGTTTGAAGTCCAATTTTGAATACTTTCTAAAGACCTGTATTTCAAACCCATAGCAGCACCAGTTGAAGGAATTCCCTGCATTCCGGTAGCAGAGGATTGGTGCGGGATCTTTGGTTTATCCGGCTGATTTAAGGATGGATGGCCGTAATAGGTACGACCACCTGAAAAAGGATCATCCCTTTTGGCAAGTAGTTGCAACATGAGTTCATATGGCTCCATACCAATGGCAAGTAGCATGGATTCATCCCTGTAATATGGATAGGCAAAATCCTGATTTTGAAGCAGTAAACCAGCTGCTATCTGTATAGCTTCATGGCCTTTTGATGTTGAGTGCACATATTTGGAAACCAATTTAAAGTTCTCCTCATACATTTTACTCATCTCTCTGGCCGTAGCCATTAACTGGTATGCTTTTAGTAAAATGTCATCATCAATTTCAATCGCTGATTTCATCTTTAATTCCTGAACCATTTGGTGTATCGGTTATCAATTTAACTGGTGTATTTATCTTTTCTTCAATCCGTAAAGCAAGCATTGTTTTATCTCATTTTCAATATTAGTTGCCTTCATTTCTTTGTGCCTGCCTGACCAGGAATAAAGCCAATGTAGCGAGGATAAAATTGAAAAAAGCGCCATTTCCGGATCCACATTTTCGATCAGACCCATGTTTATTCCATCAATAATGATAGCTTTAAACCGAAATTCATATTCACTTCTCAGGCTTTTATATTGTTGTAGCACAGGCTCTTCCAAATGCACCCATTCCCCTGTAATGAGAGAAATCTGATCTGGAAAAGTCAAGGTCAATTTCACATGAAGCGCTACCAGCTTTTCCAACTTTTCAATTGGGTTCAAGCTGGAATGTTCAATTTCAGACATGCCACTCATGAAGCTGGCCGCTATTTCCAGAAGTTGTTCAGCCAAAATTTCCTGCTTGGATGCAATATGGTTGTATAAACTGGATGCCTCAATCCCCAAAGCGGCAGCAATCATGCGCATAGAAGTTGCTTTGAATCCCTTTTTCCTGAACAAAAGGGCGGCTGCAGCGAAAATCTGGTCTTTTCGGGGAGAAACTTTAGGCAAGAAACTTCTGATTTTCAGTCAACTACAAATCGTAAATTAACAATTCAAAACTAGAAAAAATCCCATAGCAAACACCTAAAAAATGATTTAATCCTTAAAGAAGCTTTTATTCAATCCTTTATTTTTTTCCAAAAAGAAAAAATAGTGGTTCCTGTATCCGACTTCTCCAGGCTTTTTCAGAATGGTCCTGCCCTTCAAATTTCAAACTTTTAAAGTTCGTATTTGTAAAGCCTTTTTCCCTTAAAATAGAATCTGCTTTTATTTGATGCCTTTCGTAAAGGCTATCCAAAGTTCGGGTTCCATGGTCAAAATACAGTTTATGATGCTTAGAACCAGGTGCATTTTTGGCCAGATATTTCAACAAAGCAGCTGGCATTGGATTGTTAAAATTGGTAAGAATCACAGGCCAATCGGTTGATAAACAAGCAGCTCCACCAAATACTTTTGGATATTCACAAATTGCATACAAAGAGATTAGCCCACCTTTACTGGAACCGGCAATATTGGTAAATCTTCGCCCTCTCTTTGTGGAAAAAGCGCTGTCCACAAATGGCTTAAGTTCCCTTACTATAAACTTTAGGTAGGCATCAGAAAGCGGCTTTCCATTTGGCATTACCCTTTCTGGTTTCACTTTTCCTACCTCCATAACCCGCTCTCTTTGGGCAGAATCCAGACTGATAAATGGTTTCTCCGGGGTATATTCCGCATGCCTTAGTTTTGAGTTCCAAATACCCACGACAATAAAATCATTAAGCTTATTTTCATTGGAAAGTTTGAGAATTGCTTCATCCAGGCCCCATTCCTGTTTGTTCCAGGTATTGGCAGAATCAAACAACATTTGCCCATCATGCATGTACAAAACCGCATACTTTTTTGATTTAGAGTAATCGTCTGGCAACCAAACATCAATATTTCTGGCCAAAACGAATTTCGACTTAAAATTTTCGAATCGAATTATTTTACCTGTTTCAACCTTTGGAATTCGGCTTTCTTTCTGGGCAAAACATTGACAGGCAAAAGCCATACACAATGTGTAAAAAGTTAGTCCTTTAATATTCAAAATCCATTGATTTTTAGAATTTTAAGATGTTTTTTAAAGACAATCATCAAATTCTTATTGAAAAAAAATGCTAACCTAGTGCATAATGATGCCGACAAGCAAGAATGAAGATGAATTCATCGGCTAATTTATAAACCAGTCTGTGTTCATCTGTAACTCTTCTGGACCAACATCCTTTATATAAGTGCTTTAAAGGTTCTGGCTTGCCCTTTCCAGTAAAAGGAGTTTTTGTGATTTCCAGAATGAGGTCAGCTATTCTGTGTGCTATTTTTGGATTTTCGAGAATCCAGTTTTGAAAATCTTTGAATGCATCCGGGTCGAAATTTATAGCCCTCAAAACTTCAATTGCTCTGGTTTTACTTCAACCAATTGTTCCATTTTTTGGACTCGTTCGAGTGCTTTATTTAACCTTCTCACATTTTCCTCAGAACTTGTAATGTAATCTGTAGCATCAGATTCCATTATTTGAATTTCAACCTTTTTGTTTGGAAATAAAGCTTTCACCTTTTCTATGAAGTCGTTTCCTAAGTTGCTTGTGTCCACAGAAAAAGTTGTCATTTTCTTTTAATTTTATACAAATTTAAAAAAGATTCAAGAAAGAAACCAAGTTTTTTCAACTAGTGCCAATCACAGATTCAGCGCCTCCCACAAAACCTCAACCGGGTGCTTTGCCTTTCTCTTGGTTCCATCCGAAATCTGGTGGCGACAACTGGTTCCTGGAGCAGCGATGATGGTTTCTGAACTCAGATTCCGAACGGTAGGAAACAAAACCAATTCTCCAACCTGCAGCGAAACCTCATAATGCTCAGCCTCATAGCCAAAGGAACCCGCCATTCCACAACAACCAGATGGAATCAAAAGCACCTCATAGTTTGCTGGAATGGACATCATTTTTTTACTGGAAACAAGTCGGCCTAGTGCTTTCTGGTGGCAATGTCCATGCAATCGAACGGTTCGTTTTTCGCTGGTAAAGAGCGATTTATCTATATTTTTGGCTTCAAATTGTTTACTGACAAACTCATCTATCAGGAAACAATGTTGAGCAAGCGACCTGGCTTTTTGCTGCTGCTCACCCCTTAACAAATCCGGAAATTCATCCACAAAACCCAAAATGGCGGAAGGCTCAATGCCAATCAAAGGCTTTTCAGCTGAAGCCAATGGATAGAAAATCTCCACGTTTTTCTTTGCCAATTCGGTCGCCTCTTTTAGCATTCCTTTGGAAAGAAAAGCCCTGCCAGATTCCGGATGGTCGGTTACATCTACATAAAAACCAAGCTTTTGTAAAAGTGAAATGGCTTTTATGCCAATTTCTGTATCATTAAAATTGGTGAACTCATCCACAAAAAACCAAACCTCAGATTTCGGACTTTGTGGTTGTTGAAATTGACCCACTTTTTTAAACCAGACTCTTAAAGTTTGTTTTGAAAGTTTTGGCAAAGCCCGATCTGGCGCAAAACCCAAAATACGGCGCATCGTTTTGCCTAGCAGGTTATGTCCTGTACCGAAATTGTACAAAGCCGGGGCAATACTACCTAAAGTCGAAAGTGTGTTAAAATTTCCAATTAACCTGGTTCTTAACGGAATACCATGCGCATTGTAGTAATGTTGAAGAAATTCGGCCTTCAATTTGCCCACATCTACATTGGAAGGACACTCCGATTTGCAGCCTTTGCAACTTAGACAAAGGTCCATCACTTCTTTTATTTCTGGTCTGGCAAGTGCATTGGTTTCCGAAACGGTCATCATTTCCCGCAACATATTTGCTCTTGCCCGGGTCGTTTCTTTTTCGTTTCGGGTGGCCATAAAACTCGGGCACATGGTCCCTCCTGCACCTGGCGTTTTGCGGCAATCGCCGGAGCCGTTGCATTGTTCGGCATGTTGTTGCATGGTCATTGGCCCAAAGTCGAAATAGGTTTCTACTTCTTTGTCTTTCACCTTTCCGGAATAGCGTAGGTGGCTGTCCATTGGAGCGGTATCCACAATTTTTCCTGGATTGAAAATACCTTTTGGATCCCACAAAGCCTTGATCTGGCGAAACAACTGGTAGTTTTTTTCGCCTACCATCAATGGAATAAACTCCCCACGAAGTCTTCCGTCTCCATGTTCACCACTCAAGGAGCCATCATATTTTTTAACCAAATGGGCAATATCAGTTGCAATTTGCCTAAACATGGCATGCCCTTCCGGCGTTTTCAAATCAATGATGGGTCGTAAATGTAATTCGCCTGTTCCAGCATGGGCATAATGAACCGCAAATAGGTCCCTCCTACCCAGTATTTCATTAAACTCACGAATGTAAGCGGGTAAATCTCTCACATCCACAGCTGTATCTTCAATCACAGCTACTGGTTTGGCATCGCCTGGCATATTGCTCAAAAGGCCAAGACCTGCTTTACGCAATGCCCAGATTTTGGAAGTATCAGCCCCGGTAACCAATGGAAAATGATAGCCCAGGTTTTCTTCTTTTAATCTGAAAGTAAGTTTTGCGGCCTCAGATTCAACTTCTTCCAAACTGTTTCGGGCAAACTCTACCACCAAAATGGCAGCTGGATCACCTTCAACAAAAAATCGGTTTAAAAGCTGCCCGGGATTGTTTTTGGTACACTCCAAAACATAATGATCCATCAACTCAGCTGCTGAAATCTGAAATTCCAGGGCTACCAGATTGGCCCGCAAGGACTCGTCAATGGAATGGCAATGGATGCAAAGCAAACCAATATTGGGCGGAGACAAATCCACAAGATTGAGCTTAAATTCCGTGAACATGCCCAGGGTACCCTCCGAACCAGCCAGTAAAGCAGAAAAATTAAAATCAGGACCATCTGGCGTAAAAGGCTTCTGATCCAGCAACATATCTACTGCATAACCTGTATTTCTTCGGGTGATTGAGGCTTTTGGAAACTGATTTCTGATTTCTGTGGCAATTTCAGGATTGGAAAGCCATTCGAATGTCTGGTGATAAAGGCCACTTTTTAATGATGAATTTTGAATGATGAATGATGAATCTGGATTCCATTTATCATTCATCATTTCTAATTCATAATTTCCGAACGAAGAGAGGGAAGCGTCACTCAAAACCATTTCCGTCTCCAGCAAATGCTCCCTTGTTGAACCATACACTACCGAATTTGATCCACAGGAATTGTTGCCCACCATTCCACCGATCATGGCCCGGTTGGCAGTTGAAGTTTCGGGACCGAAATACAATCCATGGGGTTTCAAAAAGCGGTTCAAATCATCCCTAACTACGCCTGGTTGCACACGAACCCATTTTTCTTCTTTGTTTAATTCTAAGATTTCAGTGAAATATTTAGAAACATCCACAACCAAACCATTGCCGACCACCTGACCAGCCAAAGAAGTACCTGCAGCTCTTGGAATCAAGGAAAATCCATGTAAATCAGCCAGTTGAACCAGTTTCTGGATTTCGGTTTTGTCTTTTGGAAAAACCACCCCAACCGGCATTTCTCTGTAAGCAGATGCATCTGTGGCATATAAAATCCTGGTAACCGAATCTGTTAAAAATCTATCCTGAAATAATTCCTGAAGAGCCGAAATAGCGGTAGTTGGCAATGCTGACATGTAGCGCAAAGGTAA
>JBIPOE010000008.1:0-84659 GCA_044379485.1 Catalimonadaceae bacterium
GCAATGGATTTGATGTAACTGTAATCGCAGGAGCCAAAGAAACTTCAGCAGTTCCAGCCAATGTCGATTTACGGGTATTTCATGGTTCAACGGATGCCCCAACTGTAGATATCAAAGCTCAGGGCGTAGGTACTTTGGTAGAAAACGCACCTTTTAGAGGTTCATCCAATTATTTACCTGTTCCAGCGGCCAACTACACCATTCAAATTGCACCAGGTTCAGGTACTCCAAACCTTTTGGCTTACAAAGCTCCTCTAACCGGCCTTGCCGGCCAGACAGCTTTGGTTTTGGCATCCGGATATTTTACACCATCTGCCAACACAACAGGTGGAACCCCAGGTCCAGGTTTTGGTCTGTGGGCCTTTACTACAACAGGACAGGCTATTCAATTACAAAAAGCAACCGCAAGAGCACAGATTGTGCACAATTCTGCCAATGCCCCTGCCGTGGACGTTTTTGTAAATGGTGGTAAAGCAGTCCCGGGACTGGCGTTCAGAAATGCAACCCCATTTGTTAATTTAGATGCAGGTGTGCCATTAACGGTAGCCATAAAAGGAGCATCAGCTTCAACTGACACGAGTGCACCGGCTTTCAAAAGAGTATATGAACTGAATGGAGATGAGGGTTATACATTGGTTGCAACCGGTCTTTTATCCACTATGGGATATTCAGCAAATCCTGAAGGTAGAAGCAGAGCATTTGATATTACAGTTATGCCAGGCGCAAGAGAAATATCTTCTACATCTGCCACAAATAACAATGCAGAGATCAGAGTTTTACATGGCGCTACGGATGCACCAAAAGTAGATGTTAGGGTCCAGGGTGGTGCTACCCTCGTAAACAATGCAGGTTTCAGAGATTTCACTCCTTATTTATCTGCACCCAACCAAAATTTAGTGGTCGAAGTAACGGATTCAAATCAAACTACGGTTGTTGCCGCTTACACTGCCCCACTTTCTGCCTTTGCTGATAGTGCGGTAGTAGTAATTGCATCTGGATTTCTAGCTCCGGATGCCAATCAAAATGGTCCAGGTTTTGGCTTGTTGGCTGTAACTGCCAAAGGAAATGCAATTCTACTTCCTGTTTTTACTTCTGTTAATTCAACCTCTGAATCTGAGAACTTTAAGCTTTTTCCAAATCCTTCCAATGGCAATTTCTCAGTTCGTATGAATCAAAATGACAAACTGATGAAGGCAGAGGCAATTAACATTGATGGAAAAACAATAGAGCTGAAAGCAACTCAAAATGAAAATGTTGTGAAATTTTCAAATGATTTGAGGACCGGAATTTATGTCCTGAAACTTGTAAATCAGGATGGAAAAATTTCAACAGGAAGAATTTCTATTCAATAGAAAAAAGGTTTGAGTTAGAAGAAGATTGAAGAAAACTACTAAAAACCACTACTCAAACATTAAAGCGACCTGGTCAATTTGACCAGGTTTCTTTTTTTATACCCATTTGTGGTTTGAAAAAAATATGCATTTTTACCAAAAACACATATTTTATATAAAAATTTGAAAATACCCCTTTAATTTTTAAGGTATTTTTAAAAAAAAGAATTGTTTTCTTACTTTTGACCTATCAAAATATAAGTAATTTTTCAAAAACATAAAAATGGCAATTCTACGTTTCAAAGCATTGGAGATAGTGAACAACAGAAAGCCTGTTGAACTTTCTATACCTGCAGAAAGGGTTACCTCTTATTTCGGCATGTATGTGTTTGACAAAAAAAAGATGAAGGAATTTCTTTCACCTGAAGTTTTTAAGGCACTAATCCGAACCATTGAAACCAACCAAAAACTGGATCCATCATTGGCAGATTCAGTTGCTCTTGGTATGAAAAATTGGTCGATCAGTTTGGGAGCTACCCATTTTACACACTGGTTTCAACCTTTAACTGGTGCAACCGCGGAGAAACACGATGCTTTTTTTGACATTGATGGCGATGAAGTTTTAGAATCTTTTAAAGGTTCTGCTTTGGTGCAACAAGAGCCTGATGCTTCCTCATTTCCAAATGGTGGCATCCGTAACACCTTTGAAGCCAGAGGATATACGGCCTGGGACCCAACTTCTCCAGCCTTTATTATGGACACACAAGGTGGAAAAACCCTTTGTATTCCAACCGTTTTTGTGTCTTACACAGGTGAGGCGTTAGATAATAAAACTCCACTTCTAAAAGCATTAAACCTGATTGATGAAGCGGCCACTGCTGTGGTTCAGTATTTTGATAAAGATGTAAAAAGAGTAATTGCCACGCTCGGACCTGAGCAAGAATACTTTTTGGTAGATTCTGCTTTGTATAATTCGCGTCCAGATCTTGTGATGAGCAATCGCACTGTTTTTGGGCATGCTCCAGCAAGAGGTCAGCAATTAGAAGACCATTATTTTGCTTCCATTCCTCCTCGGGTTCAGTCGTTTATGCTTGATTTTGAAATGGAAGCATGGAAGTTAGGAATACCAGTCCGAACAAGACACAATGAAGTTGCACCTGCTCAGTTTGAGTGTGCGCCAACTTTTACGGAGGTAAACCTGGCAGTAGATCAGAATTCACTTTTAATGGATGTTATGGAACGTGTAGCTGAAAAACATTCACTTCGGGTTCTGCTGCATGAAAAACCGTTTGCCGGCATTAATGGAAGTGGAAAACATAACAACTGGTCACTAAGTACAGACAATGGAAAAAATCTGTTAAGTCCAGGCAAAAAGCCAAAAGAGAATCTTCAATTCTTAACTTTTTTTGTAAACACCATTAAGGCAGTTCATGAATATGCGGATTTGCTTCGGGCAAGTATTGCATCTGCCGGAAACGACCATCGTCTGGGTGCAAATGAGGCTCCTCCAGCCATTATTTCTGTTTTCATCGGCTCCCAATTAACTGAGCTTTTGGACTCACTGGAGAAAAATTCAAAGGGAATTGAAAAAGGTGAAAATCTGTATTTAAAACTTGGTATAGATAAATTACCAGAGATTTTACTGGACAATACCGATAGAAACCGAACGTCTCCATTTGCATTTACAGGTAACAAATTTGAGTTCCGTGCGGTTGGTTCGGCTGCCAATATTTCTGCCCCAATGGTAGTTTTGAATACCATAATGGCCCAGCAATTAAAACTTTTTAAGGCTGAACTTGATGTTAATATTGAAAAAGGAATTAAAAAGGAAGTAGCCATCATCAATATATTGAAACGATACATTTCTGAATCAAGATCAGTCCTTTTCGAAGGGAATGGTTATTCTCAGGAATGGGTTGATGAAGCTGCGAAGCGTGGATTGTCAAACATTACCACCACTCCTCCTGCATTGAAATCATATTTAAGTCCAAAATCAAGAGCACTTTTTGTAGGAAATGGAATTTTCAGCGAAAGAGAACTTGAGGCTAGAACAGAAATCTACTTTGAAGAATATGTGAAAAAGGTTCAGATTGAAAGCCGTGTAATTGGAGATCTTGCCATTAACCACATCATTCCAACTGCAGTAAATTATCAGAACAAATTGATAGTGAATGCCAAAGGATTAAAGGATCTTGGACTTGGAGAAGAAAGCTACAAGGCCAGCCTTGATTCAATAAAAGAAATTTCGGAACGCTTAAATATTATCAAAACCAAATCGGATGAAATGGTGGAAGCCAGAAAAGTGGCCAACAATCTGGAGCATAGCGAAGAAAAAGCAGAGGCATATTGCGAAACCGTAAAGCCTTATTTTGATCTCATACGATACCAGGTTGATAAACTGGAGTTTTTGGTGGATGATGAAGACTGGCCTTTACCAAAATACAGAGAACTTTTGTTCCTGAGATAAAAACCATAAAAAAAGCCCTGATAATAAGGGCTTTTTTATGGTTCATATTTTCTCCATTTATCAATCACTGCTTCCATGTCGGGTGGCAGTTCAGAGTTAAACTGCATCCATTCTCCAGTGGCAGGGTGATTGAAGCCCAATGACTTTGCATGTAAGGCCTGCCTTGGACAAAGTGCAAAACAATTTTCCACAAAGGCTTTGTACTTACTAAAGGATGGTCCTTTTAAAGCCGCTTTTCCTCCGTACATCTCATCAGCAAACATAGGATGGCCAAGCCATTTCATATGGGCTCTGATTTGGTGAGTTCGCCCAGTTTCCAAATTGCACTGCAAAAGTGATGTGTAAGAAAATTGTTCCAGGGTTTTATAATGCGTAATAGCGTGTTTGCCCATTTCCTCATTTTGGGTAACTTCTGTAATCCTTCTGTCTTTTGGACTACGCGTAAGCCGTTGACGAACAGTTCCATCAGGCGGCTTTGGGGTACCCCAAACCAAAGTGTAATAGGTGCGCTCTACGGTATGGTCAAAAAACTGTTTGGCGAGTTTCATCATAGCTCCCTCTTCTTTGGCTATCACCAAAAGGCCGGAGGTGTCTTTGTCAATTCTGTGCACCAAACCTGGCCTTTGCGGTTCTTTTCCTTCTGGCAAACCAATGTTGATGTGAAAAAGCAGCGCATTAATCAAAGTACCATCCCAATTGCCATAAGCTGGGTGGACCACCATTCCAGCAGCTTTGTTCACAATAAGCAGATAATCATCCTCATAGACAATATTTAAGGGTAATTCCTGTGGGATAATTTCAACGTTTCGTGGCGGATGGGGCAAACTAACTGAGATCTCATCCTTAGGTTTAATCTGGTAGTTAGATTTACTTGGTTTTCCATTTACAGTAACCAAACCTGCTTCTATTCCCAGTTGAATTTTGGTTCTGGAAGCATTGGGCAGTCTAACAGAGAGAAACTTATCCAATCGGATTAAACCTTGGCCTGGATCTGCTATTATTTTGTAATGTTCGAACAGTCCATTCTCATCTTCATTAGAAATGTCTATTTGCTCTTCTTCTTCTATCATCTAAGGAATATTCAAGTATTTATGAGTTTGAAGCGAAATTCTCCAATGTGGGTTTTCCTTTACAAAATCGACCAAAAGTGGCAAAATGGTTTCTGACTTTGACCATTCCGGCTGCACAAAAAGTTTACACTCTGCAGGGAGATGTGGCAAAAATTGCATCATCCATTCCAGGTCGGATTTATGAAAAACCACAACCTTGTATTCATGTGCCTCGGCAAGTACTGAAGGCAAAGGAGATTTAAATTTTTTTGGAGAAACACAAATCCAATCCCAATTGCCGCTAAGTGGATAAGCGCCAGAGGTTTCTATATTGGTTTCAAAGTCAGCCTCTTTTAGAGATTGGGTCAAATCTGTAAGGTCATACATCAATGGTTCCCCTCCGGTAATAACAGCCAGTCGGCCAGCGTGTTCCCTGGCCAATTTAACCATTTCTGAAATTTCAACCTTTGGATGTGCTTCCGGATCCCAGCTTTCCTTTACATCGCACCAAACGCACCCCACATCACAGCCACCAAGTCGGATAAAATAAGCTGCCCGGCCAGTATGAAATCCTTCCCCCTGAAGGGTGTAGAATGATTCCATGAGAGGAAGAGCAGTTGATATAACGTTCAATATTAGTTTTAATTATTTAGTCCTTAATCTCTAGTAAACCAAATCTATCTGAAAGGAGAAATTCATTAATTGCACTCTTCTCCTCAATCATTCTTTGGATTACTTCTCTGGTAGAACAATTACCCATTTCTAGTTGAATAATTTTTGGAGGAAATCCCTTGTATCCAAGAAGTTGTCGAAAATCATTGTCTTTGGTAAGAATTGATAATGATTTATTCTTTGCGAACTCCCAAATGTCAAGATCTGAAGCTGATGAAAACCCCAAATCTCTAACATGTTTTAATCCCTCAAAATGATTTTTCAGCCTCCAAACAAGGGATGGTGAAAGATTTTGATCAATTAAAAACATGTTTAAGCTCTCTTCAAAACAATTTGCCGGCCTTTTTCCTGGTCTGCAGCGAATGCCAAGGCGGCCAGAATATCATTTTCAGTCAAATCAGGAAAATCTTCCAAAATTTCTAAAAAACTCATTCCGCTAGCCAAATAGCCAAGAATATCGGCAACCGTTATTCTCATTCCCCTTATGCAAGCCTGACCACTTCTTTTTCCAGCTTCTATTGTTATTACATTTTGATAGTCCATAATACAATAAGATTGAAAATTAAAGATAGAAATTTACAATAATTAACCTAAACCCCAAGCAAAGCCTTATAAGCCGTAGCATCCATCAAACCAGCAAGTTGGCTGGCATCCGAAATGCTGATTTTTACCATCCAACCTTCGCCATAGGAATCTGAATTAACTAATTCCGGGGCGTTATTCAAGGCAGGATTCATTTCCAGAATGGTACCAGTAACTGGCAGAAATAAATCAGAAACGGTTTTTACTGCTTCTACAGAACCAAATATTCCGTCTTTAGCGATTTCCTGGCCAACAGAATTGATGTCAACAAAAACAATATCACCCAATTCGCCCTGGGCAAATTCGGAAATTCCCACATAAGCTTCGTTGCCTTCAACTCTAATCCATTCATGCTCAGGGGTGTATTTAAGATTTTCTGGAAATGTCATTTTTTAATTAATTGTTATTTAATGCCTTCAAATAAAACGGTATATGCTTAAAATAAAAAACCCCTTTTGTAAAAAGGGGCTTCTAAATCTGGCATCACGATGGGGCTCGAACCCACGACCCCCAGAATCACAATCTGGTGCTCTAACCAACTGAGCTACGCAATGCATTTGAATTCGGGGTGCAAAGAAAACCTCTTTTCTGCTTTTTTCCAAAGCAGATTGTAATCTAACTAACTTTTCTTTTGCTCTTTTGCCCAGGTATCTTTTAAAGTTACGGTCCGGTTTATAACCAAATGGCCTGGTTTTGAGTCCTTGTCCACACAAAAGTAGCCTTTCCTCAAAAACTGAAAATGATCCCCAGAAATAGCATTTGACAAAGCAGGTTCAGCCATTGCATTTTTTACGACATGCAAAGAATTTGGATTGATATAATCCTTAAAATCACCATCTTCTGAGCTTGGATCTTCAACTTGAAACAATCTATCATACTCTCTGACTTCACAGGTAATGGCAGATTTTGCCTCCACCCAATGCAAGGTGCCCTGAACTTTTAAACCAGATGTGTCTGATCCGCTTTTACTTTCCGGGATGTAGGTGCAATGAATTTCCTGTATGGTTCCATTCTCATCTTTTACAACTTCTTCACAGCGAATGATGTATGCGCTTTTTAGTCTTACCATTTGCCCAAGTGATAATCTGAAATATTTTTTAGGTGGATTTTCCATGAAATCTTCTTTTTCAATCAGAATTTCTTTAGAAAATGGAATTTCTCTTAAACCAGTTTCAGGTTCTTCGGGATTATTTTCACTATGCAAAATTTCAGATTTGCCTGTTTCATAGTTGGTTATTACCACTTTTATTGGATCGAAAACTACCATCCTTCGTTGCGCAATTTTATTCAAATGCTCCCGAACGCAAAATTCCAAAACACCGATATCCACAATATTATCCCGTTTTCCAATCCCAATTCGGTCAGCAAAATCCCTGATGGCAACTGCGGTATAGCCACGTCTGCGCATTCCACTTATGGTTGGCATACGTGGATCGTCCCATGAATCTACATGTCCTTCATTCACCAATTGAAGCAGCTTTCGCTTACTCATCACGGTGTAAGTCAGGTTTCTGCGGGCAAATTCGTATTGTTTTGAGGGAAAAATACCCAACTTTTCTATAAACCAATCATATAATTCCCGGTGAAGTGCAAACTCAAGTGTACAAATGCTATGGGTTATGTTTTCAATGGAATCGCTTTGGCCATGGGCAAAGTCATACATTGGATAAATGCACCATTCAGAACCCGTGCGGTGGTGTGGGACATGTTTTATGCGATAAATCAAAGGATCACGCATGAGCATATTTGGAGAAGTCATGTCCACACGGGCACGTAAAACTTTTTCGCCATCCTTATATTTACCCTCCTTCATTTCATTAAAAAGCTGAAGGTTTTCGGCTATAGTTCTTTCTGCAAATTGGTTTCGGCTTCCGGCAAGAGTTGGAGTGCCTTTTTGTTGGGCAATTTCTTCGCTTGAACTGTCATCCACATAGGCCAATCCCATTTCAATCAATTGGATGGCATATTCGTAAAGCTTTGAAAAGTAGTCACTTGCATACAATTCATTGGCCCATTCGAAGCCCAACCACTTTACATCTGCCTTTATACTTTCTACATATTCAGTTTCCTCAGTGGCGGGATTGGTATCATCAAACCGTAAATTGGTTTTTCCGCCAAATTTTTTGGCCAATCCAAAATTCAGACAAATGCTTGAAGCATGTCCAATATGCAGATAACCATTGGGTTCTGGTGGAAAACGGGTATGGATGCTTTTATACTTTCCTGTTTGAAGGTCGGCCTCAATTATTTCTTCAAGAAAATTCAGGCTGCGTTCTTCTGTTGGCTTTGATTCTGTCATAAATTTCAAAAAAGTAAAGTGAATTACCTACTTTTTAGGGACTGCAAAGAAATGGTAAATGTTAAGGGCGAACAAACTGGTTTAACAAGTTCTATTACCTCATGTTTGTGCGCTTTTCCGTGTGAAATTGGAAAACTGAAATTGATTTCCTTATTAGTTTATAAATTGGGGGTTTTCTAAGCCTTTTAAATTAAAATTGCAGTCCCTTTTAAGGGGGCTTTTTACAAATAATGCATTTCAACAAATCGGCCTTAACATACTTAGCAACCCTATTTGGGCTGGCTGGGATTGTTTTTCAGTCCTTTGCAGGAGATGGAGGCCTTGTAAAAAAGTCTTTAAAATTGGTAAAAGGGGGCAATCTGGTTGAAGCCAATAAATTACTTCGATCGGCTAGTGGAAGAAAAAACGCTGATTTTGGCAGCGATTATGTGTTTTCAATTTATTTCCTTAGTCCCTATCAAAAAACTTTAAAACTAGATTCATCCTATATTTTCTGCCTTTCGGCCATTGAAAAATTTTCAAAAGAAGATGCTGCAGGAAAAAGAAAATATATCAAACTTGAAATTGATTCTTTAGAGCTTTATTCCAGAAAAGACTATTTGGATAGTTTGGGATTTTCTCAGGCGGAGCGCCTTGAATCTGAGGCTGCATACCAATATTTTCTTGATAGATTTCCCCAATCCCGGCTTGCGGAAACGGCAAAACAAAAACGGGCATCCTTAGCTTTTCAAAGGGCAAAGCAAGCCAATAGTTTTGATGCATTTATGGCATTTCTGGATCAATATCCCGACGCTGAGCAAGCCCGTTCTGCAAAAGAAATTTCTGATCTTTTGGTTTTTGAAAATACAGCTAAAAAGGGAAAGATTTCTGATTGGGAAAGCTTTATAGAAAGAAATCCTAATAATCCCTATGTTCTTAAGGCTCAGAACAGACTTTATGAACTTTCGACATTATACCATACCCCTGAATCCTATCAGAAATTTGTAGAAAAATATCCAAACAATCCCAACACCAGTAAGGCCTGGGAATGGATTTTTTATCTGGATAAAAATATAAAATCGCTCACCCATTTGGATATGAAATATCCTGGATTTCCGATTTTGCGTTTTGACTCCAAATTCGGCATTAAAGATCAGCAACTTATCTCTTTTTTGGAGAGGGGAAAGTTCGGCTTGATGATGGGAAATGGCCAGGTTTTTATAAAACCAATGTACGATTCTATTCCTGAGGACTACCGTTGCGAAATGGTATGGGCTGGATTTTTGAAGGTTTTTAAAAATAGAAAGGCAAGTATATTTTCATACGATTCAATTCCGATTTCGGAAAGTGAGTTTGATAATGCAGAGTTTTTTGCGGATGGTGTATTGAAAACCTTTAAAAACGGAAAACAGGGCCTGTTCAGCATGGCGGGTTATCAAATATTAGGTCCAAGATATGAAAGCATAACCAGCTTAACACCCAATCTTCTTTCTATTCAACAAGGTACTAAATTTTATTTGTTCACAAGCAAGGGGCAAAAAATTGACATCCAACCTTTGGATGAAGTTATTTCCATTGGGAAGTATTTGGGTTTAAAAGTAGGCGATAAATTTGCTCTAGTTGAGGAAAATGAAGTATTAAAAAATCTTGAAAATGAACCCATTGAAACGATATTTAAATACATTAAACTTCAAAAATTAAGCGATTCCAAACTTCTTTTATTTCAAGAGAATGAAGTAAATTTTCTTTCTGGCAATAAAATTTATGTTTTAAAAAACAAAGTCAATTCCTCGTTTTATGAATCTCCCTGGGGTGTATTAATTCAGAAAGATAAAGAGGTTTCTGTTGTAGATAGTAATGGAAATGCTTTCCCAAGAAACTATCAAAGTCTTAAAATTTCAGGAAATTTTGCCATTGCAAAATCTGAATCCAAATTTGGAATCATTGATAAAGAAGGCGTTCCTATTGTGGATTTTGCATTTGACACCATTTCATTGCTTTTGCGCCAAAGTTTTCTGGCCAAAAAAGGGAATAAAAAATATGTGGTTTTCGAATCGGGTAAAAAGGTTTATTTTTCTGGCAACAAGACCCCGGAAGTATTAAAATACAATTCATCCCAAAGCAATTTTAATAGCTACTTTGTGGTTTTGACCGATTCGATTTCCCGAAAAGCGGTGTTTAATAAAAACGGGAAATTGATCATCCCATTTGTTTATGACCAGATTTCACTTTTAGACCAGCATTTGTTTTCGATTCAAAAGGATAGAAAAACAGGAATTGCTGATACAAATGGAAAAATCTTGATAAAACCTTCATTATCTGGTGCTTCTCCAATTAACAAAGATTATGTCTGTGTTGCAAAGGGCAAGGCTTTTTCTATAATTAATCCTTTTACCAAGCGGCAAATTCCAACTTCTTTAACTTCAGTGGCCAAAGCCTATGGCCCAAGTAAATGGTTTTTTATAGTTCGGGTTAAAGACAAAGCAGGTTTGATGGATGGAGGCGGAAAGCTGGTGATCCCTAACATTTACGAAGAGATTATGTACTGGAATCCAACACGTTGTCTTGTGAAAAGGGGTGGATTTTGGTACTTTTATGTAATGGAAAGTGGGAAGGAATTGGTGAAAGCGATGAAAAGTGTAAGAATTATTTTGGAACGGGAGAATGAAATCATTTACCAGGTAGAATCAGATAAAAAGGTAGGAATAGAAAGCACTCTAAGAGGTGAAATAGCACCAACGGATAGCGATGAAATTATTCCGTTTGAGTCAGAAAAAGGTACGTATTTTTTTGCTGGACGCCGGGTTCAGCAAAGTTCTGTGTATAACCTAAGTTATATTGATCAGAACGGGCAATTGATTAAAACACAATTGCTTACCGAGGATGAATACGATCAGATTATTTGTGATTAAATGATCTTTATGAAGTTTTTTAACTCCTTAACGCATCCTGCTTTTCCACTTTAGCGGCCAGAACTATACTCAATTCATAAAGCGCATAAATCGGCAGTGCCACGATAATCTGGCTAAACATATCAGGACTTGGGGTAAGAATGGCTGAGATAATTACAATTATCAATATGGCATGTCGTCTGTAATTTTTTAGAAATGAGACATTTACCAATCCAGCTTTTGCCAAAACCAATACAACCATAGGCAACTGAAACATGAGCCCACAAGCCAGAACCATCATCATCAAGGTTTCGATGTAGCTTAGAAGGTCTATTTCATTTTGAATGCTTTCATCAATCTGATAGTTGGCTAAAAAGTTGATAGACAGAGGCGAAAGAATCCAATAGCCAAAAGAAATACCCAGAAAAAACAATAGGCTGACATAAAAAACAGCGCCTCTGGTCATAGACCTTTCTTTCGGGTAAAGACCTGGTTTTACAAATTGCCAAACCTCCCAGAAAATATATGGAAAGGCAAGAATAATTCCCGCAACAAAAGAAACCCAAATGTGGGTAGAAAACTGGCCAGCCAAAGTCCTGCTTTGAATGATGAAAGAGAGCTTTTCAACACACAAAAAAGGTTGTTCCAAATAAATAGAAAGTTTGCATAGCAATCGATATGTCCAGAAATCTGGCCGGCTTGGCCCCAGAATTATATCATGAAAAAGAAGCTTTTTGGAAAAAAAAGCAACTATCATCAAAATGATAATTGCAGAAAGTGATCTTAAAATATGCCACCTAAGTGCTTCCAGATGGTCCAAAAAGGACATTTCATCTTCAACCTCTTCGGCTGGCGGTAATTCTCTTGCCATAAATTCAGCCTCAAAATTGGCCTTGTTTATTGGATTTCAAAAGCGAAGATCAATGGAAACCGCTTTTTAGTTAAAAAACCAAATGATTTTAATTTAACTGAACACCCATAAATAGAGTGTCGTCCACCTGGTCGTAGCCGTTTTTCCAGGATTGAAAAGTATCTTCAACAGATGTTTTTTGTTTGCCCAAATCCAAACCGGATATTGAACCTATCATTTCTTTTAATCTTTTGGCTCCAAATTTTTTTGATTCCGGTCCACCAAATTGATCCTGAAAACCATCACTATACATATACAAAGTTGCGTCTTTTACTATTTCAAATTCAATCGTAGTGATTTTATGTTTTTGGGGATCAAGATTTTGACCAATATGGAATTTGTCTCCTTTAATTTCAACCAGCTCCTCACCCTTTGCATAAATCATTTTTTGACCAACACCTGCAAACTCAAAGCTTTTGTTCTTATTGTTAATTTTCACCATAGAAATGTCAAGAGCGTTTTTGGCTTCCTCATTTTCAATTTTGTCAGAAATGGTATTTTTGATTTCTGTATTCAAAAAATTCAAAATTTCAGATGGGTTTTCCAAGCCAAAATCTCTAACTGCCTGATTGAGAAACCGAAAACTAATGACCGACATAAAGGCTCCAGGAACCCCGTGGCCTGTGCAATCAACTGTTGCCAGAAAGGTGTCATTTCCCTGAGACAAAACCCAAAAAAAGTCGCCACTGACTATTTCTTTTGGTTTGTTGAAAATAAAGGATTTAGGAAAGATTTCTTTTAATGTTTCCTCTCTGGATAGCATTGAGTCCTGCACCAATTTGGCGTATTCCAATGAGGATACCAAATCCTGGTTTTTGAGTTCAATTATTTGGGATGCTTTTCTTAGTTCTAAATTTGAGTGGGATAGCTCATTTGAACTTATCTCCAGAGCCCTTTCCACAAGTTGGCGATTTTCCTCATGGTGTTGATAGGCTTGTGAAATGGCATGAAATAAATCTACCAATTCGGGATTTGACTCCAGATTGGTAGTTTTTAAGTGTCTTTTTATTTGCCTTTCCAGTAGCCTGTTTAGCTCCATTTTTAAGATTCTTTAAAAACCGTAATGGTCATAGTTTGGTTGTGCAATTCGCAACTTTGAGCGTCCAAAATTGAAGAAATTTCGCCGTAGGAATAGAAACCAGTCATAAAAGGTTTTTCGCCCAATACTTCCCTTACCGCTTCTACTTCCTCCTCTATTCTTTGGCCTAATACTAGCTTTCGGCCTACACAGGAGATTAACAGTGCAAATTCCGATTCCTGGCCAATTTTGCTTAGGCTTTGTTCAGCAGCAGAAGCAGAGGCGTCTATCAATTTCTCGAAATTTGCTTTCATCAACTGAACAGTTGAACCTTGTGGCAAATCACCTGCAAACACCATTCCTCCATCGTCCTGGATGTTCAAAATAGTTCTGGTCAAAATTGGATCTTCTGGTTTTATTTTCATGCCAAGCGGAAAAAGCAATGCGGAACCAGGAAGTTCTTTGGCTTTTTCACCCAAATAGTTTTTATATAATTCAAGGGCGGATTTTTCATCAAGTTCATACAATACATTTCCATTGGATTTGGTTATCAGTCTTTCTGGACCAAAAGGATCCCAACCACCGAGGTGGCCATATCCGATTTCCAGATTTTCACCATATAAACCTACGCCCACAATGTTTCCATTGGTAGGCAGGTTGTTCAAACCAACAATTGTCTTTTCAAATCGGGCATCATCTCCAGCTAAACCGCCTGTAATAGAAACCTTTAAAACGTCATTTAAGCCTTTTGCCAGTTCACTTCCGTTTACTTGTCCCCCATCTGAAAAAATTAATACATGTTTCAGATCAGTTGCAGATAGTAAAGAGCCAATTACCCGGCCAGCTTCCATGCTACTCTCCATTGCATCGATGTTGGAAAGCGTTGTTTTTACTCTGGTTTTTTCGAAATATAGCACCGAAGCCACAATGCTGTCATCACTAACTTCTTCTCCTAAAATGTTTCCCGAGGTGCTTAATGAAATGATATCTGCCTTGAGAAATGTCTTTCTTAAGGTGGGATACCATTTACTTTTTTCAAGGGTAAATCTGGAGCCAAATACCAAAATTAGCTGAGAATCAGTATTTGAAGCTAATAATTCCTGATTGTTCCAGCCCGATTCAGGCGAAAAAATCATTTGTGAAACTTTCATGTATGTGAGAAGAAATATTTTACCAAATCAAGTATCAAATTACGTTTAAACAATTTCCGAAATGTAGCTTATGCTATTGGTGTCAGTTTTGTTTGCTTTTTGTCTGGTTTATCGGGACTTTTTCAGAATGAGAAGCCCTTTTATTTGATTGATTCTTAATTGTTTATTTTCTGAATTGATACCTATTCTTAAAATCAGAAATTTATATTTTTCTGAATTTGATGTCATTTCATAAACAGGAGATTTTTTATCCGAATTTATGAAATATGAATTGCCATTTTTATATCGATTGAACAATGAATCAGCCAATGGCAAAAGTGAAATTGAAAAAGGCAATGGCAACAGATTTATGGAATTACCTTTTGAATCAAAATTCAAATTGAGCTTTTGTCTGTTGTCATCCACATTTTCGAATAATATTTCTCTTGAATACAACTTTGCAGAGTCGGCATAAAACTCAAAAGGAACCAGGTAATTGAAACCTTCCAAAGAAAACGCAGTGGGCTTGCTTTCTTCTTTGAATTGAATTTCCAAGGAATTTACCCCATTTTCCAAATCCGATTTTTGATTCAATTCATAATAGCTTACAAATTCCAAACCCATGGTATCCAGCAGATTTCGCGAAATATCCCATCGACCTTCTTTGGCCAGGCTATCAATTAACAATTTGGGAATCAGAGGTTCAAGTGCCTGGTTGCCATAATGATTAAGCAAATATTCGACCTTATTTCCTATTTCATATCTATCCCTTTTTTGTATCTGGCTTGGTGATTTGACCCATTTTCCATTCAATATCAATTTGTTCTTTTTTAGAATGGAGTCCAGAAGTGTAAACTGAGCTTTTTGTGAAAGTGAATAAAAGCTCCATGGACCGAAATTTCCAATCAAAAAGAATACGGCAAGAGAAAGTGGGATTGCTTTGATATTCTTTAACTTGTTGATAATGCAATAGATGGTAATAAAAAGCAACCAGGCCGAAAGCATCACCAAAATGAGCCTTTCTTCAGTATAAGAATATTCATCAATTCTTTTGTATACGGCCACAGCCATCAAAATGGAAAGCGGGATGAGGGAAAAAAGAGTAATCCTGGAATACAACCTCATCCATGCGTTGTCTTTTTGGTTGATTAATGGCCAAATTAAGAGGATAATAAGTAAACTAAAGCCGGAACAAAACAAAACCAGATAGCAGACCCAACCCGTTGGCCAGGAACTGCTTATTACTATTTTGGCCAAATAACAATACAAAATGATTTGGTAAATACTCACCAGCGGAATGAGGACAAACTGGGCAAAAAGTTTTAAGCCTTTTGGGTAAAAAACAGGTGCATCAAAAGATTTTGGAATGCCAGCCGTGAAGAATAGGCTATTGAAAACAAAACCAAGAAAAAAGAAAAGTCTGGCATACACCTTTGAGTCTATTTTGACATTAAACAAATGGTTTATGGCCAGCAAGGCCAACACTATGCCTACAAAAAGAACGCCTGAATACAAAACGGATTGCAGGATTCTTAAAAAGAGGGACTGATTAAATTGCCAGAAATATTGGATTTGCTTTCGGTTAAAAAAGGGCACAAATGTTATGGACAAATGTGTGATACATAGCCAGATAACAATTTGACTTACCTGGCTCAGGGTGAGTTTTTGAGGTAAGGAAAGGTAAAAGACTAGGGCTATGGATACCGAAATAATTTTAATCAGCCAACTTCTCCAGATTCTGATAGACTGCGACTCGTGTATAAGTTGGGCAGAAACAAAGTAGGAAATACCTATACCAGAACAAATTAAGGCGTTTAACAACATTCCCTCTGGCTTGGTATCTTTTTCTAACAATAAATAACTGCAGGTAAAGCAAATAATGGCACAGGCATTGGCCACTGGGAACCTTAACAAGGTCCTGAAAATTTCATTTTTGAGCTGATAAATTTTTGGGAACTGATTAAACATAGTCAATTAGAATTTACAATTGAGCCTAAAAGCGAGCTCTTAATTACTGTAAACTTGCTTGCAAATTAAAGAACTGAAACATTATGATGCATTTGGAAAGAAAATATACCCAATTTTACGGTTCAAAATATGAATTGGTTTAAACAAATCGGGCAGCTTGAATATCTCTTTTTGGGGATATTTCTATTTCTGTATCTGGCTTTTTCATTCCGTACGTATTTGATTTCTAAAAGATTAAGTTCTGGAGTTAATTTGTTTTGGGTTAAATTTTTGCTGAGAACCATTTTCTTTGGCCTTGTGATAGTGAGCATTTTAGGTCCGTCTTTTGGAGGGGTTAAAAAGGAAGTAAAAGCAATTGGAAAAGACATTGTGATTGCAATCGACCTTTCAAAGTCGATAAACTGCCAGGATGTACAGCCCAGCAGGTTGGAAAAAATAAAATTTGAACTCAAAAATGTGCTTGAATCATTTGCTGCCGATCGGGTAGCTTTGGTAGTTTTTTCAAGCGATGCCTTTTTGTATTGTCCGTTTACATTTGACAAAGGCGCTTTGAATACACTTTTGGAAACAGCCAACACCAAAGTTGTTTCTGGTGATGGTACCGATTTTGGAAAGGCACTTGAACTTGCTCATAAAAAGTTTAAAGAAAATGAATCCAGCACTAAGAAAATAAGTTCAAAGCTTGTGCTGCTGGTGAGTGACGGGGAGGATTTTGGAGAGGAAACCGACGATGCCATATCAAAACTGGAAAAAGACGGTGTACGGGTTTTTTCACTTGGAGTTGGTACATCTGAAGGTGGAAAAATTCCAGATGGTGCGGGTGGCTTTATTCTGAATGACGATGGAAATGAGGTAATTGCCAAGCTAAAACCTGGCGATCTTCGAAATATTTCATCTCAAACCAAAGGCAAATATTTTGAGGTTACCAATGATAGAAACGAGGTACCAGCACTTATCGAGGCTATGACTGCTGTAGAAGGGGAGGTATGGGATGTGAAAACGATCGATATTGGTGCCAACAAATATTTCTATTTCCTGTTTTTTGCCATTTGTATTTTGTTGCTGGACGTTCTTTTTACCATCAATATTATAAAAGTTTAGCGCTCGTTTGGTTTAAATGTAACCGTCTGATTTGTTTTAATTTTAGTCTCAATTTATTTTCAATTTCATGTTTTCACCTAAATATATTCTGGCAGCTGGCGCCATTTTGGGATTTCTTTCAGTGGCCTTAGGCGCATTTGGTGCCCATGCCTTAAAGGATTTTCTAAATGCAAACAATCGTCTTGGGACCTTTGAAACTGCTGTACAATATCAGATGTACCATGCCCTGGCTTTGATTTTAACCGCTATTCTGGCATTTTATTTTCCTAAAACAGATTTTTCCTGGGTGGCCATTTGCTTTCTTTTTGGGGTTGTGGTTTTCTCTGGCTCATTGTATGTGTTGTGCGGAACAGGTATAAAATGGATGGGGGCCATCACCCCTTTGGGTGGCCTGGGTTTTTTAGCAGGCTGGATTTTGCTGCTGATTAAGGCAATGAAAGAGATTTAGAAACTGAGCCACTTTTCCTAAAAATTAAAATCGGTTGTTGTACTTTCATGGCATGTTTTTACGATCTGCAAATTCCATTCGGTAATAGAAACACCTTGCTGTTCGAGGTTTGTAACCTCGAACCCATATCGTAGGATTTACAATCCGCATACACTACTCTTCGTAAATTTCTTTACTTTTACTCAATAGCAGAAACGTATCGGGTATATGATCCTGGCGGTGTTTATTTTGTAACATTCACCGTTCACCAATGGGTAGATGTGTTTTCAAGAGCCAATTATGTAGAACTGCTTCTTGAAAATTTAAGATATTGCCAGCAGAACAAGGGATTACAAATTTATGCCTGGGTAGTGATGAGCAACATTCCCGATAAATCGGGACAAGTTGTCCATTTGATTATTTCAGTTGACACTGGTAATTTGGCTGACCTTATCCGTGACTTCAAAAAGCACACGGCCAAAGTTTTGGTAAAAGCCATTGAAAACAATGAGAAAGAAAGCCGGAGAGAATGATTAAAATTACTGCTCAAAAAAGATGGCAAAATCTGGTTTTGGGAGGCTGGATACCATGGTGAAGAAATCAGGAGTAAACCCTTCTTTGACAACAAAATGAACTATATACACCTCAACCCTGGTCGGGCAGGGTTGGTAGAAAAAGAGGAGGAATAACTATGTAGTAGTTGTGGAACAGTATATGGAGTACGAAAAGGGCTTTTGGAACTGGCAGAGTTTTAATTATGAACGGTGTGTTGCGGATTGTAAATCCTACGATAGGAGTTCGACATTACAAATGTCGAACAGCGGGGGGAATTGTCCGCCCTAATAAATTAAAAATGAATGGCTTCGGAGCCTAAACCGATTTTTCTGTGTTGGTTTCATCCACAATATATAGTGGCCTTTGTTTTACGTTTGAGCTAATTCTGCTGAGATATTCACCAATAAAACCTAGAGAAATGAGCTGGATGCCGCCTAAAAACAGGACGGAAACAATGATGGAGGCCCAACCGGGTTCGGAATTGTGCATCACATATTTTCCCCAAAGGGCGTAAATCAAGGCAATAAAGGCAACACCGGAAACAACAAAGCCCATCCAACTGGCTAGGCGAAGTGGTGCATCGGAAAAGGAGGTGATGCCATCGAGGGCAAAGCGGAACATTTTGCCGTAGGTGTAGCCTGTTTTGCCACCTTGTCTTTCAGAACGGTCGTATTCAACAAAGGTTTGCTTAAAACCGATCCATGAAATCTGGCCACGCAGGAACTTGTTTTGCTCCGGCATGGCTTTCAAAACATCCACCACCTTTTTGTCCATAATGCGGAAATCACCTGTATCCAATGGAATTTCAACAGAGGCAATTTTGGCTAAAAGTCGATAAAAAAGCCTGGCGGTAAGCAGTTTGGCCACACTTTCTCCTTTTCGTTTTCTTCGCCTGGCATACACTACATGAAATCCTTCATTCATTTTCTGATCCATTTCAAGAACCAGTTCGGGTGGGTCCTGAAGGTCGGCGTCAATGATGACAATACGCTGCCCATTGCATGCGTCCAATCCGGCGCTTACTGCAATTTGGTGACCAAAATTTCGGCTAAGGTTTATAAACTTTACCTTTGGATCCTTTGCCGCAAGGGCTTTTACAAGCTCCAGAGTTTTATCCTTGCTTCCATCATTGATAAACAAAAGCTCAAAATCAGAACTCAACCGGGAAACCACAGCCACAAGTCTGTCATACAGCTTTTGGATATTTTCCTCTTCGTTGAAAACAGGAATGATGATGGCGTATTTCATGAATAAAATTTGGTAGAACTAGCTTTCGCTCTTTTCTCCTACAAAGTAATCAGAACTGGATCGAAATAACACATTGAAACTTGTTAGCGAACCATATATTCGGGTGATGTATTGTTGCATCTCGACTTTCTCGCTGTCTTCCAATATTTTATGGGCATTAATTTTTTGTTCCAAAACCCTGAGCCGATCGCGAAGCATTACGATTTTATGAAAGAAATTTTCTACAGGAATTTCCTTTGGCTTCAAATTTCTGTCTGCTGGTTGTAAAAGCATCATGCCTTTTTTCCATTTTTCACCCAAAAGGACAGGCTCAGAAATGTCAGAGTATTCCTCCAGGACCTTTTTTAGGGTATAGCGAAGGTCATATACATCTACTTTATCATCATCTGTTTGGTACACTTCCAGCACGGTATAATCCACACGATCTTTTGAAATTTCAACTATTCCTTTGCCAAAAAATGACACTTTATAAAAAGCTGCAAATACTCCAGCCACAATTCCTTCACCGTATTTTTGGTGTTCGATCCTACTTCCAATGCTGAGTTCCATAAATTTAACTATTTAATATTCAGTATATTATTTTAATAAAAAACGTCTCTGATTTTTAAGTCAGGAAACAATGCAAGAAGTAACTCAAAATGGAATTTTGCAATATAATCTGAAGATGCAGGATTTTTAGGATTGTAAGATTTTAGGGTTATTTCTGTTTGGATGCTTTTATCCGATTAAATTTAATTTTGCATTTTAGAATGTGCGCTTCAAACCAACAAATCCTAAACTAGGTCTTATGGTGGATTTTTAAGTTATTTGCATTCTATTCAGGGAATGGCTCAAAGACTTAGTTTACAACAAACGCTTTCGCAAAAGCTTTCGCCACAGCAGATTCAATTTATTAAACTGCTGCAAATTCCTACGACCGAACTCTTGTCACGGGTTGAAGAAGAACTGGAAATAAATCCGGCTCTTGAAGAAGGCAGAGAAGATTTTAATCAGGAAAAGGAAGAAAATGAAAGTGGTGGTGAGGAGGATAACAACTTCGACAACCCAAGTGAAGTGCCTGAAGGAGAAGGCCTTGATGACAAAATAAATCTGGATGACTATTTAAGAGATTCTGACCAGGCTGGCTACAAACTGCAAGGAGACGGCCCATCACCAGACGAGGATGATCGGGATATTCCAATGGCCAGCAGCAATACGATCAATGACATTTTGATTCAACAACTTAGCTATTTGCCTCTGGATGATCGGAGGATGGAAATTGGACTACAATTGGTTGGATCCATTGACAACGATGGCTACATTCGAAGAGACCTTTTTTCTATTGCCAACGATCTTGCCTTTTCTCAAAACATAGATACTACCGAGGAAGAACTGGAGGATATTCTGGATATGATTCAACAGTTTGATCCTCCGGGAATTGCCGCCAGAACTTTGCAGGAATGTTTGATTTTACAATTGGATAGGAAACGTGGCAATTACGAAGTGGCATCCATAGCGATTCAGATCGTAGAAGATCACTTTGATGATTTCACTAAAAAACATTACGAAAAAATAGAGAAACGATTGGGTGTAGAAGATCATGTTTTGATGAAAGATGCCATCAATATGATTACCCATTTGAATCCAAAACCAGGAGAGGTTTCCGAAGGAAATGGTTCTGGCAATCAATTTATTACGCCAGATTTTATTTTGATAAACAATTCAGGAAAACTTGAATTGTCGCTTAATGGAAGAAATGCGCCAGAGCTGAAAATCAATAGAACCTATCGGAATATGCTTGAAAGCCTGGCCAAAACGGATAAAAAATCAAAACAGGAAAGAGAGGCCATTGGGTTTATAAAGCAGAAATTGGATTCTGCCCAATGGTTTATAGATGCGATCCGGCAAAGGCAACAAACTTTGTTGAAAACTATGGGCGCTATTATTGATTTTCAATATGAATACTTTCAGGAAGGAGATGAAAGCAAACTGAAACCAATGATTCTTAAAGATGTGGCCTCAGTTATTGAAATGGATATTAGTACAGTTAGCCGGGTTACCAATAGTAAATTTGTTCAAACCGAATTTGGTACTTTTCCCCTGAAATACTTTTTTTCAGAAGGAATAGCTTCAACGACAGATGGTGAGGATCATAGCAGCAGAGAGGTAAAATCAATATTAAAGGAGATAATAGACAGAGAGGAAAAGGACAAACCGCTCTCAGATGAAAAGCTGGAAGAGATGCTGATTGCCAGAGGTTACCAAATAGCCAGACGGACAGTGGCAAAATACAGAGAACAACTTAACATTCCGGTGGCCCGGTTGAGAAAGGAAATTTGAGCGAGGCCAGCAGTCTTTTTCGCCACCTGATCAGAAAACGACCAGGTGGCTTTTTAACCAAGGAAAAGCTTCCTTATATTTTGTCGTGGTTGATTTCAATTGTATTTCACCCATTGATGATGCCTACATATTTAAATGGCATTGTTTTTAAATACTGTACGGATCTTGTTCCCCTTCCAAGAGATGCCAAGATTCAGATTCTCTTCTTCATTTTTATTGCGACCTACTTGGCACCTTCTCTTGCCACTGGCTTACTGTGGGCTTCTGGCACAATCTCAAATATCAGCCTTGAAAAAAGATCAGAAAGGCTTATTCCACTATTAATTACAGGCCTGATTTACACCGGGGTTAGTTATGTTTTTCTTGAACATCTGCAAATAGCACGTTTGCTTGGATTGTTTTTGGGGGCAATTGCCCTGGCCGTAATTTTAACAGCATTCATAACCCATTTTTGGAAAATCAGTAGCCATATGGTGGGCATTGGAGGGCTATTGGGCTTTTTGATTGCGGTAATTTTAAAAACAAAAAATATGAGTCTTGAGTTGCCTTTGTTGGCAACCATATTTTTTTCCGGAGCGGTAGCAAGCAGCAGATTATTGCTAGGTGCCCACGGGTATTTTCAAATTATTTCAGGTTTTTTTCTTGGAATTGCGGTAAGCTGGACCGCAGTCCATTTTTTTGTATGACTAATTCGTATGGCAAAAATTACAGAACATATCGCTAAGGCAAAAGGTAAGACCTTATTTTCATTCGAAATTCTTCCTCCTTTAAAGGGAGAAAGTATCGATCTTTTATTCAATGGCATAGCTCCTTTGATGGAATTCAAACCTCCGTTTATTGATGTAACCTATCACAGGGAGGAGTTTATTTATAAAGCACGGCCAGAAGGTGGCCTTGAAAAAAGAATAACCAGAAAGCGCCCTGGCACCGTAGGAATTTGTGCAGCAATCATGAATCGATTTCATGTGGATGCGGTTCCACATTTGATTTGCGGAGGCTTTACCAAAGAAGAAACTGAAAATGCCTTGATTGATCTTGACTTTTTGGGCATAGATAACGTGTTGGCATTGAGGGGAGATCACATCAAATCAGAAGGTTTTTTTACACAGGAACCAGGTGGACATGCTTTTGCATCTGATTTGATAGTTCAAATAAAGCAAATGAACGCAGGAAAGTATTTGGATGAGGAGTTAAAAACGACAACCCCTACGGATTTCTGTATTGGTGTTGCAGGATATCCTGAAAAACATTTCGAAGCTGCCAATATGGAAACTGAGCTTAAATACACCAAGTTAAAGTGTGATTTGGGTGGTGAATATATTGTAACCCAGATGTTTTTTGACAACAAACCCTATTTTGAATATGTGTCAAGGTGCAAGGAAATGGGCATTAACGTTCCTATTATTCCAGGTTTAAAGCCAATCACGACCAAAAAACAATTGACTGTTTTACCAAGGATTTTCGCTTTGGATATTCCGCAGGATCTTGTTTCAGCTATTGAGGCCGCCAAAGATGACAAAGCAGTAAAACAGGTGGGCATAGAATGGTGCGCCATGCAATCGAAGGAATTGATGGCTGCAGGCGTTCCGGTTTTGCATTATTACAGCATGGGCAAAAGCGATGCGGTTAAGCAGATAGCTGCTCAGTTGTTTTAGAATCCGATAATTATTCAAAAAAGCATTGAAGAAAATAGTTTCTTCAATGCTTTTTTTGGATTGGTTTACACCAGTTCAAATTCCCAGTTAACATTTAGTGCTAAAACTGGTATTTATTTTATCCAACGTTTTGAATAAATCCCATCGGCATTTTCAAAGGTTAATATATAAAGCCCCCTGGATAGACCATTGATTTGCAAATATTTAGCACCCACTTGGGTGTTCAACAATTTTCTTCCTGTGAGATCATAGATCGCAATTGTGGAACTTTCATTTTGAGGAAAGAGCAGATAATCTTTATTAATATTAAAATAATAAATGGACATCGAGCTTTTGCTTTTGAGTTCATTTTTAGAAACCACAAATACATTGTTAAGCCCAGGTCTGTTTCTCTTAAAAAGAAATACAGAATCATTTGTTCCCCCACAAAAGTAAAAACTGGTATCTCCTTTTATTTGCATATCATATACAGGACTTGGCGAAGGAAATGACCAAAAATGTTCTCCCAAACTATTCCCGTTTTGATCCAGGCGCATTAAAAATGGGCTTACAGGTCCATTTCCAAATGTGCTGGCATTGGAATATCCGCCAACCCAGAATCCATTTGAAATCGCCTTTTTAATAATAAAAGCAGCATCCTGACCCTCAGATCCCAGCCACTGCTGCCAAAGCAAAATACCATTTGGGCTTACCTTGTTGATTTGTGTATCAAAAGATGGGCCTGCTGCAGTGGACGATTCCCCAACTATCCAAAAGTTACCCAGATAATCTTCCAACAACTTTTGCGAACCATCGTTCCATTGAGTTTGAATGGCCAAATCCCAAATGTACAAACCATTGGAATCCAGTCTGGAAATGAATGGATTAATGCTTGTTTGCTGAACATCACCACAAAAAGCAATATCACCATTTTTACATTCAATGGCCGCTTGCACATTGTCTATTGGCGTGAAACCATCCTCATAAACCCAATCCAGATTTGCCGTTTCAGGATTTAATTTGCCCAGCCAAAAGTTGTTTCCCTGAGGATTGGGACCAACCCGGAATCCACTAAGCAATAATCGGGATGAACGGGTTAAACTTACTTCCTTTAATATGGCGTTATCCGCACCTTGTATTTTTCTGAAACTTTGGATTGAGTTGGAATCGAGAACAGCCAACCAGTTTTCGGTCAAATCTATAGCAGTTTTAAGTCCCAAAACCACCGCTAGCTTTCCATTGGATAAATTGCCAAAACCAACCCAGGTTTGGTATCCTTCATACGGAAAGGTTATTTTTTTCTCTATTATACCCTGATCATTGATTCTATATAACCAGGCCTTTAAATCTGAAGATCCAATTGGTAATTTATTACCTCCTATCCAGATTTTTCCCTTTTTATCAAAATTAAAGCTGTATGCGGTTTGCTGGATGGCAGAGTCAGAAAGGACTAAACTAAACTCCTGAGCGCAAGCAAAGTGGGAATAAAAAAATAAACCTAAAGCCAGTACTTTTCTGAACAAAACGATGATTGCAGTATTAATCATGTAAAAGTAGCTGCTTTCAATTTACTTTTATCAACATGTTTTTAGGTGAAAGTCAAATAATAAATAATTGGACTTTGCATTTTAACAAAATCAGAAGAAAGCATCCTGGATTTTTGAGGATGGCAAAAGAACTGGTTTTTAACCAATGACATTTTCCTCTGTTTGGCAAAGAGTTACTCATTGTATTTGCGGCTCTAAGATGCGATTTCATATTTGTTGAAGACTTCCAGTAACTAATTTTTAGCCCTCCAAAACCAATTTCCAGCCTTTCTTCTTTTTAGAAATAAAGTGTTCCAAGGAATAAACCAATTGCTCAAACCAACTATCCCTATTCCAAAGGCTCCACCAAAATGGTCTTCTCTTTTTCAACCCGCACTTGTCCGGCAGGTGTGTTTTTTATTTTTCGTACATATTTTCGTTCCGTTACCATCACAGGGCAAAGCGAATCGTTTTTAGCTTTTGAGTAAAAGGCCGCCCATTGCGCTGCCCGCTCCAATACGGGTTTGGGTGTGGTTTTTCCCTTTTTATTTTTTATAATCACATGGCTTCCAGGTGTATCCCTGGCATGTAGCCAAATATCATCTTTATGAGTGAGCCTCAACATTTCATCATTGGACTTGGCATTTTTACCAATCCAGATTTCATAATCCATAAACTGCCTGAGGTGATAGGGCAAGGTTTCAGTCTCAGCAATAGCTTCAGTTTTACTTTGAGAAATAAAGGGCTTCAACTCCGGCCATTTTTCCGCCAATTGCAGAAGATTCAATTGGCTTTTTAGCTCCTCAAAATTGGCTTTCCAAAGTTCAGCCCGCTTTTCAAGTCGGTCCATATCTTGTTGCTGCCCTTTTGCCTTTCGATAAAACCTTTCTGCATTTTCTATTACCGAAAGCTCTTTTTTGAGTTTGATTTCAATGGTTTTTTCCCCTGAAAAATCCGGCAGTTCTATTTTCTGGTCGCCCTTCGGTACCAAATGGCCAAAAGCCATCAAAAGATCTGCTTGTAAACGAAAGCTTCTCGATTCCTGGCCTTCTAACCATTGCGCTTCAGTTACCTCCATTTGCCTTTTGGTTTCAAAAATCTTTTGTTCCAAAGCCAGAACCAAGGTTTGCTTTTGTTTAAAAAATCGGTTTACCTGCCAGAAAAGCTGCGAAAGCCGATTGGAAATCGAAATGGGATCACTATTTTCTTCTATGACTTCGCCAATTGGGAAAAAGCTTAAAAACACTTCACTTTCTTCTTTGCAGATATACAGATTATTGTTTTTCAGTCCCTTAAGCAAATCTAAAAACAGACTTTCCTGTAAAGAAAGTGCAGTTGTTTTGCTGCTGTCTTCCCAATATTTCCACAAACGTTTGCTGAAAGTAGGATACAAACTGCGCAGCACTTCCGGATCTGGACTATACACCGGTGAGTCCTCTGGCTTTGGCCTTCCTTTTGGAATATTTGATTCCAGATCCTTTTTTAAATGGTTGTTAAAAACGCTTTTTACCTGCTGCCCATCATGCAAAATGACATTGGACCGATTGCCATACATTTTAAAGCAAAGCTGCAAACCATTCGCAAATCGAATGTGAAAACTCCTGTCGTTCTCAGATTGAATAACTTCTGTAACCGGACTTCCTAAGACCTCCGAAAACAAATCAACCGAATTACTTCTGGTTCGCCCAAAGTCCGAAGGAAAAGTCAAAAGGCAGGAGCCCTGGGCAAGGTCTGCTTTGATAAAAAAATCGACAGAATCTGAAGTGAAAAACCTGAAAATCAGCTCATCCTTTTGCTGAGAAAAGCATTCCAAAAGCCTTGCCTCCGGAAGAATCTGGTTAAGCCTTTTCGAAAGCCTTTCAAAAAAGAAAAAAGTATGGTACATAAAAAATCAAATGCAAAAGTGCATTAAAGTCTTTGCCCGTCAGGTTAGGATTTTGGATTGAACCTGGGCCTCTTTCTAATTTTTTACCGATTGGATATTTCTAATGGCGGCATCAAAATCATCTGTTGACAATATGGACTTGTTTCTGATCTTGGTTTTATATGTATAAATGGTGTTTACCGAATATCCCAAAGCCCGTGCTATGGTTTCGTTGTTGGTAATGCCCATGCGCATAAGTGCAAAAATTCGCAATTCGGTATTTAAGGTCTTTTCAGCTTCCAGATTAAACCTGTAATCCTCAACCAGAATGGCATTAATTTCCTTTACAAAATCTGGAAAAATGCTCAAAAACGCCTGGTCAAAATCCCGAAGCAGTTTCTTTTTTTCCTGGGAAGGTTTTAATTGTGAAAGCTGAAACTTCACATCTGAGAGGTCTTTCAAAGCCAGTGCTTTTTCAATCTCTTCAAAAACTTTTTCCAGTTTGTTAATCAGCCGGGTATTTGTTTGAAAAAAATGACCCACATACTGTTCCTTAATAATTTGTGCCTCTTCTATTTCTGCTTTTTTGGCCTCTAACTCCAAATTGTATCGCTCCAGATTGGCCTCATTCTTTTTAATTTTTTGATTCTGCCTGATAGTCAACACAATTAGCCAGATACAACCTATTAAAAGCAGAAACAACAAAGCAGAAAAAACCATGAGATTGTCTCGCTTTTGTTTAATAATCCCCAATTGCTGTGCTTTTATCAAGGGTAAAACTTCCAGCACCTGAATTTTCCTTTGCCTTGACCCAAAAAAATTGGCATCCTCCAAAGCCAGGTTTATGTAAATATTGGACCGTTCCAAATCTCCTTTTTCGAAGAGGTGATAGGCCAGGCGTATCAGGGAAGTATATTCTTTTACTGACGATGCCTCATCCGCCATGGCTGAAATTGTGAAATATTCAATGCTTTTACTTTCATCACCAAGCAGTTCAAAGGTATTGGCCAGGCAGGCAGCTTCCATAGCCAATTGCCGCTGGGGCAAGTCCTTGCGGACAACCAGTTTCTCATAAATATTTTTGGCCTCTTCCAGTTTGTAACTACGCAAGGCTCTCAAACCCGAAAACGACTGGTATTCAATCGATTCAGGCGAATAACAGGCAATGGCAGAATCCAGAAAATTGTTTCCTAAAGATTGAAAAACCTTGGCAAATGATTTTTCAGAATTGAAGTTTGACAGTTCATAATACCCTTTGGAAAGCGTAAAAAAGTACTTTGCCCTAAGTGCTGCATCACAAGATTGAAAAGGTGCTTTTTTCAAAGAATCAATTGCCTGATTTATAATCCCTGCAGATAAAAGAATATAACTATTTAAAATAGTTGCCTCCACAATATCCGCATTTGTTCCAAACTTTCTGGCCGATGAAAGGAAAAGCAAGGACATTTTTGAAGCGGAATCGAAGGAAAAGGATTTGTACTCCTCACAAATCTTTTGAAGCAATTTTAATCTTGGTCCAGGCTCATCCGCATCCATGAGCATTTTTTTTAGCTCATTTACTCTGGTGTTCTTTTCTGCCTCTCTGACTGACCGTTTGCTTATTTCTGCATCGAGTTTATCCAATGGCGACTTTTGCAATTGGCCACAGGATAAAAAAAGCAGCAAGCCAAACGCTACAAGTAAAAGTATTGATTTGAAAAACTTTGGTGAGTTGTACATGTTTACTTTCGAATGGCTAAAGTATGGAAAGAAATAAAAAAAGCTGCCAGAATTTGACAGCTTTTTTTTGATGTAAGTGTTTCAGTTTGGTGGGAATCGTGTAGCCGGACAGTGGTAAGGAAACTGGCCTGGCAATATCAACGATTCAAATTTTATCTAATCGCTTGTACTTCTTCAATATTGGAAGAATGAGTATTATTGTTTGATTGTCTTTTCAAACAGTTACTAATTGTTCAAATTGAAAACCAACTATATTTATATGGAATTGTATTCCGGATCTAATCTTTATCAACTGGCAATTGCTCAAAGCAAACCTATCATCAATGAACATCTAAATCCAAGTACTGAAATTACGTATATAGAATTATAGACAATAATATAGATCTAAAATCCTGAATAATAGGATATTTCATACCACCGATATATGAATGGATTTAGAGTAGTAATAGGTTTGGGAAGGTTCTTTTGGCAACTTTTTCCCATTTTGGCCGAATTCGTATTTAGATGTTTAGACTTCTGATTTTGAATTCAGGCTAAAACTTATTGGAAAAAATTTTGAAAAGTTTGGGACTGATTAAAAACAAAATAGGATTGTTTTCCAAAACTTACGAATTTTCAACAATTGCCAATTTTTAGGAGTTTAAAATTGCTGGTTTCCTTTCCCCAAAAAGGTTGAACTTTGCAGTTCGATGATCGAGAAAAAACTCTACGAAACCACCAACCCTCAGGAAAAGGCAATATTGGTAGCTGTAACTCCAAAGCAGCAGTCCGAAAGACTTACCCAGGAATATCTGGATGAACTTACATTTCTTTGTATAACTGCCAAAGCCACAGTGGTTAAACAGTTTGTGCAAAAGCTTGAGCGACCGGACAACGGTACCTATGTGGGCAAAGGCAAACTGGAGGAAATAGTGGCATGGATTGCAGACAACCCCATTGACATTGTTGTTTTTGATGATGATTTAAGTCCTGCCCAGGTGAGAAATCTGGAAGCTGAACTAAATGTTAAAATCCTGGATCGCAGCTTGTTAATTCTCTACATTTTTTCAATGCGGGCCCAATCTGCTCAATCAAAAATTCAGGTGGAGTTGGCTCAATACCAATATGTTTTGCCACGATTGACCCGACTATGGAGCCACTTAACCAAACAAAGAGGAGGAATAGGAAACAGAGGTCCAGGAGAAAAAGAATTGGAAACAGATAGACGGATTGTAAAGGACAGGATTTCCTATCTAAAAGAAAAACTAGAAACCATTGATAAACAATCTATTACCCGAAGAAAAAACAGAGAGAAAATTGTGCGGGTGGCTTTGGTAGGTTATACAAACGTTGGAAAATCCACTTTGCTTAACCTACTTTCAAAGTCTGAGGTGTTTGCTGAAAACAAACTTTTTGCAACCGTAGATGCTACGGTTAGAAAAGTAGTTTGGGGTAATCTTCCATTTTTACTTACTGATACTGTGGGCTTTATAAGAAAGCTACCAACCCACCTTATAGAAAGTTTTAAATCTACTCTGGATGAAATCAGGGAAGCAGATATTTTGGTCCATGTAGTTGATTATTCGCATCCATCTCATGACAACCAGATTGAAGTGGTTAATCAGGTTTTAGCAGACTTAAAATGTTCGGATAAGCCTACCATATTGGTTTACAATAAGATAGACCTTGCCGTATCAGAAGAGAGTGAACCCAAAATCTGGGAAGAATCTTCTAATCCGAAAACAGTTTTTATTTCAGCAGAAAAGAAAACAAATATCCAGGGATTAAGGGATTCTATTCTCATAGAAATTAAAAAAGCCCATATTCAGATTTTTCCAAACTGGCTGGATCCAGAAGTATTTGAAGGAGTTTAGCGAACAGTTCCTCATTTATCAGGATGTAAATCACTAATGATGATCAGAATTAATAAAAATAGGATTTGAACAACTTTGGCCCAATCCTTGTGTTATTAAAAATCCAACCAGAACTATCATCCTGATTCATGGCAAGAAGTAGATTTAACGAAGTAGAAGACAAAGACAAAAAGCCCATTTCCAAGGTTTCAGCAAGAAATGTCCGGAAAATCCTAGGTTTCATTTTACCTTATAAAAGAACCTTTATTACTGGTTTTGTTTTTCTGATTTTGTCTGGCTTAACCTCTATGACCTTTCCATTTATCGCTGGTCAATTGGTTGATTCTGTGCAAAATGTATTTAAAAACTGGAGTCGGAATGAGATTGCCTTAGGCATGTTTGGCGTACTGATGTTTCAGGCAACTTTCAGCTACCTACGCGTTGAACTTTTTACCAGAGTAAGCGAAAAGGCAATGCGGGACATTCGAATTAAACTCTACAGCAAAATGATGGCCCTGCCCATTCCCTATATTGAACAGAGGCGGGTAGGTGAACTGACCAGCCGCCTGACTTCAGATGTTACCCAACTTCAGGATATTTTGTCGTTTACCCTGGCCGAATTTGTTAGACAGATCACAACAGTTATTCTTGGAATTTGCATTATTTTTTGGGTTTCGACAAAGTTATCACTGGTTATGCTTTCGGCTTTTCCTTTTATCGTAATTGGAGGTGTGGTTTTTGGAAAATTCATCAGAAAACTATCTAAAAAAGTGACGGATGATCTGGCTGGGGCAAATACTGTTGCTGAAGAAAGTTTGCAATCGATTCATTCCGTTAAAGCTTTTACCAATGAAAGTTATGAAGTAAGTCGTTATTATTCAGTGCTTCAGCATGTTGTAGGCAATTCTTTGCAAGCCGCCAGATATCGGGGCATGTTCATTTCATTTGTTATTCTGTCTGTTTTTGGTGGAATCGTTTTGGTGCTTTGGTATGGATTGGGTTTGGTGGAATCGCAGGAACTTACCATTGGAAAACTGGTGTCATTTATACTATATACCACTTTTATTGCGGCAGCAGCAGGTGGCCTTGGAGATTTGTATGGGCAAATTCAAAAAACGATTGGTGCCTCTGAAAGGATCATGGAAATTATTGAGACTGAGGATGAATTAGAGGCTCAGCTCAAAAATCCGTTACTTTCAAAAGATCCGGTTGTTGGTTTTATCGAGTTTGAAAATGTCCATTTTGCTTATCCGTCCAGACCTGAAGTTGAGGTTTTGCAAGGATTAAATTTTAACATAAAACCAGGGCAAAAAATAGCATTGGTAGGGCAAAGTGGGGCTGGAAAGTCAACCATAGTTCAATTGTTGATGCGATATTATAAAATTAATTCCGGCGGGATCCGATTGGATGGAAAATCAATAGAAAACATTGATATTCAGCACCTAAGACACAATATTGGTATTGTTCCACAGGAAGTACTTTTGTTTGGTGGAAGCATTGAAGAGAACATTCGGTATGGAAAACCCGAAGCAACACAGGCTGAAATAAAAGAAGCAGCTCAAAAAGCGAATGCATGGGAGTTTATTTCTTCTTTTCCAGATGGACTGGAAACAAGAGTGGGCGAAAGAGGCATAAAACTTTCCGGAGGGCAAAGACAACGAATAGCTATTGCGAGGGCGATTTTAAAGGATCCAGCCATCCTTGTTTTGGATGAAGCTACATCTTCATTGGACTCAGAATCAGAACGTTTGGTCCAGGATGCTTTGGATAAATTAATGGAAAACCGGACTACTATTATCATTGCACATAGACTGGCAACCGTGAGAAAAGCGGATAGAATATTTGTGATCCAGCATGGAAAAATTACTGAGGAAGGAAGCCATTTGGATTTATTGGATGAAGAAAATGGATTGTATTCCCACCTGGTGAAGATGCAATTTGAACTTGAAGCCTGATTTTTTTCCGAAATTTGACCTTTCAAACCAAAGCCTGATATAGAATTGGAAAATTCTTAACAGTTTTGAAACTTTAATTTCTATCCTCAAAACTAAGTGAATTTCCTTTTGACCAAAATCTTATGGTTGCGCAGAAGTAAGTGGCAGTTTCTACTTGCTGGCCTGGCATACACCATTGGATTGATCATAATGCTTACCGCACTTGAGGCCTATTTGAGTGTAGAAAAACTTGTAAATCAGCAGAAAGCAAAGGGGCAGTTTCTTTTAGTAAATAAGAAAATATCCATGGTAAATACCTTTGGTTTGGCCAGTTCCTCATTTACAAGCGATGAAATTGGGATTTTACAAAATGCGCCATTTACCAAAAAAATGGGTTTGCTTGAATCAAATCAGTTCCAGGCTTCCATTCGGGCAAGGCAATTGATCAAGTTTTATTCTTTTGTTTTCTTTGAATCGGTTCCTTTTGATTTTTTAGATGAAAAAACCAATGAGTTTCGCTGGCATGAAGGCGATAAAAAAGTACCAATTATCGTTTCTCAGGACTTTCTTAATCTTTATAATTTCGGATTTGCATTGAGCCAAAACCTGCCTCAAATTTCACGGGAAGGCATCAGAATGGTTCCTTTTGATGTGGTAATTTCTGGTCCGGGTGGGGAGCAAGTACTTGAAGGTGAAATAGTTGGATTTACAGAACGTATTTCTTCGGTACTGGTCCCTCAAAATTTTATGAGTTGGGCCAACAGAACCATTGCAGGAAAAGCGAAATCAGAACCTTCGAGGGCAATCATCCAGGTAGAGTCAATTTCAGATCCCGGTATTTCTGAATTTCTTAAGAAAAACAGATTCGTTGCCGACCAGGAAAGGATGCAGCTAGGCAAAACCGGAAGTATTTTAAATACGGTTATGCAAGTGGCAGCGCTTCTAGGCATTATTTTCGTGGTGCTTGCCTTTATCATGTTCAGCATGAACTTCAAACTCATTCTGGCTGAGGCTTCTACAGATATCCGGCTTATGATTGAACTTGGCTATCGCCATACTGTGATTGGAGGAAATCTCCTCTTTTATTTCTCTGGATTTCTATTCCTTTTGTTTGGCATTTGTGTCTTTGCTCTGGTAAAAACCAACAATTTTGTTCAACATCTGCTTCAAGGTCAAGGCATTGCATCCGATGCTCAAAATTTCCCTTTGACTTCCATTTTGGTTGGAGCCTTGTTTTCGATAGGTATCATATTGGTTAACGGTTATTTGATCATCAGAAAGTTACAGAAAACGGCGTAAACAATGAACATTGAAGTTAAAAAAGCGGCTTTCCAGGATACACTTTGGCCCATCATAAAAGAGATACGTTACACAGTTTTTGTAATTGAACAAAACGTGGACGAGGCTGAAGAATATGACGAATTTGAACCTGAATGTCCTCATTTTCTGGCGTTTGCAGATGAAACCCCAGCGGGAACAGCCAGGTGGCGAAAAACAGAAAAGGGCTTTAAACTGGAACGATTTGCAGTTATGGAACCATTTAGAAAATATGGTGTGGGTTCGGCTTTGGTAAAAGCAGTTTTGGCAGAAGTTTTACCAGTTTCAAATGGTAAACCTATTTATCTCCATGCCCAGGTTCAGGCACTTCCCTTTTACCAAAAGCTTGGTTTTGAAGCCTTTGGAGAAGAATTTATTGAAGCCGAGATTATCCATCGGGCCATGAAATTGGTTAGTAAATAACTTACATTCTATTGCAGGAAAACTGCAATGAATTGAGTTATTGCATAAAAACTGCAATAAGTGGCGTTTTTGCAGAAAAACTGCAATAGAAATCAGATCCTGTCCAGTTTAACTTTTGAATTTTTTCCTTTCAACTTTTTACTTATTCCTGAATCCTAACCTATCCCTCCCACCAAACTTTAAAATTCTGTGCCTTTTCCCTACTCACAAAAACTTCATCATCCGGAGCTGGATGAAGTTCTAGTTTAAGTTTGCCATTCAGGTGGTTATGCGCTTTATGAATGGCAGAAGCAGAAGCCAGAAACTGTCGGTTTAATCTGAAAAACTGTTTGGGATCCACCATTTCGCCAAGTTCCTCCAGTTTAAAATCTATGATGTGTTGCTTTCCGGCATGTGTGCTCAAACAAACCCAATCGTTTCGGGTAAAAAAATAGGCAATTTCATTTGTAGAAACAGGGATCAACTGATCTGCTTGTTTTACCACAAACCGTTCTCTATATTGGTTTTTGGGAGTTTCTATCTGGTTCATTATCAAACCAATCTTTTGCTGAAACTCTTCCCAGGGAGCCATATTGACTTTTTGTTGCGCCTGAAATTTTTGAAAAGCTCTTGCCAGTTCTTCCTGTTTTATTGGCTTTAATAAATAATCAATGCTTTGGACTTTAAATGCCCGTATGGCAAATTCATCGTATGAAGTTGTAAAAATAATTGGACAGGTAACCAGCTGTTTTTCAAATATTTGAAATGAAATTCCATCCCCAAGTTGGATATCTGAAAGTACCAGATCTGGAGTTGGATTTTGCGTAAACCATTTTATGGCCTGGCTAACAGATTCCAGCACAACCAAAACCTCCGTTTTTATGTCCAGCTTTTCCAATTGTTTTTGTAAACGATCGGCAGCCAGAGGTTCATCTTCTATGATAACAACTCGAATTCCAAACATGTTTTTAAATTAGTGGAATAGAAACTTCAAAAAATAATTGATCATTGAAGACCTGCACAGGTCTGGCTGTTAACAATTTATATCTTTCCAAAATGTTATTCAGGCCAACTTTTGTTGAACTTTCGAAATGCACTTTTGGCCGAATTTCATTTTTCACATTAAGGTACCCATCTGAATAATTGATTTGGATGGTCAATGGATGTTCCCTCGTTATCACATTGTGTTTCAATGCATTTTCTACCAAAAGTTGTACCGAAAGCGGGGCAACCAATTGCTCCATAACTGATTCGGGAATATCTTTTTCGATGGTCAAACCTGAAGTAAACCGCACTTTTGCCAAATAGAGAAAGGCATTAACAAACTCCATTTCCTCTCTCAGCGTTACGGTATTCCGGTCTTTGCTCACCAATACATAGCGGTAAACATCTGATAACCTGGATAAATATTGCTGGGCAGGTTCATTTTCGTCAATAAGAGATGAAAGTGTGTTGAGGCTGTTAAACAAGAAATGTGGGTCCAGCTGATTTTTGAGCGCATCCAACTGTGCTGTTACTTGGGTTCTCATAATGGCCTCAGATTCGAGGACCTGATTTTTCCAGGAATGGAAAAAATAAACTGCTTCGTAAACCATTAAAACCAAGGTTGTTGGAATTAGTCCAATAAAATAACCACTTATAATTTGATCAAATGTGCAACCGCTGCCAGTAATAAAATAGCCAATATACTTTATGATAACCGTGGCAAAAACCCCATAAGTGAGAACACTCAAAACCAGGTAAGAAATCCTTTTTCTGGTCTGAGAATAGTGAGACATGCCCTTTTGCAAATACATCCAAATCAATCGGATACCTTCCCAATATGTAACTGTAAAAAGGGATGACATCAAAAATCCCTGAAGATGAGTCGCATGCAAATTTTGGTTTTCCAATTTATGAAAAGCCAAATGCATGATGAGGGAAATAGCTGGAATACCAATCAATCTGGATAATCCATCATTGACCTTGAATGGCTTACCAATGGCCTGAATCACTTTTACTTGCTCCTTTTTCATAATATTAATTTTTGGAGACCCAATTTTCTATTTGTAAGCCTTCTATCCTTCGGAACTCATTTTAGTTATTGGATACCAATGTCAAATTCAAGCTTTTTGCATGTGCAGCTATGAGCGCATCTAACGGGCCAACAGGTGTTCCTGCCCTTTCGAAATTAGCCCATATTTCGCCATATTGTTTTGCTGCATTCTTATCTAAAGCTAAAACATTTGATGTGGACAAAAACTCATAAAGTGCCATTCTGCTTTCTGCTTTATCTTCACTTTTTGAAACACCAAACTCCAGTTCATCAACTGTTATTAAGGAAAAAACAACCGTCCCAGGGAATTCTTGCTTAAATCGGTCCAAAACCTTTTTGTCTTTTTTTTGGATCGGGTAAATAATTATTTTGGTGTCCAACATATACCTAATCTAGAGATTCTTTAATTTGACCTTCTTTGGGTTGACCTCTCACCTCCATGAAATCATAAGAAAAATTTTCTAAACTATTAAAAAATGGTTGCCAGGGATTGTGAACTGGTATTACATAGATAAATCTGTTTATCATCTTGAGAAAAATCTTGTCATCTTCAATTTTCAAACTGGCAGGCAGTTGTAAAAACTGACCTTTAACATTTTCCTGAACATTAATTGTTTCGAAAGCCATGCATTTAAATTTTAACAAATCTACCAATAAAGAAAGGCTTGAAATAGAGTAAATATTTCTTGAAGTTTGGAATAGAAGCCCAAAAAACTCTCATTTTGAAATTGTAGAAAATGGTATTAATTTTGATAACTATTTTTTAAGACAAAGTAAAAATGCAAGCTTTTGAATTTACTGCAAATCTTAACTCTGACCATCAGATTCAGATTCCTGAAAATGTCAACCGATTTTTCAGTAAAAAAGAAAAAGTAAGAGTTATTATTTTGAAAGATTCGGATGATTCGGATGAGGATTGGAAGGGCCAGACCGCGAAAAACTTTATCGATGGGTATAGCATAGAAGATTCCATCTATGATAAACTCTGAAAAACCATTTAAAGCTGGAGAAGTCGTATTAATTTCATTCCCTTTTACCGATGGCGTTGGTATAAAAAAAAGACCTGCCTTAGTCGTGTTTGATTCAAAGGATGGAGACTTTATTTTGGCTAGAATCACATCAAAATCAAACAATTCAATTTTTGATTTTCCTATTATTGATTGGAAATCTGCAGGTCTTTTAATTGATTCTACGGTTAGATTGCACAAACTGGCAACTTTAGAAATCAGTCTGATTGACAAAGCATTGGGCATATTAACGGCCTTTGATTTCAAAACATTTGAGGCCAAATTTAAGCAACTTTCCATATCAATCTTTTCTGATTTTTAAGAATTCTTAAAACGTATATCTCACAAATGGAACAGGAAAGAACCCTTGCTGATACTGGGTTACAATACTGTTTGTCCTTCTGTTGTATTGTTGGTTAAACACGTTTTGATTGTTGCTAACGTTTTGTAAATCAACAGCAAACTCCAAAGTACTTTTGGCATATTCCCTTCTGTAAGCAAGTTTCACATCCGCTCGTAAATATTCTTTTTGGCGATCGGAAAAGGCTCTGCTTTCTTCAAAAATGGCTCTTTCGGCTTGCTTCGATTCACCAAAATTTATTGGGGTGAGGTATCGCCCGCCAATGGTAGTAAATTTCAGATTCACAGCCAATATATGCTTTCCACTTGTACCCAGCTTCCACTCTTTTCCTACCAAAGCATTTAATACATAGCCCGTATTGAAGGCCGTATTTCTCCAGACTTTGTCCGCTCCTCTGTATTTACTTTCAAAAACAGAAGCAGTAATCAGATAGTAAAAGCCTTTTGTAAAGGTTCTCTCCAAAGTGACTTCTATGCCATAATTTTCCCCTAAGCCATTGTTTACCAGTGAGTCAACATCTTCAGGCGCAAAGCTGTTTCCAGCATTTAACGCAGAGTATGAAGAGGCATATTTGGTGATCGGAGCTTTGTCTATAAATTGGTAATATGCCTCAGCTTTCAAGGTAGTGTTGTTGGTTACTTGTCTTTCCGTTCCTAACACAAAATGCTGGCTTCGGGTAAATCCTAAATCTTTGTTGGTCAATAAAATGCCATTGGCAATCGGTGTTTCCACGGAATATGTATAAGCAGATTGCATTTGGTTGTGAACCCCATATCCCACATTAAGAGATTGATTTTCACTAATGTTATATCTCGCCCCGATTCTTGGCTCTATTGCAAAAGCATCACCCTGGTTTGTGTATTGGGTATGAATGCCTGGGGTTACGCTAAATCTTGGGCTAAACCTATGTTTCAGTTGCAGATAGGCCTGACCCAAATACCAATCACCATTTTTATCTACATTAATCACCTCGTTTACACCACTATACACATTTTTATTAAACAAATCATACGCATACACATCGTTATAAAATCCTGCATTAAGGCTGTTTCTGGCATTGATTTTATACACATACTGTCCATTTAAACTATATTTCTGAGTTCGGAATCTGGCTTTACCCGATAAAAATGCTTGCCGTGTTACTGTGCTGATTGAGTCACATTCAAAGTTTTCTTTTGTTGTAGAATAGCCAGCAGTCAGCTTCAGATTGGATTTTGCACTTGTTTGAATATCCAAAGAAACTCCCCCAATTCCGGTTCCATAATCCACCCTTGTATTCTCATTTTCACTTCCATACAAATTTTCGCCAGTCGTGTCTTCTTTATTTCCTTCAAAATTAATATCGCTAAAACCTCCCATTCCAAAAGCCGAAAGCGTAACTTTTGAGCTAAGTGGCAGGTTTATTTTAAAATTAAGATCCTGATAATTGGGCACCGCATTTCCGGTTCCAAACTGAATACCCAATTGTTGAAACACACCTAAAGTAGAATACCGGTAATTGAAAAGGTAGGAACCCTTTTTAGGATCTGTCTTTGAAAATGGTCCCTCAGCTCCAACCTCAAAACCATTAAAACCCACTTGACCCAGATACTCTCTTTTTTCATTGTTTCCATTTCTTAATCTTAAGTCAAAAACACCAGCCAGACCATTGCCATATTGCGCAGGAAAGGCTGAGGTAAGAAAATCAGATTTGGCTATATTGTTGTTATTCAATATACTAACAGGCCCTCCAGTGCTGGTAAGCGAACCAAAGTGGTTTGGATTGGGAATGTTCAAACCTTCCATTTGCCAAACCATGCCTGAAGGCGAATTGCCCCGAACTACAATGTCGTTCCGGCTATCGTTTCCTGCAATCACACCGGCAAAATTGGCTGCCATTCTTGCTGGGTCACCCAAAGCCCCTGCATAGCGTTTGGTATCATCCACATTAAATGAACGGCCCGAAATAAGGGACATTTCATTATTGGTAACCAGTTTATTTTCAGACCGTTTGGCGGTAATTTCAACCTCAGCAGATTGCACAACTGATTCTGTTAATACAATATCCAAAATCACTTCTTTTCCAGCAGTAATTACCACATTGGCCAAAACTCTGGCTTCGTAACCTATTGCCTTAACCTGAAAAGTTTGGCGACCCAATGGAACACCCGTGATTTTAAAATTGCCATCTACATCGGCCGAACTACCTAAAACAGGCGATTCTGCCCGGACAAGGATAACGGTTGCTCCAATAACTGGCGATTTACTGGCCTCGTCTATTATTCGGCCCCGCACGGTTTGCGAACTCTGGCCAAAAATAGAGGTAGAAAGTGTGAGTAGTAAAATTGTATGGATGGCGATTGAGAAAATTTTTTTCATAAACATCATTTTAAGATTTGATGAATCAAAGGAATGTTTCTCCTTTTAGCTTGAAAAATGAAAATAGGCTAAGCGAACCTATCTAAACATGAGCCGTAATATTTAGAACCTGAACCGTAAGACAAATCAAGAGGTGAAAGATAAAACTTAAAGATTTGGGTGGTTTAGGCAAATCAGATTACCAGCGCATCAGATTTGAACCCCATGTAAAACCCGAGCCAAAAGCAGTGAGGCAGACCAACATACCATCTTTTACCCTTCCCGCTTGCCATGCCTCGCTTAAAGCAATGGGAATGGATGCCGCTGTGGTATTGCCATAACGCTCAATATTGGAAACAACCTTTTCATCTGATAAACCCAATTGTTCCTTTATGTAATTGGTAATCCGAAGGTTGGCCTGGTGTGGAACCAACAAATCCAGATCTTCTTTTGAAAATCCGTTTTGGCTTAAAATTTCCAGGGTAACTTCAGGAAATCGTTGGACTGCATGTTTAAAAACCTGATTTCCATTCATAAACGGACGAGAATCACTAAGATCCAAGGCCAATTCTTCAAATTTCCGTTTTGGCCGGCTGCTACCCGGATCTTTTAAAATAAGTTCCTCCGCAAACTTCCCATCTGCATATAACTTACTGTCTATTATGCCTTTATTTGGATCTGAAGAACGACGCATCAAAACTGCACCTGCACCATCCCCAAAAATTACCGCCATTCCTCGACCCTCTGTGCTGATATCCAAAGCCGAAGATTGAATTTCTGCACCTATTACCAATACATTTTGATAAATACCGGTTTTGATAAACTGATCGGCCACAGAAACGGCATACACAAAACCAGTACACTGATTGCGGATATCCAATGCAGGAATGTTTCCCAAACCCAATTCACGCTGAAGCAAAACACCCGAACCTGGGAAATAGTAATCAGGTGTAATGGTTGCAAAAACTATAAAATCAACTTCAGATGCCTCTAATCCAGCATTTTGAAGCGCCATTTTGGAAGCTTTAGCCGCCATGTTTGCCACCGTATCTACGCCTTGAGTAAACCAGCGACGCTCTTTTATTCCGGTTCTTTCGGTTATCCAGGCATCATTTGTATCCATCAATTCGGATAAATACTGATTGCTAATGATTCTTTCTGGTGCGTAGTGCCCGGTTCCTGCGATGTAGGACTTAAACATAAAATTTGGTGATAAGTATAAAAGAGAAAGGCAAAATAAAGGAGCTGATTGAAACAAAATACATTTTCCTCAAATGAAAGAAAAACATTGGACTCTAATCTATACTTTTGACCCTTCTGGAATTGATTCATGATCAACAAAGTCCGAGTTTTTATTCTAATTGTTTTTACTATTTCTGCCTTTGGTTTTCTATTAGATTCCAATGGCCAAACCTATGAAGTAGTTGGAAATGATACAATTAACAGAACTGATACTGCTGATAAAAAACAAGGATTATGGAAATATTGGGACAATAATCTCAGTCTGGCTCTGGTTTGCAACTACAAAGACGATAACCCTGTTGGCAAACAATCCTATTACCAGAAAAATAAAACCATCATGGAATTGGAGCCAGTAAAAGGCAAAAATGAAATTGCCTGGAAATATTATGGCAGTGGAAAACTGGTGCAAGGCAGACTCAGAAAAGGGAAACGGAAATTTGAGTTTGTTAACGTAAAGGGTAAGAAATTAACCCGGCAGGAAATTACAATTTTAACCGAACTGATGGAACTGGATGCCTCATATCAAGGTGGATTTTATGAATTGTTTCGATATTTCAAGGCCCATATTAAATATCCAAGAACTGCAGAACAAGCTGAAAAAGAAGGAATTGTAGAAGTTACTTTTGTGGTGAAGGAAAATGGTGAAATTGGTGAGGTGAAGCTTCTTTCAGGTTTTGATGTGGAATGCAATGAGGCTACCCTGGAATGTGTAAAATCAATGCCGCGTTGGCGGCCAGCAACCAAAATGGGCTATGCATTTGAAAGCATGGTAAAAGTTCCGGTTCAATTCAAAAAAATGTAAGACCATCTATCCTAACCATTACCACAATTTATTTGTTACTTTGAGTTTGAACCTTAAAACCAATTCCACTTTGATTAAAAAATTATGAAACAATTTATTCTTAGCGCTGATTTAATTTACTTGTCCCCATTATTTTAAAGTCTGGATAACCATGATTAAACATTTACATTTTGCTACTCCAAAACTATCCACCAAAATTTTTGGCTTCATTTTGCTGCTTTTGATTTTTGGAGAAAACAGTTTTGCGCAACGTTTTACAGGTAAATTAATTGCTGGAATCAACGGCTCCCAAATTGAAGGAGACGGCTTTGGAGGCTTTTATCAGGCTGGTTTGCTTGCTGGGGTTGGAGCTGATTTTCAGATAGATGACCGCTGGAGCATTGGACCAGAATTCTTATATTCTGGCAAAGGAAGCAGAGTAACTCTAGACCAAATGGAAACTCTGGGTTTGGATAGAATTATCTACCGTTTGAATTATTTGGATCTACCCATTATCGCAACGTGTAAAATCAAAGATGGCTTTAGGGTTTTAGGTGGTGTTTCTGTTAATTATCTATTGGTTGCCAAAATAGATAATGGTACCAATTTCGGTTTTGTTGATAGCAGAGCCCTGTTTCAAGACTTTGACTACCAGGTTCTTGCAGGAATGGAGTATGAAATATTTGACAATGTTTGGCTCCAGGGAAGATGGAGTTATTCTGCTGTTGCAACAAATACAAGAAACATTGGATTTCCCATAGTAACGGGAATGCGAGGTGGATTTTTCAACAACCTCCTTCAATTTTCACTTCGCTTCAATTTGAAACGTGGAGAAAAGGAAAGTGAATAAAGGACAACAGTTAAAACCCCAAACTCTCCAGCGGCCTAATCTGGTGCGTTTTCTCATCCTTGCCATTGGTGATGAACACCTAAAAAAAAGACCAGCTTTTGCTGGTCTTATTTCTGAATTTTGAATTTTTAAGGAATCCTTATTCCCCTCTCCCCTTGTTTCTTTTTGATTTTTCGCGTTTCAAATGTTTGGTATCAAACACCACCCTTTGGTCTGTCGTCAATAATTTTCTGATTTCCTGCTTTTGGGCGGCCCTTAGTTTTGAAATTTTTCCTTCCAAAGCATGCACTTCATCAATCAGAATATTGATCATTGCCATATCAGGCTTTTCAGCGATTTCCATTGTTTGAAGTTTTGCCTTTTTTTCACCCAGCTGACCTTTCAATGGTAATATTTCCTTTTGCGATTGAATACGGATGGCCTTGATTTTAGTTTTTTGTTCCGGACTCAAATTTGGAATCTCATGCCTGTTCATCCGACTTGAATCTTTGGGATGACGCCTCGCATCCCCAAAAGTAGATCCACAAGAAAGCAAAAGGACAAATAAGAATAAGCTTGCCGTTCTAAATCCAGAATTACCTGATAAGAACCTGTTGTTTAAATTGTTGCTGCGCATTGTTTAAAATTTTTGTGATACAATAGCAGCTTTGAGGCAATATAGGTGCTAAGGTTTAATGCGCTCCAATCTTTTATTTTCAATTCATTTTTGGCGGCAATTCCTGCTGTTCACTCTTATCCCCTGAACATCGACGATGGGTTCAAACCTCGTCGATCGTTTCTATGTCTGGTTAGTTCTAACCCCCAAATCGACACATTGTTTATAACACCAGTTCTGAATCGAGGCTCTTACACTCCAAAGGGACCATTACTATAACAGAGATACAAATTTCAAAGGTTTTAAATAACCAGATCATTGAAAATCAAGTTGAGCACTTTACTTAAATACAATACAACGAAAGTGTTATTGACAGGGAATGAATTCTGATTCTGATTTGTAAAAATTTAAAATTGTCATTTCTGACTGTTTATGAAACAATATTTTCCTCTACTTTTTCTATTTGTTTTTCAATCCGCCATCGCTCAAATTTTTGCGCCAGATCCAAATTTTGGCATAAATGGCAGAGTTGAAAATGGCTTTACAAATGGCACTTTGCGATTAAATACCTCAGTAATTTTGCAAAATGGTTCCATTATAAGTGCTGGCAACAATAGCAATTTCACCACTGATTTTGTGGTAACAAAAAACTTAGCCTCAGGAGTTTTGGATAATAATTTTGGAAACCAGGGTTATGTAAATATTGACTACACACAGGGTGCTGAAGATTTAAAAAGTATTGCTTTACAGGCAGACGGCAAAATTTTGGTCGGAGGAAGCACAAAGCTAAGTAACAAAACCTCAAGCGCTTTGACACGACTACATGAAAATGGAACCATTGATACTTCATTTGGAGAAAATGGTCTTTTAAAATTTCTTGCTACAGGCACTACTTCACTTTCGGTAGTGGAGAAAATTGTCGTTTTATCGGATGGAAAAATATTGGTTGGCGGGTATTTATACCAGAATAATGTTTACCGGGGCTACCTGCGGAGATATCTTTCAAATGGCACATTGGACACTCTTTTTGGAACCTCTGGCCAAAGCACCATCAACTTTGCCGCCACTTCAGCAAGTAGCTACGTGTATGATATAATACCTGAAACAGATGGAAAAATCACCGTTTATGGTCAGAATTATGCCACCCGATTTATACTTGGTATTGCCAGGCTTTCCAGCAATGGAGTTTTAGATGCAAGCTTTTCTACAGACGGAGTACTCACCCATTCCTTCGCCACCGGTCAAAATTATGCCACCAGAATATTTAAACTTGCAGATGGAAAATATGTAATAGTTGGTTATGCAAACTCCTCTGCTTCAAATTATAAAGTATTTTCTTCACGGTTCAGTGTTACTGGTGATCCGGACAATGGCTATGGAACTAATGGAACCGGAAATTATAGCGTAAACTCTAGCTACACAAGCGGACTTGGGGCTGCAATTTTATCTGATGAATCTTTATTGATTGCTGGAGAGGCCTATTTTACCAATATTTATAATGCACTTGTTTATAAGGTTTCACCCGGTGGAACATTGGAAACCAGCTTCGCAACCAATGGTTATGCCAGGATAAATTCAGGTTCAAATTCCTCTTATGGAAATTCTGTTTTGGTATCAGGAAACAACATTTTTTTGACGGGTTCCATTTATTCTTCAAGTGCAAATTCTAACTATGGGCTTGTAGCTGGTTTGCAAAATACGGGGACAGCTTTGGTGGGTTTTGGAACAAACGGGCAGGCCTCAATAGATAAAACCAATTCAAATACAAGAGCAAAACATCTCGATAAAACCTCTGATGGCCAGTATATTGTCTCAGGTGATGTGGTTAACTACGACGCCGACCAATTTAAAGCAAAATTTAATGCCAATGGGAGCAAAGACAACAGTTTTGCCAATCAGGGAGTTTCTGTCCAGGATTTTGGTAGCGTGGAAAACTATGAGGATCGGGTAGATTTAAACAATGGAGAATTTGTTCAACTATCAGCCGTAGGGGATGTAAGTCTCGCTTTTACCGGTCTGGGCACATTTTCCAGCACTTCGGACTATAGTCTGGTAAGAACTGGTGCTCAGGGAATTCAGGCTGCAACCAACAAAAAATTCAGGTTTTCCAGCACAGAATTTACTCAGCCAAAAGTTGTTCGTAAGGACCCTCAAGGAAATATTTACGTGTTAGCAGACCAGGCCCAACCGACCAAAAGTGCTTGCTATATTTCAAAACATCTGGCATCCAATTTAGCTCTGGATAACACTTTTGGCACTTCAGGAAAATATCAGTTGTATGGATTTTCTTTTCCAACAGTGGCCAATTGTTTTGATTTTCAAATAGATAACAATGGCAATATTTATACTTTAAGATATTCAGGAAATACCCCCGGTACAGCCGGATTCAGGCTTAGGAAATACAATCCTCAAATGGTGGCAGACCTCAATTTCGCCACATTGTCGGGCGAGCTTGTGGTGGAGCCATTTTCAGCTAAAAGACTTTATATCCATTCCAATGGTTTTATTGTTTCGGGTAGCAAATCAAACATTGCATCTCTGGCAAGAATTTCATTAACGGGTCAGCTTCTGGGCATTATTTCTATACCTGAATTCAAATCAATTTCCAAAATTGTAATAGACACTGATGGATCCTTTTATGTAGCTGGTTTGGGCCAGAATGACAAATTTCGGCTGGTCAAATTTTTGGCCGATGGCTCAGCTGCATCCACCTTTAATGGAAGCGGTAGCATTACCGATTCTTATTTTAACAATGCGGTTTCCATTCAGGATTTCGTGTTGGAAACAGGGGGAACTATAACCATCCTGGCCCGCACCCGTGAAGGATTAGAGGGCGAAAAAGTGGGTTTACTGCGTTTGGTTCAGGTAACGTCTGCCGAGGATAAAATTGAAAATATAAATCAATCCGGCTTCGTTTATCCAAATCCAGCATCGGAAAAAATCTATTGGCAACCAACCCAAAATGGAGAACTGCCTATCATTTCAATAATAGACATTTCCGGAAAAAAAATTGGCTCCAGCCAGGCTACCTCCGGAGAAGCTGGTTTGGATATTCAACATTTACCAAAAGGGAAATATTGGCTATCCATTCAAGGTTCAAAGGAAAGGAATCTGCTTCCATTTTTAAAGAATTAGCGAAAGGAAAGTATGTTAAAGATTGCTTTTTTGTGAAAGAAAGCTCACTTTAAAAGCCTCAAGATATAGCCTATTTATAATTGGCATAGTTTTAATCACTGTTTCACCCAAAATAAGCTTTGCCTCGGTTGGTGTTTTCACCAACCGAAATGGCGAGCTGCCTATCCTCCAAACGTCGACGATGGTTGTAAACCTCGTCGATCGTTAACATTGAGGAAAAACCAAAAAATAAATTACCAGGAATTTCAGACCTTTGGACCTCCAAAAATAAAACAATGGGACACGTATTTGCTGATATTGAAATTGTAAACAGTGTAGATCTGGCCCTATCCAAATCTGGGAAGATTGGTAAGGAAGAAGTAAGGGCCTACCGATTAAATATTTTAGTTGACACGGGTGCCTTAATGCTCACCATCAACGAAACCATTCAGGAAGTGCTTGGTTTGTCAGTCATAGACCACCGCATGGCGCAAATGGCTGATGGATCAAGGATTAAACTACCGGTTGTAGGTCCCATAGAAGTTCGGTTTGAAGATCGCTTCAGTACCGGCAATGCCTACGTTTTGCCAGGGGATTCCGAACCGCTACTTGGTGTTATTCCCTTGGAAGAAATGGATGTCTGGATCAATCCAACCCGAAATTTACTAACACCCGTGCATCCAGAAGGCTGGGTGCTTCGGTTGAAATAGCTTTTGTCCCAATAAAACAAATTAAAATCTAAACACATTAGGCATTCGCACAATTGGAATGTTTTTTAATTGTCGAATGAAAATCCAATTTATCCATCGTCAGAAATGGGCTAGACTAACTTTTCCGCCAGTAATACTTCTCTTCGATTTGTCTTCCAGATCCTTTCATATATCATAGCTTCTCACTGCCTGACCTTGCCTTTGTGCCTTGCTTGCTCCGCCGCAGGACCGGCACAAAGGCTGGACAGGGCAGGCTGGCTTAAGCTCTGCATGGGTTCGAGTCTCTCGTATCAATACAATAGTTGCAGAAATAGTTGCTTTGGCCCTTTTTATGATCTATGCCTGGATTCGGTAATATAAATCAAAAGTAGGATTGGTTCGTGAAGACATGAACCTATGCGGGGGATTTGTGTCGCAGGAATCAATACAATGGCCTCTGGCCAATTCAAACTTCTTTCCACTCACCCAGGCGCAGTATCAATAGAAACGCAAAAACGGAATTGGGTAAGCCAGTTCAATTTTTATGGTTTAAGTGGGCAAGAGATTATTATATTTCAAAAATATGTCAGTCAAAAGTTGGGGTTTTTCAATGATTCTTAGAATTTCTGATTCCCTTTTCCAAAAAGTAATTTTAACCTTTAGGTTTGTGAACCGAATACAAGTCCAAAAGGTAAAGCCATATGTCTGCCGGTTTTTGAATCAACCGGGTAAGAAACCAATTTAAAAGTTTTATAGCGAATAGAAATAGCGAATTTTACCATGAAAGAAGTTGTTATCACACCAGTAGCTAATGATGTAAAAAGCCTGATCGAGCAAAGCCGGCAAGATGTGGCGTTGGCTATAAATGCAGAGATTACCTGGCTATACTGGCAAGTGGGCAAGCGAATAAATGATGAAGTATTGGGAAATGAAAGAGCCGAATACGGCAAGCAGATTGTGCAATCTCTTTCTATACAATTGATAGCAGAATTTGGAAAAGGCTGGGGTGAAAAGCAACTGAGGCAATGCATGCAATTTGCTTCTGCTTTTGCCGATGAGAAAATTGTATACGCACTGCGTAGACAATTGAGTTGGACACATATCAGAATGCTCATTTATATGGACAACCAAATAAAAAGGGAGTTTTATATAGAGCTTTGTAAACTAGAAAAATGGTCTTCCAGGCAATTAAAAGAGCGCATCCAGTCAATGCTTTATGAGCGAACTGCCATCAGCAAAAAACCCGAACGCACCATTCAGCAGGATTTAGAAATCCTAAAAAACGAACAAAAACTGAATCCGGATCTGGTTTTTAGAGACCCCTATTTTTTAGATTTTCTGGGTCTGAGCGACCAATATTCTGAAAAAGATCTTGAATCCAGCATCATTGCCGAATTGCAACGATTTATTACGGAACTGGGTACCGACTTTGCATTTCTGGCAAGGCAAAAACGAATTACAATCGACGACCGGGACTATTACATTGACCTGCTCTTTTACCACAGAAGACTAAAATGTCTGGTCGCCATCGATTTGAAAATTGGAGAATTTGAGGCGAGCTATAAAGGCCAAATGGAATTGTATTTACGCTATCTGGAAAAGTATGAACAGGTAGAAGGTGAAAATACCCCGATTGGTTTGATACTTTGTACAGGCAAGAACGAGGAGCACGTAGAATTGATGCAACTGGATAAAAGTAATATCCGGGTTGCTGATTATTTGACGGCACTGCCGCCGCAAAAAGTACTTCAGGAAAAGCTACACCGAGCCGTAGAAATAGCCCGAAACAGAATGAGCATGATTGGTGATCAATAATGTTCTTGTTTTAGTCCGGTTTCCCGACAAAATGTGGAAGAATCTGTCGGGAATGACTTATTTAGCGGCAATTGTAAACAACATGATAATGACATTAAAAGAGTTTATAAAACAGTTTGATAAACCCAATTCTATTGTTCTTCTCGAAGGCAAAAGAAATGTTTTAGAGGTAGACTCTGCATGGGTTCGAGTCTCTCGAATCAATACAATAGTTGCAGAAATAGTTGCTTTGGCCCTTTTTATGTTCTATGCCTGGATTCGGTTATATAAATCAAAAGTAGGATTGATTCGCTAAGACTCGAACCCATGCGGTGAAAATTCAGAAAAATTTTTGTAAAAAACTAGAAGGAGATATTTAAAAATTTTCTCCTTCCAGTTTTTCAATAACATTAGGCCAAAACCTTTTCCAAAGCAGCAATTTTAGCTTCTGCATCTGCCTTTTTCTGCCGCTCTTTCTCTACCAAATCTGGTTTGGCGTTGGCAACAAATCGCTCATTGCCAAGTTTTTGATCCACCTGAAGCAAAAAGCCCTTTATGTAGGCCAATTCTTCTACCAGCTTTTGCTTTTCTTCAGCAGAAAGTTCCTTTTCTTCCTTTGGCAAGGCCCATTCCAATCGTTTTCCAGCAAAAATTTGTCCGCTAAGCGTTTCCGAAAACTGATAATCTGCCACATTTCCAAGCTTTTGCACCATTGGGAAATAGGCTTTTGCCCATTCATATTTGCTTGAAATCATTAATCCAACCAAAGCAGTTTTTGGAGAAATCTGGTTGCTGTTTCTGTAGTTTCTGATTGGGATCAACATTTCATCCACCAATACCTGAATCTGATCCAAAAGCGTATTATCTACTTGTAAATCTGTTGGATATGCGGAAATGCAAATTGATTCTCCTGCCTTCCTTTCTTTCAATTGCTGCCAGATTTCTTCTGAAATAAATGGCATAAAAGGATGCGTAAACCGGAGCAATTCATCAAACAATTCAATAGTTGCCTCAAGCACTTTGGCAGAAATAGGCTGGCCAAAACCTGGTTTAATCATCTCCAGAAAGAAAGAACAGAAATCATCCCAAACCAATTTATACATCAAATGCAATGCTTCAGAAATTCTGAATTTGGCAAAAAGATCATTGCTCTCTGCCAAAGTCTGGTTCATTTTTGAACGAAGCCAACTAAGGGCAAGCTTATCCAAATCGCTCATTTCCAGGCTTGGATCCGATTCCCAACCTTTCACCAGGCGGAAAGCATTCCAAAGTTTGTTCGTAAAATTTCGGCCCTGCTCAACTAGTTTTTCATCAAACAGCAAATCGTTGCCCGCCGGTGAACTCAATAGCATTCCAATCCGAACTCCATCAGCTGAATATTTAGCAATAAGATCCAGCGGATCAGGGCTATTGCCAAGTGATTTACTCATTTTCCTGCCTTGCTTATCCCTTACAATTCCAGTGAGATATACATTTTTGAAAGGCACTTCTTTGCGATATTCCAATCCAGCCATAATCATCCTGGCCACCCAAAAGAATAGAATCTCAGGAGCCGTAATCAGGTCATTGGTTGGATAATAATACTTAATATCCTCATTTTCAGGATTTTTAAATCCATCAAATACCGAAATGGGCCAAAGCCAACTGGAAAACCAGGTATCCAAAACATCCGGATCCTGTTCCAAATCCGCTTCAGTTAGCGTTAAATTATGTTTTTCTTTGGCAACTTTTACAGCTTCTGTTTTTGTGGAAGCCACAATAATGGTTCCATCAGCCGTATAAAAAGCCGGAATCTGCTGGCCCCACCAAAGTTGCCGGCTGATGCACCAATCCCGAACGTTTTCCATCCAGGACCTATACATGCCTTTGAATTTGGCAGGATGCAATTTAACCGTATCGTTTTCAACAACTTCCAAAGCAGGTTTTGCCAGTTCTTCCATTTTCAAAAACCACTGCATGGAAATTCTCGGTTCAATCACCGCCCCGGTTCTTTCAGATGTACCAACGCTATTGGTAATCTCCTCTTCCTTTTCCAGAAGTCCTTGTTCAGCAAGCATTTTGGCCGATTTTTTTCTGGCAATGAACCGATCTTCACCTACCATAATCTCAGCAGCTGCACTCAAAGTTCCATCTGGATTAAGTACATCGATAACCTGAAGTTTGTGCTTTAGGCCAAGATTGTAGTCGTTGATATCATGCGCAGGCGTCACTTTCAAAACCCCGGTTCCAAACTCAATATCGATATAATCATCAGCAATAATTTTAACCCAACGATTCACCAAAGGAACTTTCGCTGTTTGGCCAATTAAATGCTTATATCGCTCATCTTCAGGATGTACGCAAAGAGCAGTATCACCCATTATCGTCTCTGGACGGGTGGTGGCAACGGTCAAAAATCCCTGATTTTTCTCCAATTCATATTTTACATAATACAATTTGGAGCGAACTTCTTTGTGAATAACCTCCTCATCCGAAAGTGCAGTCTGGCCCTGTGGATCCCAGTTCACCATTCTGATTCCTTTGTAAATCAGGCCTTTGTTGTACAAATCAACAAACACATCGATAACGGCTTTGGAAAGCTCAGGCTCCATGGTAAAACGGGTCCGGCTCCAGTCACAGGAAGCGCCCAGTTTTTTTAACTGTTCAAGGATAATTCCACCATATTTTTCCTTCCACTCAAAGGCATGCTCCAGAAATTTCTCTCTTCCAATTTCTGATTTGTTGATGCCTTTCTCTTTCAAAAGGGCCACAACTTTAGCCTCTGTAGCAATACTGGCATGGTCAGTTCCCGGAACCCAAAGTGCTTCCTTGCCTTCCATTCGGGCTTTTCGCACCAAAATATCCTGAACCGTATTGTTCAACATGTGGCCCATGTGCAACACTCCAGTCACATTTGGCGGAGGGATTACAATCGTAAATGCCTCCTTTTTGGGATTCGGTTTAGATTCGAAGTATTTGTTATCCAGCCAATATTGATACCATTTGTTTTCTATTTCGGCTGGGTTGTAGTTTTTGGAAATTTCCTTTGACATAACTGAAAATTTAATTTTCCTGACGGTTGATAAAATCTGCTAATAATGGAACTGCAAAGGAATATTTTCCTCGCTTATTTTTATAGACCAAACCAAATTCTATCAATCTGATAATAATATTATTGATGTATGCTGGTTTAAATGGGTTATCCAGGACTTTTACCGACAACAATGAAATTTCTTTTACAGTAAACTCATCGCTTGCATTGGGAAGCTTTGCAATTACCTTTAAAAGATCCTGATGTCGGTCTGAAACTCTGCTCCACCTTCCTGAATAAAAATCAGAATCAAGCTTTCTGACAATTTCGATGATAACTACATTTGGGGTTTCTACGCCAACTTTTATTTGCTGAAGAATAGAATCAAAAGTCTCTTTACAAATAAATTGAATAAAGTAAGGATAACCGCTTGAAAAATTCACAATCTCGTTGATGCCATGTTCTGTAAATGAAACCGGACAATTTTTAACCTGGATTGGCTTTTGGATCGCTTCTTTTGTTTCAAGATCGGTAAGCTTATCAAGAGTTACTATTTGGAACATACGCTCAGCATAGGTTCTGGCTTCAACCAAATTTGGAAATAGTGTTGGTAATCCGGTTAATACCAAGAGATACGAAATTTCCTTTTTTTGGAGGTATTGAATAATTTCCAACAGCAACGAAAGTGGATATTCTTTATCTGCTGCTTTGTCCTTTAAAACCTGCGCTTCGTCATATGCCAACACGATTCCTTTAACCTTATGTTTAACAACATCCCAAACCAGCTCCAGCGTTCTTTTTAGTTTATCAGATTCCAAGCCAGGTGTCTGGTCATAAACACTTTGTAACAGATCAAAGGTCAATTTTACCTCTCGTTTCTGAATTTCGGGAACAAAACCAATTTTATGAATCTGCTCCTCTTTTATTGTAAAAGAAGAAACAAGGGTAGAGATATCGGTCAATACCCTTGTGGCAAAGGAACGTTCACTTACACTAGCCGATTCACTTAAATCCGTGCCTGCCCAAAACCAACCTTCGTCCAGTGCCAAAGGTTTGATAGATTCCAGCAATACTGTTTTTCCGACTCCCCTTAATCCTGTGAGAATCAGATTTTTTAATATTGGTTGTTGGTGTAAAAGCTTTAGAAATTCATTTTTCTCTTTTTCCCTGCCAGCAAGATAGGGAGGAGGTTGCCCTGCACCAGGTCTGAAAGGATTGATAAATGGTTTCATATTGAAAAATAATTTTTTTTGCGCCTTGCAAATGTATGAATTTCACATTTATTCACAAAATTTTGTGAATTCATAAAAAGTTGTATGCTTCTGTAAATTGGATTTATAATATTGATTGCCTGAAAAAAACCTTTCAAATTGATGTAAAACATAGGTTTATAAAAAAAGCCCTGAATTTCTCCAGAGCTTTTTTAAGTAACTTTAAAAAATCAGGCCTTGGGAGTCATTGCCTCAACAATGGCTTCTGAAATTCCTGTAGAAGAAAACCCACCATCATGAAACAGGTTTTGCATGGTTACATGTCGGGTTAAATCAGAGAAAAGGCTTATGCAATAATCTGCACAAGCTTCTGCAGAAGCGTTGCCCAATGGGCTCATTTTATCTGCATATGTATAGAATGCATCAAATCCATCAATTCCCTGACCTGCGGTCGTCATAGTAGGGCTTTGAGAAATGGTGTTTACCCTTACTTTTTTCTTTTTGCCTAAAACCTGTCCGAAACTTCTGGCAATTGATTCCAGAACAGCCTTAGCCTGAGCCATATCGGTATAATCAGGAAAAACACGTTGAGAAGCAATATAGCTCAAAGCAACTATCGAAGCACCTTCGTTTAGGGCATCCATTTTGTCAGCTACATGCATAATTTTATGAAACGATAGCGCTGAAATATCCAAAGTTTTGGCAAACCAATCGTAGTTCAAATCCTCATAAGGTTTGCTTTTACGTATGTTTGGGCTCATGCCTATTGAGTGCAGAACGAAGTCAATTTTACCACCCAAAACCTCTTGTGCTGAGCTAAAAAGAACGGTTAAATCTTCAATGGAAGTGGCGTCTGCTGGAATAACCTGCGTATTACAGGCTGCTGCCAATTCATTTATTTTGCCCATTCGCATAGCCAGCGGTGCATTGGTCAACACAAACTGTCCGCCTTCTTCAAACACTTTTTCTGCTACTTTCCAGGCTATGGAATTTGGATCGAGAGCACCGGTGATGATTCCTCTTTTTCCTTTCAACAGATTGTATGCCATAAGATTATATTATTTTCTGATTGATTTGATTGGTTTTTCAGGTGGCAAATCTAAGGAGAAAGTTGAAAGGCGAAGGTAAAAATTCAAAAGGTGGAATGTGTCATTTTAAATTGTTCACAATTAGAAATTGAGCAATTGTTTAGTTCTACAGAGCCGAAATTCAATCTCATATCCCACAACTTTGAAAAAAAAGTCAAATTAAGATTTCAATCTGCCAAATTTGCAAGCCAAAGTAAAAGGGTAAAACTTAAAAATCAAAAGTGAAAGCAGTTGAAAACCAGACGGTTGAATTGTACATTGATTAAACTTTTAACTTTTAACTCTACACTTTCAACTATAAAATATGCTTCAAGACGAAATACTAAAACGCAGAACCTTCGGAATCATCAGCCACCCCGATGCCGGAAAAACCACATTGACTGAAAAACTTCTTCTGTTTGGAGGGGCAATCCAAACTGCAGGTGCGGTAAAAAGCAACAAGATTACCAAATCGGCAACCTCCGATTTTATGGAAATTGAGAAGCAAAGAGGAATCTCTGTGGCTACTTCTGTAATGGGTTTTGAGTATGGAGGATATAAAATCAACATTCTTGATACTCCTGGTCACAAAGATTTTGCTGAAGATACTTACCGGACTCTGACTGCGGTCGATTCTGTTATTTTAGTTATAGATTGTGTAAAAGGCGTTGAGGAACAGACCCGTAGGTTGATGGAAGTTTGCAGAATGCGCAATACTCCTGTTATTATTTTCATCAATAAAATGGACCGCGAAGGCCAGGATCCTTACGATCTTTTGGATGAAGTTGAAAAGGAACTTAATATCCACACAAGACCACTTACCTGGCCAATTGGTATTGGAGCCACTTTTCAGGGCGTTTACAATCTTTTTGAGAAAAAACTTTTACTTTTCTCTAATACCAAAACAAAAAAAGCAGAGGACATAGTTTCATTTAACAGCATAGAAGACAAGGAATTAGATCTTAAAATAGGAGAGAAAGCAGCCAACAAACTTCGGGAAGATGCCGAATTGATAGAAGGTGTTTATGAGCCATTTGATGAGGATTTGTATCGGGAAGGCTATCTGGCACCAGTTTTTTTCGGATCCGCTGTTAACAACTTTGGTGTTCAGGAACTTCTGGATACCTTTATCAGAGTAGCACCGTCTCCCAAACCCCGGCAATCGGATTTGAGGGAAGTAATTCCAACTGAGAAGAATTTTACGGGTTTTATTTTTAAAATCCACGCCAATCTGGATCCAAACCACAGAGACCGAATCGCCTTTTGCAGAATCGTTTCCGGTACTTTTGAGCGTAATACTTTTTACTACCACACCCGTTTGGATAAAAAACTCCGGTTCTCGAGTCCAAATATGTTTATGGCCAATGAAAAAAGTGTGGTAGAAGAGGCTTTTCCAGGTGATGTGGTTGGTCTATATGATACGGGGAATTTCAAAATTGGTGACACGCTAACCGAAGGTGAACATATTCAATATCAGGGAATTCCAAGCTTTTCTCCAGAGATTTTTAAGGAATTGATTAACAAAGATCCTTTCAAGGCCAAGCAATTAGAAAAGGGTATCAGGCAGTTGACCGATGAAGGTGTTGCTCAGCTTTTTATGCAGGAACAAGGCAATATCAAAATTATTGGAACTGTTGGCGAACTCCAGTTTGAAGTAATTCAATTCAGACTTTTGCAGGAATATGGCGCTTCATGTTCCTTCCACTCCGTTGCCTATTCAAAAGCTTGCTGGATAACTTCAGATGATAAAGAAGCCTTAGCAAATTTCATTCGTTTCAAAGCCCGAAACATCACTTTTGATAAAGAGGACAGGCCTGTTTTTATGGCAGATACGCTGCGAAACTTAAAATCTGTTCAGGATTTGTACCCAGCTATTTCCTTCCACTTTACTTCAGAGTTCAAAACTGATCAGACAAAAATTGCAGAAGGGGCCTGGAAGAGTTAGCTTCAATAATTGTGAAAGTTAACTTTCATAATTATTGAACATTGACTCTTGATTACAGGACAGTTGCTGTATTCAATTTGAAGAAAATAACTTCAAGTGGGGGATCTTGGAAAGGAAGGAAAATATTTTTTTGGGGTAAAAATAAATGGTGGTTTAAAAAACAACCACTGGGATATCCTGCAAGGATTTAATAAACCAGAATTTTACATTAAAAAGAGAGTGGGTAGTCTTGCAATTACTCCATCACCTCTGCCGAAATACCCGCATCACAGATTTGATTGCGCATTTGGGCCATTTTGTCCCATTCGCCGGTTTTTACGGTACACTTCCCTTTGAAGTGAATAATGGTGGCGCATTGCTCAGCCTGCTCTGGGGTGTGTCCGCAAACCTCACACAATGTCAAAATAACGTGGTCGAATGTGTTGAAATCATCATTAAACACAACAAGCTTGTAAAGTGTGACCTCAACCGTGAGGAGATCAACTTCTTCTTCGATATCAAATTGAGTGGCCATATAAACGCAAAATTAAATCGATTTTTCCCTTTCACCACCACTTTTCTGTAAATAGCCGCCAAATTTATTTATGAGTCCATTTTTCGGCATTGCCCTCATTTTCGTTTATTTCACAATCCTACTCACAGTATCCTGGTTTACAGCCAAAGGGGAAAAGGGTACAGATGCTTTTTTCACTGCCAACCGTTCTTCAAAATGGTATTTGGTCGCTTTTGGTATGATTGGAACATCGCTTTCCGGAGTCACTTTTATCTCTGTGCCCGGAATGGTGAAAGCCAGCCAGTTCCATTATCTACAAATGGTTTTTGGCTACCTCATCGGGTATTTCGTGATTGCCAATTTGCTAATGCCCATGTACTATCGTCTCAATCTGGTTTCTATTTACACCTATTTGGAACATAGGTTTGGATATTGGGCCTATAAAACAGGCGCTGGTTTTTTTCTGCTTTCCCGTTTGGTGGGTTCATCGGCACGTTTTTACCTGGTGCTTAGCGTATTGCATTTTTCTATTTTCGAACCTTTTGGCATTCCATTTTGGGTTTCAGTTGGCATTGGTCTTTTGCTCATTTGGGTTTATACTTATAAAGGTGGCATGAAAACCATCATTATTACTGATACTCTTCAAACCTTTTGTATGCTGGCTGGGGTAGTGGCTTCTATCATTTATCTGGCTGGTGAGCTGGATCTTAGCATTGGCCAATTGCCGTCTTTTGTACAAAAAAATCCCATGTCTGAAATCTGGGCATTTGATGTTTCACAAAAATCTTTTTGGCTGAAACAAATTCTGGCAGGTGCTTTCATAGCAATCACTATGACTGGTTTGGATCAGGATATGATGCAAAAAAACCTGACCTGCAAAAGCCTGGGTGAGGCGAAGAAAAACATGTATTGGTTTAGTGGAACTTTATTGGTTGTGAATATTCTTTTTCTGGTTTTAGGTTTGATGTTATACAGCTATGCAACTCAAATTCAATTGGATATGCCTGCTAAATCAGACCAATTGTTTCCTTTAATTGCTTTGCAACATTTTCCCGTTTGGCTGGGCTTGATGTTTTTGATGGGTATCATTGCCGCTACCTATGCCAGCACCGATTCGGCTCTTACTGCCCTTACAACCTCTTTTTGTTTTGATTTTCTAAATTTCAAAACTATGAATGAAGAAGAAAAAGGTCGAAAGAAAATACTTGTTCATTTAGGAATGTCAGCTACTATTTGGCTGATCGTTTTGGTGTTTTATAAGTTTAATCAGGATAGCCTTATTGTTACTGTTTTTGAGCTGGCAGGTTACACCTATGGCCCTTTGCTTGGTCTTTATGCTGCTGGCTTATTAACCAGAATTAATGCAAAAGATACTTGGATTCCAGCCATTTGTGTGTTTTCGCCTATTGCTTCCTATGTTTTAAAAACCAACAGTAAATTTCTCTTCAACGGTTATGAAATTGGTTTCGAGATTCTCATTATAAATGGATTCATTACTTTGAGTTTGTTGTTTGTATCTACGTTTTTTAGAACTGAGAAGGATTTAGACTCAGTTTCATAGCTCTTGGCTTTTTTAATGAGCAAGTTTGGCTTTTTTTCATCAATGAGTGTTAAGGTCCTCAAGGCTAGAATAGGAACAAAATCCTTTTGTTTGCTTCGTCTCTCTAAGTTTTAGAAGGTTCAAAGCATAAAATAGATTGGATTGTGTATCTGTAAGACCTTTGGAATAACTACAATTTCCTCATATTCTGAATTCCAACTTCATTTCCAGTTCCTTAGTAACAAATTCTACATCCTCACTTATCATTCTACGCAAAAATTAAATTATTTTTTTCCTTTATTTCAAAATAGCCTTAGCCACTTTTGGGTCCACAATAACCGTATCATGTTCAAAGTCAAGTTTGATTCGCCATTTTTGCAAAGTATTAACCCCAATTATCACATCTTCAGATAGTCCGGGAATGACCATAAACTCATCAGACATTCTTATGTCATTGTAATAAAAATCTAAGGCAACCCTTTGAGTTATTTTAAGATAACTTCCTGCAGCGGAGGTTGCTATTTCCAAAGGCTTATGCATTTTTACAGGAATTTCCAGATCCTCCAGAAATTCTGGTGTCAAACAGGAAAAGGAAGCTCCAGAATCAAAAAGAGAATAACCAGTTTTTTCTCCCAAAGAGCCTTCAAAGTGGAGTGGAATTTTAATGATAGACATAATACAAAGCTACCAATATATGATAGAGATTTACAAGAAAATTTCATGTCCCGTTAAGATTTTAGCCTCTAAGTTAAAAATCTCTTTTGCAAATTGTTTCATTTATTATTGTGCCAAGTTTGATTTGCAAACATCAAAAAACAACCTGCTTAATTACTTATGGAATAGTTAGTTACCAATTTTATCAATGTTTTGAGAAGATTGAGTTGCCAGGTAATTTGGCCACAAATATTGCCTGAAAACTTACGCCTAACATTTTTTTACGTTTAGCGGGATAATGCTCTAATAGATAAGCCTTTCCTTCACGCCTTCAAATGAAAAGCACTATGTTTAGATTTTACGTTATAGTCCTGTTTTCATGTATTACTTCATCCAGCGTCAAAGCGCAAATTGATGAAGCCTTTCCTGCCTCAACTGTTAGTTATAAAGTTGTTCAGGATGATCCAAAGGATGTCAATAATCTTTGGATTCATATCCAGCCATTTACAGTAGATGCCATGCGGATGAATACTGCCATTGGTTCTGGTATGGATATAACTTATGTGCCAATTCCTAAACTGGAATTAAAAGGTGGAATCAGGGGAAATCTGATTGATGCTTTTGACCTTCAAAGAGCAGCAGCAAATCGAAATGCCTTCATCACTACTCAGGAATCTAAGAGAGAGCAGGGTAAGATGATTTTGACAAATGGCTTTTCAAGATTTTATAGCGCTGAAATTGGCGGCACGTATGCCGTTCACGATGTCTTAAAGGATGGAACTTCAAAAATTATTCTTGCAGACCAGGCCATACCGGAAAACACTGCTATGGTTGAAAAAATAGAGGTAAATGCCAAGGTTAGACAAATTATTGGTGCAAGGCTTGGTTTTAACACGATGGCAACTACAGCCTCTCTGCAAAATGCGCTTGAGGATCAAAATGTTGTACTTAAAGGCGATAAAGGGACAATTATTGACTCAAAGGGAACCAGTTCATTAAATGGCTTCAAAACAGCAAACAACAATAACCTTCTATACTCAAATTTTTCAAGTACAGGGATTTACATTGGAGCCTCCATTCAAAAAATCAAAAATATTACCATCAAAACAGAGCGAAATGGAATATTGACCAACAATACTATTTTAACGTATTACGCAGATTTGATTTTAAATCCATGGACAAGTCTTGAAAACATTGAAGCTAGAAATGTAGGTAAAGAAGGTTCTGAAACCTTTGATTCTTCTCCTTTGAAGTTAAATACATTTGGGGGTAGGGCAGGTTTTGAACTTCGTTACAATCAAGCCTCTCTAATTTCAATTGGTGCAGAGATTGGTTATAGACCGTCCATTTCCGGACAGGGAGCTTATGCAGTTTTGAAATTAAGCTTTCCCACATTTTCCTTTGGCGCCACCAGTCAAAAGGTTGCAACCAATGTTGGAAAGACCCAAAGCTTGTCTCAATAAAAAAAATATTTGTTATCGCTGGTTACCTATCCGCATGTGGAAAGTATATATGAATAGATACACAGATTTATTCATACACCTGTAATACATTAAAATGGCTCTTCGATGAAGAGCCATTTTTTTTGTTCTTACTTATTGATAATCAACTTCTTTCTGGCTTTCAACCCATCCAGACTTTCTGCCTCAATCCAGTAAATTCCCTTAGAAATTTTATCCACCTTAATTTCCATCATTCCAGGTTGAATAGAAATTTCATGTATTTTCTTTCCCTCAAGAGAAAATATTTTTAAATATTTTAAACTTTTTTCTGTGCTGAAATTGATAATTTCAGATGCTGGATTTGGGAATGGAATAAACTCAAATTCAGGTTGAGCACTTAACAGGGGACGGTTGGCGGTCAAAAATACTTTTTGAACCGTAGAGCTTAAAACATTTTCATTGGAGTCCAGGGCAATGGTAGCAACAGGTGTTTTCTTTCCATTGGCCCACATTAAGACTTGTTTAACGGTAATATCTGGAATCGGTACAGGGAAACTTACCCATGCGGCAGGAAAAAATAAAATTTTTGCAAATACTTCAGTTGTAAATGAAAGTTTGAGGGTTTGGATATTTCTTAAACAATCAAAACTACCACCTGGCATTTGAATTGTGCCAAAGCCATCTATTTTACTTGTGTCTTTGATTATTCCATTAATCCGTACCTTCGTAATTGTTGCCGACAAGCCATTGATACTCACAACAGTATCAAATGGAAATTCAAAACTTGTGGTTGTTTGCGCTATTTTATTCATTCCCATTGTGGCTGGGAAGCTCAAAATTGGCATCTTCTGAGCAAAATTTAATGCAGCATTTTCAAAATTCAAATTGACGGGAAAGCCCGCTGTTGGTATTACCAAACCACTGATATAAAAACCAGTGGCGTCCTTTTGGTAATATCTATACGCATCACCAGTTTTTGCTACAAGATTAGAGCCAGGAATTGATGCGGCAAAAGGTGTGGATGCAGGATTGAGATAATTGGTAGTTTCGTCTATTCCTATGGCAGAAATATTTTGAAAATCATAGGTTTGGTTACTGCCAGTTGCCGGAATTTCACCCTGAATATTTACCGTACTTTCAACTATATCATTGCCAGTACTCACCAAGTCACTGACAGTAAGCGTAATTTGCGCAAATGCACTTTGAAGATTAAATCCGACTACAACAAAAAGTAAAAAATATTTCATAAAAAGGATACAGTTTTGAATTGTAAAAGTATAAATATTGTCGTTTCAGGCATCAAAAAATAATATAAAGTATGGCAAATAATCCGTTTAGCGTAGAAGGGCAACTGGTTGATATTCATTTAAAAAGAATTTATCCTGCAAAAATTTTCATAGAAAATGGGGTAATTAGCAAAATTGAGGAATTGGATACCGCAGGTGAAAAATTCATAATGCCTGGATTTGTAGATGCCCATGTGCACATTGAAAGCTCCATGTTGGCACCTTCTGAATTCGCACCTTTGGCCCTAACTCATGGAACCCTTGCCACTGTTTCTGATCCACATGAAATAGCAAATGTACTTGGGATAGAAGGTGTTAGATGGATGGCGGAAAATGGAAAATCAGCCCCACTCCATTTTCATTTTGGAGCACCTTCCTGTGTGCCAGCTACTATTTTTGAAACTGCCGGAGATGAAATTGATATTGAGGGTATTAAAACACTATTTGAGGAAAAGACCTGCCACTATCTGGCTGAAATGATGAATTGGCCAGGAGTAATCTTCGATGATGCTTTGGTAAAGGCAAAAATATCCGTAACCAAATCACTTGGGCTTCCTGTTGATGGACATGCACCTGGGCTTAGTGGAGAGCAGGCACAAAAGTATTTTGCTGCGGGTATTGAAACTGATCATGAGTGTGTTACTTCAGAAGAAAGCCTCGAAAAAGCAGCCTTGGGTGTAAAAATTCTCATCAGAGAAGGCAGTGCCGCCAGAAATTTCGAAGCTTTGATTGAAACGATTCAATATTTTCCTGATCAGGTTATGTTTTGTTCAGATGACAAACATCCGGACGATTTGCTTTTGGGTCATATCAATCAGCTTGTTGCCAGGGCTTTGGCAAAGGGTTATGATTTTTTTGATGTGGTCCGTGCGGCAACCATAAATCCTGTTTCACACTATAATTTACCGATTGGCTTGCTTAAAGAAGGCGATTCTGCTGATTTTATTTTGGTGGATTCCATTGATAAAATGGATGTGCTCCAAACCTGGAGAAAAGGAGAAGTGGTGTTTGAAAAAGGTGTTTCAAATTGGAAACCAGGTAATATTGAAAGTAGGCCAAATCAATTTGAGGCACATTATCCGGAAGAAACTGCCTACCAGATCAAATCAGAAAAGTCTGATTTTTCGGAGGTTCGGGTAATAAATGCTATTGAAGGTCAACTGATTACTAAAGAAAAACTCGAAACATTGCTTGTGTCAAACGGAATAATTCAGCCCGATCAAAACAAAGACATTCTTACGCTAACTGTTGTAAACCGTTATAAAAAAGTAAATCCAGCGAATGCATTTATTTCTGGTTTTGGCTTGAAAAATGCTGCCATTGCGAGTTCAGTTGCCCATGATTCACACAATGTGGTAGCGGTTGGAACGGAGCCAAAATGGATAAAAATGGCGGTAGATTCTGTTATGAATTCAGGTGGAGGAATCTCCATTGCAAGTGCATCAGGAGTTGAAGTTTTACCGCTTCCGATCGCAGGTCTGATGTCTGACAAAGATGGAAAATGGGTTGCCAATCAATATGAAAAGCTTACCAAACTCGCTCAGGATCAAGGCTCTACTCCAAAAGCTGCCTTTATGCTTTTGTCCTTTATGGCATTACTGGTAATTCCAGAACTAAAACTGAGTGATCTTGGCTTGTTTGATGGCCTTAAGTTTGGTTTTGTTGAAGTTGAGAAATAGTTTTTTAGAATTGATTCAACTTATTATTGATTGTTGGAATTGGCATAACCTTTTCTAAAATGGGTTTTGCAGAATGGTTTAAAGTCCTGAAACCTGGAGATTATTTACGCTTGAAATAATACTACAAAAAAGTACAGACATGAAAAAAGTCCCGCTTTTGGCAGGACTTTTCTTCAACAATTCTATATAATTAAGCTGCTAAGTGATTCACTAATTTAGATAATCGTGATTTGTGGTTTGCGGCTTTATTTCGGTGTATGATATTTCTCTTTGCTAGTTTATCAAATAGAGAAGATACTTTTTTCAAAAGCTCAACAGCCTCAGCTTTAGTATGAGTTTTTCGTAGTCTCTTTTCGAAAGTACGAGCAGTAGTTAGCTGGTATTTGTTACGAAGTCTTTTAACTTTGTCAGCTCTGATTTTCTTAAGGGCGGATCTATGATTTGCCATTGATATTTTGTTCTTTATAAAATCTGCAGAGAGAGAGGGATTCGAACCCCCGGACCTTTAACAGTCAACGGTTTTCAAGACCGCCGCAATCGACCACTCTGCCATCTCTCTTTATTCGGGGTGCAAAAGTAAACTATCATTTTTTTACTGCCAAATGTTATGCAACAGTTTTTTAAAAAAAGTTTTCAATTGCAGCTTTTATGTAGTCCGGAAATGAAACCACCTTCTTTGTTTCAGCCGACACAAAGACCAAAATTGTATGGCCAATATGTATTAAAATGCCTTCCTCATTCGTTATTTCGTATTCAAAGCGAATTCTTGTCCCTGGAATTTCTTTTACCATAACTTTAAGATTTAGCAAGTTATCATAAAAAGCAGGTTTCAAATATTTTGAATAATTTTCCAAAACGGGCATCATTATTCCATTTTCTTCCAAAGCTTTGTACGATATTCCCAAACTTCGAAGCGCTTCTACACGGCCAATTTCGAAATAGCGGGCGTAATTTCCGTAATACACATATCCCATTTGATCAGTATCTGCATATCGAACTCGAATCTGAGTGGTAAAATCAAACATACTTTTATGAGTTTAAAGTTATGAGTCGAAAGTTTAGGGTTGAAAGTTTAAGATTCAAAGTTGAATTGAAAAAATGGCTAAAAACTCTGAACTCATAACTCTGAACTTTAAACTCAATTCCTACCCTCATTATCCTTTTCATACGCCTTTATGATTTCTTTTACCAACCTATGCCTAACTACATCTGATGCATCCAGTTGAACAAATGCAATGCCTTTTATATTTTTCAAAATATGATACGCCTCATTCAAACCAGATTGTTGGTTTCTTGGCAAATCGATTTGAGTCATATCTCCTGTAACAATCACTTTCGATTCTGGCCCCATTCTGGTTAAGAACATTTTAATCTGGCTTGGCGTTGTGTTTTGGGCCTCATCCAGCAAAATAAAGGCATTATTCAAAGTACGCCCTCGCATATAAGCAAGTGGGGCAATTTCAATAATCCTGTTTTCCTGATAGAATTTCATCTTTTCAGGTGGCAGCATGTCGTCCAGAGCATCATAAATCGGCCTCAAATACGGATCGATTTTTTCTTTCAAATCTCCTGGCAAAAAACCAAGGTTCTCCCCTGCTTCAACCGCTGGTCGGGTAATGATTATTTTTTTTACCTCCTTATTTTTTAAGGCTCGTACCGCAATGGCTACTGCTGTATAAGTTTTTCCCGTTCCTGCCGGACCAGTTGCAAAAACAAGATCATGTTTTTGGGAGGCTTCAACCATGCGTCTTTGGTTGGGTGTTCTTGCTTTAACAGGAAAACCTTTGGCAGAATAAACGATTACATCTTCCTGACCTTCAACCTCTGTCGCAATTTTGTCATGTTGAATCAAAGATTGGATTTTATCCTCAGCAATTTTTCCATATTGATTGTAATGGTCCAAAAGGCTGGTAAGGATATCTGAAATTTTAATAATCTCGGTTCCGGTTCCTCTTATCCGGATTTCATTTCCCCGGCTTATGATTTTGCTTTCTGGAAATGCAAGTGAAATTTCCCTCAGATTTTTATTTTCTACCCCTAGAAAGTCCACAAGTGACACATTCTCAAGGGTAATTACTTTTTCTGTCAATAAGTTATTTTATAAAAGGTTGTCGGCTATTGCTTAATGGCTGTAAAAGTATAAAATTGAAAATTACAACTGTGTCCAAATTGTGAATTCTTTTATTGTTCACCTTTGCGGGTAAAATCTTTTAAAAAATAATGACTAAAAAAATTGCTTTGATTACCGGGGCAACCTCTGGAATTGGACTTGAGACTGCACGGATTCTGCATGCGAAAGGTTATTTTATAATTGCAACTGGCAGGCGGGAGGAAAACTTAAAAAATCTCAAAACCGAATTTGACAATGAGCGGATTTTAACGCTTTGCTTTGATGTTAAAGATCGGGAGGCGGTTCAAAAGAATATCAGTGGCCTACCTGAAAACTGGAAAGAAATTGATGTATTAATCAACAATGCCGGCAATGCACATGGTTTAGATCTTTTTCAGGATGGAAACTGGGCGGATTGGGAAGCGATGATTGATATAAATGTAAAGGGCTTAATTGCGGTAACTGAAGCGGTTCTTCCATTTATGCAGAAAAGAAAATCAGGCCATATCTTAAATGTAAGCAGCATTGCCGGAGACCAGGCTTATGCCAAAGGATCCTTGTATTGTGCCACAAAATCAGCAGTTTCTATGATCACAGAATGTTTACGAATTGATTTGAATGCGGAAGGAATCAAAGTCAGTGAAATTAAACCAGGAATGGTGGAAACCGAATTTTCTCTGGTTCGATTTAAAGGGGATGCAGAAAGGGCAAAACAAGTCTATAAAGGTTGCGATCCATTAACTGGAAAAGATGTTGCTGAAGTAATCGCTTATATGGTAGAGGCACCAAAACATGTAAACATTGCAGAAGTATTGTTAATGCCTTTGGATCAGGCTTCAACTACGGTTTTTAATCGGAAGTGAAATACAAATGATATTTTTGTAAAAACTCCTTCATTTAAACTTCAAATAAGATGTTAAAAAGTATCCTTGCAGCCACCATATTCATAGGTCTGCTTTCATTTGATTTGCCAACTGGTTGGTTTAAAGCAGGTAGTAAGCCTAAAAGTTACGACATGGGTGTTGAAAAAGGCTTAGGTCCAGATGGTAAAAATGTGGCAACTATTAAATCGATTGAAAAGAAAATTGATGGCTTTGGTACTTTGATGCAAAAAAGCAATCCAGAAAAATATCTAGGAAAAAGAATAAAAATGACAGGATTTGTGAAATCAGAAAATGTGGAAAAATGGGCTGGCCTTTGGCTACGTGTTGACCAATCAGGTTCCAGCAAGCCGCTTTCATTTGATAACATGGGAAACAGACCAATAAAAGGAAATACTGCCTGGACCAAATATGAAATTGTTTTAGACGTTCCCAGCAATTCATCTTTTCTTGTTTATGGTGCATTGCTTGACGGGCCAGGCCAAATTTGGTTTGATAATATTTCATTTGAAATTGTTGACAACACAGCCCCTACAACTGGTTCAAAATTGATTCAAGAACCTGTAAATCTGGACTTTGAAAAATAGAAACAAACAAGTAAAATGAAAAAAGCCATAGCCATAATTCCTGCCAGATATGCCAGCACACGGTTTCCGGGAAAACCTTTGGTTAAAATTGGGGCAAAAACTATGGTCGAATTGGTGTATGAACAGGCCTCAAAATGTGTATTGGTAAATGATGTGGTTGTGGCAACTGATAATGAACGTATTAAAAATGCTGTTTTGGCCTTTGGCGGACAAGTAGTTATGACTTCTGAAGCTTGCCAATCCGGAACAGACCGCTGTGCGGAGGTTATTTTCAAATATGAGTCAAACGAGGATATTATAGTTAATGTACAGGGTGATGAGCCTTTTATTCAACCTGAACAAATACAAGAGTTGATTTTGCTTATGCAAAATGAGTCGATTCAAATTGGCACTTTGGCAAAAAGAATTACGGAAATGGAACCGGTTTTTAACCCAAACGTAGTTAAGGTGGTTCGATCTTTAAATGGCAAAGCACTGTTATTCAGTAGAAATCCTATTCCTTTTGTTCGTGGAAAAGAACAAAAGGAATGGCTCAGGAACGCAGAATTTTATAAACATATTGGTTTATATGCCTACAAAAAAGCCATTTTGAAGGACCTTTCAAATTTACCAGTTGGAAAACTTGAAATGGCAGAAAATCTGGAACAACTTCGCTGGCTGGAAGCCGGTTACGAAATTTTTGTAGCAGAAACCGGGTATGAATCTATTGGTATTGACACACCGGAAGACCTGGAAAAAGTGATTAAACTTCAGCAACTTCTAAATCAGCATTCTTAATAGCCACCTGCTGCGCCACATTGCTGGCAAGTGATGAAAAAGCCTGAGAAACCTTCTCATCTTCATGCATCACAATGGGCACACCGCCATCTCCTGCTTCTCTAACGGACTGAACCAAAGGGATTTCTCCTAAAAATGGGAGGTCATACTTTTCAGCCATTTTCTTGCCACCATCTTTTCCGAAAATATAATACCGATTGTCAGGAAGTTCAGGAGGAGAAAAATAAGCCATGTTTTCAACAATACCCAAAATCGGAACTTTGATGGGCGTTTGGCCAAACATAGAGATGGCTTTCGCTGCATCTGCCAAGGCAACCTTTTGTGGCGTGGTTACAACTACAGCACCTGTGAGCGGTACGGTTTGCACAAGAGTAAGGTGAATATCGCTGGTACCGGGCGGCAAATCAATCAACAAATAATCAAGATCTCCCCAAAGGCAATCCATTATAAATTGTTTCAAAGCAGAGCTCATCATTGGGCCCCTCCAAACCACAGCCGTATCTCCATGTGCCAGAAAACCAATGGATAACAATTTGATGCCTAGCTTTTCAATGGGTACCAGATAATTTTTTCCATCTACCACAGTCACTTTGGGTTGGGCATCTTCCACTCCAAACATGGTAGGAATGCTTGGCCCGGAAATATCAGCATCAATCAAACCAACTTTTGAACCATTTTGTGCGAGGGCCAAGGCCAGATTACTGGTTACGGTTGATTTGCCAACGCCACCTTTCCCAGAAGCAATGGCTATAATATTTTTTACACCCGGTAAAACAGGACCACTATTTCTTTGGCTGGTTACCTCTGCATCCATTGCGATAAAAACCTGAATGTCGGTTCCAAAATCTTCATGCAAAGCCTTCATGCATCGTTCCTTGATAAGCTCTTTCAAAGGACAAGCTGGTGTAGTTAATTGAACGGTAAAGTGGATTTCGTTTCCTTTTACTTCCAGATTTCGGATCATGCCCAAGGTAACCATATCCTTTTTCAAATCCGGCTCTTCTACTCTGGATAGAGCAGCAAGCACAGATTCATTGCTGATGTTTTTCATAGTTGTTAAAATTGCCTATCTAAAACAATACCACTTTGATTTTGGTATTGTTTTTTGGCAGGCCTTAAAAATGAAATTTGTAGTAATTTAACCATTTTATATTCTTTTAAGCAGTAAATCAATATCTGCTTCAAGACGTTGAAATGCTGAAAGTTGTCTAAGGGGGGAAAAGTCTTCGGTATATTGGCCTACCAATTGCCGGGCTTCGTTAAAGTCAAATTGAGCCTTCTTTCTTCCAGAAAATTCTGTTGCCATCTCCAAATTTATTTTCAGCATTTCTTTTGGATTTGTCAATTGTTCAAGTCTTTTTGTTGTTGGCATGTTTAACTTGACTTTACCGAAAGGTTTTCCAGCAGCTTTTCTTATTGCCTTTTCGTCAATTAATAACCATGCCTCTGACATTCGAATTGGAATTATTTTTATTGTTTGGATTTTTTCCAGTTCGGCCTTTCTTAGCTCACTTTCTATTTCATTATTGCGAAAATCAATTGATTCCTTTTCTGCATCTCTGTGAACAAATAGAAATTTAATATCGGGATAAAGAAAAATCGCCAATTCGATTTTTTCGGAAATTGTTTTGGGGTACAAACCTGATTGTGCAAAATCAATTCTTTCACCTTTTGATTCAATACCTTTTGACCTAAATAACCAATCTATTGGATGAATCAAAAGTCTGTCCGAACTTCCATCAGAAATAATAAAATATCGAATCATCTAACCTGGTGTTTCAAAATCTATTCTAATCTGAATTCCAGATTCTTGTCTCACAGTTTTTTTCTTATTTTCCGAAACTGGAAGAGGTTGGAAATACCGTAGAATTTCACCTCTATTTATTTTTTTATGACCAGTTTGTAATTCTTCCCGCCAGGTTTTAGAAAGAAATTTAAAACCCAAGGCATTAGATTCTAAATACGCAAATAGTAAAGAATCGGCCGATACTACAGAAACAACTCCTGGAGAATGTGTATTTATAATGACTTGTCGCAAAGGATTTTCATCTCCAATTGGAAAATTAAAATCAAATGCCATATTTTCTAAGAGGTTAATAATGGCAGCAATCCTTTCTGGATGAATTCCGTTTTCAGGTTCTTCCAGACAGATAATACCATCAAAATCAGGATCTTCTATTGCTGAGGCCAAAGCAAGAAAGCGAAGCGTTCCGTCTGAAAGAGACTTGGCAGGTAAAAAATTTCCTCCTTTGCGTTTGGCTGAAAGGATTAATAAATCTCTTTGAGTATCCTCATCTAACCTTAGTTCAAATGGATCTTGAATTAAATCAACCAAATGGTTAGAAATACGCTGCAAAACATCAGCATTTTTTATTTTTAATCTCTTTAAAGTATTTGGTAAATGTCCCCCTTCAGAGGTAAGAATTGCACCTTCTGAAAAACTTAAAGAGTCTGGTTCTCGTAAAGCGGTTGGTTCAAATTGCAGTATTTTTAGCTTCTGAAACTCTTTTTGAACAATTGTCATCGTTGGATATTCAACCGCAGTTGCAGTTGATAACATTGTTCTTGGCAGACTATTGATATTTAATGAACGCTTTTTACCTCCAGTTTGATCTGTTGAAATATGAACTTGATTACCTGTGGTTTCGATAAAAGGGGTCCTCCTGCTGCCAACACCAATAGCTTGGCTAAACCAATCATAAGTTGCTCCCATTGTACTTAAAATCTTTTTGGCATCTGTTTTTGGCAATGGAATTAGTTCTTCTTTTATTAAAAAAAGGCCACGTCCATTAAATTTTTGGGATAAATCAATACCTATTTCAATCCCATATCTCAATAGAGTAGTATTGGAAGTTGCCATTTGTCCTAGATCATCAACTCCATTACTATCACATACCATATCTACTTCAAATGAAATTGTTTTTGAAGAGCCGTTTTCATCTTGATAGAAAAGACTCTCGATGTCCTTACCTGGAGGTTTCTTTTCATTTTCCTTTGATCTTATTTTAAAAGCAGCATCAATTAGCGTATTATCCCTGTTTGTCAGGGCTTTTAGAAAAGATAATGCATCAAAAAAATTTGATTTTCCAACACCATTTCCACCAGCAATGCAAGTGAACGGACCTAGATAAACTTCTAGATCTTTAATATTTTTAAATCCTTTTATCCGTATTCTGTAAATCATTGATTTAGTTCTGCTGTTACTTTGCCATAATTAAGATTTATTTAAATACATATTGATGAAATTTATAAAACTGCTTAGTTCTGAAATTCAAATTTTTTAACATATTTTTTTCCGCCCTGGTTAGCAAGTAAAATCAATAACTGGTTCTTTTTCATTGTTGCATTTTTAATACAAATCTCATCTCCGATCATGTTGGTTTCAATCTTTTTACCTGTTAAATCAAACAAGGAAATATTGGCTTCTGACAACCAATTTGGACCTTTAAGTTTTTGATTGTTAATGAAATAGGTTTTGGTTTCTTTTAATTCATCAGAAACAGATGTCGGATCGAAAACTGTAATATAATTTGTTTTCAATTCCTCGTCCGTTCCAAAAAAATTAGTTGCCTTAAGTTTTACGGTATATTGCCCAGGCGTAGTAAAAGAGACAATTGGATTTTTTGAGGTATCAGTCGTATTGTCCTCAAAAAGGACCTGATCCGTAGGTGTAAAAGTCCAGAGATAATCCAATAAGAATCCAGAAGTTGTATTGTTAAAGGTAACTGGTTCCATCACAGGTACATTTACTAAACTTGCAGTAAACTGAGCCTGAGGTCCTAAAGTAACAGGGGTCAAAGATCGAGGTATGTCCCTGTATTTTACTGTGGTCGGAGTAAAAGCCCCTGCCGCGGTGGCATTACCTGAAATTTCTAAAATTGGGATCTTTCTACCATTTGCCAACCACTTATACTCTATGGTTCGACGGCTGAACTTTATTGGAAATCCACCTATGTTTAATGAATCTGCTGAAAAGATAAAGCTCTTTACTTTCAAGCAGTTAAATGTACCAAAAGGTGTTGTTATAGATCCCCATCCTTCAACTGAGTTAATTCTGTAACCAACCTGAGAATAGGCACCAAGGGAAGGTAAACTAATTGTAAATTTAAAATTCGAACTATCTCTATCTGCATATTGAAGTGGAAATTGATACAATTTATCCGGAACAGAATAATAAGCAGGGAGAGGAATGCCTGTATATCTCAAGCCTATGCCTTCAACTTCATAGGCAGAACTGGATTTTTTATAAAAATTGTAAATGTCTTTAAATTGAAAAGCACCTACTCCAAGAGAGTCGGCCACTTTTCTGCCATACTTGTTTAAGCCCAAAAAGAAAAAAGCATATGGGGTTTGAAGGGACAATTTATACGGCTCAATATCCTGTGAAGTAGCCACTAAAGTTGAAAAATCCCAGGTTTGATTTGGACCCGATTGAAGGTACGGCAAGGTGGTAGAAGCATTTGCATTTGAAAATCGAATCGTATCATTGGCAGAAGGCATATCCGCCTGAGTAATGGTAATCTGAGCAAAACCAGGAAGGAAATTACAAATCAGGACAAGCAAAAAAGGTAATATTTGTTTCATTTTCATTTGATTATTGAACTTCAAAGAAGCAAAAAAACTAAGAAACGATGGTGAGAAAAACTGTAAATGGATAAGAAATCCTATTCCTTGACTAAATTAAAATTGAAAATCCAAATTTGAATTAAACATCTAAACAGCTTTTTTATGCAAATTGCAACCATGAAATCGAATACAACAATCAGAATTCTGATTGCATTATTTATTAGCATTTACCAATCAGGGAATGCCCAAACGGGTTTTGGAGGTATTGAATATGACACCATTAAAGTAATGGCCTATAACTTAACCAATTATGGCAATACCATTGATGGTTGTACCAATGCGACAAATGGCCCAACACTCAAAAATCCCGAGTTTAAAACCATAATCAAACACATAATGCCTGATATTCTGGGCGTTTGTGAAATGAATACCAATCCAGCTGTTGCAACAATTTTTTTAAACAATGTTTTGAATACGGATGGCATTACCTACTTTAAAAGATCTAATTTCCAGGTGGAGCCTTCTGGAACACTTACCTCACTCATTTATTTTAATAGTCAAAAATTTACTCTTAAAAATCAATCCTTTGCCAATACACTTTATAGATTGGTCCATCACTTCAGGTTGTATTTAAATACTGAGTCTCTGGTCAATGGCGATACACTTTGGCTAAACGTTTTGACCTGTCATTTAAAAGCAGGAACAGCCTCATCCGATGTTGCTGATAGAGCAACTATGGCAACTACGATAAGAAATTACCTTAATAGTTTTCCAAAAAAAGAAAATTGTTTAATGCTTGGTGATTTTAATGTGTATAGAAGTTCAGAGGCTGCTTTTCAAACTTTAACCAGTCCTGGAACTAATTCAACGTACCAATTTTTCGATCCAATCAATCGTGTTGGTACATGGACAACAAATTCTACATATAAAGATGTGCATACCCAATGCCCGACCGCGACTAGCAACGGATGTTTCAGTGGCGGAGGCTTGGATGATCGCTTTGATTTTATCCTTATGAACCGGCACTTGCTTTTTGATTCTGCCGGAATAAAGTTTGCAACTGGTACATACAAAGCAATTGGAAATGATGGGCAACATTATAATACAAGTATTAATGCAAGTCCAACCAATACATCTGCACCTGCGGCAGTAATCAATTCATTGGTAAAGGCATCTGATCACTTGCCTGTTGTGGCTGGTTTAAGAATTATTGGAACCTTTATCACGTCCAATAAATCGAAGGTGTATGCACATTCCATTTCTGCTTATTTTGATGCCAAGGCTTTACATCTAAAAGGTTTAGAATCTGATAGATTGGAAAAAATACTGGTTTACGACATGAAAGGTCAAATTATTTTCGATGGAAAAGGAACAAAAAGTAATGAGGATGTATCCATTGAAATCCCCAAAATCAGACCTGGTGTTTACAACCTAAGATTTATTTTTCAGGATGGTATAGTTTTGTTTTCGAAGGCCATAAACGGTTTTGATTAACCTGTTTTAAAAAATCCAAAATTCAAATTCTATCCTCTTTTATTAAGCACTCGAAAAAAACTCCTTTATTTGCACTTATGTCAGACAACAAAAATTTACTATTTACAAAAGGCAACTACACAATCATGTTGGTTGGGGTGGCATTGATCCTTATCGGATTCATCACCATGACAATGGAAACAGCAGAGTATGGATTTGGAAGCCTTGGTTTAACCATAGGGCCATCATTTATTTTAGCTGGTTTCTTAGTAGAAATCTACGCCATTCTTTATAAAGAAAAACCTAAAGCTGAATAAGATATTCTCATCTAGAGGCAAGATGGGCTTTTTGATTATGATTTAAAAGTCATAACCAAAGGTAAAATAATACCTTGGCTCACTTGTAAAGCCATTTCTTTCTCCCCAGGCCATATCAAATTTTAAATAATAGCCAAGAACCATCGTTCTGGCTCCAATTCCGTATCCAACTAAAAACGGATTCTCATAAGATTTTACTTTTATTGAAAAATTTCCCTCGTTTACTTGCTTGGTATTAAGGCTATTATTTGCACTAAATGGTCCAACCCCTGTCCATGCACTTCCCACATCCGTAAAGGTTGTGAGTTGCAAATTTCTCCAAAAATTAGAGTTGATTGGTCCTTTGTAAAAATATCTGATAATGGGAATACGAAGCTCTGCATTAAATATCAGGAAGCTACTACCATAAATATCGTTGTATTTAAAACCACGCATATTGGTAGCATATCTATTAAATAACCAATCGGTTTGAGCCTCATCGGAAGAGATGATCTGATTGTTTTGATTAAGCCCTCTCAATGGATCATCCTTTTCTTTAGATACTTCATAAGAACGGAAAAGCCAATTGTCCATTCCTCCAAGCATGAATTTTTTAGCAGCCGGCCCAAAAAATTGTCCATATGAAGCCCTGAAAGCAAAAGTGATTTCCCTATGGATAGGTTGATAGGTTCTAAAATCCATAAAGACTTCTCCAAATTCCTTTCTGGCATACTGACTTGCTAATTGATACTGTGCCCTCAACTTAAATCTGGTTCCTGATATCATATTCAAGCCTGTGGAAGTGGTATTGTCAAAAACCATTTCAGCCTTTGCTCCCCAGTAATATACATTTTGATCAGGACCTCCAAGCTGTGGAGTTGTAGGATTATTGTTGAAAACTACCCTTTGTGTGGTTTGAAAATATGGACTTAACTCAACTCTTAGAGCGTTTGAAAATGGGTAGGCAACTGCGCCCGAAAAGCCATACAATATATCTCTTTGCCGAATTTGCTGAGTAAAACTGGTGTTTTGAATACTAATTCTATCAGCTCTTAACCTGAAATCCAGCCTCTTTTTTAAATAGTTATATTCCAGAAAGGCATTGTTGTTCCGCATTTCCTGGTTGGCAAAAAAATACGTCATTCCTCCATTTATTCTATGATTTTCAAAAATATCATGCATCGAAAAATCCACCAATGCCCCCAGGCCCCAGCTAGGAATTGGATCCACAACAAGACCCGTAGTTAAATAGTTCGCCGTTACTCTTGGACTGTAATCAAAAGGCCCTGTCATTTCCAATTGGAAAAACTTTGGCTCCTTCTTTAATTTAACCCGTTCCATTTTTTTCCTGGAAGGTTTTATAACATTGGGATCTGATTTTTCATCTTCAAACACATAGTTCCGGATATCAATCCTGGTAGAGTCTGATAACCAAACCTTATTTTTTCGGATTGATTTTGAAATGGTATCTTCCAGATTTGAAGTTTTTGACCGTTGGGGTAAACTCAAAGGGGATGGGTCAAAGCTTTTTTCTATATATAAACCAGGTTTTAGCCGAATTGGGGTGGTATACACCAAATGTTGGCTTTTTGGCATGTAGGCGAAATCCCTGATTGAATATTTATTCGAAGTTAAAATCTGAGCAATTAAATTCCCTTCTTTTTTGAAAAGCTGAGCCATATTCAAGACCCCGGATTCATCTGATAAACAAAATATTTCTCCTCCTTTTGAAACTGATGGTTTTATAAGGTTACCTTCATTAGAATAAAAAAGCTTTGGAAGTGCACCCTCCGACTCATTAATTGAAAAAATTGCATACTTCCTTTTCGGGTCCGGAAAGCTTTTTTCAGTTTTCAAAGTATCAGTTCTTGGCCTATTGGAGGAAAACAATATAGAATCCCCTGTGGATGAAAAAACCGGATTTAAATCATCATAAAAATCAGAAGTCAAACGTTTCATTTTTAGATTTTTAAGGCCTAATACATAAATATCAGAAAACCCATCAATACTTCCAGATACTACCATCTTTTCGGAGTCATGGGAAATACACAGGCTATATATATCATGAAACTGTTCAAAAACCTCAACCCGCCTAAGAACCTTACCCTTGGAAGTCATTTTAATGCTTTTCCATTTACCCTTAGATGGATATGCAACCCATATTTCATTTTCTGGGCTAAAACAAACTGCTGGAAACTCGCCTTCAGAATTTTGATGTTTGGCTTTTGAGCCCCCTCTGAAAATAACATGGCTCTTCATAGTAGCCAATTGTAGAACAACTACCTGAAACTTACCCTTCCAATGCTGAGTATAGGAAGCAAGTTCTCCATCTGGACTAAGGCAAATCTGACCATAGTTTTTCTTGAGCAGATTGCTTCCAAACTTTTGATTTTTAGGGGGCTCATTAAAGAAACTGTTATCCAATTGATGTTGATTCTGATAAAATGCCTTCCAATCTCTTATAAATGTAGGAAAGGGCATACCCAAAGTTCCAACTATTGCATTTTCGTCATTTCGAATTATTCTGGTCAAATTTAAAATATTGCCTATGCCAGATCTTCCATACCGTTCAGCTATATAATTCCAAATGGAATGACCTATTAAAAACGCCTCCTGGCCTACATAATTGGCCGGTTGCCTTATCTTTTTAGCATCTCCAATTTCCTTGATATAATCATCCATTTCACTACTCCACCCTTCGGAAGCATAACGAATGGCTCCCCCAACAAACCAATCTGGCAAGGTCAAAAGAAAAGAATTTTGAATCGCATCTTTAATGGAACCTCCAAAAAGCATGTCCCTAATTAAAATTTGCGCTATTCCAGCAGAAATTTGCTTTCTCAAATTCGATATACTGCCTTCATAAGCTGCCTCAATTGAGGATTTTGTAAAATTTGTTTTCCCTCCTGTTATATTCCCATTTTCACCCAAACCAACATTACTCATCAATCGGTCATTGGAAGAAAGGAATAGGAAAACCTTTATTTTGCTAAAAGGGGTAAAGCCAAAAAGGTCAGATATTTTTTTGAATTCAACTTCAGCAACTTCTATTGCAGTTGCAGCCAACTTATCACCGCCTTCATAATAATACATGTCTATGCTATTGCTGCTTAGATACTTCCATGTAAACTCTTTATATTGAATTCTGTTTTTCCCGAATCCATCCTGAGCAGTTTGAGCAAACGTAAATCCCGAGAATAGAAAAACTAAGGTCCCAAATAATAAGTAAAGAATTTTTATCAATCTCAAACTAATTCTAACTTCTGGTCAGCTGTTTTGTAAATAGCTTCAAATATACACCCAAAAAAAAAGTCCTGCCAAAGCAGGACTTTTTTTTTCGAACCGATTCTTTTATTTAAGACCGGCTACTTTAATTACTTTAAACTCTGTTCTTCTGTTTTTCTGAAAATCTTCTTCAGTAGCAGCATCTACGATCAAAGGTTTACTTTCACCGTATCCTTTAGAATTGATTCTTTCAGTTTTGATGCCTTTGGAAACCATATAAGCTTCAGTAGCATCTGCTCTTTTCTGAGACAACTTCATGTTGTAAGCATCGTCTCCACGACTATCTGTATGTGAACTCATTTCAATTGAAATCTTTGGATTGTCAGTAAGGAATAATACAATCTTGTCAAGCTCAACAGCTGCATCTGGCCTGATATCAAATTTGTCATAGTCATAGTTGATATTCTCAACCACAAAAGTTTGGTTGATCTTTATTTTATCTAAAACCAACTTATGGTTAAGATCTATCATAGTTTCTTTACTGGTCAAATCTTCATAGGCTGGAGATTTTCCTATTGTAGAAAATGGATCTCTCTTTGTATAATATTGCTCCTTCTCAACATAAAAAACATAGTTCTTAGATGGCTCCATTGGAAAAGTAAAAAATCCCTGATCATCCGTAGTAGTCTCTGTTACCGATCCACCTTTATCATCCAAAAGTTTGATAAGAATATTTGAAGCCACTGTTTCTACTCCTTTATCATCCTTAGAAAAAGCCTGACCCTTTGTTGTAAATTTCACAACTCTTGGGTCATTTTTTCCATCTCTGAAATAGTATATATCATCATCGCCTTTACCTCCAGCTCTGTTGGATGAAAAATAACCTTCGTTTGCACTTTTTAGGGTAAGGCCGAAATCATCAGACACAGTATTTATATCACCAAGATTTTCAACAACAGTTGTCTCTCCTTTTTTGATGGCTACAAAAAGATCCAGTCCTCCAAAAGATGGATGCCCATCAGAAGAAAAATAAAGCTTTCCGTCTTCAGTTATTGAAGGAAATGATTCGTCGCCTGGAGTATTGATGTTTTCTCCAAGATTTGAAACTTTGCCCCATTTACCGTTTTCATCCTGCTTCGTTCTATATAGGTCTAACCCTCCTTTTCCACCTCTTCTGTTAGAAGCAAAATATAAAGTTTTTCCATCTGGAGAAAGCGATGGCGCTCCATTCCAATATTCAATATCATTTACACCAGCTAATAATTCCGGAGTGGACCAAACACTTCCGTTATATCGAGTTTGGTATAAACAAACCTCCTTGTGTGTTTTCCGGCCTCCGTCATTACTTCTTGCAAAAATCATCATTTTACCATCTTTCGTTATGGTTGCAGAAGCTTCATGTTGACCAGGTGTATTAATACCATTAACTTCCTGAACTGCAGTAGCGTCTCCTCCAACTTTGTAAACAAAAATATTTGAAAACGGAGTTCCTGTTGCACCGTATAAGGCCGATGTTCCTCTAGCCGATGCAAAGTAAAGTTCGTTTTCATGAATGAAAGGACCAAAATCGGATGCAGCAGAATTTACAGCATCTAAATTGGATATTTCAAACCAAAACTTTTTCTTTTTTATATCTGCTAACTTATTAAGGTTGTCGATTTCTCTTTGAGCTCTATCAACTCTGGCTGGCTTTCCTCCATTACTTGCGTATTCCTGAAAGCCCTTTTTTGCCTCCTCATAACTGCCACTTGCTTTTAAGGCAAACGGATAATAAAATAAAATACTATCTGCTTTGTTGTTCGCCTCCAATGCAGCCTTATAATAAGGTCCTGCTTCGGAAATTCTGTTAGAAAGTCTGTAACATTCGGCAATCTGGGCATTTATGTATGCCTTGTTTCCACCTGCTTCAAGAGCTTTTTTATACTCCTGCATGGCGGCTTCGTATTCACCTTTTTGTTTAAATTTCTTGTCAGCTGATTTGGTATCATTACCCGCAAAAACAGTGTTTGCCAGCATGAGAAGAGAAAATCCGATATAAGCGGCCTGTTTCATATTATTGATTTGCACAATTTAGGCCGCAAAGTATTCGTTTCTTAGTTCTTACCCAAAACTTACCCCATAAAAATTGTTTTTTTTTCTTCCAATTTTAATAGCAATTTATAATCTGCCAGTGGAGCACCCCAGTTTACTATATACTGTTCATACTCAGTAATCCAAAGCGGAAATAGTTGGTTATCAAACGATAATGATCCATTTTCAATGTTTTCCTTCAGCTCCTTTTTCGTAAAATTTAGAATTTTCTGGTTCTTTTTCACCCAAAATTTATTTATATCTCCAAACTTAAATTCCTTTAAATCTTTTAAACTTTCCATAAAATGGTACAATTTATCTTTACTACATCCGCTTGGTTCTGAAAGTGAAGAATCAACCACAAAAATTAAAAACTGGTTTTCCTCAATCCATACCTGAGTGGACAAATCCGATCCATGCGATTTCCATTTGCTTAAAAATTGCTTGGAAAAAGTCATAATTTTTTCCTTTTGACTTTCAGAGAGTCCCGTTTGAAAAGGAAAAATAAAAATTGGACAATTTGAAGGCAAGGTGGTTTCCATTTAATACGCTAATAATTTTCAACAAAGGTAAAATTTTCCAAAGAAGGTCCTAAATCTAATCCGCCATCAAATTACTGGAATAAATAAAAGGGCCTAATTCTCCACTATCAACTCCACCCCCTTCGCCCAAACCTTCCGCTCCGCAGTATAATATAGGTAAGCACTACTAGCCGATGCCTCAAACTTCCCTTTCAATACCGGGTTCAAAGTCAAAGTAATATTTCTAACCTCAGAAGGCACCATTTGCCTGAAGTATAGAAAAATCCGATTCCCCTTAATCTCATAAAAGTCAACCTGTTTGCTTTGCTGCAAATCCCGAAGTTGCACAGGCGAAACCACACAACCTCCCGGAATATTCACCGCAGCCATGGTCATCGGTTGCCCTTCTGCACTGGAGTTTGTCAGTTTCACAGTCATTTGCACAACCTCACCCATCTTCACTTTTGGCGCACTCAGTTTGGTTTCAATTTTGATTTTGCAAGCCGGGTCTGCCTTGGGCATGGATGTAAAGTAATCCAGCGAAATCGTAAAAGGCAGCGGCTCCTTTAAGATAGTGTATCCAAACTCAAGTTTGTTCTGGCCTTCCTTTATTTCTGCTTCCCAGCCTTTGGCTATAATGGTATTTTGCGTCCCTGCTTTCCAATCGGCTTTAGCGGTTTCTTTTCCATTTACGGTTAAAGTAAAGACCCCATCTTCAGCCGCTCTTTTCGAAAAAACCACATAAGCAGTCAACGCTTTCAAGGCCACAATCGTTGCCTGGCTATTGCCAAACCCACCGCTTCCACTTCTTTGTTTTACCAAAAAGTTAACCCCTTTGTCTATTTTCATTTTGTTCGGTTCAGCCGCACGAATCAAAGCCAAAAGCGCAAAACCAGTTGTTTCCACTGAAAGTGCATCTCCCTGAGAATAGGTTATAGAATGTGTCAACCCCGTCCAGCTTCCGTTTTCAGCCTGTGTTTGCATCAGGGCCGCAGTAACTTCTATGGCCTTTTCATTTTGTTTTAACAGCCACAAAGTATTGGCCGCCAATGCCAAAAGATAAGGGTCTTTTTTAAGGAGCGCAATTTCGGTCGTCTTTTTCACCTCCAGTTCCAATTGCTGAAAACCCGCTTCCGCCAGACTATACACAATATATGCATTGGTAATATCGTCATTCGCCCTTCCAAAATTATCCAAAGCCTGGGCCGATTTCAAAAATCCTCCCTTTCCATCTCTTCGGCTTAGCAACCAGTTTGCCGTTCGGTCCACCATAGTTGCGTCCACATATCCCGCCACCTTTTGTATTTCCTTAAATTGCAACAAACCATAAGCCGTCAAAGCCTCATGCGCCGGCGTTCCTCCAAACCATTCATACCCTTTTTGCTTGGTTTCAAAACTGGTCAGGCGTTTGTATCCTTTTTCCAAAAGCACTTCTGCATTAGAAACCAGCGCAGGATTCGAAACCTTTGCCTCCCGCAGATAGTTCAAAACCAACACATTCGGATAGCTGGTCATGCTGGTTTGTTCAAAACAACCAAACGGCTCCGACAAAATACTTTCCACACCCGTCAGCAAATCAGAAGTCACATCCGGAAAAGCCATCGCCTGAGCCACCAAACTTCCGGGAATCATGTTTTTAATATCAGCGATATAGGCATTATTCATTTCCTTGCCCGAAAACGAAACATTCACCGGATATCCCCTGGGCACTATCCGAATCGTTTTCTCCCAAACATCCTTGTCCTCACCGACAGAAACCGAAAGCATAAATTTGGAGCTATCCGTTTTTTCAGTGGCAAGGGCTTCAAGTGGAATTTCCTTCTTCTGCAGAGCAGGAATGGTAACCGTAGCCGGAATGTTATTTTCCAGTTTAAATCCCTTTCCTAAAGATGCCGATAGATTCAAAGTCAATGCCTTATCCGTTTTATTGCTTACGGTCACTGGAAAGGTAATTTTATCCCCAATCGTCAATTCCACCGGAATTTTAGAAGAAATCGAAAACGGCAATTCCGTATAAATCAACTTTTCAGCGGCACCCAGCAATCCATCAGGACCAGCCGCCTGTGCATGAATCCGGTAAGAACTAATATCATCCGCTGTGTAAAAAGAATAATTTCCCCGCCCATTCGCATCCAGGTCTACAAATCCTGTCCAGAAAAGAGTGGTTTTAAAATCGGTTCGTTGCACAGTTTTGGCAGGTGGCAGGTTTGGAAATTTCCTCGCTATATAATAAGGTGAAACCTGCTCAATAGGAGGGGGTGGAATAATTGGAAATGCCCTACGCTTATTCATAACCGGAGCACCCTCTGCTTCCTTTTTAAATGCATCTCTAGCAATCGCTTTTTCTTCAACCAAGGCTTTTCCAGGTTGTGGAACCGGCGGCTTAGGGATTCCCTTTCGTTTTGCTCTTTTTTCAACCATCGCCTCATTTTCTTTTCCGCCTCCCATTGGAGCCATTTGCGCCATTTCCATATTAACCGCCTTGTCCATCATCATAAAAACCGGAGGATAAGGATTATAATACAGAACCATATCACTTCCATATTGAGTTATCGTCTGCACATCTACCTTTTCATTTCCTTTTGATATTTTGATGGCGACAGGTTTTGTCAAATCAATAAATGGAAACCGGAATCGCCCATTTGAATCTGTATAAATCACAACAGAGCCTATTTCCAGTTTTCCTCTTTTCAAAGGTTTGTTGTCATTCGTATTGAGCACCGTTCCTGCGATTATTGCCCTTTCAGGTCCCTCTGAAGGCTTTTCAACCGTTTCATCAAGAATCTTTTTCCATTCAAATCCGCTCCAACCGTAGGTCATCATCACCAAATCCAGGTAATTCTTAGCATTCAGATTCTCCGAAAAATAGAAGCCAGGATTTTTAAGCTTGGTATTCAGTTCCTGCTCCAGCAAAAGCCCTGAAACCAGATTGCCCTGCTTGTCAGCTGTATAACTCAGCAACACATCATTTACCACAGACAAATTCAGCAATCCCGGAACCGGAATTCCCTTTTCATCCGAAACCCGCACATTCACATTTACCTTTTCTCTGGTTTGATATTTTTCTTTGTCAGTAGAAATTCGCAACTGCAGCTTCTTATCCGCATTCACAAAAACAGAACGTTCACATCTGGCCAATTTCCTCGAATCAAAAACCGTAACCCTTACCACTCCGGCTGGCCAGTTTTTAGTATTCACTTTTGTTGTAGTTTGACCAACAATTCCCCGCACAGCCTTATCCCAAAGCCATTTCCCTCTCATTTGAGCCACCAGCAAAACAGGTTCTATCGTGGGAGAATTGGTTTTAACGACCAACTCGTTTTCCATAGTTTGAACCGAAAGTGAAAAGCCTTTATCCAAAGCCTCCGGCAAACTGGAAGTAAACGCCATCGGACTTGTCCAATCTATATGGTACTGTTCTCCACCTTTTGCCACGAATTCAAAAAAGCCCATGCCATCATGCTTTGTCTTTATATATTGTAGCTTCTGGCCCTTTTTATCCATCAACCATCCTTCCGCATCTGCCGCAGTTGAATCTGCTTTCAAAACTTTAAACGCAATTTTGGAAGAAATGCCCTTCACAAAATCTCCACCCTCCGGAAAGAAATATACCAATGGTTCCATTTCCGCCATCGGTATCGTTTTAGAAATCGATTCCAATTGCCCTCCGCTTTCCACCTTTATATTTACAACCGGACTACCACCTACCGGAATTTTAGGAAGCAAAAAGCTGACGGTCTTTTTACCATTGCCATCCGTTTGGGCCTCCTGACTGAGTAGATTCTGCTCACCAGCAAAAACCGAATATTGAAAATTGGCATTCGAAACCGGCGTATTGTCCAAATTCTCAGCAGAGAAATCCACAGAAACCAAATCCCCAGGCTTATATGCCTTGCGGTCCAGTTCCAGCGTTAGCTTCAAATAAGGCAAAACCACCTCCTGAATCTGAATCTCCCTCACCACCTCTTTTCCACTTTGCTGCATCCAGCGTGTATAAGCCTTTAGTTTATAAATTCCCCCAACCGCATCTGGCGCTATTTGAAAATCCCCGTTCGCCTTTCCTCCTTTGGCAATCAACGAAAACTTCTTTTCCACACTTCCCTTCGGGTTAATCACCTCCACATACGCAATTTCACTCATCCCAGTCCGTTTCAAACCCGAACCATTGGCCAGCAAAACCGAAAACCAAATCGTCTCCCCAGGTTCATACAATGGTTTGTCATTAACAATTGAAAGCCGCTCCTGAGGCCAGATTGAATAAAAGAAATCAAACTTCAGTTTCAGCGAATCCCTTTCCGTTAAAGTCGAAAAATTGGAAAAGGTCAATCCCGAACCTAGAAACATACTGAAGGCCAGCACACTTCCCAGGATACTGAAGAAAAGAGATAAAGCGAATTTGTTCTTTGTCATAAATTTTGGAGGCCCACGCCATTTGGTTCACCAAACAACGCAACTCTCACCGGTTTATTTGTATGCAACCACATAATTTTTAACAAAAGAAAAGATTTGTTCTAATTTGGCTCTGAATTAAAACAATTTCATTAGAAACAAGGAAAAAAAATTCCTGAATATTACGAAGGATACAATCAAATATTTAACAGTCGGAAATCTGGATCCCTTTCAGCCAAGGAGGGAAGTATAATTGAAATTGCCATGCTTTTACGAATTAACGGATCGAAATGGGATAATTTAAACCTCAAATGTATTTTCAGGAAAAGTTAGGACAAAAAAAAAGCCCCAATATTACTATTGAGGCTTTCCTTTAATGATCTGGCGGCTATCTACTCTCCCACCGGTTAGGGCAGTACCATTGACGTTACCGGGCTTAACTTCTCTGTTCGGAATGG
>JBIPOE010000127.1:0-6456 GCA_044379485.1 Catalimonadaceae bacterium
CCAGATACAACCAGACTCGCTGTGATATACCGAAACGCATTACGATCTTCCTCTTTATGGACGTGGATTGGATTCTGGTAATTGAAATAAAATACCATCCCTTCTTTTTTCTCTACGGCTAAACGACTGTTAATTCTAACAACCCCTGCTGGGAAAATGGGCATTTCCATAAATAGGATAAAATTTGATTGAAAACCTCTGGATAAGGCAAAATTCAAACACTTTTCCAGTTTACGAAAAAATATCTTTAAGTTGCTGATAATCAGTATCGGGTTTGGGAGGTCTGAACCTTCAGTTTCACCCAAATCATGTGTTAAAAATATACGACCGAAGAGGTCAACTTGTTTTCCAAAGTAAAAAATACGAAAACAATTGGCCATCAGCACAGTACAATGACGACCGATTCCTTTTCATTTTAGACATTGAAGATAAAAGGATTAATGGTTGGGTTGAAATAGAAAAAAAGGAAAGTTACTAAGCCAGACGTCTCTTCATATCATGGTCAACCATTTCGATTAACTTTTGTGGAGAAAGCGTCCGCCAGTTTTCTATTTCCAGATTTCCACCCCAATTCAGGTAATAGTCCAGACGGTATTTTGTCCATTCGGTATGAATAAAATCCCGAAAACCCATCACAACAATCCAACCTTCCTCAACCTCTTCAAACCATTCCTGATAGTAATCATCTTCCAACCCATGAAAATTCAGGACATTTTCCCCAATTAATAGAAATCTCTTAACGCCCTCCTGAAGCAAAACATCAATAAGATTCCGCTTCAAATGCATTATGTCGTTGTGAAGGGTATCGTTCCATTCTCCCAATAATTCAATAATGGCAAAACCTTCATCATAATCAACAAAAAGCACTTTCACATACAGGGTATCTGAGCCTACAAAATCCCAGAGTGGATGAATAAAATGGTCATACAATGCGAGTTCATAACCATCGTAAGTGGTGCCAAAAAAAGGAGAACGTTCATCCTCAGCAGGATTGTATAACTTATCCCATTTGTAAAAAGGCTCTATTTCATGCATATCAGGAAAGTGCTCTTTGGCCCTGGATGGCCGCTTCTACTGAACCATATTTGATTAAAAGTTCATTGGCTGCGTTTTCTTCTAATCCCAAAGCTTCGGCCAGCATTTTTGCGCCACGTATCCTAAGTTTCTCATTACTCAGGTGCATATTGGTCATCTTATTGCCACGAACTTTTCCAAGTTTTATCATAGTGGCTGTTGTTAACATATTCAAAACCAGCTTTTGAGCAGTACCCGCTTTCATTCTTGTACTACCAGAAACCACTTCTGGCCCTACAACCACAGTAACCGGAAAATCTGCCTCCGCTTCCACAGGGCTTCCTGGATTACAAACTATACAACCGGTGGCAATGCCATTTTTACGACACCAGGCCAAACCACCAATTACATAAGGTGTTCTGCCTGATGCTGCTATACCGACCACAATATCCTTTGAATTGATCTTGTAAAATTCCAGATCTTTTTGGGCAAGTTCAAAATCATCCTCAGCATTTTCCACAGCTTTTCTTATTGCCATATCGCCACCAGCAATTATTCCTACCACCATGCCATGGGGAACACCATAGGTTGGTGGGCATTCAGATGCATCCACAATTCCCAAACGCCCGCTGGTGCCGGCACCAATATAAAACAATCTGCCGCCAGCTCTTAATCTGGACACAGTTGCTTCGATAAGAAGCTCAATATCAGGCAATACTTTTGAAACCGCCACTGGAACTGTATGGTCTTCTTTGTTGATTACAGACAGCAAATCCAGGGTGCTCAGTTGGTCGAGTGTGGTATAAGACGAGGCCGATTCGGTGATGTTTTGCATGAGTCAAAAGTAAAGATGAATTGCCTTTAAAAAATCCGAAAAATGGAAAATATTACACGTTATATTAAGTCTATTAAAAAATTGAACATGCCATAATTCATTTCTCTGGCCTTGTCCGCCTTTGGAGGATGTGTTCGCCAAAGGCGAAAGAAACCGGAATAGTTTATCCCGCCAAAGCGGAAAGGCCAAAAAGAAAAAGTATGTTCAATTTTCATTTAGACTTTATTTAAATTCAAATATCTACCAGATATGAAAGTGCAGAATCAGGCTTTCAAAACTCAGGATAGAAAAATCTAAAAATCAGTAGTTTTTTAAAACTTCTCAGAAATAAATATCACCAAAAAGGGCAAGGCGTAAAAAAGTACAACCAAAAACCCAAAGGCAAATGCTGGATTTTTGTAACAAATATTGGCCAGCCAACGCGATATATGAACAGGAATATTTCGAATAAATTCAAATGGAAAAAAAATCAAAATACCTAGAATATTAAACAAAGCATGTGATAGGGCAATGGCCAATGCGGCCTCAGAACGCCCAATTGCAGCCATTAAAGCTGTTACGGTTGTTCCAACATTGGCACCAAGAATAAAAGGAAATAACTTTTTAGGAGCTATTTTTTTTGTGGCTGCCAACAAAACAGAAACGGAAGTTGTCACTGATGAAGAATGAATAACTGCAGTTATTCCTGCACCCGAAAACAATGAAAATACCGGATTGTCCAGTGCCGAGGCCAACCATTTGCCGCCTTTTCCATCCAATACCAAAAATCTAAAAATAGCGGTCAATGTGTATATACACATAAAAAGCAGAATGAGTGCAATACCCAAAATCAAAAATGGCTGAGTGGCAACTACAGATCGCAATAAATTTGCCACTGGAGAAACCATGGAATCATAAAAGGCAAACCAACCTGTTCCAATAGAACCCCAATTGCTTATATGTTTAGCCAAATAATTACTTGAACCACTCAAAATATGCCATTGCTGCTCAAGAGGAAAAAAAAGAACTGCAGTCAAAATATTAAAAATAACATGACTTAGTGCTGTCATAAATCCACGTCTAAACGCCTTTGGTGTACCCAAATGACCAAGTGCAACCATCATACAGGTTACAGAAGTACCAATGTTGGCACCCAAAACCATGGGAATGGCTGCCTCCAAACTCAGCAAATTGGCAGCAACCAATGCAACCAAACCTGAAGTTAAAGTAGATGAACTTTGAATGATTGCCGTAGCAAGTAAGCCAATAAATAAGGAAACTATTGGATTGGCTGTCAGTGAAATAATGCCATTTGTAAAGTCCGAACCCAGATAATGACAGGCTATTGTTATAAGCTCAAGGGCAACCAGAAAAAGGAACAAAACCACGATGGCAAGTACAATTCGCCCTATTTTGACCCATATTCCTGTGTCGAGTTTAACATCCTGAATTTCAGTGCTTATCAATTAGTTCTACAAAAAGACTGCGAAATTAGTAAACACTTCGCTTTTGAAAACCTAAAAATGAAAAATTAACTTTGGGGTAACATATACACCTGCTTCAGCCTACTTTTTATTCCCGGAATTTTGCCTTCTGGAATTTGAACCTGGCTCCAAATGGTAAAAAAACTGGAATCGAAATGAGGCTACATTGTCCGAAACATCATTGCTGGAAAGATCAGACATGTTGTCAATATAATTGCTTAATGGATTTAACCAGCCTGTCTGAAATCCAAAACCCATTTGGTTTGGAAACCAATGTAAGAGACCTATCTGGGTTGGAAACTGCATTGAATTTTTAGAATACGACTCCCCTTTATTTCGGGTTTTATCCTCCTCAATCAGACTGTTCCCCTGCCAGTCTTTTGGCGTAAACCTAAATAAACCAACACCTTGTGAAATAAATAACCTGAATCCCTTATACCTGAAAAGTGTTACCTGGGCCTCGTATTGCAAGCTGAAAAAGCTGGTTTCAAATCTTGAAACGGGCTGAAATTCATCTCCAAATTTCGAAGGTTTTTTATAGGCCCTATCCTCCCCGATTACGGTTCCAAAAGTGGCCGAAAGCATTCCATTAACCAATTTTCGCTTTTCAAACCGCAAACCCACTTGAATTCCTGGTGTCCAATGGTTGTATGAATTCTGCAAGCTTCCTTTATATGCCAAAGCATTGGCACCAACCATCAAAATTTTCTTATTAACTCTTGTAGAATCGTTTGCTTTTGATGCATTGCAAAGCGCTAAAAATACGGCTAAAATCAAGGGCCATTTCATGCTGCTAATCAAAGGCATAGAAAACCATAAAACGAATCAAAAAGTAAAGTTTTCTGTCGTCAGATTTTACATCAAATCACCTTTCCATATTTTGAAAAGTTTTCAATTTCACGGAAAGGATCAGACCCATTGCAGTTTTTTGGCGCAAAGGTAGGTGAACATAAACTAAGTCAGATTGACAAGTCAACTTAAAAAGCTTACTGTTTATAAAATCTTATGGGTTTTGCAGGTGAAGCCTCTCCTTCCATTTCAAAATAATAACACCCACTTTTAAGGGCTGAAACTTCTATTTTGGTGTCCAGCCCTTCTTTTATCTTTTGACCACTTAGGATTACTCTACCCAAACCATCTAATATTTTCCATCGAACCGCTTTTGTATTTTTATTCAGAAACAAAAATTCTAAAGCTGGATTTGGGTAAATTATTGCTTCTCCTGCATTTTGTTTTTCTTCCTCTTTTTGAGGCAATTCTACCTTTGATTCAGGAAATTGTGGAACCATTTCTTGTTTTTCATGGATAACCCCCACGGCATCCAAATCAAATCCACCAGCAGAAAAAACAGTTGGAAATGGATCATTAATCAAACTTCCCCGACTGTCCCTGGTTCCAAAGGCAGGATTGATACTGCCAACTACATCCACTATTCGTATGTAGTTTATAGAATCAATTCTGATTCCGGTGCTGTCCTTTAGTTCCTCCAGATCAAAGGGTGTCCCATAAAACAGCCGATACTTTCCCGAAAGGTTGTGCAAAAATTCAGCTTTGCCTTTGTAGTCGAATGGGCCAATTTGGGTATTGTTTTGGGTAAGTGAAACTGCCGGAAATCGTACAAAGCGTAAGCCATCGCTGCTAACCTCAACAAAAGCAAGCTCCAGAAATTCATCTGAAAAACCATTTTCAAAAACAGCAAAATCAGCACCCGGCCCATTGGTGATCGGTTTGGCAAAAGTCAATAAAGCGGTTCCACCATCTCCTAGACTAACCACACCTCCTTGCTCTCCAGCCTTCCCTAAGGCATTTTCCGGACTTCCAACAGTGGCTTTTCCTTTCAAAGAATCTTCAATATTTTGAAATCCTCTGCTGATGGAACAGCTGACAGCCCAGGCTTTAAATAGGTTGGTATCTTTATGTAAGGCAGTTGAACCCAAAGCACCAACAGGCCCGGGATATTGAGCAACAGCCATAAATTGGTTTGCTAACACAAAAGTTACAAAGAGCAGAAAATAATTATAGAACTTAAGCATCTGCAAGTTTTTCCTCTTTTTTGAAACCATAGACACAATGACGGCAACCACTTTGGCAACAATTTCCTCTTAGAAAATGATAAAACTCTGTAAACACCCAATATCCATTTTCAATATAATAGTGCAGACCTTCAATCATTTGCTCCCTTTTATTTGGAAATTCCAAGCCAAAACTTTTGGATTGCATTTCATGGAATTTTCCAAGACAGGAAACACACAGGCATCCAAAGTCAGTTTTTTCAAGAAAATTATGGGTTTCAACACTTAAAGTAATTGTGTTACATTGGCAATTAACCACATCTCCCACCTTGCACTCAAACTTCCTTGCGCAGTTGGGACAAATCCTGATCTCATGTTTGGTAATACTTGCCATTTTTACGTCCCTTTTCTTTTAAAGGAAAAGCGCAAAACACAAAACGGCTGTTTTTCGGAAAGGAAAAACAAGAAGAAATGCGTCCCGGCACTTTTCGTGAATGCCTGACCAAAACAACGGATATGTATCTGACTCAATTCCAAAGGAATTTTACAGTTGCACGACAGTTCAGGAATTTCACCTGATTCCATGTTTCAGCTTATAAAAGAGCTGTACCTTTGTTTTGTTGATTAGGCAAAGGTATTTCTTTTTGGGACACTTTCTGCCTTAGTTAAGGTTCTACGGGAAATTTAATGGATTACTTTTCGAGCAAAAAAGATTATGGATTCAAATCGGATGTATGAACAATTATTAAATTTGGATAGCAAATGGTCCATATCAGACGTGAAAATCGACTTGGAACAACTCGTGGTAGAGATTCATCTGAGTATTCCGGAGCAAAGTGAGCCACTTTAAGGATATGATTTGAGGTCAATTTTGAGGTTGTAAAACCTTAAAAAAATGGCTAATCAAATTCTGTCTATGAACAAGCTAAAAGAAGTTCTTCGGTATCATATCGAGGGCAAGTCAAAAAGAGAGATCAGTAAGCGAACTGAGTTGTCCCGCAATACGGGTTGAGAAGTACTTATTGGTATTTGCATCTCATCCATTAACTTTTAAGGAACTACTGAATCTGAGTGATTCGGAGCTTCATTCCATTGTAATCCAAGCTGTTGAGGTCAAGCAACACTCCATTTT
>JBIPOE010000128.1:0-6425 GCA_044379485.1 Catalimonadaceae bacterium
AAAAGTGCGAGAACCATTGCCTGGGCCCTTACCATTGGCTTGCTTTTCAACATCTTTTATGTCATCCAATACGACATCAAAGATTTGGAGCCTTATTTTATGTTGGTTATGATGGGCATTGCATTTTTTGCAGCCTTTGGTATGAAATTGATTGTTTCCAAAATGCAAGGGCAATGGGTTTTACCGGCTTTGGTTCTTTTTCCTTCGTTGGCTTTGGGTTTCAATTTTCAGAAGTCCGACCAAAGTAAAACCCGTTTTTTTGAAGAATACACCAATGCTGCCTTAAATAGTCTGGAGCCCAATGCCTTTTTAATGACCCAGCAATGGGATTTTCTGATTCCTCCCTATTATTATTTGAGAATGGTGGAGGGCAAATACCCAAATATGATGGTGCTGGACAAAGAATTGATGCGGAGGTCCTGGTATGTAAACAAGCAGGCCCAGCTTTTTGAAAAGGATATTTTCAATGGATGCGAAGCTGAAAAGGAAGCATTTCTGAAATATCTAAAACCATTTGAGGAAGATAAACGGTATCAAAGCAATCTGATCGAGGAATCTTACCAGGCTTTTTTGGGTAAGGTTTTAACTGAACAACTTAAAAAACGGCCTGTGTATTTGGGTTTGGAATGCGTTCAAAACCAAGGATTAAATATCCCCGGTGGATATAAATTGGTTCCGGTTGGGTTTTGGTTACAAATGGTGCCAAACGCTGAACCTTACAAAGCAGCCACAATTCCGGTTTACAAACCAACCTTTCCTGAAAACTGGAAAGGCAAATCAGAAAACGCCTATTACTCTGGTTTTATCAGAGATATGTGGAACAGCAGCTGTCAAAACAGAGCCAGGTTTGAAGCTGACGCCGGTAAAATGGATGAAGCCCAAAAGTGGCAGCAAGCTGCGATTGTGGAATAGCTTTGCTTTTTTAGGTGATAAGCGTTTAATCTTTCATCCGCTTTCTGAATTCCTCCAGATCATCATCTGAAAAATCAAGATGTGTTACCAAGCGTACCTGGGTTTTTCCAAAAGGTGCAGTCATAATGCCTTTTTGAGCCAATTGATTTACATAGTCTGAGGCCAGAATTCCAGGTTCCAGTTTGAAGATAACGATGTTTGTGTCAACGGATAGAATATCAATGATTTCCGGTCTGGATTTTAAAATGTTGCCCAATTCTTTGGCCCTGGAATGGTCATCTTTCAGGCGATGGATGTTGTTGTCCAGTGCATAAATTCCGGCAGCAGCCAAATATCCCGATTGTCTCCAGCCACCTCCTAAACGTTTTCTAACTCTTCTCGCTTTTTTAATAAAGGCTGAAGTGCCCAACAAAACCGAACCCATTGGTGTGCCCAGGCCTTTGGAAAGGCAAATGGAAATGGAGTCGAAGATAAGTCCATGCGCTATGGGAGATTCTCCGGTTTCCACCAGGGCATTGAAAAGTCTGGCACCATCCAAATGAAGCGCCAAATTGTGCTTCTTGCAGATCGATTTAATTTGTTCTAATTCAGAGAATTGATAGATGGAGCCTCCACCTTTATTTACGGTGTTTTCCAAAGAAACCAACTTTGAAATGGGGTAATGGACATTGTCAACCTTTACTGATTCTTCAATTTGACTTGCGCTTATTCTGCCTCTATCACCTTCTATAAGTTCAACCGAAGCCAGAGAATTTGCGGCAATTCCTCCACCTTCATACAAATGAACATGCGAAAGTCGGTCGCAAATCACTTCATCTCCCTGGTTTACATGAATATTGATGGCAATTTGATTGGTCATTGTTCCAGAAACACAGAATAGGCCAGCCTCATATCCAAACATCTTTGCTGCCTTGGCTTCCAGACCTTTGGTGGTAAAATCTTCCTCAAAAACATCATCACCCACTTCGGCTGAAAACATGGCTTCCAGCATTTCCTTTGAGGGTTTTGTAAAGGTATCTGATCTAAGTTCCAGTAATTTCACGTTGATTTTTTTGCTTCTAAATTTTGGCACAAAACTAGTTCTTTCATTTTGTGCAATGTTTTTATTGAAAATAATTTTGGAATAAAAGAAAACGATTAACTTTGCGACAATGTTGCAAGAAATGAACGCCGCAATTCTGGAGCCCAAAATTCAATTGACTCAAAAACCTGAGAAAGAAATGATTAATGAAGAAGTGCCTATCAATTCTGATTTTATTGGGGTTAGTGGTAGCCTTCTGTGTTTGGTGCATTGCCTTGCGCCACAGTTGATTGCTTTGGGTTCAATTGGTCTGGGAATCAGCTCTTTTTTTGCCAGTGAAGGTTGGACACTATTTTTCTTCCTTACATGTCTTTTGGCCGTTTGGCATTCTTCCCGGAAATCTGTTTTTTTATATGTGCAGGTTTTGCTGTGGTCCGCTTTTGCCCTTTTCACCACCGGACTTTTGGTTGAGCATTTAACCCATTCTGAAAGTATCATCTCTTATTTTGGTTCTGCTGCACTTATCACAGCCCATGTAGTTAATTTTAGAAAGCAGGCTGGATGGAAGCAGTTTCTGAGATTGAACAAAATAAGCGCTTAATTTTTCCTTCGTTTTCCAGAGCCTGGTCAAAAAACTAAGGCAAATTTTCTACCAGATTTTACGATTGGTGATTCTAATTGAATGAGCGGTTTATAACCAGTTCATAAATTGGATTTGAAGCACTTTATTCGTAATCTAAATTCGAAAAGTCATGCAATGCCCCAGTTGCCAGAAACTTGGCCTTAAAATTATTGCTTCCTCCTGCCCACATGGAAGAAATCTGTACCAAAGGGCAGAATTGGATTCGATTGAAATTTACGGACATAGAACCAGGTCATCCATTCGCTGGGTGAGTTCAGGTGAATATCAATATCAATTGGGTCATAAAAAGTTTGTCCTTCAACCCAATCGTTTTTTGGTTTTGAATGATGCCAGTGAATACAATTCTTTGGTTTCCATAAAATCAAAAAAGGTCAAAAGCCATACTTTAAGTTTTGCCTCAGATTTTTTGGCATCCATTTCGGCAGATTTACAAAGGGATACAATTACAAAGCTTGATAACCCAAAGAATTATGGCATTGAGGCACCTGTTCTATTTGAAAACACTTTTCAATTTGAAGGGCAATTGGGAGCCCAACTTCAACAATTGGAAAATCTGGGTCAGCAGGAAATTCAAAATGATGAATTTTTTTATCCATTTGCTGAAAGTTTGATTAGGACCCAACTTAAAGTAAAACAACAATTGGCAGGCATCTCTACTGCCAAAAAATCAACAAAAGAAGAATTATTCAGGCGATTGCTTTTGGCTTATGAACTAATTATGCAAGATTCAACAGCCTCATTTTCAACCCAGGAGCTTGCTTCATTTGCAGCGGTTTCTGAGTTTCATTTTTTAAGAAGTTTTAAAGCTGCATTTGGAATCTCACCCAGGCAACTCCAAAATCAGAACAAAATGAAGGATGCACAAAGGCTTTTGGATTCCGGCCATTATTCTGCAAGTGAGATTGCATATAAAACCGGATTTAACGATTTGAGCAGTTTCTCACATGCATTTAAGAAGTGGAGAAGTAAGCCCAAATAATTTTTGAAAATATCAATTTAGCAGTTTTTTCAAGTATTTAACTTTTCGGTTTTGGCTGATTTGTAAAAAAATAACAGCCATGAAAAAAATACTGCTACTCCTCATTTTTTGGTTTCATACTTTAACATTTTGCTTTGGCCAATACAATTGGCAATTGCTTTCATCATCTCCTCAAAATGGTCAGAAACAAGACGATGTGTTTTTCTTAAATGAAAAACTGGGTTGGTCAGTCAATGGTTCAGGTAGAATTTATCGAACAAAAAATGGAGGAACATCCTGGACCAAAATAACCGATAAGCCAGGAACTTATTTTCGTTGCATTGGTTTTTTGGACAGCCTCAATGGGTTCGCCGGAAATATTGGACCCAATTATTTTCCAGGGGTAACTGACAATCAACCCTTGTATAAAACCAGCGATGGCGGATTAAATTGGACAGCGGTTTCAACCATTTTGGATCCTGCACCAACAGGACTATGCGCCATTCAAATTATTGATAGTCTGAATATTGTAGCTGGTGGCAGAGTGGGAAGTCCAGTTCATTTGCTGAAATCTGGGGACAAGGGCCAAACATGGACATCAATAGATATGAGTTCGGAATGCGAAATGATTGTGGATGTTCATTTCTTTTCGCCTGACACTGGATTTGTATTTTGTGGAACCAATTCCAATGTTCAATTTTCATCAGCTTCAGTGCTTTATACAACGGATGGAGGCTTAAGTTTTACCAAAGTTTTTGAATCAAGCCGAAATTTTGAATTATGCTGGAAGGCCTCATTTCCAAGTAGAAATGTTGGTTACTTTACAATTTTGAGTTATGCCCCCAATTCCACACAAAGATATATTGCCAAAACGACTGACGGTGGATTGACCTGGATTGAAACCCAATTTGCCAACAATGGAAACAAGGCTTTCGGAATTGGTTTTGTCAATGATTCAACTGGTTGGGTTGGCACAGACCAAGGGGGCTGGCAAACTACAAATGGAGGGGAAATCTGGACCACGAAAAATATTGGCCAGTTTGCTAACAAAATCAGAGTTTTATCAAATGGAACCGCTTTTGCCATTGGTCTCAGAATTTACAAATTGAATCAGGTAGTTTCTGGAAATGAGTCAATTATCTCTCAAAAAAATGAGGAATTCAGGGCATACCCAAATCCAACTTCCGGGATTTTAATGCTTGAAATGAACTCCAAAAAGGCCGGACCTGTCAAAATAGAATTGATTGATTTGAATGGAAAAAAAGTGAAAAGTTTGTTTGATGGGTTTGTGGAACGGGGTAAAAATAAAATGAGTCTCCAGCCTGGTAGAGAAAATAAGCAAGTTGTTTATCTCCGAATTCATAGTCCGGTTGGGGTTAAGGTTATGCCAGTCAATATCTTGCCCTAGGGATTCTAAAGGTCGATACAGGAAAATTTAAATTGTTTTTGAAGGATAAATAAAGTCAGGGGAATTCTCTAAAGACTTCCTTTTTCCCTTTCTTTGTCCCATGTCCCGAACCAGTCCAGCATTTGAGTCTTTGCAGGAAGTATTGTCTCTTTCTGAAAACAAATCCGTGCTTTCCATTCGATTTGAAAATGGATTTCAACATGTGAGAAGATTTGAAAATCAGTGTCTTCAAATTCAGATTTCAAAAAATGAAGACCCTGATTTTTTTAGCTATGCGCTTCACAATCAGGAAGCTTATCCATTAAATTGGGAAGAAGAGGAAGAAGTTCTGGAGGTAAATGCTGGTGGCGGTTTTTTCCTGGACATGGCAACCGGACAATGGGAGTGGACCATGGCGCCTGATAAAATATTAGAATCTGAAAAAGGATTGGGTTTTGGTTTTTTGGGCCAGGAAGTGGTGGCCAGTTTTCATTTGGAGGCGCATCAGGAGTTTTTTGGATTGGGTGAAAAAACTGGTGGCCTGAACAGACGAAATGCTGCTTTTACCAATTGGAACACCGATGCCTTTGCTTACAATGATGGTAAAGACCCATTGTATGTCTCAATTCCATTTTATTTGTCTGTTCATCAGGGTGTTTGCTATGGAATTTTGGTTGACAATTCCTGCAAAACCCGTTTCAATTTTGGGGCAAGCAACAAAAGAATGGTTCAGATTTCTGCGGCTCATGGGCCAATGAATTTGATTTTTATTCCAGGTCCAGGTCCTGAAGAGGTTTTGGCTAAATACAATCAACTGACCGGAAAAATGCCCATGCCACCAAAATGGGCGCTTGGTTTGCAGCAATGTCGATATAGCTATTATCCTGAACATGAGGTGCTTTCAGTAGCTCAAAATTATCGTGATAGAAATATTCCATGCGATGTGTTGTATCTGGACATTCATTATATGGATGCCTATAAAGTGTTTACCGTTGATAAAAAGCGTTTTCCTGATTTAAAGCGACTTTGTGACCAACTTTTGGAAATGGGTTTTAGAATTGTCCCCATTCAGGATCCGGGTATAAAAGTGGAGCCAGGGTATTTACCGTATGATTCTGGAAATGAGCAGGATATATTTGTAAAGTATCCAGATGGAGAACCCTGGATTGCAGGAGTTTGGCCTGGCGATTGCGTTTTTCCAGATTTTACAGATGCAAAAGCCAGAAACTGGTGGACTACTCAAACGGCAGATTGGGTAAAAGAAACCGGAGTTTCTGGTTTGTGGAACGACATGAACGAACCCGCAACCTGGGGTCAGGATGTGCCTGATATGCTGGAGTTTAGATTGGAAGGACGAGGTGGTTCTCATCTGGAAGCCCATAACATTTATGGACAGGAAATGGCCAAAAGTACCCGAAACGGACTTATGGAAGGAAGGGTAGGAGAGCGGCCTTTTGTTTTGACCAGGGCTGGTTTTGCAGGCATTCAGCGATATGCCGCCGTT
>JBIPOE010000069.1:0-21389 GCA_044379485.1 Catalimonadaceae bacterium
GTTTTTCGATTTTGTTTTGCCGTGGCTACACCTTGGTTCTTATTTGTTATTCCGAAACTCAATTGCAAATTTTGGGATTAGAATAAACCACATATGGATTTTGATTTTATTCCTTAATCCCTTGATTTTCATATATTTTAAATACCCATTTTATTCCACATTTCTGTTTTTTCTCAATTCACGGTTGTTGTTTCTATTTTCAAAACTAAAAGAACAACCAAAAGTGATTGTTTCCGTTGGCATTTTACTGTCATTGGCTGCTCTATTGAGAGCCAGCTACTTACCAGTTTTGATTTTTCCATTTTTGATTTGGCTATCACCACAAAAAAACTTTAGGACTCTTATTATCCTGTTTCTTATTTTACTTCCGCCACTGTTTTGGCAATTCAAAAACTATTGTATTGTTGGCAAATTCACCTCAAGCACATGGAAAGGGATGAATTTTGCACGCTGCCATAAACCCTGGTATGTCCACAACCAATTGGTTGATTTTATTCCGCCTTTTTCTTTGCCAAATTCATATTTTGAATTGCTTGGAAATGATATCAAAGTCCAAAAAGCAAAGGATGAACAAAACTACTATCTTTCTCAAAAAAACCTGAATAACAGCGTCATACCCATTGTTTCAGATCTATATTTTGAATCAATGATGAAAGATTTTTCTCCTGCCTGGTCTTTCAATTCATTTCTGAACGGTTTGCTTTATATAGGAAAAAGTCCCTCAAATTTCAATCACTTATTGGATGTAAAAGAAGGAAAATGGATGAATCAGGTCCCTTCGTTTTGTTTGGATTTTTTTGATTGGACGGGCAAAAGACATGAGCCATTTTTAGCTTTGTTTGTGGTGAGTGGAGATTGGGATCTGGCTAACTCCAGAGGTAAGTTACTATCCCAAATCACCATCTATACAATTCTTTACCCCTTTCTGATTGTGTTTTTTGCCTTAAACTTTTTTAAAATATCCAAAGTACAAAGGGCAATATTTCTCTTAACCTCCTTTTTCTTTTTGATGTATTGCAGTGTGGATGTTTTTGAGGCGAATCGGATGCGCATGGAAATTGAAGTTTTCTTTTACTTCCTTTTCATTCTGTTTATTTCAAAAATAAAAACAAGATTTTGGTCCAATAGAACCTGGTAAACCCAAATTAAATTTCCCTGGTATTTAAACTGCACTCGAATAGATGGGTTTGTTTTCCTGTTTGTTCCAAAACCGATGGTCTAACATTTGGCAGATATTCCTCATGAATGGAAAGCCCAAACTAGTGATGTATAGCTCTTTTTCATCCCAATTTACCAAACCTTCGGAGCGCATTTCTTCCAGGCGCTCAAAAGTTTCGGTCCATATCTCTGCGTTTTGATAGGATGTTTGGCCATTGCACATCAGGTCCATTATTTTTGATTTCCAATACTTATCCTCATCGCTGAGCCTATGGCCCTTGATCGTAGGCAGTTGATTGGAAGCAATCGCCCGAATATAATCTTCAACAACAGGGCTATTTTGCCCATAGGCATCTGGAGTTTCTCCAATTGCGGATGCTCCCAAACCAATCAATATTTCCGAACTTTGTTCGGTGTATCCCATAAAATTTCTATGCAGATTGCCATGTAAAACCGCAGTAAAAAGAGGATCACTTTCTTTTGCAAAATGGTCAAGACCAATGATTTTGTAGCCCGAATTTAACAAAAGTGATTTACCGGTTTCAAACAAATTCCAGCGACTTAACGGATTTGGCAAATCATTTTCGGTATAATGTCTTTGTCCTTTGCTTTTCCAGGGCACATGTGCGTATCCATAATAAGCGATCCGGTCTGGATCGAGGGCAATTACTTTTTCAATGGTGTGGATCACATGTTCAGTTTTTTGAAAAGGCAATCCATAAACCAAATCAAAATTGATGGACGTAAAGCCAAATTTTCTGGCTTCCACAACCAATTCCAAGGTTTGGGCATAGGACTGATAGCGGTTTATCTTTTCTAAAATAAATGGGGTAAAATCCTGTATGCCAATGCTTATTCTATTAAATCCGATGGCGGCAAGGTCTCTTATTTGTTGAACTGATGTCACACCTGGGTGGATTTCAATTCCCATTTCAGGTTTTGCAGAAAAATAGCAAAACTTCATCACGCCTTCAATCAACCTTTTCAAAGATTCACTGGAAAAAAAAGTGGGTGTTCCTCCACCCAAATGGATTTCTGAAATCGGAATTAAACCTTGCCTGATTTGGACATACATTTCAATTTCTTTTAAAACTGCATCAATGTAAGGCTCTTCCAAATTGTGGTTTTTGGTTATCCTTTTGTTACAGGCACAGAATGTACAAAGACTCTCACAATAAGGTAAGTGAATGTATAACTGCGCCTTAGCATTTTTTGAACCTGATTTCCATTGCACTTCAAATGCTTCCTGCCAGTCTTTTAGCGTAAATGCTGTTTCATCCCAAAGCGGCACTGGTGGGTAACTTGTATATCTTGGTGCGGGATAGCTATATTTCTGAAGCAGTTCTGAGTTTGATATTTCGCCCATAAATTGAGCATCAAACCTTGGAATAATTGGCCTTGGACCAAAATGATGAAGAGAATCTATTTGACTGATATTTATCAGTTTTTAATGGGATTAATTATTTTCAAACAAAAAGCAAGAAAACATCTATTTGCTTTTAAACGATTCAAATTGAATGAGTTTTGATGAAAAATGCTTTTGGACTCTGACTTACAAAATCAAAAAGGAAACGCTAATGCCCGACTTTAATTCCTGGTTCCATTTTTCTATTCTGAAAAATTAAGGTACCAAAATCTTCAAAAATAAGTCGATTCCTTTAATTTCCATTTTAGGAAAATTTATCCCATCTAATACCTGAAAATGAGCATCTTCTGTAACTACAAAATCAGCCAGACCCCAAATAGCTGCATCAACAAATTTATCATCATCAGGATCTTTTTGAATGAGTTTTAACGAATAAGGAGGTTCAATGTGTATTACGTTTGGAAGCCAACCCAACAATGAGCAAAAGGATTTCTATACTTCCTCTCCAAACTTTATGGAAATAATTTCCTGATATTCAAAGGCAATACCATTGGATATAATAAGTTCAAAACTTCCTTTTTACCAAATTTGAATAAATGGCATGATAAGGTGATCGGCTGGAAAGAGCCATTACCCAAATATTGGTATCGATCACCAATTTCATTTTGCTGATCTTCGAAAATTCTCAGTTTTCCAGCTTTCAATATCCTCTGGTGTGTATTTTTTTTCATCAAAAGCATTATCTGCAAGATTGGTAGTTTTTGAAGCTAAATAATTTACAATTAGCTTTTTAATTTCCAGTAAATCACTTTCAGGAAGATTATTGCCAAATAACCGAAGGAGATCTAATTGAGCAGGCGTAAATGCAGACATTATTATTCTTTTGTGCAAAGATAATGTCGATTTTAGTTATTTTTACCTATCTAAATATTTAAGCATACCTATCCAAACTTTTGGGAATTGGTCAAACTCATTTCTATCTTTTAAAAACAAAAAAACCAGCCGTTTCTGACTGGTATTTAATTGTTTTTGTGGTCCCGACGAGAATCGAACTCATATCTATTGTTTAGGAAACAACTATTCTATCCGTTGAACTACGGGACCAAACTGGTTGCAAACCTACTGCTAAAGCCGCATTTCTACAATTTGCTTTTTAGTATTTTTCGTTAACTTCTCAATAAGACTTACACCAAGTTTGTGAATGTTGGCTTTATGGCTCTAATTTCGCCCATTCTTTCACCCTAATGTTTATCATTTTTAGAAAAGAAATCAACCAATTCCTGAATTCACTTTTGGGGTATCTGGTATTGGTAATATTCCTGGTAGCCAGCGGATTATTGTTTTGGGTTTTTCCCGAAAGCAGTGTGCTTAACTACGGATTTGCCGAAATGGGAAGCTTTTTCAGCTTTATCCCTTTCGTTTTTATTTTCCTTATACCTGCTATAACCATGCGGTCCTTTGCGGAGGAAAAAAAATCGGGAACCCTGGAATGGTTACTTACCAAACCTTTAAGTGAATGGTCCATTATTTTTGGTAAGTTTCTGGCATCCTGGTTTTTGGTATTTATAGCCTTACTTCCAACACTTGTATATTTCCTTTCACTTTGGCTTTTGGGATCTCCAACCGGAAATATTGACTCAGCAGGAGTTTCAGGTTCATATATTGGCCTATTGTTATTGGCAGCCGTTTTTTCAGCAGTTGGAATTTTCGGCAGCAGTATTACAGACAATCAATTGGTGGCCTTTGTACTTTCGGTCTTTTTCTGCTACTTTTTTTATTCCGGCTTTCAGGCACTTTCTGCCATTGACGTTTGGTCATCGGCTTCTTCAATTTTAGAATATCTGGGCTTAGACTTTCACTATCAGGCACTTGGAAAAGGTTTAATAGATTTCAGAGATGTCTTTTATATGATATCTGTGGCAGTGGCCATGCTTTTTGGTACAAGGCTTGTTTTAACTTCCCGACGCTGGTAAAATGAAAAAACGAAGTATTAAATTTCAGGAAATCAGCCAGTTATTTATTTTACTGTTGATTTTGGTTTTTGCCAATACCATCTTTAGTTCAATTTTTGCCCGTTTAGATTTAACAGAGGATAAGCGGTATTCCATTTCTGATGCCTCCAAAGAAATTATGAAAAATATTCCTTCCAACATTTATGTAGAGGTTTATTTGGAAGGTGAGTTTCCGGCTGGTTTTCAGCGACTTCAGAAATCAATTAAAGAAACGCTGGAACAATTCAGAGCCTATTCGGGCGATAAAATTGATTATGTATTTATTGACCCTTCCATTGCTCCTGATGTAAAAACGAGGAATGCAGTGTATAATCAGCTGGCGAAACAAGGTTTACAACCTACCAACCTTATGGTTAAAGAAGGTGCAGAACAAGCCCAAAGAATAATTTTTCCAGGCGCCATTATAAAAGTTAAGGACAAAATAATTCCAGTTCAGCTTTTAAAAGGAAATCAGGCTTCTTCCCCAGGTGAGAGATTAAATCAATCTGTTGAAGGTGTGGAATTTGAACTTGCAAACGGTATAAAAATGGCTTCAACCCAAGGTACTCAACGGATTGGAATTTTAGGTGGCCATGGTGAAATTACCAACAAAGGCATCCAGGATCTGGGCCTTAGCCTCAAACAATATTATAATGTAGAATTGGTGGACCTGACCAAAACGGATTCCCTTATTCAATACGACGCCATCATTATTGCAAAACCTACCAAGAGATTTGAAGAATTTGATAAGTTTAAAATTGACCAATTCATCGTAAAAGGAGGAAAAGCCATTTTCCTTTTGGATGGCATCAGGTCTGAACTGGACAGCATCAAACCAGATGGGAGTTTGGCTTTTCCTTACGAAACCAATCTGGAGGATTTACTTTTCAAACTTGGCGTAAGGGTAAATGCAGACCTCTTGCTGGATATGAATTGTGGCGCAATTCCGATGGTGGTTGGATTTGTGGGTGATAAGCCTGAAACTAAGTTGGTTCCCTGGCGATTTTTCCCTGTTTTAAATGACTTTGGCAAACATCCTATCGTGCGAAATATGGACGCCCTGTATGGAAAATTTGTCTCAACCATTGACACCATAACCAATTCTAATATAAAGAAAACCCCTTTGGTTTTTTCTTCCCGCTATTCAAAAATAATGACTTCTCCGGTTCGGCTTTCCTTTAACGAGGCAAGATTAAACCCTCAGCCTGAACAATATAAATTGAGCCGTTTACCAGTTGCCTATTTGTTGGAAGGTCAATTTACCTCCCTTTACGAAAACAGAATGACACCAGAAGCCAAATCAAAAGTTGGTTTTAAGGAAGCTGGAAAGCCATCCAAAGTAATTGTGGTAGGTGATGGTGATTTTGCCAGAAACGACACCAATAAGGCAGGAGATTTCTTTGCCCTGGGTTATGACAGGTTTTTAGGCAGCACCTTTGCCAATAAGGACTTCATAATGAATTCTCTATCTTATCTTTTGGATGATAAAGGCGTTATTTTGGCAAAAAATAAATCCATTGCGCTTCGTCCTCTTGACATTCCAAGGATTAACAAGGAAAAAATATTTTGGCAAATCCTCAATATTGCCGGCCCTATTTTAATCATTATTTTGTTCGGTTTTTTCAGGTTGTATTTTAGAAATAGAAAATACCAAAGAGCCTAATTATCAATCTTATATATATGAACAAAACTTTACTTTATTTATTAGTAGCTTTCATTTTGGGTGGTGCAGCATATTGGACTGTAAACCGAAACCAAAAAAAATCTACCCTGGACAAACTCGATCTGAATTTTGCAATTCCTGACACCTCTTCCATTTCCAAAATTGTAATTTCCAATCCGGAAAACAAGTCTGAATTGGAAAGAAAAGCAGAAGGTTTTTGGATTTTAAACCAGAAACATAAGGTGGCACCTTACCTCATGCAACTCCTTTTATCTACCATCAGAAACGTGGAAATGCAAAGGCCTTTAGGTGCCAATGAAGCCAAAACAGTGGAGGATGAAATGAAAATCAATTATAAAAAAGTTGACATTTTTATAAAAGGTGAATTGTACAAAACCTACCTGGTTGGTGATGATGCACCCGGAAATATGGGAACCTATTTTAAGTTTGAAGAAGGAGATCCATACGTTTGCCACTTAAGAGGTTTTACTGGTTTTTTATCTCCCAGGTATAACGTAATTGAAAATGAATGGCGGGATAAAATTCTATTTCACAGTACACCGCAAACCATACAATCTATTGAGCTTAAATATCCTGCATCACCAGTTGATAATTTCAAAATTGCCTTTAAAGGAAAATACTTTGGAATAGAAGGCGCAGATCGATTTGACACATCTGCTGCTGCAGGTTTTATTCTAGGGTTTAAAAGGATTTATCTCGAACGTTATTTACCTGGCTTTAGCAAACGAACAAATGATTCATTGCTTAACCGGCTACCAACATGGTCAATCGATTTGGTTGATATTGATCCTGAAAAGAGTCATTCAATCCTTTTTTACCCTTCAGGCGAAGAGGACAGATCGATTGGTTATCTTCAGAAAACCAAAGAGTGGATTTCTGTACAAGACCCTGGTTTCATACCAGTTAAGTTAAGGAGACGGGATTTGATGAGTAAAAACCCGTAAATCCCTTTGATAAATTTTGATTGTCAAAGCCTGACATTCGATTATGATTTTATACAATACTGCAAATCCTGAACAAACCACCAACTTTGAAAATGCAGTTTTTCAGGGTCTTGCAGAGGGAAATGGGCTTTTCATGCCATCCAATTTCCCAAGGTTCCCCGAATCATTCTTTTCAAAGCTACCTCGACTTTCTTTTCCAGAAATGGCTTTTGAAATCGTCAATGCTTTGATTGGTGATGAAATTCCAAAAGAAGTAGTAAGGGAAATTTGCGAGGATGCCTTCAATTTCCCTATTCCGCTGGTAAAGTTGGGTGATCAAATCCAAACCCTCGAACTTTTTCATGGACCAAGCCTGGCTTTCAAGGACTTTGGAGCAAGATTTATGTCCAGGGTTATGGCCTACTTCAACCAAAAGCAGCAAAAAAAATTACATATTCTGGTTGCCACTTCTGGTGATACAGGTGGCGCTGTGGCCATGGGTTTTCACAATGTATCAGGCATTCAGGTTTCAATTTTATTTCCAAAAAACAGAGTTTCAAAGTATCAGGAAGTGCAACTTACCAGCTTGGGAGGAAACATCAAAGCCTATGAGGTAGATGGTAGTTTCGATGATTGTCAGGCATTTGTAAAGAAAGCTTTTTCTGACCGTGAGTTTTCAAAAAAGGAGGGACTTGCTTCTGCCAATAGCATCAACATTGCCCGGTTGATTCCTCAGGCACTATATTATTTTAAAGCCTGGGCAGATGTCCAAAAACAAAAACCTGGCGCAGAAGTAGTTTTCTCAGTGCCAAGTGGAAATTTCGGAAACATTTGTGCCGCGGCCTTTGCCTGGAAAATGGGCCTTCCCATCAAAAAACTCATTGCTTCTGTAAACGCCAACCGGGTTTTTACCGATTACTTATCAAGCGGATCATTGATTCCCAAACCCTCAGTTTCTACACTTTCCAATGCCATGGACGTGGGCAACCCCAGCAATTTTGTTCGAATCGAAGCCCTTTTGGGAGATGTAAAAGGTGTAAAAGAATTATTCCAAAGTTATTCTTTCTCCGATTCCGAAACTAAACTGGCTGAATTGGATCTTTTCAATACCTATTCATATTTATCTGAGCCACATGCTGCCATCGGCTATCTGGGTTTACAACATTATTTTAAAGAAAATTCTTCCGAGGCAGTTGGAATTTTTTTGGGAACTGCACATCCTGCAAAGTTCATTCCTGTACTTCCGGAGGCCTTTAAAGACCAAATAGAAATCCCAAAAGCCATTTTAGATTTGCTGGAAAAGCCTTCAGAAAAAACTGAAATTGGATTGGATTATGAGGTTTTTAAGGAATTCATTTCTGGTTCTTAAGTTTAATTCAGAAAAATCCCCGTTGTTTAAGCCATGAAATCGATGCTCTCTTTCGCCAAATTTCGGGTCCTGCTCATTGCAGCTTCTGTTTACCTATTTCTGGAGTGGATGCAACTTTCCGGCTACCTCAATTTGGATGCTGGTATTCGGATGGTTTTGCGCTATTTGGTGGTTGGCCTTGGTTTGGGCTTCGCCATGAGAAAGTCCAGCCTGAGCCATTGGATTTTTGTAGCCATGTTGGTTGGTATGGCCATTGGTTACGACTTTCCCGAAATCGCCAAAAACCTGAATGTGCTTTCCAAAATTTTCATGAAGTTGGTTAAATGCGTGATTGCCCCCTTGCTTTTGGGCACACTCATTACGGGAATTGCAGGCCACAGCAACATCAAGGAACTTGGCCGTTTGGGACTTAAATCCCTCATTTACTTTGAAGTAGTCACAACTTTTGCATTATTTATTGGTCTCGCAGCTATCAACCTAACCCAGGCTGGGAAAGGCATTTTGGTTAGCCCAGGCATGGCTTCCGAGGTTCCGAAACTTGCCCCAAAAACAGGAGCCGAAATACTCCTGCACATATTTCCCGAAAATATAGCCAAATCCATTGCCGATGGCGAGGTGCTTCAAATCGTTATTTTCTGCCTTTTTTTTTCCATAGGATTGGCCAAAACAAAGGAAAAATTCCGCCAACCGGTTCTTCGTTTTGCAGAATCTTTGTCTGAGGTCATGTTTAAATTCACTGATCTGGTTATGCTTTTCGCACCCCTTGCTGTTGGTGGTGCTGTTGCATATACCGTAGCAAGCCTTGGTTTGGACGTACTCCAAAACCTTTTTCTTTTGGTTATGACTTTGTATGGCGCCCTTATTGTTTTTCTGGTAGGCGTCCTTTTGCCGATTGCCCTCATTGCCAAAGTACCGGTCAAAAAGTTCTTAAAAGCTGTTCGTGAGCCGGTTACACTTGCTTTTGCCACCGCCAGTTCAGAATCTGCCTTGCCAAAAGCACTTGAAAACATGCGGGCCCTGGGCGTACCCGATAAAATTGTGAGTTTCGTTTTGCCCACAGGTTATACATTCAATCTGGATGGCACCACACTTTATCTATCTCTGGCATCCGTTTTTGTGGCCCAGGCTGCGGGCATAGAGCTCAGTTTTGGCCAGCAACTTCTTATGGTGCTTACACTTATGCTCACCAGCAAAGGTGTGGCAGGTGTGGCCAGGGCTTCTTTGGTTATTCTAGCAGGCACAGCCGCCACCTTCGGTTTACCAGAGTGGCCCATAGCAGCCATTCTCGGTGTAGATGCCATTATGGACATGGCCCGCACTGCTGTTAATGTTTTGGGCAATTGCCTGGCATCAGTAGTTGTCGCAAAGTGGGAAGGAGAATTCGAAGAGCAGTAAGCCTTAAAAAATCAGAAATTTACGAGACAGTTTTCATGAATTTTGGGGCGGGAAATTCCGGCTTTTCGTTGCAATCTTTTTTGAGATTTGAGCTTTTTCAAAGCCCAAATCTCAAAAAAGGATTTCCACTTCAATCCGGCCCGCTTTGCATTTCTGTAAGAATTTTGTAATTGGTATAAACTGGTGCTTACTCCAAAAACCCAAATTCCATCCACAAATAATTCAAATCCATCTTCTTTGGAAATATCCTCCAAACTCAGTTACTTTTCAATAAAAATGTTTATTTGCCCTTAAATTCAACAATTCAATTCACCATGAAAATAAAACCTTTTATCGGACTCCTTTTCTTTATCCTTTTTCAATCATCATTCGCCCAAAACCCAGAGCTATTCAAGGACATTGCTCCTTTTCCTTTTGGTTCAAAACCGGGTTCATTTGCTGTTCTGGGTAGCAAACTCATTTTTGCTGCAAACAATTATGTGGGTTCAAGTACCAACCGGGAACTTTTTGTAAGTGACGGAACACCAAACGGTACTCAGTTGCTTCTGGATCTCAACGCCGGGAATTCTTCCTCCTCACCTGAAAAGATGATAAATTTATATGGAAAGGTTTATTTTGCTGTGGCTGACAATAGTTTTGGTCCTTTGGTTTACAGGCCCTGGGTAACAGATGGCACTGTTGCTGGCACCATTCCCCTTTTCCCAAATCCGATCAATGCCCTTGGCAGTACACTTGGCATCATTTCTTTGTTCAAACCTGAAGATTTATTTGTGGCCTACAAAGGTTCTGTCTATTTTAAGAGTTTCAAACCCACTCCACCTTATAATAGTGTAATTTATAAAACCAATGGCACCCAGGCCGGTACCAGCATTGCCATGGAATTGCCTAATAGCAATATGAACGTTCCCAATCTGATGAATGGCCCTATGGTTTACAAGGATAGCCTTTTTTTTAGTGGAACCTCCAATGGGGCAGGTTTTGAAAATTTTTATAAATCAGTTGGAACTACCGCCAGTATTCGTTTGGTCAAAACAGATGTAAACATCAGACCCTGGAATGGCTGGGCTGTCTATAATAAAAAATTATATTTCGTTGGAAATACATTTGCCGGCACATCAGGTGACGATCCCTGGGTGACCGATGGCTCTGCATCAGGAACCATGAAAGCCGCTGATTTACAGGCACCTGGAGTAGAAGGAGGTGAGCCCAAATGTTTTACCAGACTAAACAACAAACTTGTCTTTTTGGGAAATCCAAACCCATCAAGCGTGGCTCTATATGCCTTTGATAGTCTGGTCGCGGGCAATCAGTTGAGCCAATTGGCCATTACGTCTCCCACCAGTTTACCTTTTACCTCCAGCTGGCTTTATAAAAGCAAAAACAAAATTTATTTCAGAGGAAGTGACAACACCAACGGTGCGGAACTTTGGATATCAGATGCAAGCACTGCAGGCACCAAAATGCTAAAGGATATTAGTCCTGGAGTGGGACCTAGTGATCCACATACTTTTGTAGAGTATTGTGATGGCGTATATTTTACAGCCAGAAATCCAATTTCGGGAACTGCTCAGGCCTTGTACAAAACAGATGGGACTGAAGCTGGCACTGTTTTAATCCCTGGTACATCGGCTAATCCATTGGCAGGAAATTCAATTACAGATAAAGTTGTTTTCCAAAATTCACTTTTCTATTCCGGTCAATATGAAACCAATTTACAGGAAGAACTTTATAGATACACTGCCAATTGCGCCACAAATACAGAAGAGTTAAATTTCGAAAATGAGATTTCAGCTTATCCAAATCCAGGTTCAGAATTGGTTAATATTCGGACCAATAAAAGTGCAGTCCTCTCCTATCAGATAAAAAATATCCTTGGTCAGTCGGTTAATCATCAGGAAGTTGGATCAAATAATGATTTCAAAATTGACATCCGCTCACTTACAAATGGTATTTATTTCATCTATTTGAAAATCTCAAAAGGCAGTAAGATCATAAAAATTATAAAAAACTGATCTTTATTTTAAGCCCAATTCTTTGATTGGTAAGGTTTAACAATTTAAATACATTTGAGTTTAATTGATAGCTAATTAAAAAAACCAATAGCCATGTCCTCAACACTTCCACGCAAAACCTTTCTTGAAAAGCTTGGGTTAAGCATAGCCACTTTTTTTGCAGCACCAGTTTTAGGCCGCTCTTCTTCAAATCAAAATTCAAACGCTGAAATGGGACCAATTTCAAATATTTCCAATCTCCAGCCCATGGGTTTTCAATGGGAAACGGCTGACCCATTTCTTTTTTGTGTGCACCATGAAGACAAATTTCCAAAGGGAAATGATGCCATGGGTCCGGAAAAACCATTTCTGAATGGCCGTCAGCTTGGAGATGATTTTATTATAAAAGATGGCTTCAGAATGTACCATGGCAAACAGGTTCCTGGCTTTCCCGGCCACCCCCACCGTGGATTTGAAACCATAACTGTAGTGCGGGAAGGCATTGTAGATCATGCAGATTCTTTGGGTGCAGCAGGGCGATATGGCAACGGCGATGTGCAATGGATGACAGCCGGTAAAGGCGTGCAGCACTCCGAAATGTTTCCTTTGATCCATAAAACAAAACCCAATCCAATGGAATTGTTTCAAATTTGGTTAAACCTGCCTAAAAAAGACAAAATGGTGGAACCCCATTTCAAAATGCTTTGGGCCGATGCCATTCCAATTCTTAAGCACAAAGACGCCAAAGGAAAAACCACTGAAGTTGAGATTATTGCAGGTAAAATAAACAAACTAACTGCGCCTTCTCCCCCACCCGATTCCTGGGCAGCAGATCCGAAAAATGAAGTAGCCGTATGGAACATTCAAATGGAACCCAACGCAGTTTGGACTTTACCAAAAGCATCTCCAGGAATAAATCGCTGCTTGTATTATTATATTGGCGAAGGTCTGCAAATTGACAAAAACACAATTCCAGCTTATAATTCTATGAAAGCCAAATCAGATGTGGATCTTATTTTGGTAAATGGGTCCAAAGAAGCCAGAATATTATTGTTACAGGGCAAACCGATTGGTGAACAAGTGATTCAATACGGCCCATTTGTGATGAATACAAAAGAAGAAATTAACCAAGCTTTTGAGGATTATCATAAGACTCAGTTTGGAGGCTGGCCATGGCCAAAAATAGCACAGATTCATGCCAGAGAAGAAGGCCGTTTTGCTTTACATGCAGATGGACGGAAAGAGACAAAAGGTTAGACCTGATACTTTTCGCACACAATTTACATCTCAATTCAATACCTTTAGAAAATTATAAAAAACAATTCATCTGGCATCCTTCTGATAAGGGAGGCTATGATGAAAAACAAAAAATGATCAATCCTGTAATAATATTTGGTGCCAGCCTTTCTGGTAAACTTGCCTTAGATGTTTTTGCATCAAACGATGTAGTGGTTTATGGCTTTTTAGATGATGACAAAACCTTGCATCAAAAAGAAATCGGGGAAATCACCGTGCTTGGGCATACTGAAGACGATGGATTTTTAAAACTAATTGGCAAAAAATGTGATGCTTTTGTGGCTGTAGAAAGCAGAAAAGAGCGAAACTTTTTAACAGAAATGCTAAAAGAGCGCAGGCATGTTGTGCCCATCAATGCCATTCACAAGGATTGCTCCATTTCAAAATATGCAGCCATTGGCCATGGAAATTTATTGGCTTCCGGATGCCGGATAGCCTCTTTTGCAGTTATTGGCACAGGAAACCTATTACACTCAAATACTGTAGTTGAAGTTGATGCAAAAATTGGAGATAATACCGTAATAGGCTCAGGATCAATTATTGGAACTGGTGCTGAAATTTCAGACGGTGTATTTATTGGACCTGGTGTTACTGTATTAAGTGGCGTTAAGATTGGTAAAGGCGCCTCGGTTGGAGCCGGCTCTGTGGTTTTGACAGATATTGCCGCCAGTGCAAAAGTATTTGGTTATCCGGCAAAACCTGCATAATACCCATTTTCAAAAATATCTGCTTTGCCTTACTTTCGAATCAAGCGAAGAGTTCGTCCGCTTCCATTTTGATTTTCAATTTGTAAAAGGTAAATACCAGACTGAAAGGCAGATAAATCGATAAAAGTTTTATTTTCAAACTCCTGTTTTAAACCCGGATAAAGCATTAGAACTTCGCAGTGAGAGCCTAAAGTGCAAAAAATCAGCGCCTTATATTCGAAATTCGTAGCAGCGCTACGGATACAGAAGATAAGGCGGCGAAGCTTCTGATTTGAAGCAATTTAGGCTCGGAATAGATTTTCTAATGCGTTTTCCGGGTTAAAACAAATCTGCCTTTTGGATCCAGTACCTTCAGTATAAATTCACCCGATTCCGGAGCAGAGATCTGGACTTTTCCTTTAGAAGGATTAGGGAAAATTTCCCAGTCAGATGTCTTCAAAACCTCATTGTTTGAGGTTATTATAAGGTTTGCATCTTTACTGGTTGAACCAACTTTGTTGACAATCTGGTTTTTTGGCTTAACACATTATATTAGGGTCGCCCAATCTGTCGTTGCAATTTAATTTTTTATTACTCTGGATTTTGGAGGAGCATTTGGATCCTTTATTTCTTTTATGCCCAATACTTTAAGTAATTTTTGAAAAGCTTTTGCCTGAGCCTCTGTTTCAAAATCAACTTTGTACCGTTTTATTTCTGCCTTTTTCATATTGCAAAAATGCTTTTCTTAATTTTATCAAAAACAGGCTTTCGAAATTCAGATTTCAAAAATGTATTCAAGTTCTTGGTTACCTCATTTGCTTGAAAAAATGCAATGAAATGAGTTACAAAATAGCCCTCATTGTTTAGTGGCTTAGTAAGCATTTCGTTTTGGACTTTTAAAGTGTATTGAGGAAAATAGTTTTTTGTACTCATTAAAACTGCATAAAAAAACCCTTCATCTTCTTCTAATTCTTCTGGTGAAATAATCATAGATGGATGTTGCTTTGTTTGTTTTTCCAAAGGAAAATACCAGGGCAGTTCAACAATCTGACCTGCTTTATATTTTGCCATAGTTTTCTCTAAATGATTTGGAAATGGCTATTGGCCGTCTGTTATAAGGAATGGAAGCCAAATAGTCTTCTCTGGTTAAATCATCTAAAGTTCGTTCTTTTTTTACTTCAATGGGCTTTGTTGAAGAAGTTGATAAAAATTCTAACAAAGCCTTTGTAGCTTTTTTTTCAGTTGATTCTTCAAAAAATACAGTTGTCATGACTTTTGTTTTTGCAAATTTAACAAAAAAGGAATTATAAATTCCCTGGACGCACCTGTTACCTGATTTGATTAAAAAGCTGAAGAACAAACCCCGCTTTCTTAGCTATAAGTTTTGAAAGCAATCCTAAAAAGTGAACAGTTTACATTGTCCAGTTTTTCAAATGTAAACTGTCAAATGTAACTCCTCTTATGGCCAAAGAATGAACCTGATAAATCACCTTACTTTCTAATCAAACGAAAGGTTCGTCCGATTCCGTTTTGATTTTCAATTTGCAAAAGGTAAATACCAGACTGAAAGGCAGATAAATCGATAAAAGTTTTATTTTCAAACTCCTTTTTCATTACAAATCTACCTTTTGGATCCAATACCTTTAATACAAATTTCCCTGGTTCCGGGGCTGATATCTGGACCTTTCCCTTGGAAGGATTCGGAAAAATCTCCCAATCAGATGTCTTCAAAACCTCGTTGTTGGAAGTTACTACAAGATTTGCATCTCTGGTGGTTAAACCAACGCGGTTGACAATCCAGTTTTTGGGATCTACTGCTTGAATAGAAAGGACATTTCCCATACCTGGAATAATAAAGTTTACGCTATTTGATCCGATAGAAAATCTGATGGTTGTATCAGGCAAACCGGTTCTTCGGAATGTTATTTCAAGCGGATTGGTAAAAGTTGGTGTAATGCCTGGAGCGGAGGCCGTATGTGAAATCCGAAGGTGCAGATTTCCTGCTACATTATTCCAACGGGCAGTGTAAGTGGGCTGGCCTTCACCAAAATACCATTGTTCAAATGCACTGGTTAAATCTATTCCAGACTCTTCCTCAAACACTTTTTGGACGTCTGTGCCAATGGCTGTACTATCCGCAAAACGAACCTGATACTTTTTTAGGGCTCTGAAAAAAGCAGAATCATTGTTCATTATGAATCGAAATGTATGAATGATGGCAGCACCTTTTGCATACGTAAGGCGACCCGAAAATAATCTGGACCCATTTAAACTATCTTCCACCCAAACTGCCCCATCTGTCTGACTAAGTACTTGATTGTGATTGCCATTCATTTCCGCAAAAGCTTCATTTGGATACAATTTTGAAAGCATGAGATATTCGCTGTAAGAAGCAAATCCTTCATTAACCCAAATATCTGCCCATGATCCACAAGTTACATGATTGCCATACCATTGATGGGCCAATTCATGCGCTGTTAATGTTTTATTGAATGAGCCCTGGGTAGTCATGGTTTGATGTTCCATACCACCTCCGATTGGTGCCATGCTGTGCCCGTATTTCTCATTTGGAAATGGATAAGATCCGAAAATTGTGGAAAAATATTCCAGAAAATCAGCCGTTTCGTCTATGTCGTTTTTGAAATTCTGAAGCGTTGCCGGGTTGTCATATATGAAGTTCTGTATCAGAATTGAATCTGTTGAACCCGCAGGATGGGCAAAAACGTTGTACTCAACATACTTAGCCACAGCAACAGAAATTAAATAATGGTCGATTGGATGGCGATGTTTCCATTCGTATCTGGACTTACCATTTCCAAGATCAACGACATTTTTTAAGAGACCATTTGCGCCCGCTTTGCACTCTGAAGGAACAGTTAAGTTTAGATCCACACTATCAATTTTATCCCTTAAAGATTGTTTACATGGCCACCATTCGTAGGCTGAATACGGTTGGCTAAGCGACCAGGTAACCTGATTTCCCCAACTTGGGGAACTGGCATTTGTTAAACCAGAGCCACCCAAAGGATTGGTTGCTGCAGTTGGCGGCGTTCCGGAATATGTGGTGGCAATTTTAAAAGAAGCACCAGATAAAAGGTTGGCAGGCACTTTTACCGCAGATCCTTTTCTAAAAAATGGGACATTGACTTCATTAAGTTTCACCTGAGAAATAGTCAAACCAGGAAACAACTCATAAACTACTGTATCAATACTACTTACAGCTTTGGCCTGCATTTCTACAGTTCCGGAAATGAAAGTGTTGAGGTTGGTGAGATTGAGATCCAACCTGTAAAATTTTACGTCGTATTTTTCTGTTTTTGAAATTTGGTCCTTCGGCAAACTGGCACTTTTGTTGCTAAAGCAGCTTCCTTTATAATCTGCACAAGAGGACTTTACATCTTGAGCAAAGCCAATAAGATTAATAAAAAAGGTGCTTAAAAAGAGGTAGTAGAATTTCATTAAAACGAAGGTAATATTTCAGACAACAATCTTTTTTAATATTAGTTCAAAATTGGTTTTCATACTCTGTTTTGCCTCATTAGTCCTGTTTTGTATTTTTCCCTTTCACAAATATTTCAATGGTCTTTTCAAATTTCTAATTGAGAAAACTTATCAAAAAGCTTTAGCATTGCATGTAAATTCAATCAAAGAAATAAATGAGAAAACTTCATTTACAATCAATTTCAGTTGGCATTTTGATTTCGGTAAACGCATATACCACTGCCTTTTGTCAAGTAAAAAACAGGGTACAAAGTGGTGCAAGCATGCAAAGGGAAATTATGAAAAAAGAAGCAGAACTAAAGAATCCTCTTTTGGCGGAATGGTCCGGCTCCTATGGAGGCGTGCCGCCGTTTGATAAAATTAAGGTATCAGATTTTGTTCCGGCCTTGACGAAGGCAATGGAATTAAAAAGAAATGAAATTGGGAAAATTGCCAGCAATACTGAAAAGCCTGATTTTGAAAATACGATTGCGGCACTGGAAAGAGCAGGTCAGGTATTAAACAGAGCCAGTACCATTTATAGCATTTGGAGTTCTAGTTTGAATGGACCCGGATTTGAAAAAGTCGAAGCTGAAATGGAACCAAAGCTTGCTGCATTCAATGATGAAATCACACAAAATACTGCATTGTTTAAAAGGATTGAAACCATTTACAATTCTCCGGAAAAGAAAAAACTAAGTCCTGAACAACAGCGACTTGTATGGCGGAGGTATATGACTTTTGTCTTGGATGGAGCCACACTGGAAGGAGATGCAAAAACCAGAGTTTCGGCAATCAATCAGGAACTGGCTGGTTTGTTTACAAAGTTCAACCAAAACCTTTTGGCTGATGAAGGAGACCTTTTTATGGAAATTAAATCTGCAGATGCCCTATCCGGCTTGCCTCAAGGCCAGATAGATGCAGCCAAAGCGCAGGCGGTTTCCAAAAAACTTCCCGATTCATGGGTTATTGCCAATACACGTTCGTCCATAGATCCTTTTTTAACCTATTCAAGCAATAGGGAACTCAGGGAAAAAGCCTGGAAAATGTTTATAAACCGAGGGGATAATGGAGATGCACATGACAACAATGGCATTATTCCTAAAATCCTAAAATTGAGGGCAGAACGGGCAAAACTACTTGGCTACCCAACCCACGCACACTGGCGACTGGCCAACACTATGGCCAAAACTCCGGAAAAGGCCATGGAACTAATGGAAGGAGTTTGGACACCAGCTTTACAATTGGTAAAAAAAGAAGTGGCTGATATGCAGTCTATTGCGGACAAAGAAGGTGCGGGCATCAAAATAGAAGCCTGGGATTATCGTTTTTATGCAGAGAAAGTGAGGAAAGAAAAATATGATCTGGACCAAAACGAAGTAAAACAATATCTGCAAATGGAGAAGTTAAAGCAGGGCATGTTCTGGATGGCAGGAGAACTTTTCAACTTAAGTTTTACAGAAGTTAAAGATGTGCCAGTATTCAATCCTGATATGCAAGTATGGAAAGTGAGCAATAAAACCACTGGAAAACTGGTTGGCTTATGGTATTTTGATCCTTATGCACGCCAGGGAAAAAGATCCGGAGCCTGGATGAATTCTCACCGTGACCAACACAGAATGGACGGAAAAGAAGTTCCGACCATTGTTTCAAATAACTCAAACTTCATAAAAGGAAACCCTGGTGAGCCCGTTTTGATTTCCTGGGATGATGCAGAAACTTTGTTTCACGAGTTTGGACATGCCCTGCACGGCTTGTGTTCCGATGTCACCTACCCTACCCTTTCAGGTACAAATGTTGCGCAGGATTATGTTGAATTTCCTTCCCAGATTTTAGAAAGATGGCTTTCCACAAAAGAAGTGATGGAAAAATTTGCGCTTCACTACGAAACAGGCAAACCAATTCCTCAGGCTTTGGTTGATAAAATAAACAATGCCTCGAAATTTAATCAAGGTTTTCAAACCGTAGAAGCCACAGCAAGTGCCTTGATAGACATGAAGTTGCATTTAATGGGAGATGCAGATATAGATCCGGATGCCTTCGAAAAAAACACTCTGGAAAAAATGGGCATGCCAAAAGAAATTGTCATGCGCCATAGAACGCCTCAGTTTGGTCACATTTTCTCAAGTGATGGATATTCAGCAGGTTACTATAGCTATTTGTGGTCTGATGTAATTTCTGCAGATGCATGGGAAGCCTTTACCGAAGCTGGTGGCGCATATGATAAAACAGTGGGCAAAAAGCTGCATAAATTTATCTTTAGTGTTGGAAACACCATTGACCAGGGTGAAGCGTATAGAAAATTCAGAGGGCGTGATCCAAAAACGGATGCATTAATGAGAAGCAGAGGTTTGTAAATCTACAAACTGGTACTTTTATACAAAGAGCAAAAAATTTCTGATCATTCAGGCAAAAACGAAAACAACCCTTTTTGTCCTTATTGATGGATCTAGCCATTAATTTCAATAAAAAGCCATTTGAGTTTACAAACCCAGATGGCTTTTTACTTGAAGCCTGATCGCCTCATTTCAATACAGATAATCATAGCCAAGTGCCGTAATTTTAGTGCTAGGCAGATTCATCCTGACATAAGCCCTGATTCTTTGTCTTTGGGCAAGCTCAAAGTGACCACCAATCATTACAAGGTACACTTTGGGTAAAGAATTTGGAACTAAAACGGCCAATTGATGCTTCTTCAATTCTGAATTTCAGGATGAAGCATTGTCTTTCAATTTAAAAATCTGCCTTTAGCTTGCCTCATCCAGTAAATAAAAAATGGACTGGTAGTTCTTTTTAGAGGCCTCACTCAAAGCCATTTCGCAGGTTTTACTACTGGAATAATAGCCATCATAATCTATGGAATTTACTTCTGCAACTTCGTTTTTGGTTGCACCTGCTATCAGTTCTGGATAATAAAACCCACGGTCACCCGCCATACCACAGCATCCGCTCATGGCTGGAATGTCGGCAATTTCAGCACAAGCACTTCCAATGGCCTGAAGTTTTGATTGTAAACCCATTTTATAAACCGTACAAACAGGATGAAAAACTATAGATTCTTTCTTTTTAATTATCTGAATATTAGGCAATAACCAATCAGAAGCAAAATCTATGCTGTCCAAAAACCGGATTTTATCAAACCTGGTTTTATTAGTTTCACTTAGGTAAGGTCTGGCATGTTGCAAGGAATGGGTGCAAGAAGTAATATCCACCAAAACTGGCAATATTCCTTCTTTGGTTTGCGTCCAAAGCAAATCTATGGTTTGGTTAACGGTATGAGAATATGCACTTTCAAAGCCTTTGGAAGAAAACAACTGACCACAACAAACACCCGTTGTGCTTCCTGAAACGAATATTTTTATTCCAGCCTTGTCGCAAAGCCGCTTTATAATCTGGGTAATATTTTCCTTGGATTCTCCATCGGCCCCCATCATTCTGGTTACGCAGGTTGGGAAATAGACTACCTCGGCATCCTGTATTTCATTGGCTTTAATTGAAATGGGTTCCTTTAAAGTGGACATCCACAATGGAAATTCCGGAACAATCGATTTGGCAAATTTTGTAATAGAACTCATTCCTTTTCCACCTGAAAGTGAATTGATTGCACGTCCTGTATATACTCCGGTTTTTACCATTCCTTCTACAAAACCAAAATTCTTTGCGACCAGCAAAGCCATTTTATTGGCTTGCTCTGAGTGGTTTTCCCGCCTCAGCCTTTTGATCAATTCACCCGTATTGATGGACACCGGGCAATCTGTTGCACACATGCCATCCACAGCGCAGGTATCCATGCCAGCAAATTGATATTCAGCCAAAACTGTATTGTAATCGTCTGTTTGGCCATTTGCCTTCAATCTTTTCAAGGAACGCCGAACTTGAATCCTTTGCCTTGGTGTCATGGTAAAATCACGGCTGGGACAACGGTTTTCACAATAGCCGCATTCCACACATTTATCTACTTCTTCCTCCACCACTGGCATGGTTTTCAGATTTTGCAAATGGCAACGGTCGTCTCCGTTAATAATTACACCCGGATTCAAAATATTCAAA
>JBIPOE010000070.1:0-21348 GCA_044379485.1 Catalimonadaceae bacterium
GTATAAGTTCCACTTGATGAATAGGTTGTGCCATTCCATGTGAAAGAATTACAAGCTGTTTGGGTGGTGCTGGAAGTTACCGATGGAGAAATGGTTAAAACCAAAGTCGCTACTGAATCACAACCTGCTGCCGTGGTCGTAGGGTAGGTATAAGTTCCTGAACTGTTATAGGTTGTACCATTCCAGGTGAAAGAATTACAGGCCGTTTGGGTGGTGCTGGAGGTTACAGATGGTGCAATCGTTAAAATCAAAGTCGCTACAGAATCGCAACCTGCTGCCGTAGTGTTATTAAATGTATAAGTTCCACTTGATGAATAGGTTGTGCCATTCCATGTGAAAGAATTACAGGCCGTTTGAGTGGTGCTGGAAGTTGCCGATGGTGCAATCGTTAAAATCAATGTCGCAACCGAATCGCAACCTGCTGCTGTGGTGGTATTGAATGTATAAGTTCCACTTGATGAATAGGTTGTGCCATTCCAGGTGAAAGAATTACAGGCCGTTATGCTTGTGGAAGAAGTTTTCGATGGACTTATGATGAATTTTAAGGTATCCGACCATTCACTAAATCCACAACTTCCATTTGCCCTAACCAGAACTTTTGCCTTGCCACTAAAACCTGCGCTCCAGTCTATTACTGATTGAAGAGGATTTCCAGTAACTGTTATTGTCCCTGCGGATATTGGAATTAAACTCCATTCATAACTTGACGCACCCAGAACCAATTGGGTAAAAACCAAAGAATTACTGGCGTTCTGGCAAATGGTTGAATCTACAGTCTGAGGTTTGTTTGGTTTTGGTGTTTTTGTAACAATGGTAATCTTCAGAGAATCTGAATTGGCCGTTTCCCCGCAAGATGTTATGGCCTTTACCACTATTTGCAATGAACCAATATAGCTATTAGTTGCATCAAAAACAGCAGAATTGGTTGTTCCAGTTATGGTTCCGGCATTTGATGGAAAAACTGTCCATACATATCCGGTGGCTCCTGGAACAGAAGATACCGAAATATTGATGTTTCCAGGATTTGGACAAAAAGAGGTTGCGCCACTCGATTGCGGTGTATTTGGTGTAACAGAACTACCTGGACTTATGGTTACCCGAACCGTGTCAGAAGCTGGACTAAACCCACATTTGTTTCCGACTTTCAAAACCAGCTTCGCCAAACCAATAAATCCATCGTTCCAATCCACCTGAATGGTATCGCCAGAACCAATTATATCACCTGCCGATGAAGGAATTAATTGCCAATTGTATGACTGAAAATCAGATGTATAGGTAAAAACAGTATTGTTTGGATTCTGGCAGTAGTTGATGTTTCCATTTGGAATCAAAACAGGCTTTTTCAATTGAGGAAGCACTATTACCCGAACCGTGTCTTTTTTCTCACAACCTAATCCTCTGGCCATTGTCAATTCAAAACGAATGGTATCAGGAATTGAACTGGTATTCAAAATATTAACTCTTAGTCTGGCACGCAAAGAATCTGTTCTTGTGCTACCCGTTTGCCATGGATCCAATCTTCTCCATCGATAAGCATATCCAGCCAAAGCCTTAGTTCCCAGAGAGTCAAAATTTAATCCCTGACATATCACAGTATCTTTCCCCGCATCTGCCCTGTGGTTGCATGGAATGATGTTCATGAAACCAAGCGTTAAAACTCCTGTAGTCTGAAATGGCTTAATGGATTGAATTGTCTTTAAAGATTGAATTGAATCCACATTGTTTCCCCTCAAATGAATCCATTTATCCGAAGCAGGAGTTGGCCAAAGGCTGTCTTTTACTATGCTTAAATACTTGTTGTTGTGAAAACTTGGACTGATTTCATTTTGTTTATAACTGATGGTTGTAGCTGCACCATTAAATTTAAAAGGACTTGATAAATGACTGATTTGATTGATTTTAAAGTAACGGCCCTGATGTGCAGACTTGATCTGATCTGTCCAGTTTCCAAAATAAGAAGACTCAGGTACCGGATTCTTGAGAGAATCTGGTTTGCTATTGAACATTTCCGCAGCGTATTCTGAATGGCCTAAAACAGTAGCAGTTCCACTTATTGGATTGTTTCCAGGGTTTGAATTGTTGATCAAAGCAATTTCATCAAAAATCTGAAATGTATTTGGTGATAAAACCCTGACAAACCGAATATCATTATCCGAAATATTACCCTGACCTGAACCTACAATACTAACTGGTTGCCGGTTTCTAAAATTGTGATTTGTTGCCGTGGTATAAACAGATTGGCTATTTGCATTTGAATAAGCGATTAGTGGAATGGAAAGTTGTGTGGCTGAAGCATTTCCATGATCCATGTGGAGCCAGATTCTTCTGTATTCATTGTCCTTTCCCAATGCAAAATATCTGGAATACAACCTAACCATAGTGCCATTCATCGGCCCTGAAGAAATAGCGGCAGGTGCCGCAGAACCAGTCAATTGTAAAGTTTGACCATCAATTCTTTTTACAGAATAGGTACCGTTGCATCTTCCTAAATTGGTGGTTGTTACACCCTGAATTAAAACTATATCTCCATCGTTGAAATTATGATTGCCAGATGTTTTAACAACCAACTCAGCTCCATTTGAAACAGAGTTGGCACTTGCAAGATTTATAGCTGTGGGCGCCGGTCTTCCAAACCAATGGCTCAACCTACCTTCTACAAAACTGGAATCATTGCCTCCAAACAGGTTAAAAAACCGTGAAGCATTTGATGCTTGCATGATTACACGATTAGAAGTAGTTGTAAATATTTTTCCAGATTGAAAATTCAGGCCATTCACATGTAAATTTCCTGAGCCAGACAGATTAATATTTCCTCCCAGGAGCATAACATATTTATTGCCCACAATTTGTCCTGAAGAGCCAGAAGTGGTTTCAATCAATCCATTTCGTCTAACCCAAATGGAATCTCTAACTGTTAAATCTTTCGAACCAGATAACTGGTATTTACCCTTTGAGGAAGAAATAAGTTTTTGATAAACATTTACTGAAGCTTCGCTTTGATTGATATTTCCTTTGTTCCCAGAATGAATAAACTCGCCATGAACCGTACCATTTTTTAATTCAATGTTCCCTGAATTTCGGGTAACCATAGAATCCACAAAAAACAATTGCCTGTTATTGAAATTTATGGTTGACGAATCAGAAGAAATCAATCCCAAAACTCCACTTGAAAGGGGATTGGAAATACCATAGGCAAAACTTCCTGCATTGATACCAGCCCCCACGGTAACCGTTCCGGAATCAATTTGAATTAACGCTTTATTTTCAGCTATCAGACTATCTCTCAACTCAATGGACTTTTTATCGCCCAAAAACTTCACTCCCGTCACTTTTAAACTGGCAGCTTGGATACTTCCTTTTGTAAATTTCCAATCATCACCATTTAAGTGCAGGTCATAATATCCTGTCCGGGCCGGAATGATAACTGCATTGGTATCCTGAACAAAAAGATTGGAAGTTTTTACATTGATGTCAAATTTATTGCCATTTGCATTAAAAATTTTGAAAGCACCATTGGCTGCATCAATTCCTTTTGCCCCCGTTATGGCAACATATTGGTCATCTTTCAGGTTGTGGTTTTTGGAAGTTTGTATCGTTAAAGTCGAAGCATTATTGGTAATGGTTCTAACTGGCAAAATGGCAAGAGGAACCGCATAACCTGACCGCTGCACATAAGACCCCGAAAATGAACCCAAAACCTCAAATTGGTCAGTGCCGATGGTTCGGTTAATTTTAAAGCTGCCTTCTAAACCCAGAATACCTTTGACTTTTGCAAACTTCACAAATTCACCAAAAGTGAGTTTATGATCGCCTACAACCGTTTTGATGATTGCCCCGACTCCATTTAAAGTTACCGTTTGAATTTGCAATGGAATCAAATCAAGATTTCGCCTGTTTGAATTCAAATCTGTAACAGGTGCCGGAATGCTTTGCACCGTATCCGAACCAAAAGTGATTTTACCGGAAATGTGGGCCAGATTGTCATGGGTATATTTTACTTTTCCAGAATCTCCATAAAAAGTAAGATTGGCATTGTCACCCCAAACGGTGAGCATACTTCCAGGATTGTCTATCACCTTTATATTTCTGCAAACCGCATCATCCGTTGACACAATCGGCATATTTTTTCGCCTTGGCAAATTGCTAATCGTCACATCTTCAAAAGATTGAGGCACTTTTTCATCGCACCAGTTTCCTTCCAGATGCCAGTCGTTGTTAATACCACCCACCCAATATGCGCCCAAAGGAATTTCATTGCTAAACTCATGACTACCAATGTCTGGCTTCACTTTGTCCCTTACCAGAAGTGAATCGTAGTCATCAAAAATCTGCACATTGATGCCCTTGTCTTTTATAGGGCAGTTTTCTCCGGAAAGCTGAAGTCTGCCTAAATTATCTGGCTGAGGATACTTCCATTCTATATAAGACTCGAGGTTGCTGGTACCTCCGGCGGTTCCTTCCCAGGTATTGATGTCTGTAATTTGGGTTGAACCAATAAGACCCAAAAAGCTGTTCCCACCCTGGGCATAAAACAAGTTGTTCGTTACATTATTTCCGTTCCAATTGTTGGTATTATTGACCGCAATTCCATAGTGTGCACCGGCACCTCCACCGGTTTCATTGTAGAAAATGTTGTTTTTGAGTTCCACTCTACCTGCACCTGTTTTTCGAAAGGCAGCAGAGCTATACCCAGGATCACCCAAAGGACCAGATAAATAAACGGTATTAAAATAATATTTGGTTGGCACACCACCAGAAGCTGAATGGCAGATTCCTGAAAGTCGATCACTGAAACGGCCACTCCACTTATTAAAATCAGCACTGATCTGGTTGTTGTACACTTTCCAGCCCTGTCCGATTCCATTTACCTGCATGTCGAGAAATGTATTTACATAGTCAACACCTGTTAAAACGGATGAACCATAGTACCGGTTGCCTCTCAAAATACCTGCACTGCCTTTTCCACCGATGTGAATACCTCTTGTAGAATCTCCTCCAACAATCATATTGCCAATGTTGTTGGAATCAACCATCTGCTCCAAACCTGTTGCAAAAACAGAAATGGCAACAGCAGGTTCTCCTTTTAATCTGCGGATGGTGTTTTTGGAGATGGTATGAGAACCCGATCCCTGGCACAGAATACCTATAAATGAACCCAAACCCTGATTCCCTCTTGCCTGGCAGATCACATTTCCAATGATGTTCCGCTGAATTCGTACGTTGGATGAAGAAGAAGTTTTGATGCCAAAGGTTGCGTTAGCTTCACCATTCAATTCAACGGAAAAATCATTTCTGGTTGTCGTATCTCCAAACCAGTTGGCATCGGCATAGGTCTCACCCCCTATGGTCGCCAGACCCTCACGAATGTCAATGCCTGAAAACAGGCCAAAATTAGGCTGAATCTGAACATTTCCAGTGCCGGTCGAAGAATTGCCATTTTGTTGAACCAAATAACCAGGGCCTGCACCATTGATGTTTTTGATCACATTTCTTACCATCCGGGTAGCTACCTGGTTTCCAACATTCACAACAAATCCGGTAGCAGTCAATTGTTGGTATTTTCCAAGTTGAAGTCCAAATACCAAAGGTGTGCCACCACAGAATGATTGGGTTCCACCAACGTAATTGCCGGATATGGAGTTGTCATTGCTCTTTAATCCCGGAATAAAATTGAATGCCACAAAATCATTGCCCGACAAGGTGGTTGGCGCCCCGATTCCATTGAAAAAGTAGTGGTTGTCTTCTATTTTCCAGCGACTTCCATTGCCCAGATTGGTAACCAGAATCCCGTCTTTCACCACATTCGAGACTTCATTTCCCTTGATGGTATTGGCTTCAGTTAAGGAAAATCCACGGTTTTCTGACACTATTCCTCTGGAGATTCCAGAGTCAAAAAAAGCAGAAGGTGTTCCCTTAAATGGATGTTCAATCCTTCGGGTATTGAGTAAGAAAAACTCTCTGCTTTGCTCGCCACCTGTCCATTCTATGTAGTTGCCAGGATTAATAAGTCCATTTAAATTTCCGGTAATTTTGACAAGATCGCCTGCTGTACCAGCCATCGGTGATCGAATTCCAATTTTAATGGGTGTTGTATTGGATAAGAATGCCAGATTACCTGTTGCCTGTGTAGAAAAATTATACATAGAACCCGGCCCAAAATAAGGTGTATGGTAATAATAAGTCCTTAAAAGGCTGACTGTTGTATCATTAATATAACCTACCTGAAAACTTCCATTGGCATTGGGCGGGAAAATTACTCCCTGAATGCTGATTGTATTGTTGGTTACCAATCCATGTGGAACAGAAGTGATTGCCATTAATGGTGGGCTTACAAACTGCCATTTGTTTGTTGGTGGGAAACTGGCAGGTGTGCTGCTATTCAGGCTAAAGGTTGTGGCAGAAAGCCGGGTAATTACCCAATAGGTGACCTGGGATTGGTTCAGACTGTCCCGAATACCAACCGTTTGGCCAGTCTGCATCTGGTGGTTGGCGGAGGTGGTGATTACAACAGGTGTGGTATTGGAAACACTCGAAATCAAAGGATACAATGCCGAATTGCTACCAGACATACTTCCAGCAGCCAGGTTAAATTTACCCTTTCCTGCAAGAGGCTGACTCAAACCAGCATCCCTATACAATTCAAGGGTAGAATCTGTCAAATACTTAACATAAAAATCACTGTTTGATATGGTTCCATCTATACAAGACCATGTTGGCGGATTTGTACCTGCAGCAGGAGGCACGAAGGCACCATTTCCGGTACTTCCATTGAGGGTGAATGTATTGGCACTCGTTACCGTTACGAACCAGATCCCATTGGCATTGGTGTTGCCTGCCACATTGGTAGAATATTTACCTGTATATTGATTGCCACTAACGTCTCTTCCAACATAAATCCGGTTACCGGTGATTAATCCGTGGTTACTGGAGGTAATGGAAATCGGGCTTGAATTACTTGCCCCGGTAAGTACATTGTCCCGGTTTTCTTTATCAACGCCCGGGTCGTAGGACTTGCCTAAATCATAGTGCCTGAGCCTGAGCAATTGGCCACTGGAAAATCCATGCTTTATCGCCGTCCTGATTTGAACAGGTACGGTATTGGTGGCTGAAATAATCGTACCACCATCCCGGAATCCGGGAGCCAGGGTTTGCTTGATGGTTTTGATAAAAAGTGGCTTTCTATTATTTTCATTGTTGCTTATTTTGTTGTTGAGAATTTGGTTGTTGCTGTTTCCGGTTGATGCCTTTGAAGTTCCCAAAAGCACAGCCCCTGAAAATGAATTACTTGACGAGGATGCCTGAATTTTAAGGTTCTTTAAAACGTGATTACTAGCACCATTCACTAACCTAAATGTATTTGCAGAATCGCCAGTGCCGTAATTGACAAATTTCCAGTTTCCACCAGCCTGTAAACCATCGAAAGTGATATTGGTAACCCCGTTTAAAACTACCAAAGGTGTATTTGTTCCAGAGGAAAGCGTACTGTTACTGGTTTCACGATTGGCACCAGCTACTTTTATTGTGACTGGAAAACTTTGTTTTCTTCTGAAAACGATTGGAAAAGTTTCTGGAGTCGGGCCGGCATCAGTTCCATTGTAATTAGCTGGCAGTGTAAAAGTTATGGGAGCCGTAAAACTTGCATCGTTGTAAATGGCTGCTATTTGGGTCAGATTTTGATAGGTTCCCGGATTAACCACATTTATTGTTGCAGAGCTTCCAAAGGCGAAAGCTGTTCCAGTAGTAGAATTGATGGCATTCAAATCCAAAGCTCCGGAACTAAAAAGATTATTACCGTTTCCTACCCCACCTCTGGAAGTAAAACCAGTGGTAAAAGGTGCAGAATTGCTTTGGCCAATACGGGTCTCTGAGTCATATCCTGGCGCCCAAACATCAATAGAACCTAATCCTTCAAAAACGCCGGAACCCGATATTCTTTGGATTACCCAGTTTTTACCTAGAAATCCAGGCACCTGACCCACTTGCCTGATGTTGGTTCCTGTGGCTTCATTCGGACCGCTGGATTTAATTGCAATCCTAAAAGTTTTTAAATTGGCATCGTTGCGCAATTGATTGAATCCAAATCCTTGATAACCAGAGGCATTTCCAATTGGAATTTCAAAATTGTCAATTCTGGTGATGGTACCTGTATTATTGGAATTCCAGTTTCCAGGAAAAGATGAATTATTTAATGAAAATGTATTAGCACCAGTTCTGGATATGGTGTACGTGCCATTAAAAGCACCACCGTCGTTTGTTGTTCCGGCCACCACAATTATATCCCCATCCTGCAAACCGTGGTTGGAAAAGGTAATAATGGCTGGTGTGCCCCCATTCATGGCAAAATTTGCATTGGCGACTGACTTTGAATTTAGGGAAAACTTGAGAAAGTCAGTCACATAACTGGTCTGACTTAGCCTGTTTACTGCACCACCGGTCCCACCTGAAATGGTAAGCAGGTCGAATGGATTTTTTAAATATCCACTTTGGGGTTTAAGCGAACGGTGTGTCCAGGAAGAACCAACCGAACCCGAAAGGAGGCCAATGTCTCCGGCACCATTCAGTATAAGATTTCCTCTTCCGGTAATGGCTAATCCTGCCAAATCAAGGTTACCCTTTACCCATGTAAAATCCTGATAAGGAAAATCCTGATTAATGGTAAGTGTACCGGAAGGCTTATTCATCAGTAGGGAAATCCTTGGAGTACCATTATAACTGACTGGAATTAAGGTTAATATTTGGTTGGCAGTTCCATTAAAACCAAATAGGGTGCTACCTTTTGCAGCATTCATATACGCTATTGTGCCTCCGGTTTGGTTAAAATTACCAGCAACATGTATTGCCAATCTGGTCCAGCTTTCATCAATAATTCCTCCTGTTTGTTGATAATTACCAGCCACATTAATGGTAAAACTGCCTCCCTGGTTCACTTCGTTTATTATTCCATTCTGCAAAAGAAGGTCTCCTCCGATGTTCAGTAGAAAATTGGCATTTGACCAGTCGCTTCCAGCCAGTTTTCCATTGGTATTATTAATTGTGAAATCTCCCAGCACATCCATTCGTGATGAAAATCCACTGCCTCCTCTGTTTCCTAATAATCGACCATCACCAGTGATGGATGCATTTCCTTTTACCAACCAGATAGGCGAACCATTGGAACCAGTCAGGGCAACCAGTCCTTTTTGAATGACGAAATTTGTAGCCACAACAAGATTTCCAGCTGCTGCATTTGTCGAACCAAAAACATCCCCATCAAAATTTGTAAAATTATTAACAGTCAATGTGTTTGAGGATGCAATTGAGCTGCCGGTATTCAAATACAGTCTGTCCCTGTTTTCAAATGTTGTGATGTAAATAGGGGTATTGTTGTCTGTTAAAGCAATGTATTTGCCATTGTTGTTCTGGTTGTTAAATCTTCCTAACACATTGGTTAACTGACCTTTCAAGTTGAAAGTCTGCGAAAGTCCGGAAGTATTCCAGGTAAAATTCTGAAAGAGCTGATTTAACCCTCCCGGAGGATTGGTATTGGTGGTGTAGCCCTCAATCGAACAATTAGAATTTGGAAACCAATCTGCCAAAGGAATGGAACCCGCTGAGTTGGTGTAAAAGTGGCGGTACTGCCCCATATTCATGAAGGCTAATTTTCCAGTGGTGATAATATTGCCATCCTGGTTCACTCTAAGATCACCAAACACCTGACAATCATACAATTCAGCTCCATTTAATATAGTTAAAATTGCGTTTGAGTTGACTGTCAGATTTCCTGTTGATCCATTTTTCCAAATCACAATTTGGTCAGCAGATATGTTTCCTTCCAGAGTAACAGTATGATTTGATGCGGCTGGTGGTGAACCAGTTCCGTATCCACCAATATAAATGAATTGGGCAGCAGGGTCATCATTGGCGGTTCCATCATTTCCAGGGTAGGATGTGGCTGCTGTCCAATTGGTTCCATCATATACATCCCATGTTGCAGCAGATTTCCAGGCACCTGTGGTTTTACTTCTATATGAACCCGCAATTACGTTAGGAAATGGAGGCTCCACTGGTGGGCTGCAATTGGTTCCTATTTTTAACGGAATAGAAGTTGCTTCACCACAAGGGGTTACCACTTTTACGGTCAAAGAAGCAATGGGACCAGAATAAATGTTTGAATATGTTATCGAAATTGAATTTCCGCTACCAGTGATCGTACCTGCGGCTGCCGGAACCAAAGTCCAGGTATAACCTGTTGCTCCTGAAACAGCAGGAATTGAATATGAATAAGTTACATTGCATGCAGCAGAAGCTGTGCCTGTTGGGACAGGAATAGTAGGCGGAAGCCCTATTGTGAATGGCAATGGGGCATTAATGCTCGTGATATTGTTTCGACAATTTGAAATACAGGAAACCCTGATTTGATAAAAACTGCTAGGTACCAAACTCGCCGGAAGTGGGATATCAATATCAATCGGGCTTAATAAATCATGACCTGCAATGGTGGCCTGTGGTGTAAAATTACAATTTGATGCACAAACTCCAGCCCTCTCCAATCGAATCGTGTTCGCATCAATCACAGTAATGGAATCCCGTGTTCCATTTAAAAAGTTGTATCCATTGGAAAAATCATTAAGCCTGACATTCGCCCCACTATTCAATCCATGGTTTGGAATGGTGAGTAAAATCTTTCCAGGACCATTGGTCACTCCTGTAACCCGACCAGTCAATGCCTGATTGTTGGACCAAAATACGTTTCTACTTAAAACAGGTGCACTAAAATTTCCCGTCTGGTCTGAAATCTCAATCCTATAGTTGGTCTGTTCATTGTAGGCAATGTGACTTGCTTTGGAAATCTGGAGTTTAACCGAACCACCAGCTATAGTCCTGTTTAAAAAAGCACCTGGACACCAAGTTGAATTGGGTACAAGGTTGATTTTCAAACAACTTTCGACAAATATCTGAATCGAGTCAGACCAAGGCCCACCTCCACATTCATTTACAGCCCGCACTTTAAGCCAGGCGCTTCCTTCCATATTGGCAAAATTAATAATGGTTGCCGCATCATTGTTGGTTTGAAAGCTGCCCAAAGTTGGATTCGAAAGACTCCATTCATAAAAGGACGCATCAGCCATCTCAGTGGTGGAAAAGTAATTCCAAACCACCTGACCTGCATCATTGAAATTGGTTCCTGAATAAACGGAGCCATTCAGAATCAAGTCGTTATTTCCGATACTGGTTACTGTCCAAACCCCATTGAAGTTGGTTGGGGCGGGTGCAGCCATATTGAGAAATATTTTTTGACCTGTAATAAACCCATGGTTGTTTATTATCAATTGAACCCTTCCTGCATTTGAACGAAATTGTTCAACATTTTGAGAACCTGTTCGAATATTATTATAACATAGTTGATTGATTCCTACAGGCTTTGCTGGTTTTCCGGGTGGAGTCCGAATGGATAGATTTTCACTTGGAAATCCTTGAATCGCAGGCGTTGTTCCTGTTCCAATAATACGGATCCTATAGCTGGTGCTTGGAATTGTGCCAATTGGAACTGTAAATCCAGCTATTTGCGCAGTAATCGGACCATTTCCAGCTGGAATATTTGAGATTGTTCCAATATTAACCGGCGTAGCAAAACTTCCAAACTGGTTAGAAATCTGAGCAGTAAATGAATTGACTCCAGCTACTGAAACTCCGGCTGGAATGGTAAATGGTATGTTGGTTGTCAGATTTGGCCCTGCACAAACTGAACCTGTAAATGAAGTGGTTATGCAAGGAGCAACTACGATATTGGCCAATGTACTCCAGCCAGGACTGGTCCCACATGGATTTTTTGCCCTTACACGAATGGTTGCAGTTCCCGAAAAGCCTGGATTCCAAACTACGATTGCAGAAGTATCATTTCCACCAATAACTCCTGCACAAGTTGGCAAAACACATGGATCCTGAATATTTCCAACAGTTGGGTTTATTTCCCACTCATAGTTGGCTGCATTTAAAACTTTTCTTACCGAATATGTACTGGTGGCCACAGCGTTACCACACACAAGTGTTTCTCCTGAAATTGCGCCAGGTGTGGCTGGAGAAGTTGGAATCAAGGTTACGTTGTACCAATATCCTGGAATGGTATCATAGCCTGGCCCTGGACTTAAAGGATTCAAAGCCCTCACTCTCAATCCATAAGTATTTCCAGTTAAACCAACTGGAAAAGTTGCAGTTATGGTTTGCTGCAAATTGCTCACTGGTGCTGATGGTGTCAAAGTTCCAATCAAAGTAGTTGAGCCGCCCGCTCCCTGGCCTTGAAATCTACCATTGGCTGCAGATAATTCTACTCTAAAAATGGTCCCTGGACTAAACTGTACAAGGAAATCAGCAGGCGGGGTAAATTTGATTGGAAAGGTGTTTTTGGTAGCTTCGGTACAAAAAATATTGGGATTCAATTGAACTGAAATCGGATAATTCCGGTCAATTTTCAACCTCCCAAAAATGGCGGATTGATTTTGAGGGGCCGCACTTCCCCATGATGGAACGGCAGCGGTCGGTATCGGATTTCCCTGTGCTTCTCCGGTGGTAGATGAGGCTTCATGATTTCCGACTACATAAATTCCACCGTTATATGGATAAATTCCATTCAGATTTGTATTGCTTCCACCCAATCCAAGTGTATCGAATTGCCCGGTGAGCAAAGAGCTATACATCAAACTGGACAAATCTGGCAAATAAATCCTAACAAAGTCTGCCCAGGAAGAACGAGGCCCGGTTGATCCATTTCCCTTTTGTTTGGGCATTTTTTGAAATGCATCAGATGTGGTTATTATTCTTCTGCCATTTCCAATCACGCAAACAGACCCACCTGGCGTAACAGCCAATCGGCCTGGAGATGGAAATTTTGTCGTATTTAAATCTGGAAAACCAGAATTCGGACTTGGCCAGCCATCCAGTTTTGGGTCAGAACTTGGTGAGCCTAAGCCTTGGGCTGGATCCCTATACTCCATCATGTAGGTGCAATGTTTGATCACCGGACTCATTGGCAAAACCTGCGTCGGATTCTTTATCAAATCATATTTTCCAATCCATGAATAATGACCGGTTGCCTCGGTATTTATTCCAGTATAATTGTTTTGAAAAGCAGAATTGCCAACTATCTGATTGCCACGCCAAAATGCAAACGTATTGTTCCCATGTTGCCTGCCTAAAACCACCAACATGTCACTTGAATAATCCACTTCTACACCATCAATATATTGATCTGGTGGGGAAATTCCCTGTTGGTCATACAACCTGGCCCACCATTTAATGGCGCCATCGGCAGTCATCGACATTACCATAGGTTCAAAATCAGGAATCCAGTTTTTCCCCTGATATTTAACAGGTGTATAAAATGAAGATTTGGTGCTGGTCCCAAAGTAAATATGGTTGTTCCTCCTGTCAATGGTTATTCCACCCAGTCTTGCTGTTGGTTTTACCTGGTCTCCTGAGTTGGTATTTACACGATAAGTTTTAACCGAATCTCCATAAGAATTGGTCGCAGGGTCGGTTAATCGCCCTCTGCCGCCTGTATTTATGGAGCCATTGCTCCCATTAAATGCCTTGTTAAAGTAAAAGTCATCAGGAAATTTTCCTACTCTTGGGTTGCCCCGCTCATCAGTATTCAAATTCCAATTATACCCATTCCAATATGGATCTCCAGTTATGGATGAACGCAAACTTCCAGCCCGACCTACTTTTAAAACTATGCCACTGTAAGATGTCGATGGATTGGCCGATGCCTTTCTGAAAGCTGGCAATTCGGTGGAATTACTCCAATGGGCGGGCCAGTTTTCAACACTTGTTCGTTTGCCAGAGGCATCTAGTTTATAAATGGCTGCCCAATCCCAGGAATAAGCCTTTCCCATTCCATAAACCACTTGCCCATCGCTTCCTACGTCCCAGGGTTGAATGTTTTTGTAAGCAGAAGTACCCTCATCCCCAGGACAATTCACAGGAAAAAACCAGTTTGTACCAGTAGGCATTCCGGAACCACCGGCACCTGTAATAAAATTTCCATTTAAGCGGGCTATGAAATACCCATCGTCTGTTGGAGTGGTAACGGTCCTTTTACCGGAAATATAAACCACGAAAGTGCTATCATCGGCTTTTTTGGTTGGGTCATCTGTTGTACGAATGCGGGACACATCGGCAACAGTAAATTGTGGAAATACAAAAACCCGCTCTATGACAGTACTTTGCGCATTCATCAATAGGATAAAAGCCCTTTGGGAAGAATTGCTTAAAATGTCAAACTGCCCAGGAGCCAGATTGATTTGCAGATTGGTTTGCGGTGCTGTGGTCCAGGCCAGGTTGTCCGCATGACCAGCCACCAATATTTTCCCATTTGGCAACCGGTACACATCGTTGAAAGATTCTTTTCCCGCATTACCTGCATAGGTTACAAGGTTCTGCGCTTTCGAGCCATAGTTAAGTACCTGAAAGAGAACAAGAAAGAATAAAGAAAAATTGAAGGTGGATCGAGATAGATGCATCTTCTTTTTTAAAGTTTTGGTTTAAAGTTTGGTTATTAAATAAGACGATTCAAAAATAAGGAAAACCAATTTAAAATAATCTTAAAGTGGAGATTGACTATATTCTGGATGGATATGGAAAGGTGATTTATTGTTCGGAAAATAGAATAATTTGGCTCCAGACCAAATTTTGTCTCTGACTGGAGTTTGATTTTAATTAAAAACTCAAAAGGCATTTTTTAACTTTCAAAATCCCTGGACCGAAAATTCATTCAATCTTAGAATTGACCTAAAACCAATTCAAAATCAACATTTTACAATTTAGTAACGTATGCTAAGGAAAAAAATCGTACTTTTGCGGCCATTTTTAGCTATATGCAGGCAATTCGCAACATCGCTATCATCGCTCACGTCGATCATGGCAAAACTACTCTGGTAGATAAAATCATCCACGCATCCAAAATATTCCGTGAAAATCAGGAGTTTGGAGATCTCATACTGGACAACAATGATCTGGAAAGGGAGCGTGGTATTACCATTGTTTCCAAAAACGTTTCTGTTCGATACAAAGACACAAAAATCAACATCATTGATACTCCTGGTCACGCCGACTTTGGTGGAGAAGTGGAAAGGGTTTTGAAAATGTCTGATGGTGTATTGTTATTGGTAGATGCTTTTGAAGGACCAATGCCACAAACCAGATTTGTGTTGAGCAAGGCATTACAACTTGGTTTAAAGCCTGTTGTGGTTATTAACAAAGTTGACAAACCAAATTGCCGGCCTGATGAAGTGCATGAAGCTGTTTTTGATTTAATGTTTAATCTGGAGGCAACTGAGCATCAGTTGGACTTCAAAACTTTATACGGCTCCAGCAAACAAGGCTGGATGAGTTATGATTGGAAAGTACAAACGGATAACATCATTGCTCTTTTCGACACCATTCTTGAAGAAATACCTGCACCAAAAATTGCGGAAGGAACACTTCAAATGCAAATAACCTCCTTGGATTTCAATTCATTTGTAGGAAGAATTGCCATCGGTCGTGTCGCAAGAGGGACCATATCAGAAGGTGAAACGGTTACGCTTTGCAAAGCAGATGGTGTTTTCAAAAAAGTAAAAATAAAGGAAGTACATGTTTTTGAAGGACTTGGAAAAGTAAAAGTTCAAAGTGTAGTGGCTGGAGATATTTGTGCCATTACTGGTATCGAAGGTTTTGAAATCGGCGATACTCTGGCAGATGCAGTGAATCCTGAGGCTTTGACCAGAATATCCATTGATGAGCCTACTATGAGTATGCTTTTCACCATCAACAATTCACCATTTTTTGGAAGAGAAGGTAAATTTGTGACTTCAAGACATTTACGAGATCGACTTTATAAAGAGATTGAAAAAAATCTTGCCCTTCGTATTCAGGACACCAGTTCTGAGGATAAATTTTTGGTTTTCGGACGTGGTATTCTGCACTTGAGTATTTTGATTGAAACCATGCGCAGAGAAGGTTATGAATTACAAGTAGGTCAGCCACAAGTACTTTTCAAAGAAATTGACGGTCAGAAGCACGAGCCTGTTGAGGTTTTGGTAGTAGATGTTCCAAATGAAACTTCTGGAAAAGTAATTGAATTAGCCACTCAAAGGAAGGGGGAGCTTTTGATTATGGAACCAAAAGGAGATTTGCAACACCTTGAATTCGAAATTCCATCAAGAGGTTTGATTGGTTTACGAACTCAGGTTTTGAACTCTACACAAGGCGAGGCCATTATGACCCACAGATTTAAAGCCTACGCTCCTTTTAAAGGACCAATTCCTGGTAGAATCAACGGATCACTTATTTCTATGGAAACAGGCCCGACCACTGCTTATACCCTGGATAAATTACAGGACAGAGGTCGATTCTTTGTGGATGCAGGAGAAGAAATCTATGCTGGTCAGGTAATTGGTGAGCACACCCGTCAGAATGATTTGGAACTGAACCTTCAAAAAGCCAAGCAGTTAACCAACATGCGGGCTTCTGGTACTGATACAAACGTAAAAATCGCACCTAAAATAAACTTCTCTTTGGAAGAATCGATGGAATACATCCAAAAGGATGAATATCTGGAGGTTACCCCAAAAAGCATGCGGATGAGAAAAATTTACCTCGATCCAAATGAGCGAAAAAGAATGGAAAACAAATCAGAAATGGTTGACGCATAAAAAGAAAAGCCACCCGAATAGAGTGGCTTTTTTTATAAAAAATGATTTGAAAAATTTCCAGATGAAAAAGATATATATATTTCTCTTTGGGTGCCTTTTGCCACTTTCAGGATTTTGCTGGTCTGCCGCAGGCCACCATTTGGGCGGCTCTGTTGCATATTGGTACCTATTCAAAAACAATCCAAAAGCAATCGAGAATGTGGCATCCGTTTTGAAAAAACATCCCTGGTTTCATACGGAATGGAAGACTAGAATTGATAGCCTTCCCATAAATGAAAAAGAGATTGGAATGTTTATGCTTGCCTCCACATTTCCTGATGAGGCAAGAAAAACACCTTATGGATCCGGAGAAAAATCAAAATGGCACTACATCAACTACCAATTTAATCCACAGAATTTACCTGTGCCAGAAATGGCTGAGATAAATGCGGAACAAAAACTTGTTGAACTTCTGGGCAATATTGGCAAGCAAAAAGACAGCGGCCAGAAAGCCATTGATTTATGTTGGATATTTCACATTCTGGAAGATATTCATCAGCCTTTGCATACAACTGCACTTTTTGATCAGTTTCATAAAAAAGGGGATAAAGGAGGAAATGATACATGGTTTGTATTTGTTGAAAATGGAAAACCAATACGCCTCCACAGCTTTTGGGATGGTTTGATAAAAGGTTCATTTGACAGCATTCCTGCTTTAGGAAAACAACTCATTGAAAGTCAGAAGTATGCTTTGGAAAATCTACCTGAAATCAGCCAAAATCAGGAGATAACTGATTGGACAAAAAAAGAAAGTTTTGAACTTGCAAAAACCACAGTCTATAAAAATGGAACCTTAAATGGCATTCAGGATTCTCCATCCATTATGCCAATTTCGTATAAAACTGAATCATTTGAACTGGCTGAAAAGCGGGTAGTGATGAGTGGAATAAGACTTGGAAAAAAACTATCCGAATTATTTGGTTCTTAATTTTTGGAAACCAATTTGGCAAGGTTTTAGAGATACATTAAGATAGGTTCAAACAAAAAAAACCTCTGATTTAACCAGAGGCTTTTTTGTGATTGACTATCCGTTTTACCGCTTACAATATCTGCTTTTGGCATTGAAACCAAAGGAAACTCCGAATCTCACTCCGCTACTATTTGGTATAACATACAGGTTTACAGGTATATTCAACTTTCCAGATTTAAATGTCTTTCCTCCAGCGATAACAAAACCAGTACTAAACTTAACAGCACCGCGGCTGTCCAATCTGGTTTCGGTATCGAATGTACTTTTGTTTTCCTTTCCGGCAAGTCTTACCCAATCACCCTTTTCGTCATAATACCCTTCAGCCTTTTTTATGAGTGAAATGGTAGGTCCAAAGGCAAATTCCCAACCTGAAGTATTATTTCTTATTCCGTTCATCACCGTTAAACTTGGGATAAATAAGCCCTGGTCCAAACCAGTTATCATAGGAATGAATTCAAAAAGGGCCTGAAAATTTCCTTCATTTAGATATTGCTTTTCAATTTGGTATCCGAACTGAAACATTACTGGAATAGCCTCATATCCACCGTTGAATTTTTTATCCTGAAGTACTTTAGAAACAGACGGTTCAAAAATATAGGATGTAAAACCCATTCTTGGTCCATCGCTTCGAAGGCAAAGCTGCTCAGGGTTGTTTACTGAACTTTCAAAATCATTTTTCTTGGTCAGTTTTTTAAGGACGTCTTCATCATTTTTTACCCCAATCAAATCATTGACAGTCATATGGATCATTATACCAATTTCTGCTGGAATATCCAGAAATTCAGAGGTTTGTGCCTTTTCAAATTGTTTGGTTTTCTTGTCGAAGATTTTAACTGTTATCGAAATTCTTCCATCCAAAACCTTAATATTTCCAACTGCCAACTTTTCAACATTAATTTTCTGACTTATATCTTCCAGACAAAACCGGCTTAGGCAGTTATTGTATTCAATTTTATTTTGGGTAAGGATATAATCCATGTCAAATCGGTCTAAAACCTGATAACGGTCTAACTTTTCCAATTCCAGGCGCAAAAAATCGGACAAGGAATATTGAGCAGCTTTGGGATCTGTATGATCATTTCGAAAGGCGATAACCGCTAAGGTTGGTTTATCGGAGTTTTGGGCCATTACAATAAAAGGAGATGAAACCAGGGCCAAAATTGCAAGGATTAAAAACTTGCGAACGATTGGAGATGCTTGTAACTTTTTCATTTTTTTTTAAGAGTTATATTTTGAAGAATTATTTTTTTGTTTTTGATGGGACAAAGGTGTGGGTTATTCCAAATCAAATATTACGGATTAACAGATCGACTGAATAAGTTAAAATTAAAATTCGAATAAAAAACATCATTTCATTAGAGATAAACCAGGTTTTATAACAAAACTTCAACCTACTTAAATAATATTTTGTATTTTTCCGTAAAAAAACAAACTTGCATTCACAAATTTTCTTAAAATGAATTTGCCTTTTCAAGCCCGTTTGGTTGAAATAATCAAACTACAAGTACCTCAAAACATTTCCTTGCCTCAGGAACTTAGCCAGATTCTCAATATCTCTTCTGATAGTGCGTATAGAAGACTACGTTGCGAAACTGCATTTTCTTTAGACGAAACTGCCTTGGTTTGCAAACACTTTGATGTACCTCTGGAATCACTTAACGATATGATTTCCAATGTTGTATCATTCAAATACAATCCGGTTGGATTCACGCTGGAGGATTTCAGAAGTTTCCTTCAGTATTTTCTTGCTCAAATAAAAGGTATAAGTCAATTTGAGGAAAAGGACGTTTTTTATGCCGCTGAGGACATTCCTTTGTTTCATTTGTACGGTTTTAGAAAGCTCAGCGACTTTAAATTTTTCTATTGGCGAAAAACTATTTTGAATCATGCCGAGCTACAAAATCTAAAATTCGATGATTCCAACCATGATGATGGCTTATTAGAACTTGCGCAGAAAGCCAGTTTGGCCTATTCAGAAGTGCCCAGCACGGAAATATGGACAGAAGAAACCATTGCCAGCACTTTAAAACAGATCAAATTTTACCACGAAGCTGGTTTATTCGAAAAAACCTCCGATGCACTTGGAGTCATAGAAGAACTAAAACAATTGGTTTCGAACCTTCAGCGTCAATGTGATCTGGGTTTAAAAATCAGGCCAGGTGGATCGGTTAGCAATACGCCCTTTACCTGTTATGTAAGCGATTTAATGATTGGCAACAATTGTGTTTTGGTCCATACCAATGGCCGGAAAAACTCATTTCTGGGTTATAACACCTTCAATTTTATGAGCACCGGGAATCCTGCTTTCAACCGCCAAAACGAACTTTGGATGAACAATCTGATTTCCAAAAGCACACAGGTTAGCCGAACCGCGGAGAAAATCCGGAATCAGTTTTTCAAGGTTTTACAAAAGCAAGTCGATGATTTAAAGGCTTTTGTGGAGGCAAATTGACCTTTTTTTAATAGGCCAAAACCTCAAGCATTTTAGCTTTTACTTTTTCCGCATTTGGCAACATGGTTTGTTCTAAAACAGAATTTAATGGAATGGCTGGCAAATTCTCAGAGCCTAAACACATCACTGGGGCATCCAAATAGGGGAAACATTTTTCCTGAATCAAACCTGCCAGACTTCTTGCAAACGAATTTCCTATAGGTTCCTCCGTCAAAACCAGACAACGGCCATTTTTCTTTACCGAATCAAAAACCATTTGTTCATCCATTGGAAAAAGTGTCCTCAGATCCACAATTTCAACTTGTTCTGCAAAGTCGCCAGAAGCCGCAAATGCCCAATGGACGCCCATTCCATATGTAATCACTGTCATGGTTTTTCCTTCTTTTGCTAAAGTCTGATCTGAAACCTGAACTGTATTGCCTTTTCCAAAAGGTAAAATATAATCGGCATCAGGCTCAATATTTTTTGCTCTTTCTGTTCCCTGATTTTTAGACCAGTACAAACCCTTATGTTCCAACATAACAACAGGATTGGGGTCATAATAGGCGGCTTTCATTAAACCTTTCAAATCCGCTCCATTGCTTGGATAGGCGATTTTAATGCCCCGAATGTTACTAAGCACAGATTCCACACTGGAAGAATGATACGGACCACCGCTACCATACGCACCAGTTGGAACCCTGAGAATCATGCTGATGGGCCACTTTCCGTTACTCAAAAAACAGGAACGACTCACCTCCGTAAAAAGCTGATTCAAACCAGGCCATATATAATCCGCAAATTGAACTTCCACAATTGGTTTTAAACCTACTGCGGACATTCCAGCGGTGGATCCAACAATAAACGCCTCCTGAATTGCGGTATTAAAAACCCTGTTTTTCCCAAATTTTTGGGCCAGGGTTGCAGCCTCTCTGAAAACCCCACCCAATCTTAAACCAACATCCTGCCCATAGAGCAAACAGTCCGGATGTTTTCTCATAAGCTCTTCAATTGCATGAAGTGCCTGATCTACCATTACTTCCTTTTGGCCATTTTCCGGAATCCTTGTACCCTTTTCCTCAAGAATTGGAGTTGGGGCAAAATCATGGAGGAATAAATCTTCTGGTTTTGGATCCTCAGCCTGAAGGGCTCTTTTTAAATCCTTTTTCACCTTTTCACTTGCTTTCTTTTCGATTTGAAGCAATTCGCCTTCTGAAATTCCAGTATCAAGAAGTTGC
>JBIPOE010000129.1:0-6378 GCA_044379485.1 Catalimonadaceae bacterium
GAGATTGGCGTCTATTTTCTTAGAACCAATATGCAGGTAGAGCAGGAGGCCAATCTGTGGAAAACCTACAACATTATCAGGGATATAGAATAGACTTTCCGCAGCCTGAAAACAGATCTGGATTTAAGACCCATTTATCACAAAAACGACGATTCAACCATGGTGCATCTCCATCTGGGCTTATTGGCTTATTGGGTGGTAAACACCATCCGATATCAGCTCAGAACCAAGGGTATACATCACAATTGGACAGAGATTAAAAGAATAGCCAGCACCCAAAAACTGGTAACTACCCAGGCTAAAGACCAACAAAATGAGATCTTAGAAATAACAAAATGCTCTGAGGCTAATCAAGACCTCAAACAACTATACGACTTACCCAAATACAAACTCTACCCTTTCACCAAACGAAAATCCGTAGTACACGACTTGTCCCGATTTATCGGGAAACCGGAAATCAAAAAAATCGAAAAACAAAAAAATCAACTGGTTATGGATGATTAACTGCAACTTGGTTTAATACGCCTTCTGCCAAAAGGAATTAAATTTTCAAAACGCTGGGCTGTGGACTTATATTAAGTCTATTAAAAAATTGAACATGCCATAATTCATTTCTCCCACGGAGAAACCGGAATGAGGCCAAAAAGAAAAAGTATGTTCAATTTTCATCTAGACTTTATTTAAATGAAATGGAATTGTTTCATTTGAGCAGTCCAATTTTTGCACGGAAGTAAATTCTCTAAAGGCATACATTTCAATTCCTTTTTTATCCTTTTACATTTGGCCTTTGGATTTATTTTCGTTTTTGAAATAATCCATTTCTTAATTAACCAAAAAAGTATGTCAAAATCTTCAGCAGCAGTTGTTTTATATGCCTTTGCCTTTTTCTTTTTCATCCAATTCAAAGCCAATTCCCAATCCAAATCTGAAGGAAGTTTGCATTGGAACAAATGGACGGATTCAAGTAAAATCACTCTTTTACAGGCCCGCCTTGGTTCACGGTTTTCATTCAGCCTTAGCACGTTACATAAAGGTGTTTACCAGGGAAGCCTTGGAATGGACAACGACAATCTATCCCAATGGCTATGTGGAATGGAGGTTTCAGGAAAGAAAACCAGGTTTTCTACTTCGATGGGGCCGGCAGATTTTCAAAAAATAGGCAACGAGAGCTATGGAACAAGTTGTTTATCAACCGGTTTGAGGGGAGAATCTGATGGTGTAAAGCTGAGCTGGATGCAAAGTTCAAGCTGGGATTCTTTTTCTGGTTTGGAAGATACAGCAAAACTAAAACTGAATACAGCACCATTTTATGCCTGGAATATACTTGTTGAAAATCAGGGAAAAGAAACCAAAAAACTAAGCATGTATCTGGGCCAGAATTCAATTCCCATAGATCCGGATAAGGGCGTAAATCTAAGTTGGTGGCGTTTAAACAAACCTTGTGAGCGCATTTATTTTCGTGATCCATCAGGCAAAGATGGTTTGATGGCTCTTTCATCTCCTGTCTCAAACAAGGGAATTTTGTTTGAAATGGCCGGGTTTTATGGTTTGCAATTTCAAATTGAACTGAAACCAGGAGAAAAGAAGGAATTGCCCTTGGTTTGGGCAGGTTTCCAAAACGCCCAGGTCTTGCTGGATGAAAAGCACAATGAGGACCTGTATTTTGCTTATAAACGATTCTTTAAAAATGTGGATGAGGTTTCAGATTATGGCCTTCGCAATCATGAAAAAACGATACAATTGGTAACTGAATTTGAGAATAAATTCAATACCATGCCGGGCAATGAAATGGAAAAATGGTTGGCCATCCTCACTTTCCGAACAGATATTGCCAACGGATTATTGGTTACGAATACAAAAGGCAAGCACTATTGGTTTGAAACTGAGGGCAGATTCCGGCACATGAACACGATTGATGTTGCTTTTGAAACCCAGGTTTTGGCCAAATGGACTCCATGGCGACTTAAACTTATGCTGGAACAATGGGCAAGCTACATTTCTCTTTATGAAGAAATGGTGCCCAGTTCACGCAGCAGGACATTTATCAAAGAAAATTTAGAAGGTGTAAGTTCATCAGAAACAGGTGCTTTTGTATATCACGATGTTGGAAACTTTCCATTTGTGATGAAGGCTGAAGGCTATGATTTTGGGCCTTATTTGCCGGTTGAAGAAAATAGTGACTTTGTTTTTTTGCTGTACTGGTATTATAAAATTACGAATGACAAGGCCTTCATTCAAAAATATGCAGGCCTTACCGCTATGCTTTTGCAAAGTTTACAAAACAGGGATTCCAATGGAAACGGACTGGCCGATGTTGGGCATGGCTGGAGTACCTACGATGTGAGTGAAGCGGTAAAAAGAGCACCTGACAATACCTATTTAGGAGTTAAAATGCTGAATGCCTATCTTTTGGGTTCAGAATTGCTGAAGGTTTCCATAATAACTCCGGTCCGTTCCATTGACCAGGAATTGAAAACCAAAGATCAGGATGGCACTACCATGAATGGAACCCAAAAGGCTGAATGGGAAAAAGGTACCATTGGAAACGGATGGTTGAGGCAAAAGCAAAGCAATCAATTTGAGACTGAGGCGGAGAAAATTTACAAAAGCCTTTTGGCTGCCCAAAAGAAACATGGATTTATTCCCGTTTCCCTCGACGAAAAATTTACCGGCTGGAACCAACAGATTTCTGTGCTTGGCGAAGGTTTGTTGTATAGCTTACTTACCAATTTTGAACATCCAATTCTTACAAAGTTAAAGCCAGTCCTCAAGGCAGAATGGAATCGTTCCTTGCCATTGTGTTTAAAACCTTATGGCCTAACCATCTCATCTTCAGAACCAGTAACCTGGTTTTCCAAAACCATGGTGATGGATTATGTGGCCTCAAAAGCCTTTAACTTTTCGGGTTCGCATGCCATTTATCCTTACCGCTGGAATCTCCAAAACGATCAGGCTTATCAGGATGGCGCCAATAGTCTCACAGAACCCTGGCCTGGAAATTGGTACCCAAGAGGATTGAGTGCCTGGTTATATTTGCTTCGTTAATTACAAAATCAATACTATTAAATTGTGAAATCCATCATTTTTTCAGGCCATCTTCCGGATTTACCATCCCGGATGGAGCCAAGGTTTCCAATTGGAATGATTTCAGGATTGAAACTGCTAATTTCTGAATTTATTAAGAAAAATGCGGATGCCAATTACTTTTTAAGTCTTGCTGCCGGTGCAGACATTCTATTTGCTGAGGAGGTTGTAAAACAAAATTGTTCATTAACGCTCGTATTTCCATGTAGTTCCGCTGATTTCATTAGAATTTCCATTACCCCTTTTGACCCGGAAGGCCAATATCTGCAAGCTTTTCACAAACTGATTTTGAAAGCAAATAAGGTAACAGAACTGGCATGGAATGGAACGGATTTGCCAGATTTTGAAGCCTGCAATTATGAAATCGTAAAGCAGGCATCCCATAATTCCAGCCAAATTTCGGCTTGTTTATTCCTGAACCCCACCTCCTCACACGTGAAAGGAGGTAGTCAGGATTTTTCTAAATTACTCAAAGAAAAAGGCATCGGATACGAAAATTTATATGCCCAGATATTAAAAACAGAACCTTCCAATCTGGATTTTCATGACCTGGTGCACCAGGTTCGGGAAATGGACCAGAACGACCATATAGCCATTCAAAGCCAAAAAACGTGGAAGAATAAGGTCCGGTTTTCTTTAATACTTTTTGCTTCAGTAGGTATTTTAAGTGCGCTGGACGGCGTTTCAGAATCATCCATGATGGGCCACGGAAAACTGATAAAAACAGTGGCTCTTGCTGCTGCGTTGTTGGCTGCAATCCTTGAGTTTTTTCTCAATCCACGAAAAGGAAAAAACCGTAGCCTGTGGATTTCTGCCAGGGCCAAATCTGAAAAGATCAAATCTCAATTCTGGTTGTATTTGTTAAATGATAACCAGGCTATTGACAACAAGCAATTTCAAAATTTTCAACCATTGGTTTTAACAAAATCGAGGTTATGCCTTTGTGTCTTTGAAGAAAAAAGGCAATTGTATCGTAAGTGGCGTATTGAAGATCAGTCCAGGTACTTTACAAGAAAATGTGAAAGACTTTCCTCACAATTAAAATTATCAACCTGGTTGCAACGTGTTCTTTTACTGGCAGGAATTACCTTCGGCATCCTAAGACTTTGGGTTGGTTTTCAGCCAGATGCAAGCCTGAGCTGGTTGGATGAAATTAATTTTCTGGCATGTTTTGCCACTGTTGCCATCATTCTGTCGGCCTATCAGGAGAGCATCAATACCGAAGATCAGATATTTCAATATAGCCAAATGATAGAAAGAATGTCAGAAATTGAACAACAACTGGAGCTGTGCCGGAATGAAACTGATTTTCGGAATCTTGTTCAGAATTGCGAAGATGTTTTGTCGGCTCAGAATAATGAATGGAGTATCCGGCTTGGGTAGTTTCAAATGCTGCAGGCCCCGCTTTCAAGTAGGGGAATTAAGCCAACCAATTAAAAGTCTCATATTGGTCCACTAATGAATAGAAGTGATTGTTAATTGTTTGCGAATCTGATCTCGCAAAACTATTTTTGTTTAAAATTGATGTTTTATGAAAACCACCACTGCAGTTTCTGTTGAAGATTATTTCAAAGCTCTGGAAGCCTCCGAAATAAAACTGGAATACCACGAGGGTGAAATAGTAGCCAAAGCTGGCGCCCAACCGCCTCATGTGCATGTACAATCAAACTTTCTAATTGAATTAGGCCATTGTCTGAAAGCAAAGGGCTGCTCGATTATGACCAGCGACTTACTTGTCAAAGCAGGTACCTGCAACAATTATTATTACCCGGATTTGGTCATTGTTTGCCAAAAGGAAAAATATACACCAAACTCCTTTGGCTTGTTGGCCCTTGAAAATCCCGAGATTATCATTGAAATTCTATCACCCAGTACCGAACTTTTTGACCGTACCCGTAAATTCGACTGTTATAAAACCATATCCGGTTTCAGGGAATATGTGCTGGTCGATTCCACAAAAAAGCAAATAGAAATCATCACCAAACTTTCTGAGGCAGAGTGGCTAAGCCATACCTATTTTGAAAAGGATAAATCCATTCGGGTGAATGACTGTGAGGTTTTGATTGCGGATATTTATGACAAAGTGGAGTTTGAGGAAAGTATTTAGAAATGAATCTGTTTTGCCGATTGCAAATCGGCTTTATCTAAAATCTGACATTCGCTTCGCTAAAATGTCAGATAGCAGAAATATCAGAGGGTTACTTTTTCAATTCCATTAGATTTTCTGGCAAAAAGGAAAACAGCTTATATTTGCAAAATAATCCTGTCATGCGCTACCTCGATCCCAAAAATGATTTAACCTTCAAAAAGATATTTGGAGAACATCCACATTTGCTAATTAGCTTTTTAAATAACGTACTGCCATTGGAGGCAGGCCGAAAAATCCTAAGCATTGAGTATCTGCCCGCTGAACTTACACCTTCCATTCCTCTTTTCAAGCATTCAATAGTAGATGTCCGTTGCAAAGACAACGAAGACAGGCAGTTCATTGTGGAGATGCAAATGCTCTGGACAAATTCTTTTATGAACAGGGTATTGTTCAATGCTTCCAAAGCATTCGTAAAGCAGCTGGAAAAAGGGGAGCAATACGAGCTTTTGCAACCTGTGTTTGCAGTAAGTTTGGTCAATCAAAATTTCGATTTGGAGACGGATGCGTATTTTCACCACTACAAAATAGTGAATGTAGAAATCCCAAACAGACTTTTAAACGGGCTGGAGTTTGTCTTTATAGAATTGCCAAAGGTAAAGGCCAGAAACTTGAAAGACAGGGCTTTGGGTGTACTTTGGCTTCGGTTTATGGCAGAAATTAAGAATCTGGATGAAAGTATTTCAGCAGAATTTTTGGAACACCCGGAACTGAAAGAAGCCTCCGAAATTTTGATGGAAAGTGCATTTAATTCAGCTGAGTTAGAATCTTACGATCGATACTGGGATTCTATAAGTGTAGAAAAAACAATTTGGCACGATGCCAAAACAGAGGGAAAGTTGGAAGGCAAAGAGGAAGAAAGAGATGAAATTGTGGGCAGGGCTTACAGGGAGGGAGTCTCAATCCCCTTGATTTCTAAAATTACCGGGATCTCAGAAAAAGAAGTCGACGCTATTTTGAGGAGGCTTGGATTGATTTGAAAAGTAAGCAAAAGCCCGATACGCCGATTGCAAATCGGCTTTATCTAAAATCTGACATTCGTTTCGCTAAAATGTCAGATAGCAGAAAACAGCTTATATTTGCAAAATAATCCTGTCATGCGCTACCTCGATCCCAAAAATGATTTAACCTTCAAAAAGATATTTGGA
>JBIPOE010000130.1:0-6362 GCA_044379485.1 Catalimonadaceae bacterium
AATATTGCTACAGATATAACAGGAACCGAATGAAGGAGGGAATCTTTAATAACCTAATGCAAAGAATGATGACCTGGCCACCTAAAACCTATGCACAGATAGTAGCCTAAACGCCTAATTCAATAAATTTAATTATTAAAATCGCAAAATCGTAATGTCGAAAATTACAAGCCAGTTAGCCATGAAAGACAACCATTATCTAAAGAAAGAGCTCTATGAGTTAGTTAAAACAGACAGTACAATCTTTGACTTTATTCAGGAATCTTCCTTTGATGGGATTTGGTACTGGGATTTGGATAACCCGGAAGAAGAATGGATGAGCCCTAAATTCTGGTCCGTTTTAGGGTATGATTACAAAGAAATGCCACACAAGCCTTCTGCATGGCAGGACATCATAAATCCAGATGATATGAAACTCGCTATGGAGCTTTTCATAAAACATTGTGAAAACCCCGAAATACCATACGACCAAACCATAAGATATACCCATAAAAATGGATCTATCATTTGGATAAGGTGCAGAGGTTTGGCCATCAGAGACAATGAAGGCAAGCCAATCAGAATGCTAGGCTCCCATCAGAATATTACAGAATTTGTAAAAAAGGAAGACATATTAAATAAGAATCTCGCTTTATTAAATTACACGCAAAAAATTGCTGGTATAGGAAGTTGGGAACTTGATTTAAAAACCAATGAGGTACTCTGGACTGAAGAGCTATACAATATGTATGGTTTCGATTCTACACTTCCGCCACCACCCTACACCGAACACATGAAGCTGTTTACTCCGGAAAGTTGGGAGCAATTATCTTCTGCATTAAAACTCACCCAAGAAAAAGGAATCCCGTATGAACTGGAACTAAATACAATCCGTAAAGATGGTAGCAAAGGATACATGTGGGTTCACGGAGAAGCTGAACTTGATGCAAAAGGAGACATAACCCATATCAAAGGGATTGCACAAGACATTACAGAAAAAAAACTTGCTGCTGAGAAAATAAGGGTCAATGAAGAAAGATGGCAATTTGCTATTGAAGGTAGTGGTGATGGAATTTGGGAATGGAGACCACAAGAGAAAAAGACCTATTATTCAAATCGCTGGTTAGAAATGTTAGGTTATAAACCAGAAGAGTTTACTGACAGTGATTATGAATGGAGTTCCAGAATACATCCAGATGATATTGAATTTGCATTTGATCAAATTTCTCAAAATTTATCAGGACAAACAGATTCTTTTAACTATGAATATAGAATTCAAAATAAAGAAGGAAACTATTTATGGATTTTAAATAGAGGCAAAGTAGTTGAGAGAAATGCTAATGGTGAAGCAATAAGGGTTGTCGGATCTCACTCCGACATTACCAAATTAAAGAAAACAGAAGAATTAATAAAACTAAACGAAACACGCCTTAGTCTTGCCGTTAAAGCTGGAGGAATAGGGATTTGGGATTGGGATATTGTATCAGATAAACTCACCTGGGATGACCAGATGTTCGTTTTATATGGAGCTAATAAAAACGATTTTACCAACGCATACGTGGCCTGGGTCAATGGAGTATATGAGGCCGATAAACAAAGAGGAAATGAAGAGATTCAAATGGCAATTAAAGGCGAAAAAGACTTCAATACGGAGTTCAGGGTTCAATATGCAGATGGTCAGATCAGGAATATAAGAGCCCTCGCAACTGTCTTACGGGACAATGAAGGCAATGCCATTCGGATGATTGGAACCAATTGGGATATAACATCTGAAAAAGAAGCTGCATTTCAAATTGCGGCCAGAGAAGAAGCAGAAAAAGCAAATAAAGCAAAATCTGAATTCCTCGCCAATATGAGTCATGAGATTCGTACGCCCCTCAATGGTGTCATTGGATTCACTGAACTACTTAAAAAAACCCAGCTTTCTGATGTTCAACAGCAATATGTAAACAGTGCCAATGTTTCCGGACATGCGCTGCTCGGCATCATCAATGATATTCTTGATTTCTCCAAAATGGAAGCAGGAATGTTGGATTTGGATATAATAAAATCTGACATGGTGCAATTATTCGAGGACAGCATCGACATCGTTAAATTCGCCGCAGCAGAAAAAGATATCGAGTTATTGCTGGACATCGACCCTTCTATGCCCCGATTCGCCAATGTTGATGCAATTAGACTAAAACAGATTCTGACCAATCTTTTAGGCAATGCAGTTAAGTTCACATTAAAGGGAGAAGTTGAGCTAAAAATACGCTATCAGGCAGTTGATGGCGATAGTGGCAAGCTCTCAATATCTGTAAGAGACACTGGAATTGGCATCAATAAAGAGCAACAGTCGAGGCTCTTTAAATCATTTTCACAGGCCGATAGTTCAACTACGCGTAAGTTTGGTGGTACGGGTTTGGGACTTGTTATTTCTCAATTGATTGCTGAAAAAATGGGCAGTATCATCAAAATCAATAGTACGGTAGGTGTTGAAACTATTCTATATTTTGATGTTACAACTCGGTTTGAAGCTGGAGAAAAGCCAGACACTACTAAAATTGAAGGCGTGAAGCGATGTTTGATTATTGACGACAACGCCAATAACCAAATAATCATGAAACAAATGCTCAACCAGTGGCAGATTCAATCCGAATGTTGTGATAGTGGTTTCGAGGCGCTCAAAATAATTGAACAACCCGAACCATTTGACCTGATCATTTGTGACTACAATATGCCATATTTCAATGGCATAGAAACCATAAGAATGCTTAAAACTAAATTGAACTTAAGCTTAGAAAAACAGCCGGTAATTCTTCTTCACTCCTCTTTAGACAACATTCGGCTTGAAAAAGAATGCCAGGAATTGGGTATTCGCTTTCGCTTAAGCAAACCTGTCAAAAGCAACGATTTATTCAATTATCTCAATAATCTATATGAGGATAACACGGCCGGCCTTGACAAAGAAAATATTGAAGCACCTAAAGCCGATAATATCCACGAAAATGTAAAAATATTAATTGCAGAAGATGTATTTTTAAATATGGTCCTAATCAAGGCCATGCTTTCTGAGATTGGCTACACCGGTGAAATCATTGAAGCTAAAAACGGCATTGAAGCTATTGAAAAATATCAAAAATTGAGCCCTGATTTGATTTTAATGGATGTGCACATGCCCGAACTTGATGGGATAAATGCAACCAAAAAAATCAGAGAAATTGAATTGTTAACTGGCAACAATGTCCCAATAATAGCGCTTACGGCTGGTGCTCTGAAAGAAGAGCGGGAGAATTGTTTTGCCAATGGAATGAATGAATTTTTAACCAAGCCAGTTGTACCAGAGAAAATTAAGGCGATGCTGGATAAATATTTGATAAAAGAAAAGCAATCGCAGGAATCAAATCATAATGGTGAATCTGAAATTGAGTTGCATGTGGCGTATCATGAATTGGAAAATTTATATAGCAATAAGTCAATTATAAAGGAGGCTATGACCATTGTACTTAAGTATATGCCAGGTCAAATACTTGAGCTAGAGGAGGCTTGCAGAGAAAAGAATACGAGTAGGGTTAGTGCGGCAGCCCATATAATAAAAGGCTCATCAGGTTCTATGTACTTCACAATCATGGCCAGAATTGCAGGGATAATAGAAACTGATTCAACAGACAGTTGGAATGATAACATAGAATTACAATTATCAGAACTCAAGGCCGAATGGGAGATAGTTGAGAAAATTATCCAACAGAAAATAAATGCAATGGATACAAATTAAAATCTTCGATTTAATAATAATAATATACCAAATACAAGAATTTTTCTTCATTCCATGCAACAAAGTTCAATCCGCCTCAATAAATACATCAGTGAAAGCGGTCTGTGTTCCAGACGAGAAGCTGACCGTTTTATTGAACAAGGCCATGTTTTCATTAATGGACGCAAGGCCCATGTGGGTGATCAGGTTGTAGTTGGAGATCGGGTAAGGGTTAATGGAAATGAACTGGAGCCACTAAAAGGTGAGGATGTCATTTTTATCGCTTTGAATAAACCAGTTGGGGTAACCTCAACTACGGAAGATGGTGTGCGAAACAACATTGTACAATTTGTAAACCACAGCACCCGCATTTTTCCTATCGGTCGCCTTGATAAAGATTCGCAGGGGCTTATCTTTTTGACCAACAACGGCGATATGGTAAACAAGATTTTGCGGTCAGGAAACAAGCATGAAAAGGAATATGTGGTAACTGTGAATAAGCCTTTAACCGCAGCTGTAATCGCTTCTATGGCCAATGGAGTTCCTATGCTGGGAATAACCACAAAAAAATGTAAAGTGGTGCAGGATGCGCCCAATATTTTTCGGATTATTTTGATTCAGGGCCTGAATCGTCAGATCCGCCGGATGTGTGAACATTTTGGGTATGAGGTGATGAAGTTGGAACGGGTTCGCATTATGAACATTGGCTTAAAAGGGTTACCACTTGGGGATTGGAGAGACTTAACGGATAGCGAAATGCAGATTATTTACAGCATGATTGGTGAATCATCAGGTGAAGTTAAAAAACAATCTACCCCAAAACCCTCAGCTAAATCAGGAAAACCAGCAAGCTCCAAACCTTCCGCTCCAAATATACCTAAGCCCAAAAAAGCCGAGGCAAAAGCACCGGTTCCCAGGTCTTCCAAACCAGGCCGCTTATCAACATCCAATTTTGGAAAAACCGGAAGAAAAAACGATAACAGCCGAAGCACCAAAAGCAAACCAGCCCGAAAATAGGGCAGGCCTTGAAAAGCAAATCAATGTTTAGATGGACCTGTCTAAAGACCAACGAAAACGCCCACCCAATCACGGTTTCAAAATCAGGGCAAAAACACCAAATCGTTTACAGGTAATTCTATTAATTTTTTCAAAAACAAAAACATTTACCAATTCAAGCACCTCACTTTTATCCCTACTTTTGTCCCGACCAAAACGATTTTAACCAAACCAAATGCGAATTATTTTACCAATTCTCATGGCTTTATTTTTATCAAATACAGCAATGGGGCAATGGACTCATGTAGTCGTTGATACTTTTTCTGGCCAAAGGCCCAGCCACTACGACCTTAGTACCAAGCTTTTATGGGGAGGGCAAACCGTTCCTATCTCAGCGTTTTTTGTGGATACACTTATTTCGGATGACTTCGGTCTGGCATTTAAAGCCATGGGTATTACCCCAATAGCAAAGGCAAATGCCCAATACCAACTTGTAAATGGTCTCAAAACGAGCATCGCCATCGATTATCCTTTTCCTTTTGTAATAGACCGGAATCTGGATTCTATCAGGGTTTCGATGGATATGCTTTGGGATACCCTTTTAGGAGGTGGAGAATCGGGTCGCATTGTGGCAGGTTTGATGCACAGCTACCCCATCGGTGGCCCCGCTTTCGGTTCTGTCGATAGCATCAATGGTAGTCATCCGTTTGGGAGACCGGCCTACAACATTCGGGTAATGAATAAGAATGGCGCCGGAAACAACAATCTGAATGCCGTGATGATGCATGGCGGTGGCCACACTCGCCTGGGCGATTTTGAGATTTACAGGCAAGGCGCCAACAAATGGTGGTTGCCAGGATTCAGCACCGAACCAGGAGGAACCTCGCCAGGCTCTACCGGTGTTTTTCCAAATGGCGGTTGTGCACAAATCAGAAATTTCCTGATTGCCTCCACAACCAAATGGCGCCGGTTTACTTTCACTGTTTTTCAGGAAAAAATGATTTTGGAAGTCAGAAATACCTCTGAGCCAGAATCTTCCAATAGCCAGGTGATGCAAATGTTTATCCCCAAAGTGGATACTTTAAATCCAGGGCCTGCAATTGCCAGAATTAATGACTTTTATGGCGTAAACAGGGACCGCCTGCCAACCTTGTATTATTGGTTTCCAAAACTGGAGGCGTTTCGTTTTTTCTGGAATGCAGGTTCTAATGTTTGGTTGGCCAATTTACGGATAGAATCCACCGGAAATAGCCCAACTACGGTCAGTTCTCAAAAGGTGAAAACCAATCCGATTTCCATTTTCCCCAATCCAGGTAATTCAAAATTGATGATTCAAAATTTGCAAAATGGAACCCAGATTTTTGTTTTTGATGTGTTTGGAAGGAAAGTATATGAAAAAACCAGTGGAGTAAATGATTTGGAAATCAATACTGCCGGGTGGGTAAATGCTGTTTACCGGATTGTCTTTTTGGAAAGTGGCCAATCTAAAACCATGGCCTGGGTAAAAAGTTAAACCGATCCAGGGAAACCTATAAGGTCTTCGAAGACCTTATAGTAAACCATTTGGCGGGCCAAAGTCCTTGCTAAAACAACTTTTTATCCGGAAAATCTGTAAATTCGCTAAACCAAAGACTCTTTGCAGTAAGGCCAT